>NZ_AP023054.1:1810842-2414456 GCF_019703835.1 Thaumasiovibrio subtropicus | reverse complement strand
TACTCTCGGAAGAGGCGAGTTATGTGACGGGCTCTTTCATTGATATCGCTGGCGGACGCTAATAGTGAGCGCTCCTACCCCTGCTATGCCTCACGCTATCGCAGAGCATTTACTTGCTTACCCCGCAAGTGTGCTGCTTCGTATGCATCAACTTCGCGCATTGATTTATGAGGTCGCCACGTCAAAGCATCAGCAAGTCAACGAGTCGTTAAAATGGGGTGAGCCTAGCTTTCATGTTAATGGAGGAAGTCCGGTCCGACTTGGCTGGAAGGCCAGTACTCCCGAGGTGTGCTATGTGTATTTTCATTGTCAAACCAAGCTCATCGCTACCTTTCGCGAACGATTTGAAGAGGCGCTGGTTTTTTCTGGCAATCGCGCAATTGTTCTCTCATTAGATGCCCCTTTCCCTGAACTGACGATCAGACGCTGCCTTGAAGTCGCTTTTGAGTACAAAAAAAGAAAGGCACTGCCTTTGCTCGGCCTATAACGCGAGTTCGGCTTCGATTAACCGCCCAGTGAAGGTGTCATTACGAACGATGTACTCTGCATTTCGGACCATTTCATATTGGACATGTGAATAGAGTTCGTTGTGACTAATGTCGATACAATCTTGAGGCTGTCGGCTCGGCACTATGCCTCCCACTCGAATGTGGTAAGGAGACAGCTCTTTTGACCAACTTTGTGTGATGCTAGAGATAAGTGCCCTCGTGCCACTGACCGGTTGCTGATTGGAAGTTTGAAAATTATCCGCTACGTTAATGATCACGCCAGATTGATGGTGCTCTGCCATTTGAGATGCCGCCACATGACCAAACTGAAAAAGTCCACTCACTACATCGGTCATGTTTTCGCAATACGTTGCAACGCCACCATGATCAAAAAGGCTTGGTAAGGGAGAACTTCGCCAGCAATTGATGAGGACCTTTATCGGGCCAAAGTCGTTGCGAATGGTCTCGAAACAGTTGGTAACTTGGCCTTGCTCCCGGCTGCTAATGGGAAAAGCTATGCAACTACCATTGAGGCTTTCACATGCGCGATGGGTTAAGTTCAACATAGGCTGATCACAGTCTATAAGAACGGTCGTGGCCCCTAAGCTAGCAAAATGTAAAGCGATTGCCCGTCCCATCGGACTACCTGCTTCGGTAACAACGACAAGTGTCTGTTCGATTTTCATTGCTTGCTCTGCCTGCGAGTAATTGTGTTGACGTGATACTCCATTGTGGACAGAAGGTAGGAAATCGTGTGAATAGAATGTTAAGAAGGTGAGCTTTATCATGCTCTATCTTGCGAATTATAAGTTGGGTCACAAAAAGGTGGTGAACAACGGAAAGAGGCGAAAGGTGTATATACGAGAGCTGGCTCAAGATGCTTGTTCAGCGTGAATTTCTTGGTTTGCTATCGATGCCTAGGTGTGCCATCGACGAGTTGTTTTGAAGTGCTAGCCGACGCAATCAAAAAGTATAGGGAGTGCAAGTCATTAGACTTGCACATTGAGTTCCCGAGCGCGCTTAGATAGCGTCAATGCATCTAGGAGTTTCTTCGGTGTTGCATTGGGCTCCACTGGGGAAGACTCAGCGAGTCGCCTTCGAAGGTGACCATCGAAGTTATGATAGACCTGCTCAGGGTAACCGTACGTATCTCGTGGTGGGTGAGTGAGTGCTGACGGGGCCGCGTAATGCTGGAGTAAGGCTGCGCTTATTCCTCCCTCGTGAAACGCATTGGCTTCGTGTTCACCTCGCTCGTAGCTGAGGTCATCGCCAACTAAAGATTGCTGTTCAGCGAGCTCAAATTTCGCACGCAACGCGGCTTCGGAGTTGTCTGGCAAGTCGAGTTTATCCAGCGGCTCGTGTTCACGCACGTCCGGGGATAACATGGCCAGCAGCAGCGAAAAATCAGCGCGATGGCCCCGCGTTACCGATTGGTTTAAACGCGGCCCAAGCTGCACCTCATTAATGAGCTGTGCTTTGTCGAGGTTATGCACTTTCATTATAAAATGGTCAGTTTCAGAACACCTAAACAACAAAAATTATGAAATAAGACGCTATCTCTTTCATCGCTTCTGAGATCTCGCCTTCGCGACTTACTTGAGTATATTTATCGCCTTGGATCCGTGAGACTTTAGGCTTTTTTGTGAAGAAGGGGTTTAAGTGGTGAATAAATCAGCACCGGGAGGCGGCTACAGCATGAAGGGAGGCGTTGAGGCTACCTGAAGTGATGACAAACTGTCTCAGGCAGCCAAACTGATGCGCTACTCAAGGGTTTTGACCGCGCGTTGGATGCGGTCGAGCGCTTCCGTGAGCGTCTCTTCTGAACAAGCAAAATTGAGGCGGACAAAGCGACGATCGCCAAATTGTAATCCCGGTGACAAGCCGACCCCGTGTTGCTCAAAGAAGTCGTGGGGATTGTTGACAGGCAGTTCGCTGGCATCTATCCAAGCGAGATAGGTTGCCTGTAAGCGTGTCATCCTTAAACCGGGTAAGTTGTTGATGGCATTATAAACGCGCTCATGTTGCTGACGTAAGAAATCGAGTTGGGATTGTAGCCAAGGCTCTCCATCCGAGTAGGCGGCGATAGCTGCGCTGAAGCCGAGGACATTGACGTGAGGGATTAGCCCCGCCATGGCTCGCGTGAAGCGTTGACGTAACTTCGGATTGGGAATGATTGCCATCGAACAGCCCAGACCCGCAATGTTAAATGTTTTCGATGGCGCCATTAGTGTAATAGAACGCTGCGCGGCGTCTTCATTAAGACTGGCGTAGGGAATATGGCTTACTGTTTCATCAAGGATTAGGTCGCAATGGATTTCATCACTGCAAACAATCCAATTCTCTGTTTTGGCTCGCGCATCAAATTTCAGTAGTTCTTGATGGCTAAATACAGTTCCCCCGGGGTTTAACGGGTTGCAGATCATGGCCAATTTCGCCCCTGAGTTAAGTGTTGGCATGTCAGGGAGCCATCGCGTGTGGTGCAGATGCACTTGTTGAAACACGGGTTCTCGTTTTGCCATTTTAATAGCAGAACGAAAGGGAGGATAAATGGGTGATGGACAGAGCACCTTATCGCCTGAGTCGGTCAGCGCTTGTACCGCGAGATTGAGACCACAGACTAACCCGGGCAGATAGACAATGGCTTCGGGGTCAATATGCCATTGATATTTTTCAGCAAACCGTTGAACAAGTAGTTGTGTCAGTTGCTCTGGCTCACGCCCATATCCGTAGACACCGTGTTCGACGCGATCGTGAAGTGCCTTGATAATGCACGGCGGGGATTGGAAGTCACTGTCTGCGACCCAGAGAGGTAACACGGAATCATTTTCTTGCTGAGGGCTTAGATAAGTTTTACCGCTGTATTTTGCCCACTTTTCGCTGTCAGAACCTTGGCGATCGGGGAATATCATCGTCATAGACGGCCTTCCTTGGAATAAAAAAATGCCTCAAAAACGTTGAGGCATTAGATGTTATCACTCGTGCGTACCGAACTGTTTCGCGGACCAAGCAACGCGTTCTGCCGGTTTGGGGTACTCAAGTTGTTCACCCATTCGCTCAATGAGCTGGAGTCTAGGTAATAAGCCGGTATTGTTGGCAATCTGAATGGCGAGACCCGGGCGGGCGTTGAGTTCCAACACCATAGGGCCGCGTCGTTTGTCCAGTACCATGTCTGTGCCCATGTAGCCAAGCCCGGTCATTTCCCACGCGCTCGAAGCCAAATGTAGTAAGCGCTCCCAATGCGGCACTTGCAGGGTGCGAAGATCTTTCCCGGTATCAGGATGATGGGTCACAGGTTTGTTAAACTGCACCGCGTTAATGGCCTTACCCGTCGCGATATCGATACCAACACCCACGGCACCTTGGTGAAGATTCGCTTTCCCATCCGAAGCGGCGGTAGAAAGACGCATCATTGCCATTACCGGGTAGCCTTTGAAGACGATGATGCGAACATCAGGTACCCCTTCGTAGCTAAATCCATCAAAGACATCATCGAACTCGATGAGGTTTTCTACCATGGCAACATCATTTTTGCCGCCAAGAGAGAAGAGCCCTGCCAGCGTATTGGTGATGTGGCGCTCAACGTCCTGCTTACCAATCGTTGCGCCCGACGGCTTAGTGTAAACACCGTCTTTGTGAGATGTAATGACTAAAATGCCCTTACCACCCGAACCTTGCGCAGGCTTTATCACAAACCCGGGCCATTCTTCGACCATTTTGTGAATGCGTTTAACTTCTGCTTGGTTATCAACAATGCCAATTAACTCAGGCACGGTTGCGCCGTGCTTTTGAGCGATGACTTTCGTCTTCAGCTTGTCATCGACCAAGGGGTACTTGGTACGGTCGTTATAACGACTGATGTAGCTGATATTGCGTTGATTCATCCCCATGATGCCTTTGGTTCGAAGGCGAAATGGCGAAGTGAACTGAGACAACAGACTCATCAGTCCTCCGCCAGTGGTTTGAATCGACGCAGCTCGCTGAGGCGATAGCCAGTGTAGTTACCTAGCACGAGAATCAACGCAAGAATAAGGAACTGAAGGCCAATAAAGTTGAAGGTGAGATGACGAATAATGTCACTCGTCATTGCGGCATATACCATGACGGCGGTCAGCAACGAGCCACCACCTTGAACAAGGACTTCTTTTGCGCCTTCCTCTTCCCAAAGGATGGACATCCGCTCAATCGTCCACGACAAGATAATCATCGGGAAGAAGGTAATCGTTAACCCTTCAACTAAGCCGATTTTGTAAGCGGTGACCGTAAATGCGGAAATGATCAAAATAACCGTGATAATGACCGCGGATATTCGCGCAACTAGCAATAAATTGAGTTTTGATAGGTAGCTACGGATGACAAGACCAACGCCGACAATGAGCACAAAGCCTACGATACCTGTTAGCAATTGAGTCTGTACAAATGACATTGCAATCAACACGGGCATAAAGGTGCCCGACGTTTTCAGACCGACCAAAATACGCAGGAAGACGACAACCAAGGCGCCAATCGGTACAAGCATGATGCCTTTAAACATCGCCTGTTCTTCAATTGGTAAGCTATGAATAGAAAAGTTAAGCAGGTTATCAGCGATGACTTTCTGCTCAGTGGCTGCTCTCGGCGTAATGTCTTGTGAAATATAAGAGAAGCTAACGGTACTGTTCTGGCCACCAATTACGTCAAGTAGCGACATATTTGATTGATTCCAAATGAGTAGGTTTTCAGGCTTACCACTGTGGCCCGTTGTCGCGTCAAAGAGCAGCCATTGCTCCCCATCCCAGATCTGGATCATCGGTGTCACTGATTGGCGACGACGTCCATCTTCGAGCATTAGACTGCTAACAATCTTCGCTGGGATAGCTTCCATCGCTAAAAGCGTGGTAATCAAATCTTCGCGATCAAAGTAGTTTAGCAATAGCCCCGCATTCTGGTTATTCACGTCGCTGAACTGCATGATGACTTGTCGGGTGAATGTGACGTCATCGGCAGACTGTTGTCTGGCCGTTTCGATAAGTGCTTCCGCCGCTTTTTGCTGTGAGCCGTCGAACATTAGGCGAGGCGATACCGATTCTGGCGCTTCATTGGCGAACTGAGCCTGCGTATCGACGAGCATTTGTGTTTTGTAATAGAGGATTTGGCGGCCTTCCGCTTCACGAATCGACCATTCGACTCGGCGGCTATTGTCATTGTCGATCATGGCGACGCCATAACCGGGAGAAGACGTTGTCTCATTGATCAAAGTAAAGCCTGGCTGCGTCTCTGGCGCAGCAAGTGACACCTTAACGGCCTCACCAATGGCTTCAAATTCTACTCGCGCTTCCAATTCCCAGACTTGCGCGGAACGGTTAGGAAGCAAAGGCACACCATACGTGACGTGGCGATGCCAAGTGAGGGAGAGACCTCCGATAATCAACAGCGTGATGAGGAGGTAAAAGGGAGTTCTTGAAACCATAGTTTCCTCAATGGATTTTATAAATTCGGTCGCAGCGAAACGTTACTTTTCAGTTTTTGTCGGCTTTCCTTGCACATAAGTGCGGCCGACATCGACAACGGCGATATCTTGGAAGAATTCACGGCCTAGTAGTACCGGGAACTCCATTTGCGTGCGGTCAGCGAGCGTGAACTGAGTACGCTCGCGCAGGTCGCCAATTCTCACCCAAGCTTCAATGACCGGACGACGGTCAGCGTCTTCGCTATTGGATTGACGGATTTTTACCCAGCGAATGACACGGGCTTCAACGAGTTCCTCTTTGCCTGCTTGGTCATCTGCTGTGTGGGCAAGGTTAAAACGTACCCAAGTTTTGCCCTCTCGTTCAAACTGCTGAATGTTCGTGGCATTCAGCGATGAGGTGGTTGCGCCGGTATCGACACGGGCACGGAAATAGCTATCTACCATGTCTAGCCAAACCCACTCTTGTGCGCCAAGCAGTGTTTTTTGGCCAGCATCGCTATCGACAGTGGGAGAGGAGGGGGCTTGGGGTTCGGGCTTACGCAAGCTCTGGCCATCAGCAGAATGGGCAACTTTAGAGATGAGTAGGTTTGTTCTATCAAGTGAGTAACCGAGAGTGGCGATTTGCTGCTCAAGTTGACTAAGCAGCTCTGACTGAGACTCAATGCGTTGATTAAGGTCGTCGATTTGCGTATTCAGTTTGGTTTCGATTTGCTCGAGCGAGTTGATGGTTTCTTGTCGTGCCAGATCATGATCTTTTTGGGTCATGACACACCCAGAGAGGAAGGCGAGGGTCAAAATTGGCAAACTACGGCGAATCATCAAAATCTCCTGAATGATTACTACTTGATTTATATAGCGCTAGTGTAGCTTAGCGAGGGGGAGGCGAAAAGCAATCCCCCGCTGAAATTACGATTAATGTGGATTAGTTGCTACTAAAATCGCACGTTTTGGAGCTGGATAACCTTCAATCGTCTTCGTTGGGTCATTTGGATCGAGGTAGTCCGGTAATGAATTGTGTGTCATCCATGTTGTCGTACGCTGTTCGTCAGTGGTAGTAACACATTCATCAACAATGCGAACGTCAACAAACCCGGTCTGCTCCAACCACACCTTCAGCGCACGAGCGGAAGGGAAAAAGAAGACATTCCGCATCTGTGCGTAGCGATCTGTTGGTACCAAGACCGCCGTTTCATCTCCTTCTATGACCAAGGTTTCGAGTATCAGTTCGCCACCTTTGACGAGTTGATTCTTTAGTTGCACTAAATGGTCAAGTGGGGAACGGCGGTGATAAAGCACCCCCATACTGAACACGGTGTCAAACGCACCAAGTTCAGGCAGCTGTTCAATGCCCAAAGGGAGAAGGTGGGCACGTTGGTCATTCCCCATCAGTTTTCTGACCGCTTCAAACTGAACGAGGAAAAGGTGTGATGGGTCGATTCCGACGGTGAGTTCAGCGCCTTCACCCAACATGCGCCACATGTGGTAGCCATTACCACAGCCCACGTCCAAGACGTAACGTCCTTTTAAAGGGGAGATGTGAGGTAGCACCCGGTCCCATTTCCAATCTGAGCGCCACTCAGTATCGATGTGGATGTCGTGGAGATGATAAGGGCCTTTTCGCCACGGGTGGAAAGTGCGAAGCAGATTCTCCAACTTCGCTTTTTCTCCATCATAAAGCGGCGTGTCGTTACTGATAGTGACAGAAGACTGTAAATCAATATTATCCGGTTGCGCAGTGGGGAGCTTTTTGAGTACCCGCAACCATTTCGGCATATCACCATGCTCTGCGTTTTGCCAATCCGTGAGCTGTTGGGGCAGGGTGTTGAGCCAACCATTAAGACGGTTTTTGGCAATCAGTTGATAAAAGTCCGAAAAGTCGAATTTCATGTCACTACCTTATAGGTGAACCATTGTTGTTACTGGGTTACTTGATGGCAAACATCGAGCCAAAATTGAAGCATTGGAACCAGACTTCAACACTACTAAAGCCGATTTCGCCTAAACGCTCTTTGTGCAGAGCGATAGAGTCAGGGCGCATGACATTTTCAATGGCACTGCGTTTTTGGCTGATCTCTAGTTCGCTATAGCCATTGGCACGTTTGAAGTCGTGATGAAGATCGATCAGCAACTCGTTGGCATTACTATCTTCAAACACGTATTTTTCAGACAGAATTAAAATGCCACCCGGGCGCAGTCCCGCGTAGATTTTTCGCAGTAGGGCATCACGGTCAGCAGGTGCAAGGAATTGCAAAGTAAAGTTCAGTACAACCACCGAAGCGTTGTCGATTTTCACATCACGAATATCCGCTTCAATAACCTCGGCTTCGGTATCGCTGCGATAAGCAGAAACATGCAGTCGGCAACGTTCAACCATTGCGGCAGAGTTGTCGACCGCAATGATCTTACACCCTTCCGCTTTAATTCCTCTGCGCATTGAGAGTGTGGCAGCGCCGAGCGAACAGCCCAAGTCATAGATATGGGAATGAGGTTTCGCAAATCGTTCTGCGAGCATGCCGATTGCGGAGATGATGTTACTGTAACCCGGCACAGAGCGTTGGATCATGTCGGGAAATACTTCCGCTACTCGCTCGTCGAACGTGAAGTCGCCGAGTTTATCAATGGGGGCGGAAAAGATGGTATCTCGTGGTGCCATTTTGAATCTTACCTAAGCTGAACAGCGGGCCTATGGGTGCCAAATTTACAAAGCGCGCTATTGTAGGGGATATTAGCAGCGATGTCTTGCCTTGTACCTGCCTATCCCCGCAGTTTATGTCGCATCGACAAGCAGAATTGACACTCGTTTGACATAACTGATTTATTTCCACTCAATCGGTTGCGAGTGGTGAGAGACATTGACCTTGTTCCAACAGAAAAGAGGATTATTCTTTAGTAACCATGCTATCTAAAAAGTTTCTAGGGTGTATGCCGTAGTGTTCTTCAAAAAGCGCGTGGGTGCTTCCATCTTCTTGCATTCTTTGCAAAGCTCGAAAAAAACGTGTCGCGATTGAATCTGATGTCGAGCGATGAGTTTGGTTCTTGAAAGACAGAGGCAGAGAGGAGCGATAATCTGGGTTAGCTTCTGAGTTGTACAGGGGAGACTGGCGGGAAAAACCGAGCAGCAAGGGTTGATAGCCGCCACAGCAGTGGTAATGAAAGCGCACTCGTTCTCTGTCTGGGTGGGACTTTAAATAATAGCTAAGTTCAGCAATTTCCGCCTCAAAGAAGTCTGCTTTATTAGTGACGATCATTTCTATTGCGGTATGAAAATTGAGCTCAGGTGGGGTTTTGAAGTTGATGTTTTGAGGCAGTCCATCTGGCACTGGCCCACCGAGTGACAGTAACAGTGTTTTTCCTTCGAGCTGGCGGTAGTCAGTCACTTCTCGCACCTCGGCCAAAGTGAGTCCAACGTTGAGCGACGGCAAACCATTGATGGCAAAATGGATATGTTCAGCGCGCTTTTCGGTAAAGGTAAAACCTGGGTAGAAATCTATCTCTCCACTATTAAGCATTCGCATTAGGCGCTGCTTGGGCAGACGAATAATGGTGAGCTTGCAGCCAATTCTTTGCGCAGCTTCTTCATAGAGTGCTTTATAGATCCCACTGTTGTCTGGGGCGGCGGCTATCTTGGGAATGCGAGAGGTCGTACGGTAGCCCATTTTTAACTCGCAGCTCAGTGCTGGTATTGAAGTAAGACTGATGAGACATGCAAGCAGAAGCAATCGAACCATGACAGTGTCCAACGTTTTGAATGAAAGGTCGTTTTAAGTATAAGCAATAATAGAATGTTTATTGCGGATGTGTCTGTCATTGTTGAATTCGGCAGAATAGGTGTTCTCGCAGACATAAAGTCGTTAAACTATGCGCCCTGCTAATCAATGACTTCTTTCTAGCGAGATCACTATGTCTTTTTCTTCATTGGGTTTAAATCCGACGATCGCCGCCGCTGTCGCTGCGTTAGGGTATGAAAAGCCAACCAACATTCAAACCCAAGCGATACCTTTGATTCTCGAAGGGCGAGACTTGATTGCCGCCGCGCAAACAGGTACAGGTAAAACGGCTTCATTTGTATTGCCTTTGCTAGAAAAGCTCACTGAAGGCAAAACCCAAAAGAAAAAACGCGCCCGTGCGTTGATATTAGTGCCGACTCGCGAACTCGCGATTCAGGTCAATAATAGTATTAAGCAATACAGTCACGGTTTGCCAATCCGTTCGATGGCGATGTTTGGCGGGGTTGATCTTGCGCCTCAAAAACAAGCGTTGATTGAAGGGGTGGATATTGTGGTCGCGACACCGGGGCGATTACTGGACCTTTATGGACAGAGAGCTATCTATTTCGAAGAGATGGAAGCGGTTGTGCTCGATGAAGCGGACCGAATGCTCGATCTCGGCTTTATCGAAGATATTAATAAAGTGATAGCTCGCTTACCTGACAATATTCAAACCTTGTTGTTTTCGGCGACACTGTCTAATCCCGTGCGTGAGCTTGCGCGGACGGCAGTCTCTGATCCCGCTGAAATCACGATCACCAAACATAGCGCGTCGAAAAGGGAGATTTCACAATGGTTGATTACCGTCGATAAAGATCAGAAATCAGCCTTACTGAGTCAGCTTCTTAATGAAAATCGTTGGGAGCAAGTACTGATCTTCATTGAGACCAAACACGGTGCGGCGAAGCTGGTCACCCAATTAGAAAAACGTGGCATAGCTGCTGATGCTATTCATGGCGGGCGGAGTCAAGCTGCTCGCGAAGCCGTGTTTGAGAAATTCAAATCTGGTCAGTTGCAATACTTGGTCGCCACAGGCGTTGCCGCACGTGGTTTAGACATTGAGGGGTTACCCTGTGTCATCAATTATGACCTGCCTTATCCAGAGGATGAATATGTGCATCGTATCGGTCGTACTGGGCGCGCAGGGGCGAAAGGTGAAGCGGTATCC
The DNA here is from genome assembly GCF_019703835.1 of Thaumasiovibrio subtropicus. Taxonomy (NCBI): domain Bacteria; kingdom Pseudomonadati; phylum Pseudomonadota; class Gammaproteobacteria; order Vibrionales; family Vibrionaceae; genus Thaumasiovibrio; species Thaumasiovibrio subtropicus. The sequence goes on along the minus strand of NZ_AP023054.1, from coordinate 2,403,587 downwards.
TTAGTATCCAAAGATAATTTTAAAAATCTTTGCATGATAGAAAGCCGTATGGGGCATTTGATTGAGCGCAGAGAAATAGCGGGTTTTGTACCTAAAAAGCCAGTGCCTGTATCGATACTCAATTATGTGCCCAAGGCGAAACGGCAACAAACGGAGAACGGGGGGCGGTCTGAACGCGCGCCACAACGCAGAACAGACAAGCGAAATAGTCGTAAATCGTAAACTAACGATCAAACACAACGACGTTCGCGCCACTCTTAGTGCGAGGATAGAGGCCAGCAGGGTTACAACAGTGACAATTGTTGGTCTTTGGGGTTTTCCAGTAAAGGCGGCAAATCAGGGAGTGTAGACACCTGTTGTTGTAATCGCTGATACAAGGCTTGCGCGAGCTCCGGACCAAAGTGGTTGTCGGGAGTATGGATCATCAAGTAGGGCGACTTTCCTTCATTAAGCCATTGGGAGATTTTGGTTGTCCAGCTTTCAAAGAAAGGTAAGTTGGCGCGCCAATCCTCAATGGTGTTATCTCGATCAATACCGATAAACCGAATCATCGGGGTCTCAGCGGTGGCGATGGCATGAACGGGGACGCGAGGCTTTTTTTGCTGCGCATCTATCAAGGCCGCATCGTCGCGAACGTGAGAGAATACTGGGCGAGAATCCATAATGATGCGGTTGGCTTGATGTTCAATCAGCATGGCATTGAGGCGGCGTTCGTCGTCGCCTTTTTGGAAAAATGCAGGATGGCGGACTTCCACACCCATCGGCAGGCCTGCTGGCATCTGGCGTAAAAATTTCTCTAAATCCTGTACCTGCGCAGGACCAAAATTAGCAGGTAGCTGAATCTTCCATATTCCTGTTTTTTCGATCGTCGGTGACATTGCCTCAAAGAAATCACGTACTGATTGCTGTGAGTGTCGCAGTTGCTGCTGATGCGTAATCATTTGGGGGAGTTTGAAGGTAAAGCGAAACGTGTCATTCACCGCCGATGCCCATTGATTTGCAACAGTTCGAGACGGTGTGGCGTAAAACGTTGTGCTGCCCTCTACGGTGTTGAATACGCGTGCGTAGTGAGCCAATCGTTCACTGGTTGGCGCCCCTTTGCCATAGAGGCATTGTTGCCAAGCACTGCTTGACCATTGCGCGAGACCGAGATAAAGCACGCCGTCTTCCTTGCGTTGAGAACCCGAGCAGATTGTGCCTTTCTCGGATGAGGGGTGCAATAGCTCACGTGTTTGTGCGCTAGAAAAGCACGTTGTCAGCCCAAAATCATCACAATTGCTGCTTTAATGCGCAAACTCAGTAAAGTTTCCGATATCTGCCTTTACCAAGAGCAAGGGTTTTCCTTTATAATGGCAAGTCATTTATAGATTCGTGCGGATAGTGATGTCAGCGACGATGAAATGGACACCCTGAGGCGGTTAAGCGCTCTCAGACAGGACTTTAGCAACTATTATCTATCGGGATTTTGATATGCGCACCCAATATTGTGGTCACCTGAACGCGTCCCATGCGGGACAAACTGTAGAGCTCTGCGGCTGGGTTAACAAACGCCGTGATTTAGGCGGTCTGATCTTCATCGATATGCGAGATCGCGAAGGCATCGTTCAGGTTGTTGTCGATCCGGATATGAAAGATATTTTCGAAACGGCTAACCAATTGCGTGGTGAATTCTGTATTCGTATCACGGGTGAAGTGCGTCAGCGTCCTGAAAGCCAAGTCAATAAAGATATGGCGACAGGTGAAGTTGAAGTCATTGCAAAAGGTTTAGAGATCATCAACCGTGCTGACGTTCTGCCGCTTGATTTCAACCAGAATAACTCTGAAGAGCAACGCTTAAAGTATCGCTACTTAGATCTGCGTCGTCCAGAAATGAGCAACAACATTAAAATGCGTGCTAAAGCCTCTGCCTTTGTACGCCGTTTTATGGACGAGCACGGCTTTTTGGATATCGAAACGCCTGTTCTGACCAAAGCAACACCGGAAGGCGCGCGTGATTATCTAGTACCGAGCCGCGTGCACAAAGGTAGTTTCTATGCGTTACCACAATCACCTCAGCTGTTTAAGCAGTTGCTGATGATGTCCGGCTTTGACCGTTACTATCAAATTGTTAAGTGCTTCCGTGATGAAGACTTACGAGCGGACCGTCAGCCAGAGTTTACTCAGATTGATATTGAAACGTCTTTCATGAGCGCAGAAGAAGTGCGTGCCAAGACTGAGCAACTCGTTCGTGAAATGTGGCAGTCCTTGCTGGACGTAGAGCTTGGCGACTTCCCAATCATGCCTTTCGAAGAAGCGATGCGTCGTTTTGGTTCGGACAAGCCTGATCTTCGTAACCCGCTTGAGATGGTTGATGTCGCAGACATTCTTAAAGATGTTGAGTTTAAAGTTTTCTCAGGCCCAGCAAATGACCCGAAAGGGCGTGTTGCCGTGATTCGTGTACCAGGCGGTGCGCAAATGTCACGTAAGCAAATTGATGAATACACCAAATATGTGGGCATCTACGGCGCGAAAGGTCTTGCTTGGATGAAAGTGAATGACCGCGCTGCTGGTTTTGAGGGCGTGCAGTCTCCGATTGCTAAGTTCTTGAACGAAGAAGTGGTTGAAGCGCTACTGACCCGAACCAACGCGGAATCTGGCGACATTATTCTATTCGGTGCCGACAGCGCGAAAGTGGTGACTGAAGCGATGGGCGCGTTGCGTTTGAAGCTTGGTCTTGATTTCGAACTCACTGATTTGAATGCGTGGGCACCGCTATGGGTTGTAGACTTCCCGATGTTTGAGGAAGATGATGAAGGTAACTTGCATGCAATGCACCATCCATTTACCTCACCACTGGGTGTATCACCTGAAGCCTTGAAGGCGAACCCAGCAGAAGCAAACTCTGACGCCTACGACATGGTAATTAACGGCTATGAAGTGGGTGGTGGCTCTGTGCGTATCCATAGTTCTGAAATGCAATCTGCTGTGTTTGACATTCTGGGTATTGAAGCGGACGAGCAGCAGCAGAAGTTTGGTTTCTTACTTGATGCACTCAAGTACGGCACGCCACCGCATGCGGGCCTAGCCTTTGGTTTAGATCGTCTTGTCATGTTGCTTTGTGGTACCGAGAACATTCGTGATGTTATTGCCTTCCCGAAAACAACGGCCGCAGCCTGCCTGTTGACGGATGCGCCAAGTGTTGCCAACCCAGCGGCGTTGGAAGAGCTTGCTATCGCGGTGACCGCTGCAAAAGAGAGCGGCGACGCAGAGTAACAAAGAAAGCGGGCATCAAGCCCGCTTTTTACTTTTTAAAGGTGCGTTTAGGCAACACGCTTAAGCGTGTTTATTCTCGTAAACCTATGACAGCACCGCTTCAACTATCATTCCTTAGAGGTAAGGCTGTTTAAGCCGTCTGTGATACCTCGTCAGACAATAACGGAGTTTATTATGGCTGGTCATAGTAAGTGGGCCAATATTCGTCACCGTAAGGCAGCGCAAGATGCCAAACGCGGTAAAATCTTTACCAAGTTAATTCGTGAGATAGTCGTGTCAGCGAAAGAGGGCGGCGGTGAGCCAGAAAACAACCCTCGGCTACGTGCGGCTATTGATAAGGCCTTGTCGAACAATATGACACGTGACACGGTGAATCGCGCAGTATCGCGTGGCGCGGGTGGTGAAGGGGATGATAACGTAGAAACCGTTGTCTATGAGGGGTATGGGCCTGGTGGTACGGCTGTGATGGTTGAATGTATGACGGACAATCGCAACCGGACTGTGTCTGGTGTACGTCACGCCTTTTCTAAAGCGGGCGGTAACTTAGGCACTGATGGCAGTGTGAATTATCTCTTCGATAAAAAAGGCGTCATCTCTTTTGCACCGGGCCTTGATGAAGAGGCGGTGATGGATGCGGCCCTAGAAGGGGGCGCGGATGACGTAGAGACACACGACGATGGTGCTATCGATGTGTTCACCACGCCAGCCGACTTCGGCAGTGTGAAAGATGCCTTAGACGGCGCTGGGTTTGAAGCGCAAAATGCAGAAGTTTCATTGATTCCGTCAACGAAAGCAGAGCTTGACGCTGAAACTGCCCCTAAACTACTGCGCCTCATTGACGCCCTCGAAGATCTCGATGATGTGCAAGAGGTTTATCATAATGGTGATATTTCTGATGAAGTAGCGGCTTCACTTTAATGTCTATTATTTTAGGGATAGATCCTGGCTCAAGAGTGACGGGGTATGGTGTCATTCGACAACGTGGTCGCCACCTTGAGTATATGGGGAGCGGCTGTATTCGCACCTCCTCGACTGAATTACCAGAGCGATTGCGGCAGATTTATGCGGGTGTCGCAGAAGTGATTACTCAGTTTTCTCCCGATAATTTTGCTATCGAACAAGTCTTTATGGCAAGAAATGCCGATTCTGCGCTGAAGTTAGGGCAAGCACGTGGCAGCGCCATTGTTGCGGCCGTTAATGCGGGTCTGCCAGTGAGCGAGTATGCGGCGCGCCTCATTAAGCAAGCGGTAGTGGGTAATGGCGGTGCGGATAAGACACAAGTTCAGCATATGGTGACCTCTGTCCTTAAGTTAACAGCCACACCACAGGCCGATGCCGCAGATGCTTTGGCCGTTGCGATCTGTCATGCCCATACCAACAAAACGTTGATCGCCATGTCAGGTCAAGCGCGCAGTGCGAGGCGCGGCCGCTATCGTTAACTTAGGTGTGTAAGTTTACTCTAGGCGCAGTAGTGATTGGCGCGTGTAAAGCCTGCGGATTATTCGCAGGCTTTTTTAGTTACGGCGTATCACGAATAGGTCGAGACGAGATGACTTTCCTAATGGGAGGCTTACGGCGCTTGATCTCTGCATTAAATGTGTTTGAAAAGGAAAGTGTTGGATATTATTCCTTCCTTCCTTCCTTCCTTCCTTCCTTCCTTCCTTCCTTTGCCTTGGCGCGCTAGGCCGCTTCTGAATCCTATGGTGGTTTGTGTACATCTGTCTTTTGAGTGCAAACGTGGCCACGCTTCTATTGCTGGCTATCTGAAAGCAACGTTTCAATATGACAGAGAATGCTGTGACGCATTTCCAACATCAGCGACCAGTTACTGAAAAGAAATCGATTGCACTGTCATTACCTGCAAAAGAGAAAACGTTAATTACAATTTTTTTGGACTTGAGTGCATAGAAATAAATCAAAACAGAGATGGCAACCAATATTCGGATAAGCATATTTATTCACAGGAATTTAAGTATTAGAGTAAGTATTTAGACCTTACATTCAATTTAACGTTCGTCGGACTTTTTATTTTTGTTGTTTGTTGAACAGTCTCGCCGCTGAATGAGAGTCACGCTATTGAGCGGCCAATAAAATCAGATGGGTTGAATAGTACACAGGTTGAATTGTGCGTGAAACAATTGATCTACATAAACTTAACGTGTTGATATGTTGAGAATTGTTAGTTTTTGTCATCTAATGCCTTGTCTGGTGTGGTTTTTGCCAAAAAATGAAATGACATGTCGCTATCAATAAGATTAACATTTTTAGGAGTGTTTATTTTTGAGACGCATTTGACTCAAAAGTGCCAATTTGATGGCTGAGTGTCAGTTTTTTGTCAAAAGGGGGTGACAGTCTATTATTAATCGTATAACTTACCACTTTCTTTGAGTGGTAAGGAATACGCATATGATGATTCAGATTCGACGTCGTTGGTATCATAAACTAGTGGGTATACGCGCGATTTGGGTGAATCAGGAAACAGGTGAAAAAAAATACCTACGTGATGGTTCTGCTATTTAAATAATCGCAAAATAAAGTAAGACAGTTAAATAAATAGAATTAAAAACAACGTTTCTGTTTTGCTATTACATTTCATTAGGGCATGTGTTTTTGAAAACCGCTTTTTGTCTCCTTAAAGCGGCTTTTTGTTCTCATCACTGGATTTTGCATTTGGTCTCGTTATGAGTTCAGCCACATGCCCGCTCTTCAATGATAGGTTTAACGTATCGAAATAATCTCCTTGGGGTGCATCAATACGTTTGCTTGCCGTGTCTTATTGTTTAGCTTCGCCCCCCATCCTGCCAAATAGAAGTCAAATCCCGCTTTCTCGGCGGCTATCATGTCCATTTCGGTGTCGCCAAAGTAAACACATTGGGTTGCAGTTGCGTTTGATCCCTTTAAGTAAGCGAGCATAGGCTCCGGGCTTGGTTTATGCTCTCGGCTATCTTCGGCACAAATTACCACATCGAATAAGTGCTTTATCTTTTGCCATAGCGGTTCTTTTTCTAAGCCATCGCGGCGTCTTGACGTGATGACGCCTAGCCGAATCCCTTTCTGCTGCAACTGGTTCAAAATTTGCACCATGCCTTCAAAGAAATAGATGTGGCTTGAAAACATGTCGACGTGATCGATCCAATGTTGGACTAAGTCTTCTCGCGCTGGGTAACCGAGTCGATTGAGTGTCTCTTCGGCTGAAAAAGGCGCAATAAAGGCAAGATCTGCTTCGCTATAATCTCTATTAGCAAAGTGTTTCATCACGTATTGTAGTGATTTGATCATTGCCTTTTCCGTGGCGATAACTGTGTTATCAATATCAAAGATGTAGTGCTTGTCCATAAATTGCCGTCTTGCTCAGGTTATAAAAGTAGCGACAACGCTATCGACTTTTTAACGAATATTCAATCTGTTGCGTTAATAAGACCAACCGATTTTACTCTGAAAGCTGTTTAAGCCAACGGCTTAAGGCGAGCATTTCGTGTTGACGAGCTCGGCTTCTTTTATAAGTGAAGTAGAAAATGTCACCCGTTTCGAGTTCATGGAGCGGAATTTTAACCAGGTATTGCTCGCGGTCTTGTTCATTCATCTGATAATCGTTAACCAACGCGATACCTTGATCATAGCGAGCTGCTTCAATCGACAGTAGCATATGACTGAAGTGAACTATCTTTGCGTTGCTCGGTAGGGTTATCCCGCCTTGCTGGCACCACGCTTCCCAGTCTTTGCCTCGCACTTTGAAGGCTGACACCGCCGAGAGTAATGGGAATTGCCATAAGGCATCCGGCAGTGGCGCGTTTTCTATTTGCTTCCATAGTTTTCGGCCACACACGGGATAGAACTTCTCAACATAGAGCTTTTCATTGACGTACCCTCGACTGGGAGGGGAGACGGTAATAAAGCAGTCACCAACGCTGTCGTTAATGTCAGGGTCATCACCAACCATGTTCAGAGAAAGGTCGATGTCGGGGTGCAAGTGGCGGAAGTTTTCGAGGTGCGGCACTAGCCATTTCACGGCGAGAGAACTATAGATCGCGAGACGAATCGCCCCTTTCTCTCCGTCTCTGACCCTTTGTGTTGCTGTCGCGATGGTCTGCATCGCGCCACTGATTTCATCATAATATCGCTCGCCGACCGTCGTCATTGACAGTTTTCGTCCTTGGCGAACAAAGAGCGCTTCGCCGAGGTAGTTTTCTAGCAGTTTTACCTGATGGCTGACGGCACTTTGCGTGATATGTAGCTGCTCAGCGGCGGTTGAAAAACTGTTCAACCTTGCAACGACTTCAAAGGCTTGCACTGCTTTTAGAGGGGGAGTCTTCATTATCTAAAAAACTAATACTCGTCGAATAAATATCATTATTTTTCATGCTATGAGATCCCGTATGCTTATTCAACACAAACCTTATCCTCTGATCAGCCCGACGGTGTTTAGCTGAGCTTAAAGGGGAAGGATGATTTAAAAAATGCAGTAGGAGAAATCATGAAGTTGTCGGTTGGTGGCGCAATGGGATTGCTGGTTTTTGGAAACATCGTTGCTGTTTTCTCGGACGCCTTGATAAAGAGTGTTGCGCAAGATGTCCCTGTCTTTCAGTTTGTGCTATTCCGACAGATCACTGCGGTACTGATGCTATTGCCATTTTGTTTAAAAGAGACCCGGGAAACGCTTATGCAGGGTCTTAAGTGGCATGTTGTTCGGGCGCATGTCTGGCTGCTAGGGGCCATTTTCATGTTTTTCGCCATTCAACACCTCTCTTTAGCCACCGCGAATGCGATTTTCTATGCAGCACCTCTCATGATGCTGCCGCTTGCATTCATGATGTACCGTGAGCAGCTCAGTCGACACTCGATTTTAGCCGGTGTCATGGGCTTCGTTGGTGTACTTGTTATCATTCGACCCACAGACATTAGTTGGGGAGCATTAGCGGCACTGGTCGTGGCGTTTGCGCTTGCGATGAATAATTTGCTGATCCGAAAACTGCCCACGACACAAAGTGTTGCGGTCACTCTGTTCTTGACCAATATCGCTGGCATCCCTCTATCTACAGGACTCGCGGTTTGGCAAGGTGGCACTTGGCACTGGTCCTCGATGATGACGGCAGCGGGTTCAAGCTTCTGTATCCTTATTTACGCGGCAACATGCGTTGTTGCTTATCGCGCTGCAGACAGTAACAAGATTGCCAGTGCGGAATACAGTGGTTTGTTAGGCGCAGTGGCAGTCGGTATATGGTGGTTTGGTGAAATGCCGGATTGGGCGATGGCGATAGGCGCAACCATGATTATCATGCCACTGTGGTGGTTAAGTCATGTTGAGAAAAAACGTCGTCGCCAAGAAGCCACAGAGACAAAAGCGACTGGCAAAGCGACAGGCCTTGATAACAGTGATGTGCCTGAAATGGCCTAATGATATGGGGGCGAAGGGCTCTTAGCCTTGCTGCAAGAGCCCATCACATCGTCAGACTTGTGAGGTGACGCGCTGAGAAAGGTAACCTTAGCCGCAGAATTGAGCGGGTAAAGGTGAATAGGGCTGGATATCCATCCAGCTCTTTACTATTCTATGGCAAATTTACTAAGAGAGTTAAAGCAGTCGTGATTGGACGTTTACGCGGAAATTTGGTGGAAAAGATGCCACCAGAAGTCGTTATTGAAGTCGGTGGTATTGGTTACGAAGTACAGATGCCAATGAGTTGCTTCTATGAACTCCCAGAAGTGGGGCAGGAAGCGATTATCTATACTCACTTTGTTGTGCGAGAAGATGCGCAGCTACTTTATGGCTTTAATACTAAAAGTGAGCGTGCACTCTTTCGCGAAGTTATCAAGGCGAATGGCGTTGGTCCTAAACTTGGTTTAGCAATACTGTCGGCTATGACGGCTAGCCAGTTTGTCTATTGTGTCGAGCATGATGACCTGACCACATTAGTAAAAATCCCCGGTGTCGGCAAAAAGACGGCTGAACGCTTAATTGTTGAGATGAAAGATCGTCTCAAAGGCTGGGGTGAAGGTGATTTGTTTACCGCACCAGATGCAGCCGCAGCGTCTAATCATCTGCCGGTGGCTAAGCAAGCGAATGCCGAGGATGAAGCCGTCAGTGCTTTGGTCGCATTAGGATATAAAGCGCCGCAAGCCGCCAAAGTGGTATCACAAGTTGCGCAGCCAGAAATGAGTAGTGAAGCGATGATTCGCGAAGCGCTGCGCAGTATGGTGTAAGGGCTTGCGATGATTGAAGCTGATCGAATTATTAGTCAGGAAGTGCAGAGTCGTGATGATGAAGTCATCGACCGCGCCATACGACCGAAGAAACTCGAAGATTACCGCGGCCAGGATCACGTCCGTGATCAAATGGAGATTTTTATTCGCGCAGCCCAGAAACGTGAAGAGGCGTTGGATCACCTGTTGATCTTTGGACCTCCGGGCTTAGGGAAAACGACTTTGGCGAACATTGTCGCCAATGAAATGGATGTGAGCATTCGCACCACATCTGGCCCGGTTTTGGAAAAAGCAGGTGATCTCGCGGCATTGCTGACGAACCTAGAGCCTCACGATGTACTCTTTATCGATGAAATACACCGTCTAAGTCCTGTGGTTGAAGAGGTACTCTATCCAGCTATGGAAGATTACCAACTTGATATCATGATCGGTGAAGGGCCAGCAGCCCGTTCAATCAAAATCGATTTACCGCCATTTACACTCGTTGGCGCAACGACCCGCGCAGGCTCGTTGACATCGCCACTGCGTGACCGTTTTGGTATTACGCAGCGTCTTGAGTATTACAAGCTCGAAGATTTGCAATTTATTGTGCAACGCAGTGCCAACTGCTTGGGTCTTTCAATGGAAGAGGCCGGTGCTATGGAGGTGGCGCGGCGTGCGCGTGGCACACCGCGTATTGCCAACCGCTTGTTACGGCGGGTACGTGATTATGCCGAGGTCAAAGGTAACGGTCATATTGATGCAGAAGTCGCGGCGGCCGCTTTAGATATGTTGGATGTCGATAGCAGTGGTTTTGACTACATGGATCGCAAATTATTGATGGCAATTATCGATAAGTTTATGGGGGGGCCGGTTGGTCTTGATAACCTAGCGGCAGCGATAGGTGAAGAGAAAGAGACTATCGAAGATGTGTTAGAGCCTTATCTCATTCAACAAGGTTATCTACAACGTACTCCACGTGGTAGAGTGGTAACGCAGCGTGCTTATTTGCATTTTGGTCTCGATTTTCCGAAATGATAACACGCATGAATAAATGCTAAATACTTGTTAACAGGCAATGGATTCATTGCCTGATGTCTACAAATCCCTTCAAAATTGCCACTTTTAGTTGCAAGTTCACAATAAGTTCAAAACGCGAAATTAATGCCACTATTGACGTGAAAATGAGCGTCAATTGATCTGGATCATGTGGAATTTATCTTTTGCGATTTTGCAAGTCCTAAATTGATATTTATCAATGTAAAAAGTGCGACATGGCTCTTTGAAGCCTTCCTTAAAAACAGTAATATTAGCGTTGTCTATATTAGCTATAGCTTAACAAATTGCTAACAACTTTGTACATAGTCGCAACACATATTGGGAGCGCCGTAATTGGCAATACCAGGAAGGTAGATTTAGGTAAATTTGATGTCTACAAGATTGGCTAAGCCAACCATCGGTACGCTGTTGTACTGTTCGCCATTCAGCCTGGCGAAAAAAGGAGTTTCATCATGTTCGATATAGTTGAACTATCGAGATTGCAGTTTGCGTTAACTGCAATGTATCACTTTTTATTTGTACCACTGACGCTGGGTATGGCTTTCTTGCTAGCCATCATGGAGTCGGTTTACGTCATGACGGGCAAGCAAGTCTATAAAGACATGACGAAGTTCTGGGGTAAGTTGTTTGGTATTAACTTTGCTCTTGGTGTGGCGACAGGCCTTACCATGGAGTTTCAGTTTGGTACTAACTGGTCTTACTATTCACACTACGTAGGTGACATCTTTGGTGCACCGCTAGCCATCGAAGCATTGGTCGCATTCTTCCTTGAATCCACTTTTGTCGGCTTGTTCTTCTTCGGTTGGGATCGCTTGTCAAAGCGCCAGCACCTTGTGGTGACTTGGCTGGTGGCATTAGGGTCGAACTTCTCTGCACTTTGGATTCTGGTCGCCAATGGCTGGATGCAAAACCCTGTTGGTGCGGAGTTCAACTTCGAAACCATGCGTATGGAGATGGTGAGTTTCTCTGAAGTGGTCCTTAACCCAGTGGCACAGGTGAAATTCGTTCACACCGTGGCATCAGGTTATACATGTGGTGCTGTATTTGTGCTGGCAATCAGTTCTTACTACTTACTTAAAGGCCGTGACATTCCGTTCGCGCGTCGCTCGTTCGCAATCGCTTCTTCGTTTGGTATCGCCGCGATTTTGTCGACCATCGTCCTAGGTGATGAGTCTGGCTATGAACTAGGTGACGTTCAAAAAGTGAAGCTTGCAGCCATTGAGGCGGAGTGGCACACAGAGCCTGCACCTGCGGCATTTACAGTGGTTGGTCTACCAAATCAAGATCGCATGGAAACCGACTTTGCCATCAAGATCCCTTATGTCATGGGTATTATTGCGACACGTTCCTTCGACAAAGAAGTGACGGGCTTGCGTGAGCTAAAAGCAGAGCACGAAGATCGCATTCGTAACGGTATGATCGCTTACGAACTGCTAGAAAAACTGCGTTCAGGTGAGAAAACACCCGAAGTGAAAGCAGCCTTTGATGAAGTGAAAGGTGATCTCGGTTACGGCTTCCTGCTTAAGCCATACACAGACAATGTTGTGGATGCAACAGATGAGCAGATTGCCCAAGCGGCAGATGACTCTATTCCAACGGTTTGGCCATTGTTCTGGAGCTTCCGAATCATGGTTGGTTGCGGCATGATCATGCTGTTTGTTATTGGTGCGGCCTTCATTCAAACCTGTCGCCACAAAATTACTGAGAAGAAGTGGGTACTGAAAGCGTGTCTATACAGCCTACCTCTTCCTTGGATTGCAATCGAAGCGGGCTGGTTTGTTGCGGAATATGGCCGTCAGCCTTGGGCAGTCGGTGAAGTACTGCCTGTTTCGATGGCGGTTTCTCAACTGTCTGTCGGTGAAGTGTGGACGTCCATGCTCGCGATCTGTGGTCTATACACTGTGTTCTTGATTGCTGAAGTTTACTTGATGCTGAAGTTTGCGCGTCTAGGTCCAAGCAGCCTGAAAACTGGCCGTTATCATTTCGAACAAGCGAACAACGCCGAAAATGCGATTGCTCGTCAAGTAGAAGCTTAAGCAAGGAGAGTTAAGCCATGTTTGATTACGAAATTCTACGATTAATTTGGTGGGTACTCATCGGAGTGCTGTGTATCGGTTTCGCGGTAGCAGACGGGTTTGATATGGGTGTTGGTGCCCTTATGCCTGTGATGGGTAAAACAGACACCGAACGCCGTGTAATGATTAACTCAATTGCCCCTCACTGGGACGGTAACCAAGTTTGGTTAATTACCGCGGGTGGTGCGATGTTCGCAGCTTGGCCGTTAGTCTACGCGACAGCCTTCTCTGGCTTTTACTTCGCGATGATCATTACGTTAGCAGCGCTTTTCTTCCGTCCGATCGGTTTTGATTACCGCTCGAAGCTAGAAGATCCTCGTTGGAGAAACTTCTGGGACTGGGGCATCTTTGTCGGCAGTTTTGTACCACCAGTTATCTTCGGCGTTGCATTTGGTAACCTGTTACAAGGTGTGCCTTTTGTGCTGAGTGATTTGTTGATTCCGACTTACACGGGTTCGTTCTTTGGCCTCCTTAACCCATTTGCATTGCTATGTGGTGTTGTCAGTATTCTGATGATAGCGACGCAAGGTGCGACCTATTTGCAAATGAAGACGACGGATGAACTACGTGACCGTGCACACGCGATTGCGCCAATCACCGCGATTGCGACTGCAGTGCTCTTTATTATCGGTGGTGTATGGGCTCAATATATTGAAGGCTTTGCGATCGTTGGTGAAATTGATACTAACGGTGTGTCGAATCCACTCAATAAAGAAGTTGTACGTGAAGCTGGTGCTCTGTTTGCTAACTTCACCGCCTACCCAGTGCTTTGGGCTGCGCCGTTGTTAGGGGCAGTGATGCCATTGCTCACGGCGGCCTTTTCTAAGATGCGTCGCCCAGGGTTTGCGTTTTTGACTTCTAGCCTGTCAATGGCGGGTATTATTTTGACCGCAGGCTTTGCACTGTTCCCATTCATCATGCCATCAAGCGAAATGCCAAGTCATAGTTTGACGGTTTGGGACGCGACAAGTAGTGAGCTTACGTTGAATATCATGACGGGTATTGCCTTCGTGATGGTGCCAATCATCTTGAGCTACACCATTTGGACTTACTACAAAATGTTCGGTCGTCTCGATAATAAATTTATCGAAGAGAACAAGACGTCACTTTACTAAGGAGTATAACGATGTGGTATTTTGCTTGGATTCTTGGCGTACTGTTGGCCTGCTCATTCGGCATCATCAACGCCCTGTGGTTAGAAACAACAGAAGATATGGATAAAGATGACGCTTGATCAACGTCTAACTCGATGGCATCAGCCTCTCAATCACGGCGCGTTGCGCGCCGTGGTATTGCTGATGGGGTTGGCTTTGGTCGGTGTAGTGATGTGGGAGCCAACCGTTTTCGCAGAGGCGATAGGTGGCTTTAACATTGTAAAAGGGCCGTTGCTGATATGGTCGATGTGCAGTGCCATGGTTTATGGGGTTGGATTTAATCCCTATCGTTGGTACTGGCAGTTACTCTTTACGCCCTACATCTGCATGGTGTTGTTAGTTGGTTTCTGGGGACTCTATCTTTTTTGATCAATGTACACCTGAATTTCAAATAAGCCTGCTATGTTAACAGCAGGCTTTTTTTGTATCCGAAATCAAGTGGTTGCTAAAACCACAGAAATTTACATGCTCTCTGGGCAGTCAATAAGCAAGTATTTGGCTTTTTATTGCGATGACAGGCAAAAAAAGCGCTAACTTGATGCAACAGGATTGAAGTTCATATCGCGTTGGGTATAGTTTTGGACGGGCGCGTCAATGAAGCAAACACATTGCTTATCATCACTGAGTCTGATTACTTGGATAGTGGTTGAGCAGTCAGTCGTGTTGTTGTGCGTTTTTCCTGTTCAATGAGGAACTAATTAATTACAAAAGTGTCATTGTAGTTCGAATTTCTTGGCATGTATTGAGGTCTTGGGTTCGATGGACGCTTTGGTAGGTAGCCAGTTTTGTCTGCAGAGGTGTGCAACTTGGCCGAGTTCGCATTAGCTTTGTCAGGCTTTAGTCAATTAAGAAATTGCCCCGTTGTGCTTTAGGTGAGTTAGGGTAGCCTTGCAGCCAAGTGAACAGAGGCATGATTACGTTTAAGTACGTTTTAACGGAGATCTATTGTGGCCGCGGATTTATCTATTCTTGACCTGTTTTTACAATCTGGCCCTTTGGTTCAGGTGATTTTGGTTGGCTTGTTGTTAATGTCGATCATGAGCTGGACTATTATCATACGCCGCACTCAAGTGCTTTCCGAAGCGAAGCGTCGAGCAGCTCGCTTTGAGGATCGTTTTTGGTCAGGTGTTGACCTTTCACAGCTCTATCATGAAGTCCAAGCGAGAAAAGACGATCTTACGGGGACAGAGAAGATCTTTTACAACGGATTTAAAGAGTTTGCTCGTCTACATCGTAACAACGAAAAGCAGCCAGCTGCGGTGATGGAAGGGGCGACCCGTGCCATGCGCGTTTCACTGTCGAAAGAGATAGATGAGCTTGAGTCTAACTTACCCTTTTTGGCAACAGTGGGTTCTGTCTCACCCTATATCGGTCTCTTTGGTACTGTCTGGGGCATCATGAATGCCTTTATCGCCCTTGGTGCCGTGAAGCAAGCAACACTTGCGATGGTCGCGCCAGGTATCGCTGAATCTCTGATCGCGACGGCAATGGGCCTTATCGCTGCGATTCCTGCGGTGACCTTCTTCAACCGCTTGACCAATAAAGTAGAAAAGCTAGAACATAACTACGTGACATTCATGGACGAGTTCTCGAGCATTCTGCACCGTCAGGTATTCGCTGCTAAAGAGGGTTAACTCGATGGCATATCAACGTAAGCGGCGTAAAGTCAATTCTGAGATAAACGTTGTTCCTTACATCGACGTCTCTTTTGCTTTGCTGGTTATATTTATGGTGACAGCACCGTTTGTGACCCAAGGGGTCGATGTCGATTTACCCGCGACCGCTGACGCCAAAACCGCTGCAGAGTTAGCTCAGGATGAGAACAACAGCACATTTATCATTGTTGAAGTCGACAGCGACGGCAATCATCGTTTAAGTGTGGATAATGGAGATCTTATCCAGTTGGAGCTAAACGATATTTTGGTCAGGGTGAAAGCAGAGCTCAGCATCAACCCTAATGCAACGGTCTTGGTTGGCGGTGCGTCTCAAGCGCCGTATTTTTACATTATAGAGACGTTGGATATTTTGAATCAGGCTGGGGTCGGTAAGGTTGGGCTTATGACTCAGGCGCGAGACGGGTAGTAGAGGCAGATTAATCACCAATGAGTAAGAAACAAGGAAATGGTGTAGCGTTTGCTGTCTCTCTCACTGCGCATGCAGTGATCGTCGGCCTGTTGGCTTGGGGAGCAACAGTGGCTTCGAATAAGCCGATTGTTCCTGTAGGCAACTCAATTGAAGCGGTTGTGATTGATCCCGCATTGGTTTCGCAGCAAGTAAAGCAATTGCGAGAGCAACAAGCCGCGGCTGAAAAGGCAGAACAAGACCGTTTAAGACGACTTGAGCAACAAGCAGAAGCGGTTGAGCAGGAACGCAAAGCGGAAGAAGAGCGATTGCGTCAACTTCAAGCGGATAAGCTTAAAGCAGAGCAAGAAGCTCGTGAAGCCGAGCAGGAAAGATTAAAGATAGAAGAGCAACAGCGAATCGCTGCGGATGAGCGTCGTCAAGCCGAAGAAGAAGCGCGTATTGCAGCAGAAAAAGCGGCTGAGGCGAAAGCGGAAGCGGAGCGACAAGAAGCGGCGCGTTTGAAAGCTGAAGAACAGCGTAAGATTGAAGAACTTGCCAAGCGCCAAGCTGAAGAAGCGGCTAAACAGGCTGAGCAAGAACGTAAAGCGCAAGAAGAACAAAAGCGTCAAGCTGAGGCGGCTGCAGCCAAAGCGGAAGCCGAAGCGGCAAAAGCGGCAGAAGAGGCGGCCAAAGCAGAAGCGGAACGTAAAGCAGAGGAAGAGCGCAGACGTAAAGCCGAAGCGGCACGTAAAGAGTCAGAACGCAAAGCAAGAGAAGCAGAGCAACGTCGGCGGGAGCAGGAGGCCGCCCTCGATGATCTCTTTCAAGGCTTAGAAGCGGAAACCTCTCAGCGTTCAGATGCGCGAGGTCGTCATGTGCAGGATGAGATCTCTCGTTACGGCAATATGTTTAAACAGATGATCGAGCGAGAGCTATTAACTGATAGTAGCTTTTCAGGCAAGGAGTGCCGACTTGGATTAAGACTCTCGTCTAACGGCCTGGTTTTCTCAATTGAAGAGCGAGGCGGTGATCGTGCTGTATGTCGCGCTGCGACGACTGCCGTCAATAAAGTATCAACTTTCCCAATGCCAGAAGATGAGGCGATTGCGCGAGAGTTAAGAGACATAAATTTAGTGATTCAACCCGATTAAGGTAGGAAGAATGTTTAGAAAAGGACTTGTTGCATTTGCGACTTTGCTACTGATGTTTAGTCAGTTAGCAAGAGCAGAACTGCAATTGGTAATTACCGGGGGCATAGATTCAGCGCGCCCAATCGCGATTGTACCTTTCAAGTGGGAAGGCGCAGGGCAACTTCCTCAAGATGTTTCGGCCGTGGTGGCTTCAGATCTGCGCCGTAGCGGAAAGTTTAATCCTGTTGAAGTCAGTAAAATGCCGCAAACGCCGTATTCACCTGATGAAGTTGACTATGGGGCATGGGCTTCTTTGGGGGTTGATGCATTGTTAACGGGTACAGTCACCAAACAGGATGGTAACTACGTCATTAACTATCAGCTCGTTGATATGGTTCGAGGCCAGTTAACTGGCGGTGATGGTCACGCGTTAGTCGATGGCCAGCTTGTTGAATCTCATGACCACATTTTGGTGAATGCGCGTGCCACGGTGAAAGAGTCGCAGTTACGCGCTCAAGCGCACCGTATTGCTGATGTTGTTTATGAAGCCTTGACGGGAGAACGCGGCGCATTCTTGACGCGAATCGCCTATGTTGTGGTTGATGATAGCAATAAGCACCCTTACCAACTGCGCGTCGCGGATTATGATGGCTATAATGAACGATTGGTTCTTAAGTCTTCAGAGCCGTTGATGTCACCTGCGTGGTCGCCTGATGGCAGTAAGTTGGCTTATGTGAGTTTTGAAAACCGTCAAGCGCAAATCTTCATTATGAACATCTACACGGGTGAGATTGAAAAAATAACGTCATTTCCTCGTCATAATGGTGCGCCACAGTTCTCGCCTGATGGCAAAAAACTGGCACTAGTGCTGTCAAAAACGGGCAGTTTACACGTCTACACCTTGGATTTAGAGACCAAAGCGCTTACACAAGTAACGCGAGGTAGATCGAATAATACCGAGGCAGTTTGGCATCCTGATGGCAACTCTTTGATGTTTACCTCAGATCGGGGTGGTAAACCACAGATTTATCAAGTAAATTTAACTACTGGTGAAACTCAGCGTGTCACCTGGCAAGGATCGCAGAACATGGGTGCGCAAATCACCCCTGATGGTCGTTTCCTCGTGATGGTGAATCGTTCTGCGACAGGCTATAACATCGCAAAACAAGACCTGTCTAATGGTGCGGTTCAGGTCTTAACAGAAACGCTGTTGGACGAATCACCAAGTATTGCGCCAAATGGCGGTATGGTTATCTACAGTTCAATGTATGGTCGAAAGAACGTATTGTCGTTGGTTTCGATTGATGGACGTTTTAAGGCTCGGTTACCAGCAACAAACGGCAGAGTTAGAGCGCCAGCTTGGTCACCATTCTTATAGTTTTTGCGATAACGCAAATGTTTAAAAAAAAGGGAAACTAAAATGCAACTGAACAAAGTTCTGAAGGGGCTGGCGATTGCACTACCTGTTTTGGCAATGACAGCGTGTAGTTCTACAGATAGCGCGACCAATAGTGGTCAGTCTGACAATCAATCAACTTCACCGGTTGTGTCACAGCCAATTGAAAACGTAAAAGATGGCATGTCTGAAGAGCAACTAGCGCAACAAGCGCTACTTAAGCTACAGACTGTACACTTCGGTTTCGACCAGTATGACATCCAGTCTGACTACGCGCTAATGCTAGAAGCTCACGCAGCTTACCTACGCACTAACCGTAGCGTAAAAGTACTTATCGAAGGTCATGCGGATGAGCGTGGTACACCTGAGTACAACATCGCACTAGGCGAGCGTCGTGCGAATGCAGTAGCTAACTACCTACAAGCTCTGGGCGTAAGCTCTTCACAACTTTCTATCGTTAGCTACGGTGAAGAGAAACCAGTCGCGTACGGTCAATCTGAAGCGTCTTACGCGAAGAACCGTCGTGCAGTATTGGTTTACTAATAGGTAGATTGATATGAAAAGTAACGTAACACGCTTTGCCGTGTTGATGTTGCTGAGTGGGGCTGCTTCGGCAGCCCCTGCGCCTGTTACGGATCTCACATCGGGTGAAACCGATTTGGCGCGACTTGAACAGCTGATTAACGCCCGTAATCATGTTCAAATCCAAATGCAACAGCAATTAACTCAACTTGCCTCTGAAATTGATGAATTGCGTGGCATGGTTGAACAAAACAGCTATGAGCTGAACCAAGTTACTAATCGACAGCGCGATTTATATCGTGAGGTGGATTCCCTGCGAAATACACAACCAGTTGTTACCGCTCCCGTTGAGCCGGAGCCGGAAGATACTGACGTCGCTTATTCTTCGGATGTGAACGAAAACGACGCTTATGATGCTGCCGTTGCTTTGATCATGCAGGAAAAAGATTATGCGGGTGGCATTAAAGCGCTCGACGCCTTTTTAGCGACGTATCCCAATTCCGCTTATGAAGCAAATGCACACTATTGGTTAGGTCAATTGCACTTTGTACAAGGTAACAGTGCTGATGCGAAGACGCATTTCTTGGCCGTTGAAACCTTCAAAGACTCCAATAAGCGTGCTGACGCACTATTTAAACTGGGCATTCTTGCTCAACGAGCAAAGAATACTGCCGAAGCGAAGAAATTCTATCAATCTGTGATAGACAGTTATCCCGGTAGTACAAGTGCCACTCAGGCACAGAAAAACCTGAATGAGCTTTGATAGATAAACGCCTTCCTACTTTGGAAGGTGTTTTTTTATGCGTCAACCTCACTATCATCACGGTGTCTCGTGGTGAGTTCTTGTCCTCTAAGTAATGACCTTACTCTCAGAACCTGTATTCTCGGTGCTCACAGGTATATAATGCCCGGATTAGTCAGGATACTGATAGAGCAATGCAATGAGCGTACAATTCGACCCAAGCCAAACCATTTACCCTTTTCCACCAAAGCCGCAGAAGCTAAGTGATATCGAGAAGGTAGACTACAAAGCCAAAATTCAGGCCCTTCTTGAAGCGCGTGATGCTGTGTTAATTGCCCACTACTACACGGATCCAGAAATTCAAGCTCTGGCAGAAGAGACGGGTGGTTTTGTCGGTGATTCACTAGAGATGGCAAAGTTTGGTAATCAGCACCCAGCAAAGACATTGATTATTTGCGGTGTGCGTTTTATGGGTGAGTCAGCGAAAATTCTAACGCCTGAGAAAACCGTGTTGATGCCAACACTGGAAGCAGAGTGTTCGCTTGACCTTGGCTGTCCAGCCGATAAGTTTACTGAGTTCTGTGATGCTCACCCTGATCACACTGTTGTGGTTTATGCCAACACCTCTGCAGCGGTTAAAGCACGCGCAGACTGGGTGGTTACGTCGAGTATTGCGTTGGAAATTGTCGAACACCTTGATGCGGAAGATAAGCCAATTATTTGGGGGCCAGACCGTCATTTAGGCTCATACATCGCCAATAAAACGGGGGCGGATATGCTGCTCTGGCAAGGCGAATGTATTGTTCATGATGAGTTTTCAGCACAAAAGTTGAATAATATGAAGGCGGTATACCCAGATGCTGCAATTCTAGTTCACCCAGAGTCACCGGCGAGTGTTGTCGAACTGGCGGATGCAGTTGGCTCAACAAGTCAATTGATTAAAGCGGCGAAGACACTGCCGCATAAGCAGCTGATAGTGGCAACTGACAAGGGTATCTTCTTTAAGATGCAACAGATGGTACCTGAGAAAGAGTTGATCGAAGCGCCAACGGCAGGCGCAGGGGCAACCTGTCGAAGCTGTGCTCACTGCCCTTGGATGGCGATGAATGGTTTAGTTGCGATCGAAGCGGCACTGCGTGAAGGCGGAGAAGAGCATGAAATTTTCGTTGATGCAGCGCTTCGAGAGAAATCCCTCATCCCACTGAATCGAATGCTCGATTTCGCAGCGCAATTACAGTTGCAAGTTAAAGGCAACGCTTAGTTCGCGATTTGACCTGATCATTGGTTAAACAAAAAGGGAGTCAGTTTTCACTGACTCCCTTTTTACTTATCACGGTAAATAAAGGCGTTACGCTTGCTCAGCGAGGAGTTGTTGGCCTTTCAACGTGAGGCCACACAGCATCTGCGGCATCGCATTATAGATCTCTTCAAATTGCTCTAAGCCCTGAATACCTTGAGAGGCTAACTCAGCAATCGCGGTCTCTGGGTCAAACAATAAGCTCAGTGACAGTAGCACACCACCTAGCAGGGCATTGTCTTCACTACTTTCTGGCATCAAGGTTTCCCAATCATCGCGTGCAAGCTGCCAGCCTTGCAATAAGCCTTCACACAGCGCTTGGCATTCGGATGTGACGATGTTCTCTTCATCGAGCTGACAGGCAGCGGGCCATTGCCACTCGTGACTAAACAGCTTGTCTCTGATTTCATTGAAGCTATCTACAACAGCATTAGCAAAGGCTTCGAAATCTTGTGCTGATTCAAACGGCGCTTGCTCTTCGCCACCCCAGAAAAAGGCTATCCATTCAGCAGGGTCAATGATATTGGGCGCTGCTGCCATTGCGGTCACAAAGCCTAAGCCTTGGAACGGAGTAAGAAGACCTTCATTTTGAGGCTGTTGTTGATAGAAATCGATGAGGGCTGACATTGCGAATTCTCAGTATCTTAAAAAGGGTAAGTCTATCAGGTTTGTCGTCGAATTGTTGTAACTGGGCACGTTAGTGAGCAGTTCTTCGCCAGTCGATACGTTTCTTTTTCGAGCGGTGCTTTGATCACAAAAATGACGATTGATTTACGAAGGAACAGTTCGGAAATTCCGAGATGAACGCAGTGTGACTTGTTGCCAAGATGTTGAGAATGTTTCAGTTGCGCTCGTTGCCATGAGGAATGTGACGTATCAGCTGACAACGCGCGGTTGTTCATCTCTTGATATTTTTATAGCAAGGTCCCGTTTCTTGTTATTCAGCCACGGTTAAGTTTGATGTTCGTCTTGTTATGAAGGCTTATTGACCGATCTTTCACGGGGATTGATTGTCAACCTCGGATGTAAACAGCCTGATCAATGTCTTGTGTGAATTTTACATTTCCTGTTTGGTTGCAATTCGATGCATTAAAAAAATCAATCATTGGTAAAGAAAAGGGTCCAAAACCGACCGATTGCCGCTGTTATTGCCTGAGAGTACCTTCTCTATCGTATTGCGACGAATGATTAGCTTGTTGAATGCTTCAAGCTGACTGGTTCGCTTTTCCTAGTCCGAAGAGAGTCACCTCAGGTTTATAATAATCTATGAAAAACACTCGATTAACGGTCGTCGCCGGTCTTATCGCTAGCACGTTTTCGACTGTGGTTTATGCAGAAACGACAGATCTGGAAAACTTGTATCAATTAGCGTTACAAAACGACCCACTCTTATCCCAAGCAAAAGTCGGGGCATCCATGGCAGAAGAAGCCGTGAATGTCACTCGCGCGTCATTGCTACCACAGCTTAACAGTTACTTTGCTTACCAGTACCTCCAAGACCATCGCGGTGTAGAAGCGGGTTTTGGCGGAACGGGCAATGCGGTTGCACTCGGCGTGAAAGGTTCACAGTTACTTTATAGCCCCGCAGTGAAATTGGCGGTAGATATCGCTAACCAAGATGTTACCCATGCCGATTTGTTAATTGAAAAAGCCAGCGATGCGTTAGTGCTACGTTCTGCGAAAGCCTATTTCGACGTATTACGCGCGAGCGAAACGGTGAAGGTTGCAGAAGCAAACCTTGCTGCAATCGACGAGTTTCGTGTTCAGACAGAAACGCGGGTTCGTCTGGGTATGACAGCCGCCCTAGACCTTCAAGAAGCGCAAGCGCGCTTCGATCTTGCCTCGGCAGGGATCATTAATGCGAAAGCACTTCTCGCACAACGTTTGGACGCCCTTACCACCCTAACCGGTCAAACCTTTACCAACGTTGAACCATTAGATATTTCGCGATTCTCTCCAGCCTTGCCTTCGCCTATTTATGGCGATACATGGCAGCACGCTGCGCTCAATAACAACCATGATTTACGGATGACCGCGCAAGCCATTGAAAAAGCGCGTCTGCAGATCAAGCAAGCATCGGCAGGTCGTATGCCAAGCGTGGTGTTTACAGCGGGCATTAATCAAGAATTGCTGATGGATATCAAGAACATCGGTGGAAATAGTGCCTTGGGTGCCAAGTTGGACAATCTTACTGAAGTCGAAGTGGGCGTCGCTGCTCAACTGCCACTGTATTCTGGTGGCCGCACGACGGCGTTAGTGCGTCTAGCCCAGCATGGCCTTGAAATGACACAACTCGTTAATGATCAATCGATGCGACAAGTCGCCGAGCAGGTCAACACCACTGAGCGGTTTGTTGAAGCATCACTGCTGTCGTTGAAAGCCCATGAACAGAGTTTAGCGTCATCCGAAGCCGCATTGACTGCAGTCGAAAAAGGCTACGAGGTCGGCGCACGTACTATGGCAGAAGTGCTCGCAGCGACAGGTCTCGTCTATGCCGCGCAAAACAATGTTAATAATGCGCGATTCGATTTCATCGAACGTGCTCTCACACTCAAGTTCCTCGCGGGCGAGCTGTCTGACAACGACATCACCGCGCTCAATGCTGGATTGTTACGCACCAGCTCTAGCACATCGAAATAGGTATCAAACATGAACAAAACACGTCTTTCCCTCGCTGTGGCTGGCTCGCTAATGAGTGGTGCAGTATTCGCACAAGGGCCTGCTGTGGAAGCAATGCTGGCAGAGGTGGTCAGCTACCAACCGACGCAAGTGGTTGTGGCGAAGATGGAAGCACAAGAACATGCCAATCTGACCGCTCGCGTCTCAGGCTACTTGTTGAGCCAAAATTTTGAAGATGGCGCAATGGTCGAAGCAGGCGATGTCCTGTTTGAAATTGATCCAACGCCTTATCTTCAAGCGTTCAATATTGCAACGGCACAAAAACAGCAAGCTGATGCGGCGTTAACGCAAGCGCAAACCGTGTTTAAACGCGTCAAAGAGCTGCAAGGTGCAGGTGGCGCAGCACAGTCGAACCTTGACGAAGCAACTGCCGCTCTAAAGGTTACTCAGGCTGGCGTTGCAGCAGCCAATGCAGCGTTGGATAAAGCGACAGATGACCTCGAATATACCAAAGTACGCGCACCCTACGCGGGTCGTTTAGGTAAAGCGCGTTTTTCTGTGGGCGATATGGTTGCGCCAGCGGCAGGCCCAATGATTGACCTGGTGCAACTCCACCCAATGAATGCCACTTTCAACTTGGCCTACGAGCAGTTCCTTGAAAAACGCATGCATGATGCAGGCGCAATGCGTTATGGCTTGCAGGGCACAGATCTGCAAGGTGAGCTGACGTTCATTGATAACAAAATCAACCCAACCAGCGGAACGATTTCGCTGAGTGCAACCTTTACCAATGAAGATGCGGCTTTTGTACCGAATCAAGTGGTGCGTGTAGAAATGACCCCTTCTCAAGGCGTAGAAGGTGTTTGGATCCCGCAAGCGGCGACAGGGCAAGACCTCAATGTGCAGTTCGCCTACGTCATTGTTGATGGTAAGGCTGAACGTCGTGATATCGAAGTGCTAGAGCGCGTTGGTAAAGACGTCTTTGTGACCTCTGGTATTGCACAAGGCGAGCAAGTGATTACAAACGGTTTAATTCGTGTGCGCGCTGGCGTACCCGTCACCGTAGCGCAATAAGAGAGGCAAAATGTTAAGTCGTTTTTTTATTAATCGACCGAAATTTGCATTTGTCATTTCGATCGTACTGACTTTGGTAGGCATGATATCGATTAAGACCATGCCAGTGTCTGAATACCCTGATATTACGCCACCGATGATCAATGTTATCGCCATCTATCCGGGGGCGAGTGCAGAAACCATCTCAGAAATTGTCGCCAAACCCATCGAAGCGGAAGTCAACGGTGTTGAAAACATGATGTACATGTCTGGCCGTGCGGCCAATGACGGTACCTACATGTTGCAAATTACCTTTGAGATTGGCACTGACTTAGACCAAGCGCAGGTGAACGTACAAAATCGTGTGACCCGTGCGCAGATGAGCTTGCCACAAATCGTCAATCAGTTTGGTGTGCGTGTCAACAAGGCAGCGCCAGACTTTCTAATGGCGATAGCAACCACATCACCCAATGGTACCTATGACGCGGCATACCTGAACAACTGGACGGATATCAACATCATTGAAGGGATGACCCGCATTGATGGCGTATCGGATTCCGTGCTATTGGGTGCGACTTACGCCGTGCGCGTATGGTTGGATATCGACCAGATGACGGCCCTGAATGTGACGACCCATGAAGTGCGTCTGGCGCTGATGGACCAAAATAGCCAAGTGCCTGTCGGTCGCATTGGAGCAGGCCCGCATTTAGAAGACACCCAGTTTCAGATTCCACTATTGAGCCAAGGCCGATTGACCGACCTTGAAGACTTTCAATCGATCATGGTCAAAACGGCGCCAGATGGATCAAACATCTATATCCGTGATATTGCTGAAGTCGAATTGGGTGACGCGCATTACGACGCGGCGACCTTCTACAACGGCGACAATGCGGCGCTCATGTATGTCACGCTTGCGCCTGGGGCAAATGCATTGGAAACCGGTGAACAGGTTAAGGCATTCTTAGCCGGTTTGGACTTACCTCACGATGTTGAAATCAAATTCCCGTTTGATATGACCATTTTCGTTGAAGATTCCATTACCGATATTGCGCAAACTCTGATCATAGCGGTTGTTCTGGTTATCTTGGTGACTTACTTGTTCCTCGGTGATTGGCGTGCAACCTTGGTTCCTGTGGCTGCCATTCCTGTATCATTGATCGGTACGTTTTTCTTCATGGATACGATTGGCTTCACGATCAATACCATTACGTTATTTGGTCTGATTCTGGCTATTGGTATCGTGGTCGATAATGCGATTTTGGTGATTGAAAACGTAGAGCGCATTTTAAACGAAAACCCACAACTCACCCCGCCAAAAGCAACGTTCGCAGCGATGCAGGAAGTCACTGGGCCTATCGTTGCGTCTACGCTTGTGATGCTGGCGGTGTTCTTGCCTGTGTCGATGCTGCCGGGTATTACGGGACAGATGTTTGCTCAGTTTGGTCTGACAATCTGTATCGCACTTGTACTATCCGCGATCAATGCATTGACGCTTTCACCTGCACTTTGTTCTTTAGTGATGCGTCGTGTTGAGAAACACCCTGGTTGGTTCCTTGCCTTCAATGCTGTTTTCGAAAAAATCACCGCGGTATACGGCAAAGCGGTTGCGCTCGTTGTTCGTAAGACTTTTGCTTTAGTGGTTATTTTTGCCGGCACAGTCGCCATTATGGTGATGTTAAATGCGCAAACCCCGACCGCTTTTGTTGAGCGTGAAGATAAAGGTAACATGCTTGCAATGGCATCTTTGCCAGACGGCGCGTCTCGCGCTCGTACCAATGCCTACATCGCGCAACTGCAAAACATTATGTTGGCTGATCCCGCGGTTGAGGAAGTTGGTGGAGCGGAAGGTTTCTCGGCGTTGTCATTGTCTATGCAGCCGAACCAAGCGACTTTCTTTGTTGCGTTAAAACCTTGGGAAGAGCGTAAGCAGCTTGAGGGTGATCACACTGTTGAAGCGGTTTCAATGCGCTTGAACATCGCAATGGCAGCTGTGAAAGACGGGATGGCGATGATGATTGCCCCGCCAGCGATTCCGGGTGTTGGCCAAGGTGATAGCCTTGAGTTCATGCTAAAAGATACCCGTGGTCGCTCAGCGCAAGCCTTATCTGCGAAAGCGATGGAGTTCATGATGGCGGTGAACCAGCTTGAAGAAGTGGGCAGTGCCTTCACGACGTTCCGCGCAAACGTACCTCACTACTTCATCGATATTGATCGCGAGAAAGCGCGTCAATATGGGGTACCAGTCAGTACGATCAACGAAACACTGATGACCTACCTTGCTGGCTCGCGTGTTAACGATTTAGGGATGTTTGGTCGTACTTATTACGCCTTTATCCAAGCAAAAACTGAGCAACGCAAAGATATCGAAGACATCAGTCGTATTCATGTTCGAACCGCGGCGGGCGAGATGATTCCTCTGTCCACATTGGCGACCTTCAAGCCGCAGCTTGAAGCAGACATTACCAATACTTACAACATGGCGTCGGCGACCAAGTTCTTTGTCAACATTGCACCGGGCTACTCTTCTGGGCAAGCCATTGCCGCGGTTGAAGCCCTTGCTGAGGAGATCTTGAATGATGGCTTTGATTACGAATGGACGTCAATGGCATTGCAAGAGAAGCTCGCGGGCAACGCGATTGTTTACGCTTTCATTTTTGCGCTGACTTTTATCTATCTGTTCTTAGTCGCACAGTATGAATCATGGGTGTTACCTGCAGCGATTATCATCGCTGCGCCGACAGCGGCGGTTGGCACCATGATTGCGTTAACAATGAATGGCATGGCGCTGACCTTGTACGGTCAAATTGGTTTGGTGCTCTTGATTGCGCTTGCGGCGAAGAATGCCATTCTCATCGTCGAGTTTGCCAAGATTAAGCGCGAAGAAGAGTCATTGTCGATAGAAGAGGCGGCAATCCTCGGTGGCACTATGCGTTTCCGTGCCGTCAATATGACATCTTGGTCATTCGTGCTCGGTATCTTACCCATGATTTTTGCCAACGGTGCCGGCGCTAACGCGCAGAATAACATGGGTGTAGCGTTAACGGGTGGCATTCTCTGTGTCATGACCTTAGGGGCGATCATTACGCCGGGTTTCTATGCACTATTCCAAAAAGGGCGCGAGAAAGTGAAAGGTGGTAACACCAAGCCTGTTGCTGTGCTCGACTAATCACCATAAAGCGCCAAGCCTTGGCTTGGCGCTCTCCTCATCAAAGTTTTGTAGGTAATTATGAAAAATAACATGATATTGGCGGCTGGCGTTTTGTCAGCGGCTGTAATGAGTGCCTCTGTTTTTGCAGAAGAGATTGACCCGGCTGACCTCACCAAGGTTTATACTCAAACGGCGTTAATGATTGGAGGCAACTCAGACATTAAACCGGTGACCATGATTTCAGGTGCGTATAGCAATGGTCATCAGTTTGCTTTTTTGGGTGAAGCCACATTTGGTGACGTGGGGGATAATCAAGATAACGACTTTGGTTTCAAGTACAAAGATGCGCGTGCACAGTACTTCCACACCTTAGATAGTGGCTTTTCTGTGCTACCGAAAGCGGGCTTCTCGTTTGATTACATCAATCAGCGCGATCACGCTTTGAAAGTCGATACCAATCTCTTTGCCATCGGCACGCTGGCTGCGGTCAATCCTAAGTATACGCCCGGCTTCATGGCATTCCCGATGGTCGCGTATGTCAACGGTGAAATGGACATTAAACCGCTCAATCACAAAGAGTCTGTTGATGGCTTCAGCGTGGCCTTTGCGGCGACGAAACCGCTCGGCGACAGTGGGGCATTTTTGTTGTTATGGCCGGAGTATCAAAATATCTCAGGTGACCACATCAAAACCGAAACGGTGAACTTTAAAGTTGCTGTAAATGCGCCAATGACGCAGAACAGAAAACTGTGGGTGAATACCCGTTTTGATCTATCTAAAGCCAAAACGACGATATTGGGTAATAAAGAGAATGGGGAATTAGACTCTGAAGCTTATTTGGGTCTCCGTTATTTCTTTTAATCAATCACTGTACTCTCACTAAAATCAAAAAGTAACTCATATGACATTTAATAAATACCTCACTGCTGTGATGCTTGCAGCGGTTAGCTCTGTGCCTGTCTTTGCAGAAAGTAATACGCAAGTCACCGGCCGCGTACAATACAATGTTTCTGATATTCAGCTACGTAGTGGTGGGCTCCCAGGTGACACATTTGGTTGGCTAGATGCACGTATTGGTGTGCAAACTTATCAGCCGATGGAAAATGGCTTTAGCGTGTTTGGTATTGCTGAATACGACATTACTTCCGATGACGGTTTACCCGGCTTAGACAGCAAGTCGAATGAGCTCGGTCCACGCTATGTGTTTGGTGGCATCGATTTCAATGAGTACGGTAAAGTGTCCATCGGTCGTGTCGGTTCAGGGCTTTTGGCGCTCTACAACTTGACTGATTTCTTCGCCATTAATGGTGGCGGTGAGGTCATGGCGTCTCGCGCTAGCGTGCTTGATAAAAGTGCTGCTGCAATCAGTCGCCAAGATAACACCATTGAGTATGCCAACACGCTTCAAGGGATTGATTTTACCTTTGCTTATATTATGAACTCCGGTGTGTTTAGCCAAACAGGCGTCGACAAAGGTTTTAACTTTAGTGTTAGTAAGTCATTTGGTAGTGAGGAAACAGGACGATTCAAACCTGTGTTCGCTTATCAAAAAACCGAGGCGATTGAAGCACATCCGACAGGGCAAGGTATTCAACACTTTCACAGCACAGGTCGCGTAGAAGATTATACGTTCTGGGGTATTGGAGCTGAGTACTACCTTGGCGATTATGGCGCGTCGCTGGTGTACTCGGAAGATACGTTGTCTAAAACAGGCAATGTTGATTCGGGTAAAAATCGGGGTATCGAGTCAATGGTTCGCTACAGCGGCTTTGAAAACCTTGATTTGCGTTTAGGGTATTTCTGGATGGAGAACAGTGCCTATGGTCAAGACCTGATTAATGATATTGTTTTTGATGCACACTACTTCTTTACCCCAAAAGCACGTTTAATTGCGTCGTATAGTATCCGCAATGCAAATGAGTTTATTGCTAAAGAGGGAGCCTATTCTCAGGCAAGCAATAACAAACAAGACGATTTTTTCTATTTAGCTTTCCGTTTGAATTTTTAATTCAATACCATTATCTATATTCATCCCTTGAGGTAGCCTGTATATAGGTGTTTGCCCGTCGCCTTGCTTTTGGTGGTAAAAGTGAGGTTACGGGCTTTTTTAATGGTTAAAAAATTTAACCGTCAATATTCGACCAATAGCTGAGCGATTTTAGATAGGTATACTCAATGAGATAATTAAACTTGTCTAAAGTAGTGAAATAATATGTCTATTTTTAATAAGAAAACAACACGCCGAACGTTCATAAAAGGCACGGCGATCGGTGCGGCTGGCATAGCTGCATCGACATCTTTACCTGCTGCGATTGCCTCTGCTGTTAAACCTGCCGATGAGTTCCTCGACTACGATTTGGTTGGTATGGCGGAGCTGATCAAAAAGAAAGCGGTGTCTCCGCGTGAAATGACCCAAGTAGTGCTTAATCGTATTGAAAAAATGAATGGCACCATCAACTTCATGTCGGTACAGCGTGCAGAAAAAGCGCTTGAAGAAGCGGAAAAGGTCGATATCAACGCATCCCCTTTAGCGGGTGTGCCTTTTTTATATAAAGATATGCTGGATATTGCCAATGTGCCGCGTACTGATGGTTCGAAGATCATGCTCAATAATGTGCCAGAGCAAGACTCGCCTTACGCCGCCTCATTGCGCAAAGCGGGCATAGTAAACTTAGGAATGACGAATGTGCCTGAGTTTACAACCACTGGTTTGACCGATAACGACATTATTGGCCCAACTTACAACCCGTGGGACTTAGCTTACTCTTGCATTGGTTCATCGGGTGGTGCGGGTGGAGCAGTCGCAGCTGGTGTCCTACCGACAGTGCATGGAACAGATGGTGGGGGCTCATGCCGTCTACCTGCATCCGCTTGTCATCTGCTAGGGATGAAGCCAAGTCGTTATCGTATCCAATCGCCAGAAGCGAGCGGCGTGCATGATACCTTTAAAACGAACCAAACCTTGGGTCGCACTGTCCGTGATAGCGCTCTGTTGTTTGATATGACGCAAGACCGCAGCGGTAAGCATTTAACCCCAGAAACCCTGATTACAGGGCCATCTTCACGCCGCTTGAAGATTGCTTATATTCGCGACGGAATGGCAGGCTATGAAGTAGAGCCGTCTGTACAGCAAGTCCAAGATGAAGCCGCCGTACTGTTACGAGAACTCGGCCACGAAGTGGTAGAGATCAAACACCCACTGAATGCAGAAGACTTTTGGCTGAACTTCAACAACGCTTTCTTAGTGAAATTTGGTCCGCTATTGACGGGTATTGAGCAGATGACAGGGATGCCAGTGCGCGAATCCAAGCTCCTAACAAACTTCACCATTTCGATGGGCGAATACGGTCAAAAAATAACGCCAGAAGAAGCGGCGGCTGGCCTGAAGTACTTTGATTTTATTAAAGCGGAATTTGATAAAATTCATGCCGAGTTTGATGTGGTGATGTCAGCAACGTTACCGATTGAAACACCAAAAGTGGGTGATGTCTCTCCAAAGGATGAATTCACCCCTGAAAAGATGGATACCCTGCAGCGCACCATGTCTTTAACGCCTATCGCGAACACCACAGGTGCACCCGCCATGAGTGTACCTCTGGGTTTTTCGAAGAAAACAGGTATGCCGGTAGGTACCATGTTCCAAGCACAATTCGGCGAAGACCGAATGCTCTATGAGCTGGCGTTTGAACTTGAACTCGCCAAGCCTTGGAAAGACGTTTGGGCACCGCACTCACTCAAGTTTTCATAACCAGTAACGCGGTTGATTAGGCAACAGAAAGCCAGGTCGAAACCTGGCTTTTCTGTTGAGTAAGGCTGTGATTGGTGATCGTCCGCTAATGTAATGGCTAGGCGGCAAAGCGAATAGGGTTAGTTTATGGTTGAGGGTTGATACCATCGAGCGCCCAAAAGTCCTATTTCAAACAAGACAAGCATGGGGATGGCCAGTAGGGTTTGTGAAATCAAATCTGGGGGTGTCATGATCATTGCGACAATAAATGCACTGATTAGCACATAACCACGAGCGGCTTTCAACTTCTCAATGGAGGTGATGCGTGACCAACAGAGCAGAATCACCACGATAGGAATCTGAAAAGCGAAGCCAAATGCCCAAAGTAGGGTAAGGACGAAACTGAGGTATTGACGAATATCTGTCGCAACGACAACGCCTTCAGGCGCGACAGAAGTGAGAAATTGAATCGCCAGCGGTAACACAACCCCGTAAGCAAAGGCTGAGCCTAAGTAGAATAGGGTCATCGCTGCGACGCTCAAGGGCCACAAGGGTAATGAAAGATTTTGGCCAACACGGGAATGGCGTAAGCTGACATGGAGTTGATACAGAAAAAAGGGCATCGCCAGATAGGCGGCAACAAAAAACGTGAGCTTAATGGGAGCGAGCAACGGTGCTGTGACATCCGTCGCTATCATAGAGGTATTTTGAGGTAGTTGGTCGAGTAAGGGCATTGCCACCAGGTAATAAATGTCATTGCGAAACACCACGAGGGTGCTGAAGAGGGCGATGAGAACAATGGCAGATTGTAGAAGTCGGGCTCGTAGTGTGCTAACGGTATCGCGGAAACGGTGAGGGGTCATGATGCGCTCTTCTCTTCAAGGGGAGGCTTGCTTGTTCGGGTGAGATCTTGTGATTGGGTCGCACTGTCTGACAAGCTATCGGCCAAGCTAAACTGTTTTACAATCTGGTTCGCCTGTTGGATTTGCTGTTGCACTTGCTCCGACAAGTCATCAAATTGCGTTTGCTTCGTGTCGTGTAGCGCTTTCTCAACGCTATCCAACTGCAACTCTTTTTCGAGCTGCACTTTTACTTTTTTTTGCGTTGTGGCAATCATGCGACGCCAATGCGACAAAGTGCGAATCACCGTTGGCAGTCGCTCTGGACCGAGTATGACAAGGGCCAATAGCGCGATAACCACGATTTCACCAAATCCCATATCAAACATGTCACTGCTCCTTGTCTGATCTCTCTTTATCACTGTGAGTGCTGATGAGCGCAGGGTCTTCATCATGATGACTCGCTTTTTTAAAATCGGCGAGGGCTTTACCAAGGTCTTCGCCAACAAAGCGTAACTTCTTGGTGCCAAAGACAAGGGCGACGATGACGGCAATAATAAGTAGCTGCCAAATACTGATTCCGGCCATAGGGTTTCTCTTTGTAAGTGGTGTGAGCGCCCTCGCTTAGAAGAAGTAAGGCGCAGAGAGTAAGGAAAGGTGAAGCATCGTCGTCTAAGAGGCGACGGTAATAAACATTTTGTCGAGATAGGCTTCGAAGGCTTCTAGTTGCTGCGGATTCTCTTCGCGTGTTTCACCAATGACTTCGAAAGAGCGCCTTACCACACTGTCGACGATTTGTTTCCCTTTTTCGGTGACAGTTAGGATTTTTCGAATTCGACGCGTTGTATCATCAACTTCGATCGTAATCATCTCGTCACTTTCTAATCGCTTGATCACGGGGTTAATTCGCGCCGGGGTGATATAGAGCGCTTTAGAGAGGTCATATTGTGTTGTGCCTTCTTCACCACAATAAGCGATGTGCTGCATGATAAAAAAGTCGAGTAATGACACTTTGCCAGGATAGAACTCGGAGATGAGCTCTTTGAACTCCTGCATGATACGGTACTGTTTGTAGCTATTACTGACTTTCATCCGCGACCTCGATCAAATGATTGATATTGCTGGGAAAGTAACCGAAGTTACTGATTGCGTGCAAAACAATGTAAGCCATTTCAAGGCGTTACCTTGTATCTTCACGACAGGCAATCAGTATAAAAGAGATGCTAAAAGAGGTGAATCATTTAAAAATCCAATGATTCCCTCCCACAATTACTCACTGCCTCGATTAAACAGGTAAGGGAATAAGGCGAGTTTTTCCTTCTGGCTCAAGCTGCACACGCGTTCGATGTTGTTATCGGGAATGGCTTCAGGTTCTGGGTAGTGTTTTAACACACGCGCCATACTCTCTTCTCTGATGAGGTGCAAAATGGGGTAAGGGGCGCGATTGGTTAAGTTTTGATCGTCTTCGGGCTCGATACCGGCGAAGCAATAGTTGGGATGGAAGGTGGCGACTTGATAGATGCCTTCCCATTGTTGCTGTTTGATCAAAGCATCGACCCAATCTAAAAAGAAGTTGTAGTCCATAAAGTCATCGAGCATATCGGGAATGACAACTAATGTTGTTTCTAAGCGAGTGGCGTCCGTTTGGTCGAGTTCTAACAGCGCAGTTAAGACATCCTCTAGCAGAGCCTCTTCGCTGGTGGCATGAGAGATGGTTGTCTTAATTTGCTGATTGCGTTGCGGTTTGGCGGCAAATGGACACAGGTTAAGTCCAATGACCACTTGCTCTAGCCATTGATTGACGGCCTGATTAATCGCATCGTCATGACGGGTAGATAAAGACATGTTGCTCACTCGTAATCCTAGTGTTGATCTGTTGTGGTCTATTGGTGCGAAGAATAGCATGTGGCAGTGAGAGATGACATGATCAAAGCGCTGTGAGCTAATCCAGAATACTCGACCTCTGAGAAGCGCGATTTTTACGTTAATGTGTTTGCAAGGGGAAGCCTTTCCTTAACACCTTTGCTTTGAACTCGACGCGCGAGTCCGATTCTGAATCCTGCCTCTTGGGGAGGCTTGAGAATACTGACGCTTAGAACGCAAAAAAGCCACGAAATTGTCGTGGCTTTTCTTGTGACTACTGAACTAGCACTATTTACTGTCGTTGATATTCATTAGAGCTTCTTGAATGTCAATGACCTGCTGATTCACTTTGTGCTCTTCAGCTTGGATACCTAGTTCTTTATGCGCTTGTTCCACACTCATACCAAGGTGGCAACGCAAGATGTCGATAGCGACTTGGTAGTTTTCGTTGTCTGCCATGTTGATACTCCCTGTTTAAAAATCCCTTCTGACGAAAAAAATAGCGCAGTCGGCATATCGCCACAATACGACTAAAGTCTAAAGTATGCAACAAATGTGATATTAGTATAACAAAACACACAAAGTGATCATTTTGCATCTGGACTTGATATTTTTCGAATTGCCCATACCTACTAGGTAATAAGACTAATAATATCTTATATCAACCGTTGTCGAGTAAACATGGAATTGGTAACAATGTGACATAGCTTGTTCACACAATGTTAAGTGTCTATCTGGTAACGTGCTGAAAATGAGATCTGCGCTGGGATAATGACCCAGTCAACAATATCAAAATCTGGAGAGTAATTTATGAAGCGAATAGCGTTGTTTTTATTGACGAACTTGGCGGTGATGATCGTCTTGAGCATCGTCTTAAACATCGTGTTTGCCGCTACGGGAATGGATCCTCGTGGTATTGGTGGCATTTTAATGATCGCCGCACTGTTTGGCTTTGGTGGCTCCTTCATCTCACTACTGATGTCAAAATCGATGGCACTTCGCAGTGTCGGTGGTCAGGTGATCGAGCAGCCGCGTAACGAAACTGAACATTGGTTAGTATCAACGGTTGAGCGTCAAGCCAATCAAGCGGGTATTGGTATGCCAACCGTGGCGATTTATAACTCAGCAGACATTAATGCCTTTGCAACGGGTGCAAAGCGTGATGACTCATTGGTTGCTGTCTCTACGGGATTATTGCAAAGCATGACTCGAGATGAAGCAGAGGCCGTATTGGCGCATGAGGTGAGCCACATTGCGAATGGTGATATGGTAACCATGACCTTGATGCAAGGTGTGGTGAACACCTTCGTTATCTTTATCGCGCGTATGATTGCGGGTGTTGTGAGTGGCGTGAATAACAGTGACGAAGAGGGTGGTGGTAGTTACCTGACTTATTTCATTGTCTCTTCCATCATGGAAGTACTGTTTGGCTTCCTCGCCAGCACCATTACGCTATGGTACAGCCGCCATCGCGAATTTAAGGCCGATGCAGGTTCAGCACACCTAGTGGGTAAAGAGAAGATGATTGCTGCACTAGAGCGCTTGAAGCATAGTCATGAGCCTCAGCTAGAAGGCTCGATGATGGCATTTGGTATTAACGGTAAGAAATCACTTTCTGAGCTGTTTATGTCACACCCACCACTCGACAAGCGTATCGATGCGCTGCGTCGTGGTGAGCACCTGTAAGCGGTAACTTAGCTGGACACAAAAACCCCGCCGCGGCGGGGTTTTTTGTTGGGAAAATCGCCGTATTGTTGGTGGAGTAATCAAACGAGTACTTCGTAGTACTAAAAGTATTCAAACGCACATTTCTACTCTTGCCAAGGCAACATGAAGTCGCTAATATTCGCCGCACCTACGGAGAGATGGCTGAGTGGTTGAAAGCACCGGTCTTGAAAACCGGCATACGTTAATAGCGTATCTAGGGTTCAAATCCCTATCTCTCCGCCACATTCGAGAAAGCCGCTGTTTTTACAGCGGCTTTTTTGTCTGAATTTTGCAAAGATAGAGATAGGGTGCAGAGCCCTAGACAGGGTTCAGCCGAGCGCAGCGAGACAACGTTGCCCGACGGAGTCGATAAGGCAACGGCCCAAAGGGTAGCGAACGCAGTGAGCGTATAAATCCCTATCTCTCCGCCAAATACAGAAAACGCCCGCTGAGAAATCAGCGGGCGTTTTTGCTTTCTGCGTTTTCTGTCCGGGATTTTAAATCCCTCTATGCCGAGTCTGGCTCCAAGCTCAAGGTCATCCCTTTCTTGATCATCATGCGAAGGCTTACCCAAACCAAACCTTGAATTGGAGCTAGCTACAATACACTTCGTGCTTGGCATCTTTGTTTAGCTTTTGCGCGAGTAAGCTTGAGAGCGCAAAAACCGCGCTACCAGCGATAAGCGTGAGATAGAAGCTGCTCGTAATGCCAAAGTCATTCACTATCCATCCGGCAATGGCTGCCCCTAATCCCGCTCCGACACCTAAGCCAGTATTCATCCAGGTGAGTCCCTCGGTCAGCTGTGATTCTGGCACCTGTCTCTCGACTAACCCCATCGCGATAATCATTGTTGGCGCAAAGAATAGGCCTGAGAAGAAAACGGCGACAGACAAGGCCCATACGCTGCTAATGAAAAGAAGAGGAAGCGTGGTGAGGGCGGTGAAAAATGCCGCGAGCATGAATTGTTGCTGCAATGGCGACTTAATGCGTAATGTGCCAAAGGCCAAGCCAGACAAACACGATCCGATGGCATAGATAGATAAGACCAAACTGGCGGATGCCGGGTTACCTTCTTGTTCTGCAAATGCCACGCTGATGATGTCGACCGCGCCAACGATGGTGCCTAGCGAGATCAAACTCAACACCAAAATACGAACGGGTACAGAACGCAAGGCGGATTGTTGCGTACCACGAGCAGCAAGGGTTACAGCAGGCTCGGTACTTTTCTGCATCACAAAAAAGCTCACACCAATAATGAGGAACACTACCGAAATGAGGGGGCCTGCCTGTGGAAAGAGCGCAACGCTCAGGCCAACAGAAATTGGCGGCCCCACGATGAAGCAAATCTCGTCAATCACCGACTCAAATGAGTAAGCGGTATGGAGTTTGGGGCTGTGGCGATAAATGGCCGTCCACCTTGCTCTCACGAGTGCTGCCATGTTTGGCATGCAACCGCCTAAGAGCGCGAAAACAAATAGAGTCCAGTCTGGTAGCCCATAGTGGGTACAAAGAAGGAGAAGCAGGATCGATGTCGCACTGATCAGTGTGGCCCAGGGTAGCACCTGACTTTGGCCATGTTTATCAACCACTCTTGATACCTGCGGGGCGAGTAATGCGGTGCTCAGTATGAACGTTGCCGCGACACTACCGGCTAGCCAATAGGGCCTACCTAATTGTGACAACATAGTGATGATGCCGATGGATGTCATTGAAATGGGCAATCGGGCAATGAAACCGGTAAAGGAGAACAAGGCGGATCCGGGATGTTCAAAAAGTGCTCTGTATACGTTGGGCATAAGACGTCCTTTTACTGCGTGTATTTAACATACGTCGCGTATGTTTTGTTTTGACATACATTACGTATGTAAGTTATAAATGCAACAGGTTTTTAGTTTTCAGTAATTTATTGAGTGGATGAATATGGTGGGTCGCCGCGCTAAAAAAATAGAAGAGACGAGAGCGAAGCTGATAAAAACGGCTCGTTTTCAGTTTGGGAGTGTCGGTTACAGTGAGACGGTGATGGATGATCTCACCTCACAAGCCGGGTTAACTCGAGGCGCGCTTTATCACCATTTCGGTGATAAAAAGGGGCTATTTAAGGCGGTACTTGAAGAGATTGACAAAGAAATTGATGCTGAGCTGCTTGCCATCGAAGCCGATGCC
The DNA here is from genome assembly GCF_019703835.1 of Thaumasiovibrio subtropicus. Classification (NCBI taxonomy): domain Bacteria; kingdom Pseudomonadati; phylum Pseudomonadota; class Gammaproteobacteria; order Vibrionales; family Vibrionaceae; genus Thaumasiovibrio; species Thaumasiovibrio subtropicus. The sequence continues at coordinate 2,365,600 of NZ_AP023054.1, read as the reverse complement.
GCTGATCTCTGGACGGCATTCGTTGAACGATGCCATCTGTATTTAGAGAAAACGACCGCGCCTGAGGTTCAGCGCATCATGTTACGTGATGCGGCGTCCGTTCTCGATGCTGACCTGTTGCACTCCATGCGACTGGAGTGTGTTGAATCTATTGCTTCGCTATTGGAAAGGCTGCAACGTGAACAGGTGATTTTTGCCGTCAATCCTGTGCTGCAAGCGCGGTTCATCAACGGCGGTTTGATGGAGTTGGCGGTATGGATAGCAAAAAGTGATGATCGTGATGCTGCGCTTATGGCCGCGAGAAAGGAGGTTGATCTTACTCTAACGGGCCTTCGTTGTGATAGGGGTAGGCGGGAAGTGAGTTCAATTAAAATAGGCGTCATCCAGAGGAGGACGCCTTAAAACATTACTTATGCATCAAGCTCGTGGGCAAAGAGATATGGCAATGCGTAATTAACCATTGGTTGGCGTGATCTTTGCTCGGAAAAATACCCCCTGGTACGCCAAATACACGTGGGACGCTTTTGTTTTTCATCGAGCGAAAGGTTTCTTGTGGCACAATTATTACCATAGCTTCGCACCAAGCTTTAATTGCTTCTCTGGCTCCTTTGTCTAGCCAATCAAGGGTGAGTTGACCAATTTCTTTTGAATGCTTGGTTGAAGCATCGTCATGAAACACTCGGACAAAAATGAATTTTTGCTTAGCTTCAAAAAGCTTATCCCATTCATTAAGCAGGTGCTGGTGGGCCTCGATAGATTGTGCCCCTCTAAGGTTAATCAGAGCTAGCGGCCAATGCGTCGTATCGACTTTCAACATAGACGTTCCTTAATAGCCAATCTCGACGCCGAGATGAAATGAACGTGGTTGCAATTTCACTGCGGTATCGAGCGCGCTATTGGGTAAGTTGTTATCGAAGCCAGGGTAGCGAGCGACAGGTTTGTTATTGTCAAACAGGTTGTTGACGGTCGCGAACACTACCACATTGTCCCACTGGTAATTAACCTTCGCATCAAACACAGTGTAACGGTCTGTCTTACCACCGGGGCGATTATTGATATCGGTATAGTAGTTGTCTGAGAAGCGTGAGTTTATCCCAACAAGCCAATTGTCTTTTTGCCAAGTGACGCCGAGAGAAGCGGTAACAGTCGGTGCCGTAAGTAGTTCGTTGCCTTCAATACCTGAATTCGGGTAATCAACAATTTCTGTGTCGAGTAAGGATAAGTTACCCCAAAGCGAGAAGTGATAAGGCAACGTAGCAGCGATGCCAAGTTCTAAGCCCTTTGTTTCTACTTTATCAGCATTTTTAATCACAAAGGCTTCGTCTCTTGAGTCCTCGGGCGTTAAGTCGAAAGGCAATTGCATATCTTTGTATTGTGAAAAGAACAGATTTTGTGTCGTGCGGATTTTACCTCCCATGAACGATTGGCGGCCGTAAATCTCATAGGTCCAGACGGTTTCTTCATCGTATTGGTAGTTGACGATAGGCATGGCAAATGTCACTCCGCCACCACCAGAGTTATACCCTTTTGAAATCTGAATCCCTAGGTTGTTTGTGCTTGAGGCTTGCCAGTTTAAACCTAGCTTTGGTAGCAGAACATCGTAGGTTTCATCTGAGGAAATTGAGGCGATTTGACCGGTTGGATCGCCACCTTTACGTTGACGTGATTCGTGTTCATGACGAAGGCCCAGTGAAAGTTGCACTTCAGGGGTGAGGGGAATAGCACCTTCGGCATAGATGGCGACAGTTTCGGTCTTGTCATCGAAATGCTGTCCACCCATAAACTCAATAAATTCCTCTTGATCCGCATGGTAATAGTAGATACCGACCACCGCTGCGGCATCTCCTTGTTGATAGCTGAGTTTCGGCTCAAATACATACTCTCTGGTATCAATAGAGGCATTGGAGGTGTTAGGCACTGCGTAGCGAGTGAAAGAAAAGTCTGTGGTTGAACCATTCACATCCACTTGCCAGTTGTCACCGAGCCTGTATTTGTAATCCACGATTGCGCTAGTTGTCTTTGGTCGATGGCGAGGCTGCTGAGGATAATTGGATCGCTGCTCTTCAAAAGGGCGGACAATGATTTCACCATTGGGGCCAAAATAGTCGCTGTGGGTCACGTTGAGAAGTAGGCTTTCATCACTACTTGGCTCAAACAAGAGTTTGCCTGAAAATCTTTTTCCCTCTATTTCTGCCGGGTTATCGACACCCGGGTAGGGGTCAAAATTGACTTGAGAGTGTTTTTGGAAAAGGTTGCCGGTCAAACGAAAGGCAAGGCTATCAGATATCATCGGCACATTGACCATACCCGCGTATTGTCGGTATTGGTCGCTGCCTGCGGCCAGTCTGAACTTTCCTTCATGGTAGAATTGAGGTTTGTGTGTGTTAACGATAATGGTGCCTGCGATCGCGTTTCGGCCTACGAGCGAGCTTTGAGGCCCTCGCAATACTTCAATTTGTTCAACGTCGAAAAGGGCCATGTCAGAGAAAACCACTTCGTTGTAACTGGCGGGTCGACCATCGATTTGCCAACTGAGCCTTTGTCGGCTTCCGGCAAAAAAGGCATTTGCGTTTTCAGCGGCACCGGTGCCATCGACGCCCCTCACTGAGGGGGCTTTACCTGTTCCTGTCACGGTGGTGATGTTTCCGACAGAATCGAGTACATTTCTCAGCGTGTTAAAGCCTGCCGTACTCTCGATGGTGTCTGCGTCGAAGATTTCGACACTATTGCCCGATTGCGCAATTGTTCTATTCATCAACTCAGCGGTCACCACGATGGTTTCATGTTGGTTGGTTGAGGTGTCTGCTTGTTCATTCGCTGAAATGGGTGGGACAAAAAGTAATGGCAACAAATAAATCGTCACTCTGTGTTTAGCGATGTCCTGCATTTTTGTTTAATCCATTAAGTGGTTATTGATAACGGTTATCATTCAAATTAATCTATTGATAATTTTGAAACCACTCCAATTCGGACAAAAAGCTCCGATTGAGGGTGAATTTCTCACTTTCTTTTGATTGGCTGAGTGAATGACAAAAAAATCATGGCAGACAGAGCAACAGAGTTTTGAAGATCGCTTGTCTCGTTCTCAATGTGCGAATGCAACCGCTATCGCCGACCCCAACGGTAGGTGTTTTATAGCGCAAGCCGATTTCGCTGCAGCGGCATCTGTGTTCGAGCCTGCACCTTTTTTGATGATTAACTTATGTATCGCGCATAGAGGCAACTTTCGACGACGAGGGGATGGTCCCAGCTTAGAAGGGGTGATGAAGCCCGGAACAGTTGCACTATCGTTACCTAACACGGCAGCCGAAGGGTTTTGGCCTAAGACCCAGCAACTCGGTATTGCTATAAATCCAGAGACGTTACCAGAGCAGTACGCCGCTATGCTACATGAAGAAAAGTGGGTGCCAGCAGCATCCACTTTGCACAACGATACATTGCTGAGCTCAGTGATGATGGCGATGTGGCGTGATGCTGAGGTCAATGGGTTATCGAGTGCCTTCTTTGAGCATGGCGTCTATTTACTGCTGAACCATCTGGCTGCTTATCAGTCGATAGCACACCAAAAGCCTGTGACGTATGCGTTGAGTGGTCCCCGCTTAACAAGTGTTCTCGCATTGATAGACAGTCGGTTAACGGACAATGTTAGCGTTTCTGAACTTGCGCAAGAAGCCGGTTTAGATGTGAGAAGCTTCAGTCGATCTTTCTATGCTGCAATGGGACAGGCACCGTATGCCTATTTTACCTATCGTCGGATGGAGCTTGCGAAGCAGTTGCTCGCTAAAGGCCAGTTGACGATTACTGAGATCGCGCAAACGGTCGGCTATGCTAATCCAAGTAAGTTCTCAGCCGCTTTTAAACGCGTTTACGCCATTACTCCACGTCAATGGCGGAAAATGCGTTAGCAAGCACCTCAGGCTAATAACGAAATTTTCACCGTGCTATCCCTGTCTGATGGATAACCATCTAAAAATTAAAAGGAGAGCTCATGAAACTGGTTACGCGTATCTTCGGGGCAGCAATGCTGTTCATTGGGTTGATGCAGCCTGCGATGGCGTTGGATGAGGTATACAGTGATTTCTTCGGCAATGCGATCGAAGGCTATGATCCGGTCGCTTACTTTAGCGAAGGAAAAGCACTGAAAGGGGATAAGGCGTGGGAGCTTGAATGGAAGGGGGCTGATTGGCGCTTTTCATCGCAAGCGAATTTAGCCGCGTTTAAGGAAAACCCCGAAAAATATGCCCCGCAATACGGTGGGTATTGTGCTTGGGCTGTCAGTCAGGGATATACCGCAAAAATCGATCCCGAAGCGTGGCACATTCACGATGGAAAGCTCTATCTCAACTACAACGCGTCAGTGCAGTCCACTTGGCAACAGGATATCCCAGGCAACATTGTTAAGGCCGATCAAAACTGGCCACAGTTACTCGCGAAGTAATCGCTGAGTAATCGCGACTTTAACGTCTTTGGCAGGTTGTGCAGCCGCGGCAGGCTTGTCGTGTGTGCTTGTTTAGCTGTCCACGCTGTACCTTACAATACGCATTTTTAAGAGCCCGGCGCGCTGAAAACCAGTCGTCGGGCTTCTGTAGGATTACGTACCCATTAAACCGCTTCACTAACTCTTGTCGATGGCGGTCGATGAACTGACTATCAAAGCCAATATCGAAGTAATCTAAGGCTTGTTCAATCGATGTAAAGCGAGCAATCACACTGAGAATGTCGGTTTGAGTCATTTTTAACGGCCAGAGAGAGTCAGTGATCGCAAACTAACATTTTCGAACATCCATCACTTTGATCTGTCTTACCCTCTTTATTAGTTTCATAACCTAAGTGAAATTGATCGGCATTTTCGCGCATTTGATAGGACGAGATATGTATCGAGGTAGTTGTCTGTGTGGGGAAGTAAGGTTAGTGATATCAGGCGAAATAGAAAGGGCGATGCATTGCCATTGTTCAATGTGCCAGAAAGCGCACGGGTCGGCGTTTGCGTCTTATGGCTTGGTACGCCGTGAAGCGTTTCAACTGACAGGGCATGATAGTGTGGCCAGTTACCTCTCGTCACCGGGCGTGACGCGAACTTTCTGCCGACGCTGCGGCGCTAACTTAATGTGGGCAGATGAGAGTGAGTTTAATCGCGACTGGGTCTCTTTTTCCTTGGCACTATTGGATGATGAGTGCCAACCACAGCAGCACACTGAACATTTCACAGAGTCTGCGCCGCATTGGTCACCCTGCCAAAAGCGCCGATGAGATTAAAACAAACGTTTCATAACAATAAAAGGAATAGGATAGGTTAAATGGGCTTTTTCGATAGTGTGAAATCTCTGACGAATGCCATCACCGGAGGCGCGGCGACAGTGACATTGCAGTGCGACCGTATCTCTTTCAACGAACCCTTTAAAGTCGTGGTGACGGCCGTGACAGAGTCGACCTCTGTTAAACTGGATCGCGTTTACCTTTACCTACAGGGGTACGAAGAGGTCGAAGTGCCGGATGTCGATATAGAGTACGAAGATGATGGCGACGTGCGGCGTCGTACTGAAACAGTCCGAGCAAGCAATGAAACGGTGGATCTGGATATTACCGTGGCTGAAGCGCAGGAGCTAGAACCCCATCAAACCTATGAGTGGGAAGTGGAAATCGAACTGCCATCCGATGCTCCCAAAATTTATCGCGGCCATTACTGCCAACATACTTATCGCGTGCTGGCAGGTTTAGATTGTTTTGGTAATGACCCTGATTCGGGCTGGGTCGAACTCTATGATTAATAGAAAGGCGCGCATTTGAGCGCCTTTTTACTCTACTCAAACCACCTCAAGATGCTTATTCAGCGAGAATTTCAAGGCGTGCCAGCCAGACACTTTATTGAACATTGAAGGGGCATATGTTCAATCTTCTGGCTTAAATCGAAATTTCTCTACAACGTAAAAGTGCATGCGTTTGTCTTGATAGAGCAGAGGCAAAAGCACGAAAAGTAAGGGGAGTAACACCACTTTTTTAAGCCCGATAACGGCGACAATCACAAACAGGGTGAACATTTCGACCGCACCCCATAACCAGTTCTGTGCGGAACTGATGACATCACTGCCCAATGCCGTTTGGTATTCGGCCATATGATGTAAGTTTTGGAAGAGATGAATGGAAGCGTTCCCCGAGGTAAAGCTGTTAACCTTGAAGGTGAAGGTATACCAAACATCTGCATCTTGAATGCGCAGGTAGGTTAAGTCGCCACTGGCTTTAAAGCGGCGTAACTTTTTCCCATTTCGACTGAGGGTAACATTGCCCATGAGATCGAGTTCAACATCTATGATGATGTCGTTGAGTTTAAATCGCCCGCGTTGCTTTTTAAGGATGAACTGCGGTTGCCAACTAAAGTCGTAATCATGTTTATCAAGGCTGTCAAAAGGGAGTGCATCTTCTGAATGAGTGATATCAACATAGACACGGCTATCGTATTTGTTGTTGGTCAGGTGAGTTTGGATTGAATCGCGAAGCGATTGTAAGAACTCTTCGGAACGAGGTAGTAAGTTGAGCTCGGTATAGCGAAGAAAAATGATCGGCGCTTTTTCACTGATATCGTACTCCAGCGAGAGCGGCGTCATCACATCACACTCTGCGAGATTGTTTATCGATGATTCGTAGTCTTTTTGCCATTCTTCGACGCAATTAACAATGGCATTCAGCTTTTCGGCCTCGTATTCAAGTAAAGGAATTGCGAGGGTAAGATAGCCCCTCTGAAAGGCGTCATTGGTCCGCTCGTCATTTAAATTCTTACGGAATTTTGTACGCAGATGAGGGGCATCGGTATCTAGTTGGGGGCTGAATAATTCGAAAACTTCGACGACGCCCAAACCTCTATCTAGCGCATATTTGAGTGCGGCTTTAAACCCAGCGAGATCCCAGCCTTCTGACGCTTCTTTAAACGCTTCACTACTTAAAATATCGAGTAAAGGTTTCACGTGCTCAGGCGGGACATATTCACCAGTACAGTAGTTGGGGCCGCCACGCAAAACGCCTACATCGAAGCGTCTAAAGAGATAATCGAAACTGACAAAGTGATCGCCAATGTTAAGATGCTTTGCCCAATCATCGTAACCCAGTTTGAGCAAAGCGCTACCGCGTTGATAGTAATGAGGATGAAGATAGGCGAGTAAATTGGCACTTGCATGTCCTAGATTGGAGTCGAAGCACTCTTCAGCCACATGGTTAATGATGATGGGATACACTTCGAGCTCTAGGTAATGGGTATTTGCACCGTAACGCTCTTTTAGTTCATTGAGTCGGGACGCCATAAGACGAGGATCTTCATAGACATCAAGTACATAATGTTCGAGGTCGTCCCGTGACATCGGTACATAGCTAGTATCTAAACCCATGATTCAATTCCGTTTGCTGATATATCATGGGATTCTATCACTCCGGTCTCTTTTGTTCACGTTTAGATAACATCAAACCAGATGTCAATGATGTGAATGAGCGAGTCGCGAAGTTGTTGAACAAGCCCCCTATTAGGCAATGAGTAAGCACTCTCAACTTAAATTGCGATGAGTTAAATGGGAGATGTTTCAAAAATACCCTTTTTAATTGAGTGAAGCACTTTAGCCCTAAGCGGGTGAAGATATAATGCCAGTAAAGTTTATAACGAGGGTTAGTTATGTCTGAACCAAAAGAGCCGCTTGCGTTCTCTCAGGTGTTTTTTAAGCCAACAGCGACCGCCAATTACATTCGAGATTTGGACGAATTTGTCATGAAAGTCGAATCTCCTGATGCAAATAAGGCTGCGAGCAATTCTGGGCGATTACCTTGCGCAATGGCAGCTATTCTTTTCTTATTTTCGCTCTTTAATAATCATTTATCATCATCAGACGAAATCGTTTTTGTCATCGCGATTATACTCGCGATTCCCATCCCGTTCTTAATGGGCTGGTTTGTGAAAAAGTACCTGCGTTTTAAAGCTTATTTGGTGGAAAATTGCTTTTCACTCAAAGACAGAAAAGAAAAATTATTTATTGGCTTGGCGAGAGCGGCATGGGTATTTTCTGTTGCGTCGGTTTCAGTCATGTGTTTACAGCAACTGGTATTAATGAATGCCGACATAAACTGTAGTCTCTATGGCTGCTCATACAGTAAGATAGTAGAGAACTTCATTTTGATAATCTCGATAGTGTCTTTCGTGCTTTCGCTCTACTATGTCGTGTTTAATGCTCGCGTGGTGGCAGGTGTTGTAGAGAAGTCTGCATGGGCAGCGTTTGGATTAATGTTGTTGCTAGATTTTCTGTTTATGATGGTTGTCTATCACTTCATCATAACCATGATGTCGGTTTTTGGTATGCGATAGTGGTCTTAGAGAGGAGAAAAAGCCGCGATTAAGCGGCTTTTTTTTCAAGTGTGATGTTAGGTTGCTGGTTTAGATAAACGAGAAAGCCTACACCAACCAATGCGTGCCAGTTATAGAGAAGTAAGTTCTTGGCAAAGTTAGTCATGACTTCGCTGTTAAACTCACCATAATGGAAATGGCTAGCTAGGAACTGTACTACACCCAATACGAAAAAGGTGAGCGTGATCCAAATAGCAAACTTGGTTAGCCATATGGCGTTGCCCTTGTATTTGTAAGCAGCAAAGAAACTCATGATGTAGAGGCAAACGACCAATAAGTCGGAAAATAAATAGGCCACCCAGCCATGCAATTCAAGCAAAATTTCAAGGAAAGAATATTCGAATTGGTGCATCGCAATCGCACCTTGTACAATTAAGTACGCTGTTTTTATCACAACGATAGCACTAAAAGCCATCAAAAAAGAACGCATCTTGGAACTGTTTTCCATGTCTGTTACTCAAGTAAAAAATTTATATACTCAAGCCTCCTCAAGATGCAGCGCTTTAGGGCGCTAGGCGCTTCATCGTTGTTACTGTTTTTCGATTTAGCCCACTAGCCTTTCAAGGCAGTGCCTTGCTGCCAAACCAAGACGTTTTCGCTGAACACGCATCTTGAGGTGGTTTGAGTATCGCTATTTTATTCACCGTCTTGGCGCATTTAAAACGAGTGGTGAAAATCTGTGAGTGATATCTAGAAATGACTTTTGCCTGGGGTTCTTAATTAAGTCAACGGGGTTGGTTGTCGTTAGCTGGTGCTGAAAATTAAGTTTAAGGTAAAGGTGTGAAGGAATGGTTTCCTCTTTTGAGCACCTTTAACACAGAAATCGGCGTGCTAGTCGCTTCCCTTCGGGCGAGTTTTCTAGGCTCGCCAGCGTCATTGCTGTTTTTTGATTTAGCTCACTAGACCTTCAAAACAGTGCTTGGCTGTCTAGTCTAGGAATTCTCGCTGAACAAGCCTCTTGAAGTGGTTTGAGTCTATCTGGCGCGTACGGAATCAGCCGCTGTTTTTGTCGGGTTCACTGTAAAACGTCTTCATCATATTGGGGTTGCGTGCGAAGGCATCAGCGATGTAATCGATAAATACGCGCTGTTTGGCAGGCATGTACTTACTTTGCGCAAACTGCATAACTATCTGGCCACGGTAGTTGCCTGCAAGCTGCCAGTCTGGCAGCACTTGGACGAAATCTGGGTCGTTCAGAATAGGGCGTGCCGCAAATTCAGGCAATACGCCAATGCCGAGTCCTTCACGGATGGCTTCTAAGCGCATCTCTGTATGATTAACTATATACCTACCGTCGATCGTGACCTTCACTTTCTTGCCTGCCAGGCAAAACTCCCATTCATTGTCTGTCACATTTTCCCCAAGAAAAATACAGTCATAGTTGTCGAGATCACTTGGGTGAGTTGGCAGTTCTTTATCTTCGAAATAATGTTTGCTGCCATAGAGCACTAATCGAACGCTGCCTAATTTTTTTGACACGAGGCCTTCGGTTGGTTTGTCTGTAAGGCGAAAAACAACGTCGATTTCATCACTAATGGGATCAATAAAATGGTCTGTCACTTTAATGTGCAGTTTGATTTGAGGGTAACGTTTCAAAAAAGTGGGAATAAGCGGGGAAAGTACTTGTTTACCAAAGGCTTTTGGTACAGAAACTCGCAAGTATCCTCTCGGTTCCAGTGAGATAGAGCTCGAGATGTCACAGGCTTTTTTGGCTGCATCAATCATGCTAAGTGAATAGGTATAAGCGACTTTTCCTGCTTCACTCAGGGTTAAATTACGGGTCGTCCTTTCTAGCAATTTGACGCCAAGTGCTTCTTCAAGGCGCGCCATTTGGCGACTGACCGCTGAGGGAGTGACACCCATTTTTTTAGCGGCGGCAGTGAAACTGCCAGAGTCAACGACGGTCGTGAATATAGCCAAATCCGAAAGTAGGGGTAGCAGTTTATTTGTGTCCACAGCGCAAAAGTCCTGTTCCTAATGACGTAATTATAACTTGTTAAGAACAAGTTAACATGAATATGTCATTAGTTGCTAGCCAACTCGGTTAGTAGATAAGTGAGGAAGTAACGATGAAATTGATTCGAAGTGCACAGGACCTAAAAACGGTTTCTCAACATACCAACCATGTATTAACCCTTTTTTCTGGTGGCTTAGATAGCAGTTATCTTCTTGCCATGTTGAGTGAATTGCCGGTGAAGGTGACTGCGCTCGCGGTGGATTTAGGCGATGAGATTGATCACCCGAGATTGAAGCAAATTTGCGAACATTTCGATGCAGAGCTTTTGGTTGTGGATGCCAAGCATACCTTCATCCAAGACGCGGTCGTGCCAGCAATTCAGGCGCAGGCAAAATACTTAGGCCTTTATCCGATTAGCTCGTCATTATCGCGTCCGGTGATTGTAAAACATGCGGTTGAAGTGGCGGAGCGGTTGGAGTGCGGGGCAATTATTCATACTGCAAACCTGTCACAAAATAGTTTGCGTCGCCTCAATGGCTCTATTGAGCAAAGTGGCTACCAAGGTTTCTATGGCTCGCCTTATCAATTTACCGTGCTATCTCGAGAGCAGAAGAAGCGAGCATTAGCGACTTTGGGGCTAGGCGACTTTAAAGAACGTTGTGTGAGCGGCGATAGTAACCTTTGGTGCCGAGAGTATGAGTCGGGCATTCTTGATAACCCAGAGTGCTTTTTCATGCCAGAGGGACTCTATCAATGGTGTCGGTACGACGAATCAAAACAACTTCACCAAGATAATCATTTGCTGACTGTCTGCTTTCGTAATGGCGTGCCTATTTCAGTCAATAACATCTCAATGCCGATTGAGCAGATGGTGGGCTTTTTAAACCGAGTCGTGGGGGCCTATCAAATCGGGCAATACAGTGGACTTGAGCACTTGGCTGGGGGACAGAAAGTCCTTGAAGTGCGTGAAGCGCCTGCCGCAAAAGTCTTGATGGAAGCTTACCGGCATCTAGAGACGGCAATTCATCCAGCGTCTTTATTACAACAGAAGATGATTTTGGAACAGCAGTGGGTGATGGAAGCGGTTGAAGGGCGTTGGGGCAGTACGATACATACCGCCGCCCGAGATTTTATTAATGCGACGACAGAAAATGTGTCTGGCATTGTGACATTTCAACTGCATCAAGGTGGATGGGCGCTAAATGCCGTCTTTGCCGAAAATGCACTTTATCTCAAAGATCGCGATGCGTGGGAAGCCGCAGAAGCGACACAGCAATCTCGTGCTGATATTCAGGTACAAGTCAATCCAAGCAAAATTTGGGCTTAAAGGAGAAAGCAGATGTTAACTTGTATTGAACAGCAGCAGGTTTCACCACTTGATATCAACACCCATATTGACCCATTTCGAGGGCTGGATTATGCCTTCTATCCTGGTGAGCAAGTGATCTCTGCATTGGGTATTGATGCAGAACAGCTCGCACAGTTTAGTCGTCATTGGGATCAACTTTGTATTGATAAGTATATGGCTGATGGGGGCACCTATCGTTTGCGCCGTTATGGCCAGTGCGACTATTACGCCGAAGATAAAGCGCCAAATTGGCTGCGTCATCGCCCTTATGTACAGTCGAATGATGTCAACCCGTTAAATGGCGGTATTGTCCGCCACTTTGAGCCGCTGGAAGAGAGCTTCAAGCAAGATCCGGTATTACTGGGGCTTGTCGAGTTGTTGGCCGAAATGTTTGATGCTCGCTGGGGTGAAAAAGTGAACTGGCGGGTCCGTTTTCATCCATACCGAATTTTGGCGACAGCAGGCGGGCAAGGAGAGCCGACACCAGAAGGGCTCCATCGTGACGGGGTGACGTACATCACTTCCGTGATGGTGAAGCGACACAATGTGGTCGGGGGCAAAACAACCATTACGGATGCCAACCGACAGTTCCTTGATGAGTTTGTGCTCAGTCAGCCACTGGATGTGATGGCGGCAGACGATGAAACCACCATGCATCAAGTCACGGGAGTGAATGTCGACAATGATCTCGTCGCGACGGCGTATCGCGATGTGTTAGTTGTTGCGTTTACTCATCCAGATCAACTCTAACTATGAGGCGAGCAATGTCGAAAGAAGAATACATGGAAGTACCCAGTTCGGTACTGAAACGGCGATGGCCAGTGGCAGAACTCATGCTACTTGCTGTCGCCATTTTTTGGGGAACTAGCTATGGCCTGACCAAGGAGATGCTGGTTTTTATTTCGGTACTTGGTTTTCTCTTTGTGCGTTTCACATTGACCTTCTTGGCATTGTTGCCAATGTTCATTCGTGATTATCGGCGAGGTCTCGCAAACGATTGGCAAGCCGCTATTCCTACGGGCATTATTTTGCTCGCCATTTTTATTTGCGAAACCTATGGTGTATTTCATACATCCGCGGCCAATGCCGCGTTCTTAATTAGCCTGTGCATCATCATCACCCCGTTTGCCGAGTGGTTGGTCTTTAAGCAGCGGCCAAGTGAACGGTTGTGGGTAATGGCAGGGTTGAGCGTTGTTGGGGTGGCATTGCTGACAGTACCAGCGCTTGAAGAGATTCAGTTCAATCGTGGGGATGCGTTTATTCTGTGCGCGGCTTTGTTACGTGCCGCTATGGTCGTGATGACAAAACGTGTTTTGAAAGGAAAGCAGTTATCCGCCTTGGCGATTACCTCGATTCAATCTGGCGTGGTGATGGTGGGTATTTGCCTCTTACTGCTTGCGACCGGATTTGAGTGGTCTCAGTTGCTGGTCTCCAACAGCAGCTTTTGGATGATTTCACTGTATTTAGTGGCGTTTTGCACCATTTTTGCGTTTTATGCACAAAATTATGGGGTTAAGCACAGCACACCGTCGAAAGTGAGTTTACTGATGGGTTCAGAACCTGTCTTTGGCGCGCTGTTTGCGGTTGCTTGGCTAGGCGAAGCGTTAACGTTATGGCAATGGGCTGGTGGGGCGTTAATTGTCGCAGCAACTTGCTATGTGGCTTTCGAGAGGACTGAGTGATTTGAGTGGGGTTAGTTCCTTTGTCCCACGGGATTACTCAACACCGTGTAGATTAGCAAATTCGATCGCGTTAGAACGATTGGTTGGTTTTGCGAAATAGTAACCTTGGAGATAGTTGATACCTATCTCTTTGGCTTGTTTTAACATCTCTTCAGTTTCAATCCCTTCACCAACAACCGCAATTTTGCGGCGCTTACAAAGATCGACCAGTGAGGATAGATAGGCGGCGACTTCCCATTCGGTCATGGCTTTTGCGATAATTTTACGGTCAATTTTAAGTTGGTTGAATGGGATGCTGAAAAAGCTTTCTAATGAGGAGTAGCCCGTGCCAAAGTCATCAAGGGAGACAGAGAAACCGTTGTGTCTTAGGGCATGGATCTGTTCAATTGCGAAGGTTTCGGACTCTAAGATTAACGATTCTGTGATTTCGATAATCAAGCAGCTAGCGGGCAGGTTAAAGTGCGCTAAGGTTTGCTGTACACGTTTAACAAATTTGGCTTGAAGTAGCTGCAGTACCGAGACATTGACCGATACCTTAATGTCGAGGTCATGATGATCTTTACAAAGTCGAATAAACTCACATGCCTTGGCGATAACAAAATAGCCAAGCTCAACGATGGTTTTATTGGACTCGGCAACAGAGATAAATTCATCAGGGTAGATTTCGCCATAGTTTTCACTTCGCCAGCGTACCAGTGCTTCGAAGCTCTCGACTTTGTGATTGGCCGAACTAACAATGGGCTGAAAGAGAATATAAAACTCGCGCCTATCCAGTGCAGATTTGATCCCGGTTTCGATGAAGAGGCGACGCTGCACGTCACGGTAGTTTTCAAAATCAGAGAAGCAATAGCTCATGTCCGTTTTAATGGCATAGAGCATGGCAAACTTGGCTTGAAAAACGACATTTTCAGCAGAAGCTTCAGGGTTTGGCAGCATACACACACCGGAGATCAGGTTGTGAGCATAGCTGTGGTTATATTGTTTGAGAGTCAGATTAAATTGGCGCTTTAGCACCTCAAGTCGATCGGAAATAGCTTGTTTGGGTAACAAGGTATCGAGTAAAACGGCAAACTCACCGTTATCAATCCTAAAGACATCCCCCACATCGGAAAAGACTTTGATAAGTGCTTCTGCTGCGGCACGAATGACATCGTTACCGGAGTCGTAGCCAAAGGTATCGGTGTAGATCTTAAGGAAGTTGATATTTGTGTAAATCACGGCGCCCGCTGTGACGGCGAGATCGACATTATTTAGGCTTTCTAGGAGCTTACGGCGATTATACGTTTTCGTCAGAGGGTCACGATAGGCGAGTGTATAAATATGGTCTCGTTGTGTCTTTTCACGGGTAATGTCGCTATGGGCACCGATCATGTAAAGCACATTGCCATCATCATCTTGTTTGATAATGCCGGTTGATTCGATCCAAACATACTCACCATGGCGATTGCGCACCCGATATTGGCTTTTGAAACGCTCAACATGATCACCAATTTGATGATTGACGTTATTACTAAAATAGTTGCGATCTTCTGGGTGAATTAATGCTTGCCATTCTTCAAGGGTCGACTGTGGCATCGGTAAATTGAAAATGCGATAGAAGGAAGGCGTATAGTAGGTGCACAGACCTTCAGGGCTCATTTCCCATAGGCCTTCATTGGAAGCGGAAAATAGTTCGATCATCCTCTCTTGGGATCGAGTATTCAGTGCTTCGATACTATAGTCGTCGTTCTGTGCCATTTCACCCAGTACTGCATAAGTCATTTAGTAACATCATAGCGGCTTCATTCACTCTCTGATAGTGCAATCATGTCTTATTCTTGTTCCATATTAATCATAGAGATAACACTTGATTGCTTTCTGTTCAGAAGTTGCTCTTATTCTATTCAGGTTGCGTCGCAATAACTTGAGCGAGATTATGTTTTTGCATGAAGCTTCACTGATTTATTCACGTTATGGTTTTTAAAAGTTGAATTATGACAGGGAAATTTGTGATATGGAGTCCAAAGTTTACGAAAAATGTTAACTTGTCCGCATTCTCTCAACGGGCTTCTCGCTACCTTAAGAAATTATGAGCCAAGTTGGTTATAAGTACCTTCAAATTCACTGAAAATGGTCACAATTCAGTTACATTGCCGTCACTCCTAGTCAGTTTGACTAGTTTTATAAAAGCATGATCATGTGAATTTCGGGGCATATGTAACAGACACGTTCTACATTTAACCTCTATAAGCTAATTCAATTTAGCGATTGAGTTTGCCAGCTCGATGAGGAGAACATTCGCCGCAATGTCGAGATAGCGACGCAGTAAAAAGACGTCGCAACGGCAAGGCGGCAGTTTTGGCAAGTCTGTCAGTAACTAGCAGTAAACCAATAATAAATAGAGCAGAGGCTCACATCGAGATCAGGCGTTTCGTTGAAGGTACCTTACACTCTTTCAGCCACATTTAGCGTATTGATCGTCAACACACATAGCTGGGGGAAGAAACCGTGCGTGCATGGTGGATTATTTTTTTGATTGCACTGACTCTGTCGGGATGCGGTGCTGAGGAACATAGCGAGGATTCGGTAGGGCATAGTGACGTTATTATGCAGCCTATCGCGGATCGTATCGCGCGTGGTGAAGGTGGGAACCTACACTGCTTTATGGTGTGGCAGCGCGGAGTGACGCGTTTAGAAGTCTATGGTGACGCGCCGGGTATGGCGGGGATGCTAAAAACAGATCAATTATCAGGCTCACCAGAACGTCGTTTTAACATGCATGCTATCTCTCGTTCAGTGATTGCCATGCTGGTTTTTATTGCCATTGATGAAGGGGAGTTCAAGTCATTGGACTCGCCGCTTCACCAGTATTTATCGACTACGCCATCCAAGCCGCGAGATTGGCGAAAAATAACGTTGAGGCATGCTCTTGATATGCGTACGGGGCTGCCCCTTGATGAATCAGCAACAACCAAAGTGCGGTTCGATCATGCTTGGAACCAGTTAAATCGCGCTGAAAGTACGCTTGAATTTATCTTCTCCCAGACTTTTGTCGATAAACCGGGTGAGACATTGCGTGTCTCTGGTACATCGACGGTATTGTTGGCAAAAGCCTTAGAGTCAGTTTATGGCAAACCCGTAGAGAAGTTAGCTGAAGAGAAGCTCTTTACGCCGCTGGGAATAACGAGTGCTCAATGGCTAAGGTATCAAGGTAGCCGAGAAATCGGGGTCGACTTTGGCTTGCAACTGATCAGTGCGGATATGGTGAAGTTGGGGCAATTGGTGTTGCAAAGAGGTGAGTGGGAAGGTAAGCCGATTTTCGCGGAGGCATGGGGAGACGCATTACTAAAAATAGGCACAGGTAATGAACAGTTTGGTTTGCAGTTCTGGCGTCTGTCCGCATTCTCGCAAGCAATTGTTGCGAAGGGCGAAGGGGAACAATATATTGTGATTTCACCTCAAAAAGAGGCAGTGATTGTCAGTACAGCAGGCAACTATCTTCAAGAAGGAGAGCCGATACTCGGCTTACTGAACGATGTCCTGCCTATGTTACCTTAGTAGGGGTTTTCCGCCCCTATGGTGATGACTGAAAAGATGCGCTAACCGCATCGTATTAGACAGTGAGTATGGACACCACGTGAATAAAGTATTACGAGCCGCTGAGCTCATAGAATCTCGCCTGCCTGAGATCCTCTCGTTAGATGAAATCGCAGCCCACTGCTATGCCTCAAAATGGCACCTGCAACGCAGCTTTAAGAAAGTGACAGGCCTGTCCATTGGCCAGTATCAACGGTACCGCGCCCTGAGTTTAGCGGGATTAGAGGTAGCGGAAGATAAGTACCGTATTCTTGATATCGCATTAAAATATGGATTTGAATCACAAGAAGCCTTTGCGCGTGCGTTTCGACGTTTTGCGAATGTAGCGCCAAGGAATCTGCGTGGCAATCACACGTGGGCGCGAATTATTACGTTGCCAAAGATCGATGAGCAACTGTTGGCTCGCTTCGATATTTACCGTGCAATGCAACCCACTAAGCGGGCTTTTCCGGCACAACGTTGGGCGGTGTATGTTGAGCAGTTCGAAAACTCGCGTTCAAAAGACACCGATATTGAAGGGCAGATTGATCAAATGTGGCAACGCTTCGATCAACGTCCTGAAACGGCCAATCTGACCTGTCGGCAATTGAGTGTTCTGGAGTTTTGGCAACTGGATTACTATACCAGTGGGCTTTTCCCCATGGGGATTGCTTACCAAGTTGAAGACGGCGAGCCAGTTCCTGATGACATGGTGATTGTCGATGTTCCCGCTCGAGAAGCATGGGAATTCGAGCTACCTGATAGGCACCACATTCAGAGTTTCTTTATCTATTTCTATGTGCTTTGGATAAAAGAGCAAGAAGGGCGAGTCGGTGTTCCACCGATCATTTGGAATGGCGGTGACTCGGGCGCGGTGACGGCTTACATCCCCTGGCTTGATGAAGCTGATGTCGCTTGTCCGCCAGGTATGCAGGGTGAACCCCAGTTACAGAATCAAGTTCACGAGACTCGCCTTGTGAGAGAAGTTGATATTTCAGAGTGCCAAAAGTTGGGTTCTCATATCATTACCGCGGTACTCTCTACATTACTTGATGCGCCAGTCAATGCGATGATTGAGCGAGTCTATTTCTCGGATACAGACGCTGAGAACGCAGGGGTGTTCGGTATCTACATTGATCATCTCGATAACGACAAAATGCCTGTCAATCAAGAGGATACGTCACTCATCTTTGAAAAGGGCCGTTGTCTTGTTTCTCATTGGCAGGGTAGTCTCCAAGAGATCGCCAAAGGGTTAGAAACCTATCTACATCACTATATTTGGGAATCCAAATACTACTATATACCCGGTGTTTCGATTGTTGAAAACCTGACACGTGATGAGAGTGGCAGACTCAGTTTTACCTTATTCACGCCAGTGAAATATCGTAGAGGCTAAGTGCAATCTGTTGTGAGACAAAATAAAAACGCCGAGGATGGGATCTTCGGCGTTTTTTTGGATTAGCTTGCCTAGAAGTGTATTAGAGAGACGGTCTGTGTGTTGTCTTCTAAGTGGTTGAAACCAATGTCATCCATGCTTGGTGGGCCATTGAGGCGGGGGTTATTGGAATAGCCAAATGGTTCCATGGGCATACCGACAGACGAAAACGTCAGTTGATTATTCTTATCCCGGTCTTGCAGCACAAATAGCGCATACTTCGCCGATTTAAACTTACCCAGCTCGACACCTTGACTCACCGCTTCAGGAGAAAAACTGCCTCCAAATGCAGAGGGTGGCCCCATGAGACTGTCATGTTCTGCATAGAGCAGCACCATCAAGTCTGTCTCCATATCTTTGAGGTTTTCTACTTTTACCTTCAGCGAGAATGATGTGTCACCAAATGACACGGGTGCGGGTTTTAATGCTGACTCAATCGCTTTTGCTGACAATGAAACAGCAAGCAGGCCTACGGCAACCGTACCCCAGTGAAAAATCGGTGTTACGCCGCGACTGGCTTTTCGTTGACTCAGCATTGCGGGGATAAACAGCGTTGCTGTGAGCGCTAAAATGACAAAGGCATAGCTGTTTTGCATACGGATCGATGTCAACGCTGGTGCGGCAAGGAAGATAAGAATACTTTGCCACGCAAAGACTTGCAGCGAGTGCTTGCCCAGCAGCGAGAGAGGCACAGTGTGGGTATAGCTAGGAAAGCGGTGGATCAACCAGCCAATGACGTAAGCCAGTAACCCGAGATTGAGTACGCGTAACCAACCCAACTCTGGTTTATCGGCCAGTGCGTACATGATGCCTTGGTGTAAACCAAACTGCGCAAATGCGCCGTGATGGGCGGCCGTAAACAATAATGTTGCGATGAAGACGACAACAGTCACTGGGGTGTGTTTAAACCAATGTATTGGTTGAGTACGCTGTCGAAATCCAATTGCCGCCCCCACAATAAAGAGCAGTTGCCACGCGAAGGGGTCAAAATAGCCGACACTGACACTAAGATCTTCTGAGAAGATGGCATAAAGTGGCTTTAGCATATCTTGGTGCAGGTAACTTGCTAATACCCAGAGACCAAAACTCAATACTAACACTAACCAAGAAAGTCCTTTTCTAAATAGTGCGATCGCGAGTGGTAGCGCCAACATGAACAAAATGTAAATGGGCAAGATATCGAAATAGAAAGGACGATTTAACAGTACGGTACTGAGTAGTGAAGCTTGAACTGGTGCGGCAATAAAATTCGGTAAGTTGGCTGCTAAAACATCATGGGCGTTTCCAAAGAAGTGCGGAGCAATAATAAACCACGCACACACCAATATGAGGCAGCCAATATGGTAAAAATAAATGGTTGCAGCTCGGTGCCACGCTTTTCGAGTGACGTCGGCCTGTGACATCTCGGGTTTACTATATATTAAACCCGCGAGTAAACCCGAAATAAAAATAAACCCTTCTGCCGCCCCGACTTGACCTAAGGGTTGCAGCGTGACCCATTGCAACCTTGACCACCCACCGCTAATCCAAATGAGATGGTTTATGGTCATAAAGATTAGCAGTACACCTCTTAGGCTATCTAAGCCTTCAATCCTTTTCATAATTTTTCCCGTTGATAAAAGTGAATATATGGATTCCAATACCGCTTTGTTTTGGAGAACCATCAAATGCCATGTTTGTTCAAAATGGTAAACAGTAAAAGTCACGACATGCTTTCACCATAGCGCGCTGTTGCTTTTTTCATCTGACTTTAAGTGCGCAATCAATCAAACTGTGGCTTGAGTATATTGATGGCGCCAATGTGTAAAATATTTGTTGCGGCGCGACTTGTGTCGAAGAAAGTCGTCGTGTTATTTGTAAAGTGATCTGAAGTGTTGTTGGCATGTGTTAGGTGCTGTGTTTTCAGCCTGTTTTCCGCGCGGTTTTTTTATGGTTTCTTCTATGGGTGTGGGGAATGAAATAGAGAAATAAGATATACTTATCAGTCTGATAAGTACTACTAATTTGAATGAAACACTGTTCATTATTAATATTCACTCCATCGAAACGCACAGGGAAATTGACGTGTCACGATATTGATGAATACCGTGATGAAGTGAGGTCTTTCTTGTGCGTATTTATTTTTGTTTATATTGAACAGTGTTTAATTGAGGTCGTATGAAAAAGTCAATTTTGTCTCTAGCGGTACTGGGTCTTCTTTCTACTAGTGTAATGGCGAACAGCATTGATGTTGACGTTGATAACAGCGTACCAGGCGTCGCAGAGCGTCCACAGCCACAAGTACCAGGCAACCTTCCGGATGTAAATGTACCAGAACGCCCTCAGCCAGAACTTCCACCAGCACATTTGCCTGTGACTGATGTTGAGCGTCCTCAACCGGATGACGCAACGCCAAGTCGCCCGCAGCCAGATGATGTAACGCCAGAGCGTCCTCAGCCAGATAACACGCCAGATCGTCCTGAGCCGGTAGATCCAAGTTTTGGTATCCCAGCAATTGGCGCGGGAGATAACCAAGTTCGCATTGATTCTCTAGAAGCTTCTTTCCAAGAAATGGCTCGTGAAATGCGTGACCACGCAGAGCAGCTTGATGGCGTAAGAGCTGGTATGCATGCGGTAACGAATGCACGTCCATTTGTCGCTGAAGGTGAGTTCGGTGTTGGTGTTGGCGTTGGTTTTTCTGGTAGCAAAGAAGCACTGGCACTTGGCGGCGCATATGGTATTAACGAAAATCTGAGCGTTTCGGGTACGTTCCACTATGAAACTAGTGGTAAATACTCTTCTTCAGATGTTGCTGGTGGCGTTGGTCTTCAATACACCTTCAAGTAAGTAACGCTAGAGTCTTAGTCTGAGCCCCTTGCATAGCGAGGGGCTTTGTCGTTAGAGACTCAAGCATCTTGAGGGGACTTGAGTCTCTAGCGCTAGTAGTGTTCGTCATATTGACTGAGATAATGTTTCAGGCTTTTCGTGTCTGAGGTCTCAAAGCACTGAGGTAGAACGGCAAGATCATCAATGCGATCAACGCGAAAATTACGATAAGCTTGGCGCAGTTCGCACCAAGCGACTAAGGTCCATACTTTCCCCCAAAACACCTGTCCCAGCGGCTGAATAACACGCTGCGATGGTGTGCCATCTTCGGTGTGATAGTGAATGCGAATACATTGCTTGTTGTCAGTCGCGCTGCGTAACTGCTGGCTATGGGCGGCACTGACTGTATCGGTGTAGAAGTCAGGGACAATCAGCGGAAAGTCCTCAATCTGTCTTTTTAATCGATCAGGTAAAACCGACATAATCTTATGGGAAGCGGACTGACTCGCTTGGGCGATCTCTTTGTCGGACCAGGCTCTTACCATACGCATGCCGAGCTCTAGGGCAATCATCTCTTTCTCTGTAAACATGAGCGGTGGCAAGTGCGCACCCTTACCGAGTAGGTAGCCAACACCTGCTTCTCCTTCAATCGGCACCCCAGAGTTGATTAAAGATTGTATATCCCGATAGATGGTTCGTTCACTGACACCCATGCACTCAGCCAGTTGTTTTGCGGTGACGGCGTATCGTTTGGCGCGTAAGTGAGTCAATAGCTCAAGAAGTCGTTCCGCTTTATTCATTCGGGTATCAACATCCTTTTCGAGTGGGGAGTGTAAGGTGACCCATAATGGCGGCAAGCACCATTAGGGTCAACGGTTAGACTGAGTATTACGCTTTGCACGTTTCGGATTCAAACGAGTTCAGCACTTGGTGGTGAGTCATAACGACAGATTCTGGGTCAATGCAACGCATCAGATTTTTCGTGTGGTCACTTTTCATAAAAGCTTCGCCCGCTTGTTGGGCATTTTCCATGGTTGCCCAGTAGACAATATCTGTCCAAGTGTTGCTATTGCGATCAACACTGACTGAGCGATAAAGAAAGCCGTCTTGTTCTAACACAAAGGTCTGACACTCCTCATTGGCAGCACTTAGCTCTTGTTCAGTAATGTCTTGGTTCAGTTTGTAAGTGACTAATTCAATTGTCATATCCATTGTCTTTCTCCTGTTATTTTATAAGGCTCATCCCGCTCTGGTTGGGATGGATTAATCATAGAAAAATGCTATGACAGGGAATGTCAGTAGGGTGCCTTCTTAGTCAGTTCGACTAATGTCTAATCTAAATTGTCGACAATATGTTTGAGTTTTGTTCTATATAAGCCTAAATTTTATCCATAAATATTATATTGTCGACAATTTGAGGTTTATTGATGTCGGAAATGCAACAGGTGTTCAGTACAGCACTGCAAGGGAGTCAGCGGCGTGACCTCTGTGGTCAAGTCGTCGAAGCGATTGTCTGCGGCGTTTACGCCCCCGGAGAGAAGTTGTCAGAGTCTGAGATGGCAAAACGTTTTGGTGTTAGCCGAGGGCCATTGCGTGAAGTACTCATGCAGCTGACCGCGATGGGATTAATCGAACGGGTCCCAAATGTTGGTGCTCGCGTTGTCACGCTCTCTTCCACAAAGCTTTGTGATATCTACAGGGTCAGGGAAGCGTTAGAAGGGATGGCTGCGCGCTTGGCCGCGGAACTCATCAGTGATGAGGAGATCGCATCGCTTCGCGGCTTGTTGGAAACGCACGAAATGCATATTGAGCAGGTCGAAGGTGCTTCTTACTTTCATCAGCAAGGTGATTTTGATTTTCACTACTGCGTCATTAAAGCGAGCCGAAACGATAAGTTAATCAGCTTACTGTGCGATGAGTTGTACCAACTGCTTCGCATGTACCGTTTTCAATCACCACGTTCTCATTCTCGCCCTGAGCATGCGTTGCAAGAACACAAACAGATATTGCAAGCGATGGAAGAGCGAGATGGAGAACTGGCGGAGATGTTAATGCGCCGCCATATACAGCGCAGTCGGACCTTAATTGAACAGCAACTGGAAATAGGTAACGCAGATGCCCCCTCGCGTTTTCAACATCCATAAGGAGATGATTCAAGATGTCTAAGTCAGCAGGAAAACGTTTCAGACAGGCAGTGAGCGTTAATCACCCACTGAAAATTGTCGGTGCCATTAACCCTTATTGCGCCATGATGGCGGAGCAGGTTGGCCATCAGGCTCTTTACTTATCAGGCGCGGGTGTGGCGAACGCTTCTTTTGGTTTGCCTGATTTAGGTATGACGTCATTGAATGATGTGCTGGAAGATGCACGGAGGATCACTCAAGCCACAGAGCTGCCCTTATTGGTGGATATTGATACGGGGTTTGGCGGAGCGCTCAATATATCGCGCACCATTCGACAAATGGAACAAGCGGGCGTTGCGGCCGTGCATATAGAAGATCAAGTAGCGCAAAAACGGTGTGGCCATCGGCCAAACAAAGCCATTGTGACGCAAGCTGAAATGGTAGACCGAATAAAAGCAGCGGTAGATAGCCGAATGAGTGATGATTTTGTCATCATGGCGCGCACGGATGCATTGGCTGTGGAAGGGATGGACGCCGCCATAGCGCGTGCCGTGGCTTGTGTCGAAGCGGGTGCAGATATGATTTTCCCCGAAGCCATGCATGATCTCGAACAGTACAGAGCCTTTGTGGATGCGGTGCAGCGTCCAGTGCTGGCAAATATCACTGAATTTGGTCAAACGCCACTTTTTGGGGCTGATGAACTGGCAAAAAACGGTGTTGCTATGGTGCTCTATCCTCTAAGTGCCTTTCGTGCCATGAACAAAGCGGCCTTGAACGTTTATCAAAGCTTGCATGATCTTGGCCATCAGCGCGAGGTGCTCGACCAGATGCAGACGCGAGAGGA
The DNA here is from genome assembly GCF_019703835.1 of Thaumasiovibrio subtropicus. NCBI lineage: Bacteria > Pseudomonadati > Pseudomonadota > Gammaproteobacteria > Vibrionales > Vibrionaceae > Thaumasiovibrio > Thaumasiovibrio subtropicus. The sequence continues at coordinate 2,341,474 of NZ_AP023054.1, read as the reverse complement.
GCTTTACCATTTTCTTGCCTATCACCAATACGAACAAAAATTAGATGCGCTCTTTGGTAGCGACTCTAGCAATTAACTCACTCACAACGACAACATTGACTCACTAAGGAGCGAGCTATGCCAGCGGTATCAGCGAATTCCACCCCTCATGTTCATGGTAAAGGCGCAGGACTACGCGGTCAGTCTGCGGGTGAAACTGCACTTTGCACTGTTGGAAAAACGGGGTCAGGCCTTACTTATCGAGGTTACGATATTACCGATTTAGCGCAGTATGCAGAGTTTGAAGAAGTCGCTTTTCTATTGCTGAAAGGCCATTTACCTAACCTCACTGAGCTAAGAGATTATCAGCGCCAACTTTGTCAACTGCGCGGCTTACCTGATGCCTTAAAACAGGTACTGGAGCTGATTCCAGCCGACGCGCACCCCATGGATGTGATGAGAACGGGTTGCTCCTTTTTGGGTAATTTACAGCAAGAGGCATCTTTTGATGAGCAGCTATGGATGACCGATACGTTGCTGGCGAAGTTCCCTGCCATTATCTGTTATTGGTATCGATTCAGTCACCATGGTGTACGGATTGAAACTCGCAGTGATGAGCCCTCGACGGGCGGCTACTTCCTTGAGATGTTGACTGGTAAACCCACGAGTGAATTGCATAAGCAGGTAATGCATTGCTCTTTGATCCTCTATGCCGAGCATGAGTTTAATGCCTCTACCTTTACCGCGCGTGTGTGCGCGTCAACCTTATCGGATTTGCATTCCTGTATTACCGCCGCCATCGGTAGTTTGCGAGGGCCACTACATGGCGGCGCTAATGAAGCGGCCATGGCGCTAATTGAGCACTGGCGTTCAGCGGAAGAAGCCGAACAAGGCATTATGGCTAAGCTGACCAATAAAGAGAAAGTGATGGGCTTTGGTCATGCCGTTTACAGCGAGTCAGATCCGCGTAATGGACTGATTAAAGGTTGGTCAAAGCGGTTGTCCGACGAAGCGGATGATGGCTATCTCTATACCGTGTCTGAGCGGGTAGAGCAGGTGATGCGGCGTGAGAAAGGCCTATTTCCCAATGCAGATTTCTATCATGCCTCTGCTTATCACTACCTCGGGATCCCGACCAAACTCTTCACGCCAATTTTTGTCATCAGTCGTTTAACGGGGTGGGCTGCACACATTTTCGAACAACGTGAAAATAACCGCATTATCCGACCGAGTGCGGATTATGTCGGACCTGACCATCAAACTTGGGTGCCGATTGAACAACGTGAGAGCAAGGCATGATTGCTGCCATCCAACAAAACAAGCCTGAACAGAAAGGAGTAAATCATGAGTGCAAATGTAGACATTAATCAACGTCCAGATCCCGATAGCCTGCTCGTCAAGATAGCTGACTATGTGTTTGAAAACGAGAGACTATCTGCCGATGCCTACCAGACTGCGCGTTATTGCTTAATGGATACGTTGGGGTGTGGTTTGCTTGCGTTGCGTTTTCCCGAGTGCACTAAACACCTCGGCCCCATTATACCGGGGACGACGGTTGTCAATGGCGCGCGGGTGCCCGGGACATCACATGAGCTAGATCCGGTCATGGCGGCGTTCAATATCGGTTGCATCATTCGTTGGCTTGACTTCAATGACACGTGGCTTGCGGCAGAGTGGGGGCATCCCTCGGATAACTTGGGGGGGATTCTCGCAACTGCTGACTATTTAAGTCGCGTCGCCGTATCGCAAGGCAAAGCGCCGTTAACCATGCGAGACGTATTAACCGCCATGATCAAAGCGCACGAGATCCAGGGCGTCTTGGCCCTCGAAAACAGCTATAACCGAGTCGGTCTTGATCATGTCTTATTAGTGCGTGTGGCATCGACGGCGGTGGTCACCAAAATGTTGGGTGGCAGTCGTGATCAGATCATTGATGCGGTTTCGCAAGCATGGGTTGATGGGTGTGCGTTAAGAACCTATCGTCATGCGCCCAATGCGGGTTCTCGAAAGTCATGGGCGGCGGGTGATGCCACATCGCGCGCTGTGCGTTTAGCGATGATAACGATGAAAGGTGAAATGGGCTTGCCGTCTGTTTTAAGTGCGCCGCAGTGGGGCTTTTACGATGTCTTGTTTAACGGCGAAGCATTTAAGGTCAACCAAGCGTTTTCTAGCTATGTGATGGAAAATGTTCTGTTCAAAATTTCCTATCCGGCAGAGTTTCATGCACAAACCGCCGTAGAGTGCGCCGTGCAGTTACATGATCAGGTGGTTACTCGGTTAGAGGATATTGAACGCATTGAAGTGACGACACACGAATCAGCGATTCGAATTATCTCAAAAGTCGGGGACTTGGCGAACCCAGCAGATAGAGATCACTGTTTGCAGTACATGATTGCGATTCCGCTGCTCTATGGAGATTTGGTGGCTGAGCATTATGAAGACAGCTTCCATCAGCAAGATCCACGCATAGATCAACTTCGAGACAAAATGGTGATCGCAGAGGATCTCAGTTATACCCGCGACTATCTGGATGCGGATAAACGCTCCATTGCCAATGCGATACAAGTCTTCTTTACCGATGGCTCTTCAACAGAAAAGGTGGCGGTGGAATACCCTATTGGGCATCGCCGCCGTCGAGATGAAGGTATCCCCGTTCTAGAAGCGAAGTTCTTACGCAATTTGCAAACACGTTTTCCTCAAGGCCGTAGCGAACAGATCATGGCATTGTGCAGCGACCAAGCGCAGCTCGAATCGATGCCAGTGAATGAATTTATGTCGCTGCTCACCATTAACTGATCCACGAATGCTGAATGTGAACTTGTCGCTTTGCGTGCTAAAGCGCGCAAAGCGATAAGTCTGCTTTAGTGAAGGGAGGCAACATGACTGCATCCAATAGTGGTACCCCCCGAGGACCGGGAAGCCACACCACCTATGATCAGACCTATCTACAAGCATCAAATTCACCGGAACTGTTCTGGAAACAGCAAGCACACGCGCTGGATTGGTATCAGTTTCCCCAGACTATTTTAAGTCGCGATGAAAATGGTGTTGAACGTTGGTTTGCCGATGGAAAACTAAATACGGCTTATCTCGCGTTGGACTATCACGTTAAGCATGGTCGAGCTGATCAAGTCGCTTTGATCTATGACTCTCCGGTCACCGAGACGAAACAGCGTTATACCTATCAATCCCTCCTTGACGCCGTATCCCTGACCGCGGGCATGCTTGCTGAACTGGGCGTCACAAAAGGTGACCGTGTCATTATTTACATGCCGATGATGCCACAGGCAGTGTTTGCGATGCTAGCGTGTGCGCGATTGGGCGCAGTACACTCGGTTGTGTTTGGTGGTTTTGCGCCGCGTGAACTGCCGCAGCGAATTGAAGATGCAGAGCCAAAAGTGTTGTTAACTGCCTCTTGCGGCATCGAGGTAGATAGAGTTTTACCGTACAAGCCGATTGTCGATAAGGCGATTATGGACAGCCGCTGCAAACCGGAGGCAGTGGTAGTTTGGCAACGCGATGCGTGTCTTGCTGACTTAGCCCATGAAAGAGACAAAGATTGGTTAACGTTATTATCGTCGGCTAAACCAAACCCTTGCGTGGTGGTAAAGGCGACGGACCCGCTTTACATTCTTTATACCTCCGGAACGACAGGTAAGCCAAAAGGTGTCGTGCGTGACAATGGCGGTCACGCCGTAGCAATGAAATACAGCATGGAAGCCATCTACAACCTGCAACCCGGAGAGGTTTTTTGGGCGGCCTCTGATGTCGGCTGGGTCGTCGGTCACTCTTACATCGTCTATGCGCCGCTGATTCATGGCTGTACAACGATATTGTACGAAGGAAAACCTGTGCGGACCCCAGATCCGGCGGCATTTTGGCGAGTTTGCGATGAGCACAAGGTCAATGTCCTCTTTTCAGCCCCGACGGCATTTCGTGCGATCAAGAAAGAAGACCCAGAAGGAAAGGGGGTCACCCAATATGCGATGCCTGCTCTCAGGCATATCTTTATGGCGGGAGAGCGCTTAGATCCCCCGACCTTAGCTTGGGTCGAAAGCCATACCCAACGACCTGTTATCGATCATTGGTGGCAGACAGAAACAGGATGGGCGATTGCGGGCAATCCGCTCGGTATTACCACATTTCCAACAAAAGCGGGCTCCGCAACTAAGCCAATACCAGGTTTTCAAGTGGCAGTGTTGGATGAAGCAGGACAAAGACGCTGCGCTGGCGAGCAAGGGTACATTGCCATTAAACGCCCCATGCCGCCCGGTTGCTTACCGACGGTTTGGCGAAATCATGACAGGCTCGAAAGTGGCTACTTTAGTCAGTTTCCGGGGTATTACGTTTCCGGTGATGGCGGCTATTTGGATGAAGATGGCTATCTCTTTGTGATGGGGCGTATTGATGATGTGATTAATGTGGCAGGCCATCGTTTATCCACTGGCGAGATGGAAGAAGTGGTTGGCGGACATGATGCCGTTGCAGAATGCGCGGTCATTGGTGTTCACGATGAGCTGAAAGGGCAGATTCCGCTCGGTTTAGTGGTACTCAAAGATGGCTATGCTTCTCATGATGGTGATATTGAAACGCAACTGACGCAGAAAGTACGGCACGAGATCGGCCCAGTAGCTTGCTTCAAGCAAGCGTTAGTGGTTGACCGTTTACCGAAAACACGATCAGGGAAGATATTGCGCCGTGTGTTACGGCAAATTGCTGATGGTGAGCATTATACTGTGCCATCAACGATTGATGATCCGGCCAGTATCGATGAGATAGCGAAGAAGATGGATGCATTAGCCAAGTAAAGTCTGAGGTAAGAAGCGAGTGATGGAAATAGCGCTTTTCGTGAAAGGAAATGCTGGTCACGAAAAGCGCAGGGGGATGATTTAAGCTACTTTCATTTTTTTCATATCACCTTGATTCACAAAGGTGTGATGCAGCGCACGAATGGTCTTCTGATAATCATCATCTTCCACCACAAATTGCACATTAATATTGCGCATGGAGGCATTGGCAGCAATCGGGTTAATGTCAGCATTTAAGAGTGCCACCATCCCCTTACTTAATGCTTGATTCGTATTGATTGAAGAGCCTATAGCGGAAATTAAGGCGACCATCCGGCCTTTAATTCGAGCATCAGGATAGCGTTTTTCCGTTTTATACAAGACGTTGTTCAAGCTGCTAGTACTTCCCGTGAGGTAGTAGGTAATCGAGTTTGCGTTCATCTCTTTGCCGACCAACTGAACTTTGTTATCTGTGATGATCTCCATCACATCAAAGCTGACGTTGTCCACTGACCCGACCATAGCTTGATCAAAGATGTGCAATGCGAAGACCTTGTTCCGACCGGCAATGATCTGAATATTGTCTTTTTCTGACTGAAAGTCTTGAGAAATCAGGGTGCCTGGGTGGGTGGGCTCAAAAGTGTTCATGATCTTCAGTGGAATACCCTGATTTCGTAGTCCAGCGGCGGCCTTAGGATGGATGGCTTCCATCCCAAGATTCGCCAGCTGATCAGCAACATCAAAGTTCGTTTTCCCCATTGGAAACACATGGTCGGCACCCACAATGCGTGGATCCGCACTACTGAGGTGATACTCTTTATGGATGATAGCCTGCGACGCGTCAGTGATGCAGGCCAAGCGGCTAAAGGTAATTTCACTGTAGCCGCGGTCAAAGGTCTTCATCAGCCCTTCTTTGCAATGGGCATAGCCAGTGACGATAGGTAACGTGGTGTTTAAATCAACATGAGTTAAGGCATCGGCCAACACTTCATCTAGCCCGTCTGATTGAATATCGTTCCAGCCAGAAAGATCAATGAGCTGTGCATTGACACCGAAAGACTTCAATTTGAGTACCGTGTTGTATGCGCTGTGTGCTTCACCGATCGAAGAGAGGAACTCTCGAATTTGCGGTAAATAAAGGCGTAATGAAAACTGTCCATGGCGACAGGTATTCATGATGTTATCGATACATTCTTCTGCACTTTTTAACCGTTGTCGAATGAACTTATCCGCTCGACCACGGGTTAGTGGATCAGCAAACAGATTATTGTTGATGAGAATCATACGTTCACGAAGATCGCTGATTGCCATCCGCCATTGGTCGCTACGCTGAGCGACCAATTGATAAATACCTGGCTTTCCAGTGCGTTTACACTCTAATAGTGCGTCGGTGATACCGCCATAGGCTGAAACCACAAAGATGCGTTGATAATGAAACTGCGGTCTGAGTAAGATGTTTTCCAGTACGGCATCAAACGCTGACATTGAAGTACCGCCAATTTTCTCTACGGTATGCGTCATTAAGAAATTCCTTTTCTCCGATGGTTAGTCAACGAGTGGGTACACGCCATTCTCGTCATGGACTTCAGCACCAGTGATCGGAGGGTTAAAGACACAAGCCATTTCCATTGGCGCGTCTTTGTAGGCGCGCAAGTAGTGCTCGTCATGTTTATCAAGAATGTAGAGTGTGCCGGGTTTGATGGGATAGGTTTCACCACCCACGACTTCAATTTCCCCTTCACCTGACATGCAGTAAACCGATTCAAGGTGATTTTGATAGTGGATATGGGTTTCTGTGTCCGCATAGATAGTGGTGATATGGAAAGAAAAGCCCATGTTGTCATCACGCAGCAACATACGAACGCTTTCCCAGTTTTCAGATACCACACGTCGTTCGCTGTTTTGACAATCCTTTAGTGTTCTTACAATCATGACTTTTCCTTAAGATGCTTTTTTGGTCAGGGTTAGAGCGAGCTGGTTTACGGCGTTTTGGAAAATACTTAGCCCTTGAGTGAGCTCGTCTTCCGTGATGGTGAGTGGGCAGAAAAATTTCACCACTTCATCGTTAGGACCTGCTGTCTCGATGATCATGCCGTTTTTAAAGCAGAGTTTACTGATGTCACTGGCAAATTGGCTCTCTCGACAACTGATGCCTTGCATTAAGCCTCGGCCTTTGATCTCTGAAAACAGCTGCGGGTATTGTGCCAAGGTTTGCTCTAAAGATTGTGTAATCTGTGTGGCGCGTTCAGCGATATGCTGTTCAAGTTGGTTATTACGCCAATAAAGTTCAATGGTCGCTGTCGCGGTGACAAAGGCGTGATTATTGCCACGGAAAGTACCGTTATGCTCACCAGGTGCCCAAATGTCTAACTCGGGACTCAACAGCACCAACGCCATGGGTAGACCAAAGCCAGAAATGGATTTGGATAAGGTTACTATATCCGGTTTGATGCCTGAGGGCTCAAAGCTAAAGAAGGTGCCAGTGCGCCCGCACCCTGCCTGAATATCATCAATAATCAACAAAATATCGTGCCTGTTACATATGCTAGACAAGCGTTGTAACCAAGCTGAAGACGCCACATTGAGGCCACCTTCTCCCTGCACAGTTTCGAGTAGCACTGCTGCAGGCTTATCGAGGCCGCTTGAGTTATCGCTAAGCATGGTTTCAAACAAGCTCAGGCCATCGATGTTGGCATAACCTTCAAAAGGGATTCGTGAAATACCCTGCAGCGGCGCGCCTGCACCGCCACGGTGGTGTTGATTACCTGTCGCGGCTAATGCACCCATAGAGCAACCATGAAAGCCATTGGTGAAAGCAACAATTTGTTGGCGCCCAGTAACCTTGCGCGCAAGTTTTAACGCAGCTTCTACCGCGTTTGTGCCAGTTGGGCCCGTAAACTGCACTTTGTAATCGAGGTTTCTTGGCTTAAGAATATGATTACGAAATGCGGTCAGAAAATCGGCTTTGGCGCTGCTGTGCATATCGAGGCCATGTGCAATACCATCATCGCTGATGTACTTGATTAAGGCGTCTTTAAGCAACGGGTTATTGTGGCCGTAGTTAAGTGAACCGGCACCTGCAAGAAAATCAAGGTATTGCTGATCATCTTTGGTCGTCAGCCAGCAACCATTAGCGCGTTTGAAAGTCACGGGAAAACTTCTTGCGTACGATTGCACCTGAGATTCTTGCTGTTTAAAAATAGACATAGTAGTTCTTTTTCACCTCCAAGTGATATTAAGCGTTTAGATTCAGTGGGATACGATATAGGTATTCGGTGTCGTGTTTGCCTTTGAAGTGCTTTTCTTGGTCGAGGAAAGTGGAAACCTCACCGTTTTGGCCGTGTTGACGATCAAGTTTGCGAAAAAGTGCCCAAGAGCCCTGATTGTCCTTTGTGATGGTCGTTTCGATCACGTTGACCGTTTCCATCCCATCACGCATTAAAATCTCATTGAGCATTTGAAAGGCGAGACCTTTGCCACGGTAATCAGGTGAAACAGCGACTTGCCAAATAAACAACTCATTGGGTTTATCGGGTTTGATATACGCAGAAATAAACCCAGCCATTTCGCCATCGCATTGAGCGACAACACAGGTGTTGTTGAAGTGGGATGATTGGAGAAAGTTGCAGTAAGCGGAGTTTGTATCGAGAGGCGGGCAGCGTTTGATGAGCTCATAGACGTTATCGCCGTCCATGAGCGACGGTTTTCGAAACTCCCAAAGTTCTTCTTCAACACGTTTACAATTTGACGTGCTTGATGCAGGAGTGGACATCACTCGATTAAGCATTTGATTAGACCTCTAACTAAAGTTCGTTAAGAATCCTAACTTAGATCTCCAGTTTTTCAAGGCTTAATTTAACATTTAGGTAAAAATATCAATTTAAGTTATTGTTATTTATGGGTTGTGTCTCTTAAATTAATAGTGTTGTAATATTTAGAATAGTAAGTTTTGTGAAAACAATCAGGAAATAATGTGATATGGATTCAAAGGCTTTTGGGTCTTTTATTTTAGACTTTTATCCTGTGTTTTGGCTGGAAACGCGTGATAGGGTGTCAGGTGTTTTGATAGGAAAATAGTAGGACGACTGAACGGATATAAGCGTCCATCTGGCGAGCAAAAATGCCCGCCAGCGAACTTGAGGAAGGCTAATCTGTTAAGACACCGTTTTGGTAGTCTTGAATGGCTTGCTCGATCTCCTCCATTGTGTTCATGACGAAAGGGCCATAGTGTACGACGGGCTCATCAATGGGGATACCGGTTAGCAGTAAGGCGCCTGCGGGACCGAGACTCTTCATTTCTAGCCCTTCACCTGCTGATAGCAGCGCAAGCTGCCCTTCTTTAATACTGGTGCTATTGATAGAAATCTCGCCTTGGTAAACAAAGATAAGCGCTTGATGCTCAGGGTTGATGCATGCGTTCACCTTGGTCGATGCTTTCGCACGCCAATCGGCAATAGTGGTCGGGACCCCCGTTTGTTGTAGCGGGCCGCTTAGGGTGTCACCTTCGATAGTTAAATCGCCACTGATCACTCGAAGGGTACTGATGTCGCTAAGCTGCTTCTCGACAATCACATCTGGCTGGAAGTCGTGATACTGCGCAGGCTTTTTCTTTTCATCTGCTGGTAGATTTATCCAGATTTGAAAACCGTGCAGCTCCCCTTGATCCATGATTGGCATTTCAGAATGAATCACGCCTTTACCCGCCGACATCCATTGTGCACCACCACTGCGGAGTTCGCCGACATTCCCCATATGGTCTTTATGTTGAAAGTGGCCTTTTAGCATGTAGGTGAGGGTTTCGATGCCACGATGAGGGTGGGGTGGAAAACCACCAATATAGTCGTCAGGGTTTTCAGACTTTAACTCATCTATCATCAAATAGGGCGAGAACTTCGCATTGTTAAAGCCATGGACGCGTCGAATCTTGACGCCATCCCCATCGGAAGAGGGATGAGCTGTTTGAATGTGTTCTACTTTGCGTGTCACCATGACCAATCTCCTTCGGGGTGAATAGGGTAAATCAGCAAGCTGTGAGCGTTCCACAACTTGCTGGTATAGATTCAGTGTATGAAGAGATGAGTCAGAACAACACCGTACAGGCACGAACAGCTTGTTAGAAAAAACTGATGTAGATTAGTTGGTGTCGCTATGTAGAATGCGGACCAATAATCCTCCGGGTTCCCGCATGGGGTCTTCGGCAATGCTGGCGACGATTCCGGCGATTGGGGCGCAATAAGTTTCAATGAGATTGCCAAAACTATCGAATTGTTCAAATAAGATCTGACCGGCACTGATATTGTCACCGATTTCAACCCTGCCGAGGGCGAAGCCGCCTTTAACCGCTCTAACATCCGTAACAGCATTACCGGATTGCGCTGGTATAAGAGGGGATGATGTTGTCTGATGCATTAACCCCAAGTGTGCTGCAACGCGACTGATACCTTCTACCGCACGGGTAACCAAATGGGGTTGATGCCGTTTTCCTGCCCCGATTTCCAGCGTTAGCGTGGGGATGCCAGCGCGATTCATTTCCGTTTCAAACACACCGATTTGCCCTAAATCATCGAGCAACATGTCTGCTTGAATCAATGTAGCGATTGACGCGCACTCTGGAATGGATTTGTCTGCGTAGATAAACAATGGATAGGCCATTCCTTTGGTTTGGGTATGCAAGTCGAGACAGTAATCCGCCTTGATCCCTTGAATAAGCTTCCAGAGTGCAGCGCAATAGCGTTCTGGCAGTGTACCCTCAGCATTACCAGGAAAGCCGCGATTCAAATTATAGGGGGCCAGATCGCCATCGGCAGTGTGAAAATGGCGGCTATGACGAAGCATGCCATTGGGATTGAGCAAAGGAAGAATAACGACACATCCCGAGGTTACTTTGCCTTGCCATTCGCGCGCAATACGCTGTGCCGTCACTACGCTGTTGAGCTCATCGCCATGGATACCCGCAGTAATCAACAAAGTAGGGCCGGGTATCCGACTCTTGAAGATAGTGGCCGGGACTTTGGTCCAGTTGCCAATGCCATTTTGTACTAGGGGGATCCAACATTGATGGTGTCCCATGGGGAGCGTTGCGAGATCAATGTTGTTGCAATCTTTGATGGGTGGCGTGGCGTCAGGCAAAAAAGCGCTCCTAAATACGAGTGATAATAATGTAAGACCCTTGATAATGGGTGATGCAGGTGCTTAGCGTCAAGTCACCGCAGGATGTTTGTTCGGCGAGCGATGCTAGACGGCTGGGTATAGTGTAAGAGAGAGCAGCCTTGGCAACGCGTGGTCGCCAAGAGAGTAAGGGGTCAGACTGGCCACATTCTCCGTGGCCGTCTGTTATGACTTAATTGATTTTTGATAGCAACGCAGGGTTAGTGACAAGGTTTCTAACGCCGTGTGCATGGTTTTCTTCAAAAATGTTGCCTTCGCACCAAGTGCCGACACTGTCGATATCGACTTTTGCCACTTTCGGGCGGACACTCCATGTGACTTGAAGAGGTGAGCCTTTCTGATTGTAATTTGGCCCCGTGGTTGACCCAGCATAGGTGATAGGGTCGCCCATGTTGTTGAGTAGCCGAGTGGCTTGATAGAAGCCACTGTGTTTGTCGACGTGTGCTAACTCGTTGAACTGTAGTGCTTCGCTATCGTTCACTAAAACCATGACTTGTGCTTCCACACGGAGTTGCGGGTTGTTGATGGCGGGGCTCAGACAAGCGCCTAATGTCGGTCCGGGTTCTATCTGCGCGCTAGAAAACACATAGTGCACCTCTATCGTATCGCCGGGGTGAAGACCGCCATGTTTATCAGGGCAAGCAGCTCGTTCAATGGGGGCGATTTCTGCGTCGGATAGCTGCTTCGCGTAGCGATAGCCAGTGAAGTAGCCTTGCCCGTCACCATTACCTGCGTACTCAGTGAACTCGCCGCCTGCATGCTCAGCATTTTTATGAAAGTGGATATTACACAGATTCATCTTTTGATATTCCGGTGAGAGGGCAAATTTCACCGTATTGCTGCCATCGATACTATCTATATCCCTTGGTGATTGAGGCCCAAAGCCTTGCCCTTGTGTGTTGATCTCAAGTTGTTGTCGCTGCTCACCAATGACGTGATCAGAGACGGCTTGTTGAGTTTGCGAGAGATGGCTATCAGTGGATGCATGGCTAGGTAGCGCGGTGACGCAGAATAAACTGGTGACTAATATTTTGCATGGAAGATGGGATATTTGGGATGGTTTTTGGCTTTTCATCGTACTCGTCCTTGTTGGCTAGATGACTGACATGTTTCCTTTTTGTTTCAATTTAATTTCAACCATAAGATAGGGCGAGCACAATAACTTAGACAGGGCAGAAAGAGGTGAAAATTTGTGATAACGATATCGATATGCATTAACGTGCAACACACCTCGCTTTTAAGCGTGTGAAGTCGGTATTTTCTGATGTCTGATTGAATTTGATTGGTTGAGGAAAAGTAGACAGATGAATCTAGCTTGTTAAATTTGTGATCCTTGGTGTGGTTAAAAATTGACCTAAAGCAAAGCTTGCCTCGGTAAGGGGGAGAGGTGTGACGTAAAGGCATAAGCTTGTGGTAGAGCGATCCCAACTGCGATCGCGAGGAGGGGTTGCTATGAGAAACCAAATAAATGTTCGGACCTTATTAGAGGTGTTTGATACGTTACGTCGCCACGGGCGTTATACCGAACGTGGCATAGAGTTAGACAATGTCGTCGGGTTAGATAATGGCGATGGCTACTCGTTGAGTTTGAGTGATGGTGAAGTGACCGTCGATTTGAACTTCCACAATTCCTACCATTTTCACTTGAGTGACGCGCCTTTCAATATCAACCATACCGCGACCGATAGAACGCAAGTAAGTAAAGCAAAGATCGATGATTTTGTCGGTAAGTTAGAGCGGTTACACGATAAGTATCATTAAAAAAAGCCCCGCGAATGCGGGGCTCAGATTGATGACGAACCCCGCTTTTTAAGCGGGGTTCTTTTTTGGAAGCGACCGTAGGTCGCGATCGCGATATTTTTTGCTATGTCGTGCGCAGAAGTTTCCGTTCATTACATAGGCATACAGAAGCAAGTATTTGCCTCATTTCTGCCATGTTTAAGCCTATTTTTCGGAGATAGTTCATCACCAGCGCTATCTTCTTGATGTTTTGGGCTGCCGCTGCCAACCAACATTGCATTTGCACATTGGCTAGACCGCGGAAGCGAGCATAACGATGACCGTGATGTTGCTTAGCGTCTGCAAAGCTACGTTCTACTGTTTCACTTCGACGTCTATAAGTCTTCTTGCCGTAGGAAGAGAGCCGCATTTGGTTTGCCCTCTCTACTGCGTCACTATAGATATGCCGTGTAATCACTTTCTTCATATTTCTGCTTTGAGTACAGTCATCCCTCATTGGACAGAACGCACATTCTTTGGGGGCTGAGTGGTATTCTCGATACGCATCGCGTGAGGTCGTTTTATAAAGCAACTCCTGACCATTCGGACATTGGTAGCTGTCTCTTTGCGCATCGTAAGTAAAGTGTTTCTTTTTGAACGTATTTTTCGTTCTAGATGGACGTCGATAACCGAACACGCCAAGAATAGCTCGACGTTCAAGTGACTCCGCCACTGGAGCAGTAAAGTAGCCCGCATCCAGTCCAACAGCTATCGGGTTCAATTGGAATGTGGCAAGCGTGTAATCTAAGCGTTGAACGTAAGGCTGTGAGTCATTGATGTTACCCGCGGTGGTGTAGGTATCGAGAATAATTCCGTGTTGACCATCAACGGTTCGATGGTCGAGATAAAAGAAGCCTTGAGGCTTATTATCACGAGTCATGAAGCCACTCTCTGGGTCAGTGGTGCTGGTTTTAGTATTCTTTGTTTTTGGCTCTGACTCCCGAGCCTTAAGTGGCTTCTTACCTGCTTTTTCTCGGTCTAAAGCGACGTCTTCATCCAGCATATCAAGATAGGTACTGGCACGAACCGCCGTGACTTTATTGGTGTGTTTATTCTTGTTGGCGTTCGCTTTGAGATGAGTACTGTCCGTAAAGAGCTCTTGACCCGCGACCAAGCCTTTCGACATGGCTTGCTCTACGATATTGATAAAAATACGTTCGAATACATCCGTGCCATTAAAGCGACGAATGCGGTTCTGGCTGAGAGTAGAAGCGTGAATGACTTTCTCTGTTAATGACATCCGCAAGAACCAACGGTAAGCGACATTCACTTCAATCTCTTTGACGAGCTGACGCTCACTTTTATGCCAAAGATGTAGCCAAGTAAGATGATTTTGAAGAGGCGGACAGGGTCAACAGGTGGGCGTCCATTATCTTTACAGTAAAGATGAGCGACTTCATCTCGAATGAATTCGAAGTCGATAGCATTATCGATTTTACGCACTAAATGGTTTTTAGGAACTAACTGTTCCATCGTCACCATTTCCAGTTCGTATTGTTGCGGAGTAGGCTCTTGAAGCATAACGGAGTGTCCATATTTCGATACCCCTATTAGATCAAAGGTCTAGCTCGAAAGCTAGACCTTTGTCAGCAGTCTGAGCCCCGCGAATGCGGGGCTTAGTTGTGATCATAATGCCGTTTGAGTTACGGGTTGATCTTGATAAGCTCAACATCAAAGATCAGCATAGAACCTGCAGGAATAGCGCCGACGCCGCGATTGCCATAGGCAAGGTTAGCAGGGATAAAGAGGCGTACCTTTTCTCCTTCTACCATGTATTGCAATCCTTCAGTCCAGCCTTTGATGACTTGACCTAAGCTGAAGTCAATTGGCTCGCCGCGATCGACGGAGCTATCAAAGACGGTGCCATCAATCAGCTTGCCGTGATAGTGAACGCGGACTTTATCTTTCGCACTCGGGTGAACCGTTCCGGTCCCTTCTTCCAGCACCAGATACTGCAAGCCAGAGTCTGTGGTTACTACCCCTTCTTGCTCTGCATTTTGAGCAAGATATTCTTGACCTATTTTGATGTTTTCTTCGGCCCCACGTCCAGAAAGTGAGCGTTGAATGATGATAAAGACCACGAGAATAATCGCGGCAATAACAAATGCTTTCACTGAAGTTATCCTTATATCTTTAGATGTGCGGCAGTTTACCGCAATTTACGTTAAGAGTAAGTGCTTAGCATGCAAAGGGCGACATCGATCTGGGTCATTTGAATCGACGTTGATAGCGAGGAAGCATGCTCTCATTACCAATAAGCCCGCCTTGGTGGATATACAACAGCGGGACATGCTTCATCTCTGGGAACCGCTGAAAGTAATGCGTTAAGCAGTGCCACATCAGTGGATCATAAAGCAGTTCGAACTCAACGCCAGTAGTCTGTTTTAAGTCCTGCCAGCATTGATAATCGTCTTGGTAAAGTTTGCCGAAATGATGCTTGCGTGGCGCGGCGAGTATTGTGGGGTGGCAAGTGTCTGAAAGCGATAGCCATTGGGACTTGAGGTAGTCTTCGCCACCCACGCAAGCACAGGTAAGCACCTTGATATTTGCATTTTGCAAGTGTTTTTGCAGATAGAGGGAAGTGGTGCCAGTGCCTGATGGCAGCGCGACATGAAGTTGTTGCAGCTTCTGCGCTTTTTTCCAAGCGAGGATTTCTTCTGCTAGACCTTTTATTCCAATTTCAGCCAGCGGCGATCGTCCCCCTTCAGGTAAACAAAGATTTTCATCGTTCGCTTGTTTAAAGCGTGCAATAAACTCACTGGGTTTCAGGCCTTCTCCTTGTGATTGTTCAGCGACGACCCGAACATCAGCGCCGAGCTTTAGCGCGTGTGCGTAGTTCCCTATGGGGTTCTCTCTTAGCCAAGCGGGTATCCGATCGACGTAAAATTGGCAGCGCCATCCTTTGAGCTGTGCCAGTGCAGCGATAGAAAGCAGCGAGTTAGCTTGTGGAGAGCCATAGCCAACCAGTGTGGTAACACGAGGGAAGTCATTTTCTAACACCGACATCAATTTTCGTGCTTTGTTTCCAGAGAAATGCGCATGGAGCAGGTCATCGCGTTTCAGGTAAAAGTGGATATCACCATATTGATGTTGTGTCACGGGTGTGTTGTTGAGTGCTAATGCCATGTAATAGTTATGGTTTCTAAAGCGTGGAATGGAAGATTGACGTATCATACGCCACAGCCGCATCTTGACTCAAATGACATGTCTGGCGGGCTACTTTGTCTATCACGTTTCTAGCCATGCTGTGTGTCATTGATTGTGTTGTAAGGTGTGTAGAGGTTATGGGCAGTGAAAACGAAGAGAGGGCAGTGTGTCGGGGCGATTACTCAATGAGTCGGTAAGGTTTTTTATTATCAATGGATTAACGGCATTTTCTTTTACTTTTGCTATGCCGATTATTCCTCTTTTTTTAATCGATGTGCTGGGTATTGAACCTGTCTACATCGGTGTATTTACCGTCGCCACTGCCTTATCTGGCATCCTTGTCTCTCGTAAGGTTGGCAACCTCTCTGACAGTGGCAGCAACGACAGAGTGATTTACGCTGTCACGGTGGGTGCAACCGTATTGGCTGGTTTAGCTTTTGCGGCACTAGACAGTTTTTGGCAAGCCATGCTGGCAGGGGTGATTTTGATGGCGGTTGCCCGCGCTTCTATGCCGCAATGTTTGGCGATGATCCGCAAATATGCGAATTGCAAAGGTAAAGATAGCACTAAGTTTAATGCTCAGATGCGTAGCGCCATTTCATTAGTTTGGGTCGTGGGGCCGCCCGTCGCATTTGCCGTTGCTGCTCAGTGGGGTTTCGATGCCTGCTTTTTGATCTCTGCGGTTATTGCATGTGTTGTGCTTATTTTGGCTTACTTCTGGTTACCTGATACCACCTCGGTCGCGCAAGAGGCGGCGTCCAAGGCTGCCAGCGCCAAGATGCCACTTTCCATTTGGTTGTTAGGTGGCGTGACCTTCTTTGCGTGTATGGCGAATAGCCTCTATGTCACGGCAATGCCAATTTATGTGACCAAAGAGTTAGGGTTAGACATTAGTCTGCCAGGCGTGCTACTGGGTTTAGCTGCGGGACTTGAGATTCCTTTGATGCTTTTTGCCGGGTGGTCTGCAAGCCGTTTTGGCAGTTTGCGATTGATTTTAATAGCTTTTGTCAATGCAGCCTTGTTTTATCTGCTCGTGCAGTGGGCGACAACCCCTCTGCAGCTAATGGGTATTCAAGTGTTCAATGGTGTGTTCTTTGGTATTTTCATCGGACTTGCCGTGAGTTTGTTTCAAGATGCGTTACCGACCCGCAGTGGTGCTGCCTCGGCGTTCTATTCCAATGCGATGACCGTCGGCAGTATGGTTGGTGGCAGTGTTGCCGGCGTTGTCGCACAGTGGTGGTCGTTTAAATCTGCCTTGCTCGTGTCGCTGTTCTTGATTTTTCTCGCTATGGCAGGGCTGGTGCTGTACGCGAAACAGCGATCTTGTGCGATCGAAATGGCTGCATAGCACGGAAGTAGTTTGAGCTGTGGCGGTTTTTCGCCCATAAAAAAACAGGCCTCGATAGGCCTGTTCTTGTTCTAATTTGAGCACTTTAGCAGGATAGTACTTTTAGCCGTGAGCAAAAATCACGCTGCCGCCTTTGATCGTATCAATGACTTCACGGGCAACGGTATTGGGAACGGCTGGGCAACCCCAACTACGCCCTAATTGGCCATTAGACGCTAAGAAATCCTCTTCAGCATAGTCTGCCCCATGCACCACAATGTAGCGCTGACGAGCATTATCGTTTAACCCGGGGGTTAGCCCGTCTAATCGTAATGAGTAGCCGTTACTGCCATCGTAAGTGGTATCTGTCAAAAACACGCCAAGTGACGTCTTTTTGGAGTTGACTGTGTTGGAGAAATCGGTTGCGTACTCTGTGCCGCTGTTTTTCCCATGTGCAACCAGTGTATTGTAAACAACTTCCATATTTTGCATATCGATAACAAAGAAACGCTTTTCAGAAGAAGGCTTTGTGTAGTCAATAATGGTCAAATAAGGGTTTTCAACGTTTTCGACCTCATTGTAGGCGCGTAGCGCTTTCATGAAGACGGCGTAATCCAGTTTTCCGTGCAAATCCAATGTGTTGTAGGTTGCACTGATGGAGACTGTTGACTGGTCATCGATATAACTTGCTTGGCTCGTTGTTACGCAACCAATTGTCGTTAAAGAGAGAGTCAGCAGTAATCCCAAATGTGTTATTAGGTGTTTCATGGTTTTCGCGTACTTAGTGTTAATCGTAGCCCGGATGGCGCAAAATACGTACTTTATCATAATGTCTGCCTATATCTAGCGTGCTAAATATGCTCAAAAAGGCTAGCAAACAGCGTGCCAATAAAAATGGCAAATAATTGACTGTGTTTTCAGTAGTCTACCCCTTCAACAGCATGAAGGTGATTTTGTAACCATATATGTATCAAAACTAAGTGTTTGATTAAAAAGCAAAGGTACGTTTTTTTGGCACTAGCGGCAAAAAAATGCCACTTTTTTGAATCGAATCAAAAAAACAGGTCCTCTGTTGTAGAGGACCTGTTTGATTATTGCGTGTTATGTCACTAAGAGTTTAGGTACCCTTAGAAAGTACACACACTTGACCAGCTTCCGTCACTGCCTGGTGTTGATGCTGTCCACCAGTTTGCTTGGAATACGGTGTTGTTGTGGATGACTTTGTCACCTTGGTTTGCGTGACTTGGGTTACCCTGCCAGTCCGTTTGCGGGAAGTTAGGGTAAGTCACTAGGCCAGCTGTATCACAAGTACCGCCATTGCCACCACCGTTGCCGCCGCCGTTACCTGCGCTTGGGTCGCCGATGGGGAGTTCTGGGTACTCGAATGCAAAGGCGTAGTCCACACCGTTGACATTCACTGTGTAGCTTGAAGGACCTGAGATTGGTAGGTAGTAAACCATATCCAACTCATAAGAACCGCCCGCTGGTAGTGCTTTCCACGTAGGTAGTGAGAAGGCTACACGGTGAAGTTCACCTTTAAGGCCACCGATATTGTTACCTGAGTGCGCAGACGCGATAACCGCTAGACCGCCACCTGATTGGTCTTTCGCGTTGTCAGGTGCTGAGGTTGGAATATCGAATTGGAACTGAGTGCCGCCTGGTAGGTCAACGCCAGTGTTGTTAGTGAACGTGATCTTAGGATTGATTGGGTAGTTTTGGTCACCCACTTTGAATCCATCGATGCTAACACTGATGTCGAGCGCTTCAGTTGGCATAGTGATGTTTGCTTGGTTGACGTTATAAGGCGCCGCATTAACAAACTTGTCGTAGAAGGCAGTCGTCATGGTATTACCCATGTGGTACTCACCTGTGCCCGTCATACACGCTTGTTCGGTTGCGTCAACAAAACCACGCTTACCTGTAGCATCGACGATGTAACAGTTGTAGTCACCCGCAAGCTCCCAGAACATCACACCACCGATACCTTTATCAACGATGTAGTCAGCTTTCACGTTAACAGAGTCTTTATCTTCCGTAGATAGGAAAACATTCTTCTCTGCGTTCCATAGCCATGGCGCGACAGCAACAGCATCGTAGAAGCGTTGGTAATCACCGACAAGAGCATGAACAGGGTTGTTAGCTGGGTCTAAGCCATAAGCATCCAGGTATGAACCTAGCACACCGTGCTCAAGGTTCTTCGCATGCCACATTGGGTTAGAACCTGCACCCATTTCGCGACCTTGCTCATCAAGGTCGTGCCATAGGTTGTCGATACCCATTGCACCGTTACCACAGTTGTTCTTCTCGCCTTCGCCAGTCCCCGCTTGACACTCGGCTTGGTTAGGCAATGCGGCTTTACCCCAAAGGCCGTTGGTACCACCAGTCACTCCTTGCCAGCCACGGGTGTAGTAAGGTACACCGATGTTGATACGACCAGCAGGCATTGAACCGCGGAAATAGTTGTAGGCCCAGTCTGTGTTCAAGTAGCCGATGCCACCGTACGCCGCAGTGCCATAGACGTTCCAAGCGGCAAGCTCTGAATCTTCACCTGTGTCATACAGTGCAGCATTTGGTCCGACATGGTCATTCCAAGCGCCGTGTAAGTCGTACGTCATGATGTTGACGTAGTCGAGGTACTTGGTGATATCCATGGTTTCCATACCACGTAGTAGGTAACCTGATGATGGCGAGGCGATGGTCAGCATGTAGTGTACGCCATCTTCCGCACTGGCTTTGTCGAGTTCGACACGAAGCTCTTTCATGAGGATCTTGTAAGAGTTCATCAAGTAAGCACGACGCGCGTCTGAGAAGACGAAGTCCATAGGGTTACCCGCGCCTGACATAGAGGTTGGGTATTCGTAGTCAATATCAACACCATCAAACTGGTATTTACGGATGAAGGCGACAGACTCTTTCGCAAACTTCTGGATACCCGCCATGTTTGGCGTACCATCTGCGTTGGTCGTCATGGTGTAGAAGCCACCATCATTGACACGGTTACCGTCTGCACCGAAGTGACCACCGGTTTCTGCCCAACCACCGATAGAAATCAGCGTTTTAACACCATGCTTCTTCTTCGCTGTTGCGAGTGCACCGAAGTGACCTTTGAAGCCAAGTGTCGGATCGATCTCAACATCTGCCCACTCAAGGCCAGTTGCAGGGTTTGTTGGATCCGTCACATCACCAATGTTGATGGTACCGTCAGCTTTCACACCCGCAAACGCGTAGTTGATGTGAGTGAGCTGCTCCCATGGGATGTCATTGACGAGGTAGCTAGTTTGATCGCTACCATCGTTACGCCAGCTCGTGAAGTAACCAATGATACGGCGAGGTAGGTTATTGGCGAGGATCTCACGACCATCAGCGTCGTACTGAGTACAGTAAGGTACGTCAACGTTTGGTGTTTGGTACAAACCGGTTGGACGACAGTTGGTGCCAGCAGACTCAGCAACAACACGAAGCGCGGCTTGTGCCGTGCCCGTTGCGCCTTCGTTGTCAGTCGCAACAACAGAAAGGGTGTAGTTACCTGCGGTATCAGCTAGCCAATCGAAACCAAATGGTGCTTGGGTTTGCGTTTGTACTAATACGCCATCAAGGAAGAACTCAACTTGCGCGACAGTGCCGTCACTGTCTTCTGCAGTAGCTGCAATGCTGACTGTTGAGCCAACCACAACTTGTGATGCGCTGAGAGAAATGGTTGCGTTTGGTGCGACGTTGCCGACAGGGCCTTCAACAACGATAGCTGCCGCGCTAACAACGGAAGCGGCGTCTTTGTCATCATAAGCGATGGCAGAAACAGTTTGTGTGCCTTGCTCTGCCACCCAGCTCGCGCTGTAAGGCGCTTGAGTGCTTGATGCAACAACTTGGCCATTGACGAGGAAGTCGACACGAGCAACGGTGCCATCTTCATCCGCGGCGTTCGCTGTCATGTTAACAGTGTCGCCAACTTGGAAAGTTTGATTTGCGGTTGGAGAGGTCAGCGAAACGGTTGGTACTAGGTTATCTGGCGGTAAAACAACAGTGTCACACTGATCTACTGTACCCCAAACACCCCAATCGCCAGTTGTGGCAGGGTCTTCACCTTGTGTCCACCACTTTGCCTTGTAGGCAACGTCATTTTGCTGAACTTGCTCACCACCGTTGTAAACTGCTCCAGCATCCCATGCTGGAATGTTAGTACAATCAATCGCGGCGTAGCTGTTAAAAGCCAATAAACAAGCGCCAGTCAATGCACTCATTTTGAATGCCTTGAAGGCAAAACTTGGTTTATTTACCTGATCCGGGTTCATACCTTATCATCCTTAAAATTCATCTGACATAAACTGAAATCGCAACAGGCGCCTTGCTGCGTTTCGCGAATTAACTCTAGGGCAGAACCAAATAATTACCTTTGTTTTGTCTTAATTTTCGATCTCAGATGCATAGAAAATGTGAAAACTATAAGTTTGTTGCATAACTTTTTGCCTCAACAACTAATTTTTCACTCAATACTGACTGTTACTTTTATCACTTACTCAAAGGGTTAGGAGTTTAAAATTGACTCAAAAAAAGTCTGAAGGACTGAATGTTGAATTTGATCAGCATTTCTTGGCGCAAGAACTGGCGGACTCGCTATTTGCGAAATTTCAGAATGAGATCGAATGGCAGCATTTAAGTATAAAAATGTTTGGAAAATCAGTGCTTCAACCTAGATTACAAGCATGGATGGGAGATAAAAAATATACCTATTCAGGATTGGAGATGACGCCAGAGCCTTGGCATCCGGCATTGATGGATATAAAAACGCGCATAGAAGAGACATACAATATACCTATAAATAGTGTGCTTATTAACCTGTATCGCGATGGAATGGATTACATGGGATATCACCGAGACAATGAAAAGGCGCTCGGACATCAGCCAGTGATCGCTTCCGTGAGCTTGGGTGCAGAGAGAAAGTTTGTGTTTAGACGTCGTGATAAGACAGAAAAGGTCGAGTTTTTTTTGCCGCATGGCAGCTTATTAATCATGCAAGGTGATACCCAGACAGAGTGGGAACATGCGCTACCTAAAATGCGCAAGATTGATAAGCCTCGGATTAATTTAACTTTTCGTTATATCGTCGATTTATAGAAGAAAATCTGGTGGGGAGAAGCAGGGCAAGTTTTGCATTGTGTTGGTGAGGGAAGTGGAAAGTGATGGTTGAAATCCCACTCGGCAGCAGTACACTTGAGGCAATTAACCGTTAGCGATTCAATGAGAAGTCAATGTCATTACATCAATATAATAATTTAGTGATCACCCAACCTAACTGCCCTTACTGTGTTAAAGCGAAAGCCATTTTGGATGCGCGTGGCACAGAGTACACCACGCTTGTACTGGGACAAGATTTAGAGAAAGAGGCAATGATCACTTTCATCGAAGAAGTGGCGCGTGTCACCGTTAATACGGTGCCGCAAATTATTCTTGATGGTCAATACATTGGTGGCCACGACGATTTGGTCGCGAAGCTTGATCGTGAAGAGATTGAAGACGATAGCTTTAGCGACTTTGAACTCTAATTTGCCTATTGCGATGTCAAAAGACGAATAACGGGACGCATTTGCGTCCCGTTTTTTATGAACGTAACAAGCGCCACCTCAGCGTAGGCTTGATCTATTTGGACTCCTCATCGTCGATGGGGATAACGCGTTCGCTTGGGGTCGCCAGTTCACTGCCACAGTGCTTGCAGTAAAGTGCATCAGCTTCATGGCCATTGCGCGAGCAATTGGGGCATTTGACGAGATTGCGGTGGGCGGACATCTCATTATTGAGTTCCGCGGTGATGATACCTGTTGGCACCGCCAATATTGAGTAACCCAGTAGCATGGTAAGGGATGCAACAGCCTTGCCTAGAGCAGTTTGCGGCACAATATCGCCATAACCGACAGTCGTAATGGTGACAATTGCCCAGTATATGCTTTGTGGGATACTAGTGAAGCCGTTATGTGGCCCCTCAATCGCATAGATCAGGGCGCCGAAAATAGTGACAAGAATCGCAACTGTCGAAAAGAAGATGAAAATCTTCCGGCGTGACATCAAGAGTGAACGCATCAATATATTCGAATCTTGTAGATATCGAACAAGTTTAAGAATGCGGAAAATGCGCATGACGCGAAGTAGCCTGATCGCTGCCATAAAAGACGCTGGCGGGAAGAGGAGGGCGATATAGGTCGGCAAGATCGCCAGGAGATCAATCA
This sequence comes from Thaumasiovibrio subtropicus, assembly GCF_019703835.1. Classification (NCBI taxonomy): domain Bacteria; kingdom Pseudomonadati; phylum Pseudomonadota; class Gammaproteobacteria; order Vibrionales; family Vibrionaceae; genus Thaumasiovibrio; species Thaumasiovibrio subtropicus. The sequence continues at coordinate 2,318,069 of NZ_AP023054.1, read as the reverse complement.
CACCGTAAAAGCTTTTTGCATAGGCTTTCGGATGAGGGGAGCAGTAGAGGCGAACAATGTATTCTGCGGTAAATAGCAGTGCAAAAAGCAGCTCTATATAGCGCAGTTTCGCTGAAAGGGCGCTGTTGTAAGGAAGCGTAGAATCAAAGAACATTAACCCCAAAGACACAATGATTGCAATAATCAACACGAGATCAAAGCGACGCCCAGCTTTCGTGTGGGTGCCAAATATGATGACATAGAGTTTGTGCTTGAGTGCTTGGTTTTGCAGTAATTGATTGAATTTGTCGCGGATATGCATTGTGAACAATAGTACCTCATCGTGAATCTGGGATAGGTTTTACACCCAACTGCCTATTTGACGCAAGTTTGACAGTTGGGTTTCTAGAAGATCAACACCAGATTCGCCCCGAGTTGATCGTAACCTAATCCAATTAACGACAAGGAATGGACCTTATGGCACGCCATGACCTTTTGACGCTACCCAGATTCGATACCACTGTTCATGGGTTAAGGTGAGTGACAGCGCGTTAACGGCATCCTTTACGCGTTCGATGTTGCTTGTGCCGAGAATCGGTAATGGATTCACTGGCATTTTTAGAATCCAAGCAAAGATGACTTGATCGATACCGACGCCACCCAGTTCCTCACCAATCGTCGCTAGGGTGTCATACAGTCGCTGTGTTTGCGCTGTCTCTTTGGCGAAAATTGCACCACCAGCGAGACATGACCAGATCATCGGCTTAACGCGGTGCATCTGTAATTGGTCAAAAGTCCCATCTTCTAGCACGCCCATATTCACAGGGTTGAACTCGACTTGGTTGGTGATCAACGCATCATCTAATCGCGACTGTAGCAGTTCGAATTGACTTGGCGTGAAGTTGGACACACCAAAATGGCGCACCTTGCCAGATTGCTTGAGCGACTCAAACTCGCGAGCGACTTCATCGGCATTCATGAGAAAATCAGGACGATGAATCAGCAGTACATCAAGGTGGTCAGTGTGAAAATGCTTCAGAGAGTTTTCAACTGACTCACGAAGATGTGCTGCGGAAGTATCGTAGTGCGCGGTACGGACTTGACCAATTGGTGAAGAAGGGATGCGAATATCTGCTTTGGTCACAATCTCTAGTTGATCACGCAATGAAGGCGATAGCGCAAGCGCTTTTCCAAAGGCTGCTTCGCATTGGTGATCACCATAAATGTCGGCGTGATCGACAGTGGTGATCCCTAACTCTAGGTGCTGCTCAATGAAAGTTAGCAAGGCTTGCGGTGACATATTCCAAGCCATTTGACGCCAATAGCCTTGAATCAGTGGTGAAAACTGTAAGCCATCGTCTGCCATGTCAATCTTTTTCATTTTTCTCTCCGTGTATCGCTAAGTCGCTGACGAGGCGACTGATACACAGCAACTTACTTGTGTCTGAGAAATAATGCAAAGAATTGTGAATGCGATAGACAGAATAAATCGAGGGGTGAGTGTGTCGGTATATCTACGTTTCCTGTCGCATCTGTCGAAAAATCTCGGGTTTGAAGGACGAGCTTAGCAAAGCGTAAATCTTGCTTGTAGGAATCCGCATTGTTGAGTGCTTCAATGATAAGAATTTGTTAAATATGTACTGGCTTGATAGTGCGGCTTGAAGGTGGGAACACTATCTTTATCTCAGAGCCCTGTGCTTTTTCAGTTCGCGAGGCTGAAGCTGCTAGGTAGTTTGAGTATAAGGTATTCAGCGCCATTGGTTTGTTCTGTTTCTTCTTTATTTATAATCGCTTGAAGAAACACATCGCAGTATGTTGTAGCGGAGTTGGACATGTACATTCGAAATATTGCTGTGCCCGATTGGTCTTCGATCATGGCCTTACAGCATCAGGCTTATTATCACTTAGATCCTGAAAGTGAAGCGGTACTGAGATCTAAAGTCTCGGTGGGTCAAAACGTCAGTTTTGTCGCTGAAAAGAAAGATAGCGTCGTGGCTTATCTGATCGCCTTCTCATACCCGATTAATCAATATCCGAGTCTTGTAAAACCTGAAGCGGAGCCGTTCCGTTGCTCAAACCTGTTGCTTCATGATCTGGTTGTTGAACGAGATAACCGTCTTGAAGGCATTGCGACACGTTTATTGTCTGTCCTCAGAGATGTCGCAAAAGAGCAAGGCTATCGCACGCTCTCGCTGGTGGCGTCTGACATCAGCAAGGCGTTTTGGCAAAAACAAGGGTTTGAATCCGTTCCGACAGCCGTCGCGCCTATCCACTATGGTTCAGGCTCGGTATATATGTGTCTTCATATAGAGGATTACTAAGCTCTTGATGCGAGTGAGTGTCGCGCTTGAGAGGTATTGGTGGCATGCCATGAGGCTTTGTTTCTCAACCTCACTATTGATGCTTGAACTTCTGTGTCATTTCTTTGAAGCACCTCCATCGTATCTGCAATTAGCGCATTAACCCCTCAAGCCTAATGAGGGGTTCCCCGAGGCTTTGTAATTTAACGCGAAACCGATAAATCCAGTGTCGTTTATTTTCCTTCATAATCAATACCTAAATAGGTGAGTAGAAGAGGGAAAGGCGTGTGAGGGAAGTCAATTTAAATCGCTCTATCCGCTTATTTAATGGGGATACAAGAAGGTGAAGCACTGTTGGCTACTGCTGCTTATCTTTCTCTCATGCTTTTTTGTGGCAGAGCCTAGTATAGCTAAAAGTGCTGTCAGGCTTAGTATTTCTGGCGACTCTCTAGCCTTTGATGGTAAGCCACTTAGCTTCAAAGAGCCTTTATATAAATGGATTGAGGTATTAGGCGATGACTATGTTTACATCGGTGAGGATGAGGGTTATCAAAAAGCTTACGATTTAAGTGGAAGTGAGCGATTTATCTATCCGGATTTAGGGATAGATATTGCTATCCAAGTGAACATTAAAGATGTGCGTTCAGACTGGGTAGATGGACAGGTAGGCACGCTTAAAGATCCCTACAATCGTTTTATTACCACGGTCAGAATTAGCATGAACCCAAAAGCCAAGGCGAATCCGAGTAAAATTTATAGGGAGGGGACTGAAGGCCATCCTTTCTATACCATGTATGTGGATTATGCGATCGATTTTTACGGTGCGGTGGTGGATGGTGATGTGTCTATTAAATCTGTGCTTAGTCAGAGCGATATCGTTAAAAGAAATCGGAAATTCAGTTTTACTCTGGGCGTCTATTCAGGCTACGAGAATTTAGGAAGCTTAATGTTCAATGACTTCTACGGGGAGAAGCCGGAAATACCCATGAGACTGGCAATATGGCCGACACTAAAACTCCGGTTAGAAAATGAACGTCGATACTTTGGCAAGGTGGTATCAAGGTGAAGCATTGTTGGTTACTGCTGCTTATCTTTCTCTCATGTTTTTCTGCGGCAGAGCCTAGTACAGCTAAAAGCGCTGTCAGGCTTAGCATTACTGGCGACTCTCTAACCTTTGATGGTAAACCACTTAGCTTTAAAGAGCCATTGAGTAAATGGATAGAGGTATTAGGCGATGACTTTATTCAAGGCCCAGAGAGGCCCTTCAATGCATTTTCTATTGATAGGTTTATATTTCCAGATTTAGGGATAGATATTGCGGTGCAAGTGAACATTAAAGATGTGCGTTCAGACTGGATAGATGGACAGGTAGGCACGCTTAAAGACCCTTACAATCGCTATATTACCACGGTCAGAATTAGCATGAACCCGGAAGCCAAGGCGAATCCAAGTAAAATATACGAGGAGGGGACTGAAGACCATCCTTTCTATACCATGTATGCGGACTATGCGATCGATTTTTACGGCGCGGTGGTAGATGGTGATGTGTCTATTAAATCTGTGCTTAGTCAGAGCGATATCGTTAAAAGAGATCGGCAGTTCAGTTTTAGTCTGGGCGTTTATTCAGGCTACGAGAATTTAGGAAACTTAATGTTCAATGATTTCTTCGGGAAGCAACCGGAAGTACCCATGACATTGGAAATATGGCCGACACTAAAACTCCGGTTAGAAAATGAACGCCGTTATTTTGGCAAGGTGGTGTCAAGGTGAAGCAATGTTGGTTACTGCTGGTTATCTTTATCTCATGTTTTTCTGCGGCAGAGCCTAGTACAGCTAAAAGCGCTGTCAGGCTTAGTATTTCTGGCGACTCTCTAACCTTTGATGGTAAGCCACTTAGCTTCAAAGAGCCTTTATATAAATGGATTGAGGTATTAGGCGATGACTATGTTTACATTGGAGAGGATGAGGGTTATCAAAAAGCTTACGGTTCAAGTGGAAGTGACCGATTTATCTATCCGGATTTAGGAATAGATATTGCGGTGCAAATGAACAGAATAGATGTGCGTTCAGACTGGGTAGATGGACAGGTAGGCACGCTTAAAGACCCCTACAATCGTTTTATTACCACGGTCAGAATTAGCATGAACCCGGAAGCCAAGGCGAATCCGAGTAAAATTTATAGGGAGGGAACTGAAGGCCATCCTTTCTATACCATGTATGCGGATTATGCGATCGATTTTTACGGCGCGGTGGTAGATGGTGATGTGTCTTTTAAATCTGTGCTTAGTCAGAGCGATATCGTTAAAAGAGATCGGCAGTTCAGTTTTAGTCTGGGCGTCTATTCAGGCTACGATAATTTAGGAAACTTAATGTTCAATGATTTCTTCGGGAAGCAACCGGAAGTACCCATGACATTGGAAATATGGCCGACACTAAAACTCCGGTTAGAAAATGAACGTCGATACTTTGGTAAGGTAGTAACAAGGTAGTACTCTCCCCTCGCTATGGTGTTTCCAATCTAACATGTTAGCTCTTTTCTCTTATCCTACCGATTTCATAGCTACACTTAGTCTGATAGGTGTTGGTTGTAAATTCATCAAGATCCACCAACCCAGTTTGGTGTTTGGTTGTTTATACTCCTATTGAGTTGCGTGATATCAAGAATGCGGATGCATAACCTTGATTTATGGTTGCCTGGTAGTCATATTCCCTTTACTTCCTAGTCTTTAGGATGATTGGGATATAGAAGTAGTTGGTAAAGGTATAGGTTTGGGCTTAGATAAAAATAAATCGGTGTTCTCACGATTAACTCAGGATAGGGAGCGAGAGATACGCGGCACAGAGGCGATGCCAATATTGTCTTGTGGTGCTGAATTTGTGTTGCATATTACCAACGCACTTGGCAGTCGATTCCGATGTGAAACCATGTACTTAGGGACAGATTTGGAAAGCTATATCTTGTTGGCCTTTCCGCAGGAGCTAAGTGCGACCGAGAAAAAGTTGTTCTTTAATGAAGGTTTCAGGGTAAGCGTTAAAACGGAATCGCAGAAAGGGGAAGGGGCGCTAATTCAGTTTTCGACCCAAATCATGGATGTAATCCATGAACCGATGGAAATCATCTCCCTTTACATGCCGCAAAAAGCCAGTATCCGTCAATTGCGTACGGAACCTAGATATGAGGTTGATCTGAAGGCTGCTGTTAACTGCAACAATCGCCCGCTTTTGATTAATATCCATGATTTATCACAGCATGGGTGCTGCTTTCGTTTAGGCATTTTGGAAGGCCAGTTTGAACTGAATCAAACGGTCGAAATTGAGGTGCCTCACAAGGAGCTTGATATGGTGTATACCTTGACGGGCTTTGTCCGCAGCATCAGCCGCAGAACATCCAATTTTTATATCGGTGTCGAGTTTGATGAACAAGGGGTTCAAGATGCTAAAAAGCTGCTGGCGAAACTGATTTACAACGGCTCTAAGTTGATCTTTAAACAGGTTTCGTTGACTAAATAATCTCGCCTTGTTGTTTTCATTGCATGAGAGCAAGTAGACACAACCCGATAGCGCAGTGGCTCTCCACTGGTCTGTCGGGTTTTTTTGTTGCTTCTATCATTTGGGACAGTCTTAAACATACTTTTTGCAACAAGTCTGACTGGGGTTGCTATCTTTTAAAGGTATATTTCGGAAGGGGGTGTGCCTTGAAAAGAGTGATCTTATGTGCGGTTTTAATGAGTGGCTTTAGTGTATCGGCGCAACAAGTAACTGTATCTGTCGTGGATGTTTCTGGAAAAGCGATCGTGGGCGCTGTTGTCGAAATGGTTGCGCCTCAGCTGAATGCATATTCTCCCATACCTAAAACCTATGTTGTTAGCCAGTATGACAAAGCGTTTACCCCTTACATACTCGCTGTGCCGCAAGGTGCTGATGTGGTGTTTAAGAATGAAGACAGTATTTCCCATCACTTATATTCCCTTTCCGATGTTGCCGCGTTCTCGTTTCGCCTAAAAGCGGGTGAACGTAAAGAAGATATCGAATTTGAGCAGGCTGGTGCGGTTTCGATGGGCTGCAACATTCATGATTGGATGAGTGGTTACATACGGGTGGTGACATCGCCAGTGTTTGCTCAGACAGATAAAAACGGAGAAGTTACCTTAGCTGTGCCAGATGGTGTTGATCAGGCTGATATCACGGCTTGGCACCCTCAACTGCAAGAAAGCTTGACTGTCTCGTGGGCAACAGAGCCTGCCGTCCGTTTGCAAGCGACCATGGAGATGTTGCCTATTCCCACTCAAGAGTCGTCTAGTGATATCTATTTTGAACGGGCAATGAGAGCAGGGGGGTATTAGGTGGCGTTTAAGAGTCTTCGAAGCCAAATATTACTTGCGTTTATTGGCTTGATAACGGTTTGTCAGTGCGTGGCGTTTGTCACGCTATACACCATGAATGCGGATGCGCAACAGGAGCGCACCCAGTATCACCTTCAAACGGCAAAATCAGTGTTCGAGGCGGAATTTGAACAGCGTGGGCGTTATTTAGAAGCTTTCGTGGAGACGGCCGCGCAAGATTTCGGTTTAAAGCAAGTCATTGCTGAAGATAGACGCAGTTTTCTCGTTGCATTAAATAATCATCGCCAACGTATTGATGCAGATATCGCGATAGCCGTGAACAAAAGCGGTAGAGTGTTTGGGCAGTTGATTGTTGAGCCTGCCAGTCAACGCGTCAGAGTGGGTGAAGAGACTGACTTGCTATTTCGATATCCCGATCTGCTTAACCAGCAAAATGCCAATCTTTACTATGGTTTTGATGAGCGCGTGTTTCAACTGCATTTAGTGCCGGTCCGCGCTGGCGCGGATGTGATTGCTTGGTTGGGCTTTGGCTTTGCCGTTGATAGTGAACTGGCGAGGCACTTAAGTGCAATGACAGGAATGACAACCAACTTTTTGATGCGCGAGGCGGGCGAGTGGACAAGGTTTGCCGACAGTGACACGAATACGATTGGGCCTCAAACTCAGTATGCTGATATGTGGCAAGCGGTAATGACAGATACCGCGACGAACTATGTTGCTCAAACTATCCCCATTGGCGAAATGAATGGCACTCAGCTGGTCGCTTTACTGTTTGACAATCGCTCTGATTTTCTCGGCACGTTGCAAGAGCGTTGGGTTGGCGTGATGCTGTTGTTTGCATCCACCGTTCTGGTCTCGTTTGTCGCAGCGTTTGTATTAGCGAAAAGGATTGTTCAGCCATTGCGGGCGTTGGTTCAGCAAGCAAAAAGTATTGCCAGTGGAGAACAAAATGACATTATCGAAGTTGAGCGCAAAGATGAGCTTGGCCAACTCGCGACTGAGTTTAGTATTATGCAGCAGGCAGTGGCGGAACGAGAAGAAGAGATCCGTTACCGCGCTTGTCATACCGATGTGACCAAGTTACCTAATCGCCAACAGTTGGATGTTGACCTACCTATTGCGATGTCGCAGAACAGTTCGCTCGTGTTAATGCGTTTTCGCCTCACTGACTATGATGAGATTAATTACAGTCTGGGTAGTGATATCGGTGAAGAGTTACAGCTTTCGGTCGCAAAGCGCATAGAGGCGGGCTTTCCTAATGTGGTGTTGTATCAATTGGCGGCGTATGAGTTTGCGATTCTGATTCCTGCTGAAGATGACATTGCTTTGCTCACGCAGCAGTTGGAGATGACATTTCAGAACTTGTGTAGTCTCCATCTCACGACGTTATCAACACATATGGTCGGTGGATTCAGTATTTATCCTCAACACGGTCAAATGTCTGATGTTCTTATTCATAATGCGGGTATTGCGCTTCAACAAGCGCTGAAGAAAAAACTGCCCTCTCTCGAGTTTCAAACTGAAATGGCGGCAGATGCATTGAGTCGTGTGCAACTCACGCATGATCTCACTCAAGCGATTGAATCGTCTGAGCTAGTGCTGTTTTATCAACCCAAGCTCGATTTGCGCTCAAAACAGGTGTCTCGCTGTGAAGCCTTGGTGAGGTGGCAGCATCCAACGCGAGGAATGGTGCCGCCAGATGCGTTCATTGGCATTGCTGAGTCAACGGGGCAAATAAACGCACTAACCGACTGGGTGCTAGAGGCCGCGATAAACCAACTGGTGGAGTGGCGTCAGCAAGGTATTGATATGGTCATTGCTGTCAATATTTCAGCGGAGAATCTCAAGCAAGACGGCTTTCACCTGAAGGTTGCTGATAGGGTGAAGAAGGCGAACCTGCCGACAAGTGCGATATCTCTCGAGATTACGGAAAGTGCGTTGATGGACGACCCAGAGGGAGCGATTGCGATGTTAGAGGCCTTGCAAGGTCAGGGTTTCAGTCTTTCTATCGATGACTATGGCACAGGATATTCCTCATTGTCGCAGCTGAAAAACATGCCAGTTGATGAGTTGAAAGTGGATAAGGCATTCGTCTCTGAAGTGATCGAGAATCGTGCTGATCAAACGATTTGCTCTTCGACTATCGAGCTTGCCCACCAGTTTGGCCTTTCTGTTGTTGCAGAAGGTGTAGAAACGGCAGAAGCACTCACCTGGCTGGAAGACCTTGATTGTGAATATGTGCAAGGGTACTACATTAGCCGTCCGGTTCCTGCGGCGGAGTTTATCTCTTGGCTAAGAAGCAGTGGCTATTCCCCCATTTTACCGCAGCAAGAACGTGGCTAAGTTCGGGCATTAAGCGGGTAAGTACAAATTTGCTTACAGATTAAATGTATATACATTGCTGTATGGTGTTGTAAAATTACACTCGAGTCACGTTACACGACCGATCCTGTTTAAATACTTATTTAGCGTTTTATTAATGACTTGGCCACTCAATGATTGGTGCGTTTTTAGCCGAGGCGGCGACAGGTATTGATAGGTTTCATATTGGCCTCATTTTTTTCTATCTTTGAGCTAAAAAACGCTATCTTTGCTGATAAAGCTGTGATATTTTCGCGCTGTTTTTTGTCGGGCAATCAAAATCCGGCGTAGCAGATAGCATTTACGGCACTAAAAATGGCGTCGTAACCGTAGGTATTTGCGGCATGGGGCTGCAAATAGAAGGGCATTGATTTCACTCACTGAGGGCAAACCAGAGAGTGACGAGTTGAGGAACCCAACATGAATAGTATAATTGCGTCAATTAACACCAGTTTGCTCATTCTCCCTTACAGTATCATTACTGAGCCTTGATCGATCCGGTCACCTAATCCTGTCAGCAAAATTTAAGTAGCTGAAAAAGCGTCCATCAGTTTCCCTGAAGCTGGTGCCTTTATGTTGTATTTTTTTGGATACTGCCATGACTAATGTACTTCCATTTGGTTCAGAAGACCAATTGTCGACCACCAATGTGCCTGTGGTGAATGAACTGTATGATTTAACGCCTGATGAACTGCTCCTAAGTCAGGAGCACTATGAGTCTGAAGTGCGCTCATATCCTCGTCGTCTACCTCTTGCGATTAAAAAAGCGCAAGGCGTGCTTGTAGAAGATACTCGCGGCCAACTTTTCCTCGATTGCCTGGCTGGCGCGGGTACGTTAGCGCTGGGTTACAACCACCCAGAAATCAACGCAGAGATTGTAGAACAACTGAACAGTGGTCTTCCTTATCAAACGCTGGACATGACCACACCTGCGAAAGACAAATTTATCAAGGAAGTGATGAACTTCCTGCCTACTGAATTTGCTCAAAACGCGCGAGTTCAGTTCTGTGGTCCTTCTGGTGCTGATGCCGTTGAAGCGGCGATTAAACTTGCCAAGCAAACCACAGGTCGTAACACCATGGTTGCTTTCCATGGTGCCTATCATGGTATGACCAACGGTACTATGGCGATGATGGGCAATTTGGGAACCAAGGCGCGCCGTCAGGGATTAATGTCTGACGTACACTTTTTCCCATTCCCATACAGCCTGCGTTGCCCATTCGGTATCGGTGGTGATAAAGGTGCTGAGCAAATAATTAAGTACATCGAGCGTGTATTGAATGATGATGAAAGCGGCATTCAGAAGCCAGCAGCCATCATTTTAGAGCCTGTACAAGGTGAGGGCGGTGTGATTCCTGCCCCAGCTTTTTGGCTACGTGAACTGCGTCGTATTACTAAAGAGCATGGCATCTTGCTTATTTTCGATGAAATTCAATGTGGTATTGGTAAAACTGGCGCCAACTTTGCGTTTGAAGAATCGGGCATCACGCCAGATATCCTTTGCCTGTCTAAAGCCGTGGGTGGCGGTTTACCCATGTCACTATTGGTGTTCCACAAAGATATAGACAGTTGGAAGCCGGGCGAGCACACGGGAACCTTCCGTGGCAACCAATTGGCGATGGCAACGGGCGCAAAAGCAATGGAGATTATCCGCCGCGATGGTCTTGTCGAGCATGCTGCGAACGCAGGGGCATACCTAAAAGAGCAACTGGAGATTGTTGCTGCTGAAACAGGGTGTATTGCGGAAGTGCGTGGCCGTGGTTTGATGCTGGGTATGGAAATCGTCAAGGGCAACGCCGTACTAAATAAGTTAGGTGAGCCTGAAGCCGATCCAGAGCGTACGTTGGCAATCCAACGTGAGTGTTTGAAGCGCGGCTTGATTGTCGAGAAAGGCGGGCGTCAAGGCAGTGTTATTCGCTTCCTTCCCCCTTTGATCATTAGCTTTGAGCAGATTGATTTTGCTGTCAACGCGATGCGTGAAGCAATATTGGCAACCGCAGAGTAAGGCAGTAAGTAAAGATGACGCAACATTCTCCGTGGAAGCATCACTTCGTTCATGCAGGACAAGGCGGTGCTGACCAATTAGAAGCGGCTTTAGTACAAAGCTCACAGGTGATTAAGTCAGTTTTCGAAAAGGTAGACAAACCTTATTCGGGTATGGATCCGTTGACGCTGAAAGCCAAAATTGACGCGATTAACCTCGAGGGCGGCGATGCCCTCGAAACGGTGATTGCTGAAACCGGGGCGTTGATCAGTGAAAACTCGATCATTGTTCAGCACCCACACTGTATCGCGCATTTGCACACGCAGCCTCTGTTGCCTTCGCTGGCCGCTGAAGTTTTCATTTCCGTGTTGAATCAGTCGATGGACTCATGGGATCAAGCGAGTGCGGCGACCTATGTGGAACAACGTGTTGTTGACTGGTTGTGCGATCTATACAACTTTGGTGAGCAGAGTGACGGCGTGTTTACCGCGGGTGGCACCCAGTCGAACCAGATGGGTTTGATCATCGCTCGCGATTGGATTGCCGATAAGCTATCTGGTCACAACATACAGCAAGATGGCCTCCCAGATTACGGCAGCAAGCTGCGTATTATCTGCTCGCAAAAATCCCACTTTACGGTGCAGAAGACGGCAGCGTTAATGGGCTTAGGGATGAAGGCCGTTGTGACGGTTGAAAGCCGTGAGAACGGCACAATGATCACTGAAAAGCTCCAAGAAACGGTTGATCGCCTGAAATCGCAAGGATTGATCCCGTTTGTGATTGTTGGCACGGCGGGGACCACAGACCACGGTGCGCTCGACGATCTCAATGTGATTGCCGATATTGCCGAGGCGAATGACATTTGGTTTCATGTCGATGCGGCCTACGGCGGCGCATTGATCATGAGTAGCGAGAAATCGCGCCTTGCAGGCATTGAGCGCGCTGATTCGCTAACAGTGGACTTCCACAAGCTTTATTGGCAGCCAATCAGCTGTGGTGGCTTCTTACTGAAAGACAAAGCCAACTTTAAATATCTGCTTCACCATGCCGACTATTTAAATCGTGAAGAAGATACCTTGCCAAACTTGGTCGATAAAACCATGGCAACGACCAAACGCTTCGACGCATTGAAGTTATTGATGACCATGCAAAACATTGGCCCAGCTGAATTGGGTAAAATGTACGATCACTTGCTGCAGCAAACCCGAGATGTGGCAGAGATGGTCAAAGCGGATGCGAACTACGAGCTACTTTCTGACGTTAACTTGTCTACGGTATTGTTCCGATTCAACAACGGCAAGTTGAATGACGTTGACGCGATGAATAAAAAGCTACGCCTGCAAGCTTTGGTGCAAGGTGTGGCAGTACTGGGTGAAACGACGGTCAAAGGTCAAACTGCACTCAAATTTACTTTGTTAAACCCATGTCTGACTCTCGAACACTTCCGAGAGCTGCTGGATAATTTAACTCAGCTAGCGGATTCGCTGGCGTAACCAAGGAATAAGTTTACATGTCTATCTTACAAATCGGTGCTGGTGGTGTTGGTTGGGTAATCGCACATAAAGCAGCACAAAACAACGATGTTCTGGGTGATATCACCATCGCTTCTCGTACTGTGAAGAAGTGTGACGCGATCATTGAGTCAATCAAAGGTCGTGAAAACATGAAAGATCCGGCGAAGAAGCTGGAATCTCGTGCTGTTGATGCAGATGACATCGATGCATTGGTTGCGTTGATCGAAGACGTAAAACCCGATCTTGTTGTTAACGCTGGCCCTCCGTGGGTTAACGTGGCGATTATGGAAGCGTGTTACCGCACCAAAACTTCTTACCTTGATACGTCAGTGGCGACGGACCTTTGTAGCCCAGGTCAACAGGTGCCTGAGGCTTACGATCCACAGTGGGCATTCCGTGACAAGTTCGAAGAAGCGGGCATTACGGGTATTCTTGGTGCAGGTTTTGATCCGGGCGTCGTGTCTGTATTTGCAGCCTACGCGGTAAAACATCTCTTTGATGAGATCGACACTATCGATGTGATGGATGTCAATGCGGGCGATCACGGTAAGAAGTTTGCGACCAACTTTGATCCAGAAACCAACATGCTAGAAATCCAAGGCGACTCTTTCTACTGGGAAAATGAAGAGTGGAAACAAGTGCCTTGTCACACGCGTATGATGGAGTTTGATTTCCCACTCGTTGGTTCGCACAAAGTCTATTCAATGGCACACGATGAAGTACGCTCTATGCGTGAGTTTATTCCAGCCAAACGTATCGAGTTTTGGATGGGATTCGGTGATCGTTACTTGACCTACTTCAACTGTATGCGTGATATTGGCCTGCTGAGCCCAGATGCTGTGACACTACAAGATGGTACTGTTGTGGAGCCATTGAAAGTACTAAAAGCGATCTTACCAGATCCAACGTCGTTAGCGCCGGGATACACAGGTAAAACCTGTATTGGTACTTGGGTACAAGGCACTAAAGACGGTAAGCCGCGCAGCGTTTTCCTATACAACAATGCTGATCACGAAGTGGCGTATAAAGATGTTGAGCATCAAGCGATTGCTTACACCACGGGTGTACCAGCGATCACTGCTGCGTTAATGTACTTCAAAGGTGAGTGGGCAGGTAAAGGTGTCTTCAACATGGAGCAACTGAACCCAGACCCGTTCCTAGAAAAGATGCCAGAGATTGGCCTAGATTGGCATGTTCAGGAGCTTGAAGTGAAAGCACCTGAAATTCAGATTTTGAATAAAGACTAAGTTTCGGTTAAGCCATTAGGATTAAGAGCCAGCCATTGAGCTGGCTCTGTTTTATTGTATCTCAACCCAAGCGGTTGAAAGGCAGCATAGAGTAGCAGACATGCAAGTGAATGAATTAAAAACGCCTTACTTCATGATTGATGAAGCAAAGTTGATTGAAAACTTGGAGAAAGCAAAAACGCTAAAAGCGCTTTCTGGCGTCAAGTTGGTATTAGCACTCAAGTGTTTTTCAACGTGGGGAGTGTTTGACATCATCAAGCCCTACCTCGATGGCACCACGAGCTCTGGTCCATTTGAAGTGAGGCTTGGATACGAAACCTTTGGTGGTGAGACACACGCTTACAGTGTGGGTTACAGCGAAGAGGATGTGAAAGAGGTCGCGGATATTTGCGACAAGATGATTTTCAACTCTCAGTCGCAGCTTAAGGCTCACCGTCATCTTGTTGAAGGGAAAGCGCAGCTCGGTCTTCGTCTGAATCCTGGTGTGAGTTGTGCGGGACAAGATTTGGCGGACCCGGCAAGAAAATTCTCACGTCTGGGTGTTCAAGCGGATCATATTGATCCAACTGTCTTTGATACGCTTAACGGTGCCATGTTCCACATGAACTGTGAGAATAAAGATGTCGATGCTCTGATCGCATTACTTGATCGTATTTCTGCCCAGTTTGGCGAGCATTTAAATAAACTTGAGTGGGTGAGCTTAGGCGGCGGTATTTTCTTTACCTGGCCAGGCTATGAGCTTGAGCGGCTAGCGCACGCCTTAAAAGCCTTTGGTGATCGCCACGGTGTTCAGCTCTATTTAGAACCGGGTGAAGCTATCATCACTAAAACCACTGATCTCGTTGTGTCTGTGGTGGATGTGGTTGAGAACGGCATGAAAACAGCGATTGTTGACTCAGCAACAGAAGCGCATCGATTAGATACGCTAATTTACGATGAGCCAGCATCCATTCGTGAAGCAAACGATGACGGCGAGCACGAGTATGTGATTGGTAGCTGTTCTTGCTTAGCAGGAGATCAATTCTGCGTTGCAAAATTTGATGCGCCACTCGAGATAGGTCAGCGCCTCCATGTGATGGACAGTGCTGGTTATACCATGGTGAAATTAAACTGGTTTAATGGATTGCGTATGCCATCTGTCTACTGCCAGCGTACCAGCGGCCAGATTGAGAAATTAAATGAGTTTGACTATCAAGATTTCAAACGCTCTCTGTCGCAATGGTCAGTCTCCTAGGTACTATGCTTAAGAGGAAATATAGGAGCTCGGCATTGCCGAGCTTTTTTTTATTTTAGTGATAAAGAACAACGAATTTCACTGTCTAACTGTTGAATAAGTGATAAAAAAGGCGATAAACTTCACAAAACATTGTGCACACTAACGATTTGCATAGTGGCTTGAAATTCGCAAAAGGAATAGTGGAGTAGCCTTTTTGACGGTATTCAAATCGATTATCGATAAACATCCCAACCCATGTGTTGTGCACATAAATTTCGTGCCAGTGTATGCGAATGATGCATTTGCTGAATTTAGTGGTTTTTCGAGTGCAACAGACGTATTAACGTTGCCGAGTCTAAAAACGTTGTTTGTTAAAGAGCATTGGGCGGAGGCTGAAGCACGCTATTTAGCCGTCATCAATGATGAAGTGGATAGTGCGCCTATGGTGATAGAGCACACCGATATAAACGGGGTGCCCAAGCTCGCTGAAATTACGGATTCGGTTGTCGATTGGCATGGTCATAAAGCCATGTGTACCTTTATTTCGGTTGTCACAGATACCGTTCGTCGCGAAGAAAAGTTAAAAGATCTCGCTTTGCGCGATGAGCTGACCGGAATTATGAATCGGCGTTATCTCATGGAGCGTATGAACTGCCACCATCGCCCTTATCGGCAAGATCACCACTATTTAGCATTGATCGATCTCGATCACTTTAAGCAAGTCAACGATACTTACGGTCATTTGACTGGCGATGCGCTGTTGAGGGCCGTTGCCAGCACCTTGAGTACCCTGTTTGATTCCTATCACAAAGTGTCTCGCATTGGCGGTGAAGAGTTCGCGATGATTCTTAGTGCCGATTCTCACCCTGAACTTTTGATGAAAGTGAAAGCCATCCAGAAAGCGGTTCGGCAAACCTGTGTTGAAGAGCATAAGGATGCAGTACCGGAAAAACGTTTAGTCAGTTGCACTGCCTCAATTGGTGTGAGTGGTTATCGCCAAGATGACGATTTTAGCCGGTGGTTCTCGCGCGCCGATGTCGCATTATATAAGGCGAAAAATCAAGGACGTAACATGATTATCTTCGATACTGCGGTTGTGTCTGGAGAAGTGTCTGTTTTTGGCTAGATTTTTTTATCTCTAGTATGAGAATTGTTGCGGTTTGATGGAAGTTAGATGAAGTTTGGTTGACTATTTATTGACCAGATCCTAAGTTTTATGGCATGACTCACCCACGAAGAGGATGCCACTATGAAAAAGATGAATTCATCATATCGTCTGCAGTTGATCAAAGAGGTCGCACAACGCCGACAGCGTATTACGAGTCCGGATGAAATGTCTCTTCATATTGCTCAGATCCTCGAACAACGAGAGAGTCGGCCACCTCCATCGATGACCCCTTTTGCTAACTCTCATTTTGATGAGCACGCGGGGGGATGGGTCAGTGATTTATGGGATGCGATGAAGTAATCGTAAAGTATTTTGCTTGATAAAAAAGGAACGCCGTGGCGTTCCTTTTTTCTTTCCTACTTGAATATTTCGTGATTGATCGTTTAGTTGGCAACGGGTTGCGTGGTGTTCTCTTCTACGTATTGATAGGCAACTGTGATGGTTTCGCCCTCTGCTGGGATAGCCGAACCTGTAAATACGATGGATCCCGATAACGGATAGTACTGCCAACCATCGCTGGTATTACGAGTAACTGGGTTTCCTTCTACATTCACAGAGATAGATGATGCCAGAACTTTATGGCTCTCAGCGAGGGTGAGCTTATAGCCTGCACTCGTTGCGCCTGCATTGTTAGCAATCGTATCCATAAAGGTGTCGTATTCAGTCATCGCAGTGATGTTCAGGGTTTGGCCGAAAGTACTGACGGCTAAATCATCATATTGGCTGCGATCGGCATCATCAGGATCAACGATGGCGTATACACGATAGCCTCTTTCTACAAAGAGGTTGTTATTAACATCGAAGGAGTTGCCAGCGTATTGGCTTCTTTCATCGCTCATGATGACGACTGATAGCGAAGCGCCAGCGCGCGGGTAGCCTGCGGCAGTAACACTACCATCGGCACTGTCGCCGAGGGTGGCTGAACGAAGAGCTGACTCAGACATTTGAATACCACGCTCCCAAGTATTTCCATTAATACCAGGTTTAAAGTCCAAAGCAATCTGTGTTGGGTCGTTCGTGAAGCCATTGCCGCGCAGTGTTGTTGAATCTGTTGTAATGGTACCGACTTGGAAATCGATGCCTGCGTTTGCGATGCGGTTTTCGAAGCTCGCTGTTAGCTGGCTAATTTCGTCTTGCTCGTCTGACATACTGCCAGAGTTATCAATGACGAAGAGGAAGTCCGCTTTTGACGCTTGTTGGTTCAAGGCAGTAAAGCTATCGTTTTGAGTTTCTAAGGTAGCAGAAACCGATGATTTCACATTTTCTGACGTTGTCGCAGTGATTAAATCGGAGTAAAGCGCATACTTGCCTTTTGCAACCAAGGTTGAAGTCATCACAACTGTATCGGTTGTACTATCGTACGAAAGAGCGATATCGAGCTGGAATTCATTGACTGCAGTTTCCGTCGCAGCAGGGATTAAGGCGTCAGCAGTACCAGAGGCCTTATTGGCTGCCATTTGGGTAAGTATCTCATTGAGTACTTCTGTTGCCGTTTTCTCTGCCCCTGAAACGAGCTGGATGTTATAGCTAGCGGACACATCACCATTGGCAAGCACGGTTTGAGAGAACTGAGACACGGTCCCATTGGTTAGTGTGTTCGACACGTTGCTCATCGTCGTATTAAGAATGCTTTCTGCGGTCGAACCATGGCTCAGAGATGGACGTTCGGCGACAAAGCCTACCATTTCAACGTTTTCAGGTGTCGTGATATTACGTGTCAGGCTACTTGCTGTAGCGATTGGGTCTGCATAGATGATTGTACCCTTAATATCACCAGTCACAGGGGTAGTTGTGTAGCCTTCAGGTAAGAAGACTTGTTGCGTATCTAGAATGACGGCTTGTGTTTGAGAAGCTTGCTGGCCGACAGTCACAACCGCATTTTGTGATTGAATCACGACCGAACCATCCGCGTTCGTGCGCTCAACAGATATCGTGTATGTTTCTTGTCCCGTTGCTTGGCCGACAGTCACCGAAATTTTGTTTGGATTTGCAGCATCCATTGGTGCGATAACGTTGCCGTTTACATCTGTCCAGACGACAGTATCTTGTGCGGTGACATTGGTGAGCGTTGCTTCAATCTCAACGGTTGAACCTGGAGCAACAATGCTGTTAGAGATAGTGATAGCGTTGACGATAGGTGCATCGGTTACTAATGATCCGTTGCTGCACATGTAGCTGGTTTTGCTGACTTCTGACTTATCCAAAATGTTATTGCGGTTTGTATCTAATCCAACCAAGATTTTTTGACCGCCGTTTTGACAGGTGTTGTCGTTTTGCGCAACGGAGACAATCGCGACAAGGGCGTTGTAACCGTCTTTTCCGTCAGTACCACCTTGTCCGTCAGTCCCGTTTTGACCATCGGTTCCGTCTTGTCCGTCAGTCCCATTCTGACCATCATTACCGTTTTGGCCGTCTTGACCATCAGTGCCATCAAGCCCGTTACAGACGACTTCTGTAGTGAGAATTTCTTCTGCATCGAGTATCTGGTTATTGTTTACATCGAGGCCTGCATTCACTTTAACACCACCGTTTGCGCATTGCGCATCACCCGCTACAAGAGAAGTGACATCAACAAGAGGAGTAGAGGGGGTGACCTTTGGAGCGGTATTGTCATTTGAAGAGCCGTCTGATGAATTACATCCAACAACAAGTAAGATAGAAGTTGCGATTGCAGTCAGTTTGAAACAATTACTTTTATCCATGGTAGCCGAGCCTTTATATATTTAACTTTTGGGTTCGGCGGAAGTATATTTGTGAGGAATGGTCAGATTCAATATGTGAATGTTAATTAAACTATTAATTGTTTTATAAATATATCTTCTCTCACTTAAGGATGTAAATGATAAGGAAGTTATTTACACAAAAAACCAGTGAATGGTGAAATTATAAGAAAGGCGATATACCCATAGAGGATTTAGTGTTTCTGCTATTTCTTGTTTAGCTTTTGTTTTGAAAGGTTTTTGTCTTTTAGGTTGTCTTGACGGGGTCATTCTAAGTTAGCATTAATCGAGAATGACATAACTGTGGCAATGAAAACGATTACTTTTCGTTATTTAATGGTAATGTTATTAACAATGACTTAGTCCATCACATTTTTTGGTGTTTATTGCGTATTTTAACTATTTTTATTGGCGGGCGATATTTAGTTGCTTTTAATTTATCGCATCAATATAGTCGCAAGTTGAAAAAAGAATGAAAGTTAGACTCCTTGTTAATATTTTACACACTATTCTCTAGTTGCTCGAGGTGGCTTGAACATATATTTATTGCGGTTAAGTTTGGTTCAGTTGTTGGCGAGAAGTTGAAAGTTTACGGAGTAAAATGTTTTGATAACATTGGCTTATTGCTTGTTTTGTATGCTTTTAGTGCCTTGTTCGCTGTTCTTGAAGTGACTGTCTAAAAAAGTTCTTTACAGCCTCATCGGGAGTCGGTATATTACGCCGCACTTACGGAGAGATGGCTGAGTGGTTGAAAGCACCGGTCTTGAAAACCGGCATACGTTAATAGCGTATCTAGGGTTCAAATCCCTATCTCTCCGCCAAATATAGAGAACGCCCGCTGAGAAATCAGCGGGCGTTTTTGCTTGTGCGCCGAGCATGGCGTTGATCTAGGAGGTGAAAGTCCTCTACGGGCTCAGTCGAGCGAGAACCGTTAGCCTATGCAAGGGTGTTCACCGTGAGGTGAAATCTGAAGGAAGCAAATGGCAAAACTTGGTTGTGACGGACAGAAACCTGATAGTAGGCCAGTACAACTTGGGTAACCTAGCAATAGATAGAATAGCCCAATGCCTCGACGGGAAGTGTGTATAGGTAAATCAGGCACGACCAAGGGAAAGAGCAACGTCTTACCTCGGGAGATCTTATTGCTTGTCTCAGTCGAGACTAATACAGCAGTGATGTTGTGTGATGAGCAATGAGAAGTCAGCAGAAGGCATAGTACTTTGAGGAAGTACAACTCAAGGGAAGGCCTGAACTGAATATATCAAGAAGCAGTCACTATTTACTCATATATGGTCTTCCCTCTATTGGCAAGATACCAATGTCGATAAAAGGGACAGGTTGCTTTCATATATCCGGCCTATGCGTGAAGCTCGTGTGGCTTCTGGCCTTGATGACACTTCGCGCATATAGCCCTTATCAAATTAACGGTTTTGGTAAACCTTTGAGTATATCAGGGTCCCTATATGCTGGTCTTACCTGTTTTTCATCTAAACTGCTATCTACGCAATATCTGGTGTGTGACGCTTTAGTTAAATCTTTCTGTTAAACCGCCGCTGGCGCTTTATAGCTTTCTCCTCGACAGATAATGACCCACGCGATACGGATTATCTTATTCGCCAGCGCCACCACAGCCTTGTTAAAACCTCGCCTTTCAACCAGCCGCAATATCCATTGACTAAGCCTGTCTGTTTTGCCATCGGCTCGACTCACAACCGCTCTTGCACCATGAACCACGAATGACCTTAACTGCTGATTCCCTCGCTTTGTAATGCCAAGCAATACCTCTCGACCTCCCGTGCTAAATTGCTTGGGCACTAAACCTAAGGCTGCTGACGCATCACGCCCTCGTTTAAATTGCTCACCACTTCCCATCCAGGCTCTTAAGGAAAAACTCACCACGGGACCAATACCTGGCACTTTTATCAAACGCTGACAAACGTCTTTTTGCTTCACTTTTTCGGCCAACCTTTCGTCGTACCACTGTAGCTCTTCGTCAAGCCTTTCGAGTTGTGTGTATTGCCTGAATAAAAGCGCTCGAAATTCGTCGGTTAAGCCGTTCTCAACATCTTCTAGAATAAAAGGCAGCGATTTACGCAATACCTGACTTCCTCTCGCCAGCACTACCCCATACTCCGCCAGCAACCCTCTCACATGATTGATTAAGCGCTTTCTGTCACTACTCACGTGTTGACGCATGAGCAAAAAAGTTTGGTCGTCTTGCTGCGCTAGGGATTTGACCGCAACGGGGCGAATCGCACCGTGCTGACACGCTTCTGCGATGGCCTTTGCATCGTTATAGTCATTCTTTTGGCCTCGTAAATAGCCTTTCACATGCTGAGCGGGAAGTAATACAACAGAGTGCCCTAGCTGGCCTATTTTTCGTCCCCAGTAATGCGCTGTACCGCATGCTTCCATCGCAATGACACAAGTCTCTAGCTTCGAGAGATAGCCAATGAGCTGTTGTCGATTTAATTTCTTTCTCTCAACTTGCTTACCCTGTTTGTCCAACATGATGAAGTAAAAAGTATTCTTTGCTAAATCGATACCAATGGTTTTACACTTATTCATGGTCTTCCCTCGTTTTTAGATAGGCGATTTATCAACGCTATCTTGGCACATTGCGATGCCGATTAGTGCGAGGGAAGACCATTACATCAATCATGTGGAGTCATAGCAAGATGAATAACATCTCTACGTTCCAAAGGGCAATACCGCAAGTAAAGCTCACGGTCACGAAGAATGACAAGCATGATCGGCGTAGAAAAGAGGACGAGTCTTGGTGGTAAGACCCCAGAACTCTATACACTCTCAAGCTCCTGAAAATACTGTCTTTCATCGTCATTTGGTGATAGTCCACCATTAGTACCATGATTTCGTCTGGGATTGTAAAAACACTCGATATAATCAAATATCTCTGAGCGCGCTTCAGCGCGGGTTTTGTAGATTCTTTTCTTTACTCGATCTTTCTTAAGCAGAGAGAAAAAACTTTCAGCAACAGCATTGTCATGGCAGTTTCCTTTTCGACTCATGCTGATTTCCATATTGTGCGCTTTCAGGAAGCTCTTCCAATCACCCGACGTATATTGAACCCCTTGATCAGAGTGGATCAGAACCTTGCTTTTGGGTCTTCTACGCCAAATAGCCATCAACAATGCATCGATGACTAGGTCAGATTTGGGACTACTTTTCATTGTCCAACCAACCACTTTCCTAGAAAATAAGTCGATGACAACCGTCAAGTATAGCCATCCTTCGTGCGTCCGGATGTAGGTGAAATCAGTTACCCAAGCTCGGTCTGGCTTATCAACGTTAAATCCCCTGTCTAGGACGTTTGGAGCGGCGACATGAGGCTTACCTCGACCAAAGCCTAAGTGGCGCTTATAGCCTCGCACCGCTTTTATATTGGCTTGCTTCATCAAGCGATAAACCCTGTTCTTTCCACAAGATTCACCATCACTTCGAAGATCGATAGTGATATTGCGATAGCCATAAACACATCCACTCTCAAGCCAAAACTGCTTAATTTTACCGAGTAAACGCTGATCCTCTTTCGCGCGACAACTCAGTGGCTTGCGCTGCCACGCATAGAATCCACTGCGTTGGATTTCAAGGATTTGGCACATCACTTTCAAAGGGTATCGCTGAAGTCGCTCGCTTATAAACGTGTACTTTTCTTTGACTCCCCGGCAAAGTACACGGCGGCTTCCTTTAATATGTCCCTTTCCATGGTCACCCGCTTAAGCTCGGCTTTTAGCTTCCTGAGCTCAGCGTTTTGATCATCTTCTTGCTGTCGTTGCTCTGCAGGCTTTTCATATCTTTTAACCCAGTCGCAAAGCGATTTGTAGCTCACTCCCAACCGCTCAGCGGTAGAGTTAAGTGTATGACCGTGCTTAGTGACTTGTTCAACGGCTTGGATTTTGAATTCTTCTGTGTAGCGTTTTCCGCTCATAACAACACCTCATAGTTTGCTGAATTATATAACTATTAAGTGTCTAGGGAAGTGGGGTCTTACCATGGTGACCCCAACTCCGCTGATGGAACAAATCAGCGCCTCAGCGAATCTGAACCATGCTCTTCGACGCGTGAAGAAGAACAAGGGGTGCGCAGGTGTCGACAGGCTCGATATCACAGCGACCATCTCAAAACTTCGACAAGCTTCAAATGGGCAAGCGCTCCGGCAGAGTCTTCTGGACGGAAGCTACCAACCTCAACCAGTCCTTGGTGTAGAAATCCCTAAACCTAATGGTGGTGTAAGGCAACTAGGCATCCCCACGGTGCTTGATAGGGTTGTTCAACAGGCAATGACATCGGTGCTGACTGATATCTATGAGCCTAAGTTCTCCGCCAGTAGTTATGGGTTCAGGCCGAACCGCAGTGCGCATGATGCGTTAGCAGCGGCAAGTCGCTATATCAGGGATGGTCGAGGTTATGTTGTAGATATCGACTTAGCGAAATACTTCGACACAGTGAACCACGATAGGCTGATGTACAGACTATCGCAGGACATTGATGATAAGCGAGTGTTAAAGCTAATCAGGGCATATCTACAGGCAGGCTTAATGCGAAATGGGATAGTTGAACAGAGACAACGAGGAACGCCACAGGGCGGGCCATTATCTCCGTTACTTTCTAATATCGTATTAGATGAACTGGATAAAGAGTTAGAGCGAAGGGGGCATAAGTTCTGTCGATATGCAGACGACTGCCAAATCTACGTTCGTAGTGAGGAAGCCGCCCATCGAGTCAAAGCGTCGATAACGGAGTTCTTGGAGCAGAAGCTAAAGCTCACGGTAAATCGTGAGAAAAGTGCCGCGACAAGAGTGACAGAGCGAGCTTACCTAGGCCATAGCTTCAAGAGAGATGAAGCAATCCTGATATCGAAATCGGCACAAGCTCAAATGAAGAAGCGAGTGCGGAGAATAACGAAGCGAAATCGAGGTCGAGAGTTATCGGTAATAATCACCGAGTTAACCCAATACCTACGAGGTTGGCAGCACTACTTCAAGCTCGCCATACGTAAGAGCGCGATGCAGCGTTTAGACGAATGGATACGACGTCGATTAAGATGCTACCGACTGAAGCAGCGCAAACGCAGATACAGTATAGCGACATGGTTACAGCGACAAGGTGTAACAGAGCGCAATGCGTGGAAGCTAGCGATGTCAGATAAAGGTTGGTGGCATCTGGCGTTAACGCCCCAGTTGAATCACGCCATGCCAGTTAAATGGTTCAATGAGATGGAATTATACTCGTTACGAGACGGGTATGAGTCACTGAAAATATATTCGGAACCGCCGTATGCGACCCACGCTTGTACGGTGGTGTGAGAGGACGGAGGCCGTGAGGCCTCCTCCTACTCGATTGGATTCTGGTAAACAAAGGTTTAGTTGAGTCCTTCTAAGAGAGATATTCTTCCATCAACTTTCAAGATAGTTGAACATTGAGATCCACTTCCGAAATACTCTTCTTTGTAGCACCCTTTTACGTGTCCATCCTCGACAATTACCTCACAAGAGGCCGATACGGGAAACTGTCCTCCAGGGCATTGTAAGTAACCAGTTTCTGTAACTATATAATTTGCTCTGCGGATGACACCGTTTATGGCGATATCGTCATGATCTGAATCAACGTCTATACGCTCTACTGTCGGTGCCCCATTGTAAAGCTCTCGCCAAATTGGCCCTACGTCAGGTAGGTCCGGTACATCATAATCAGTTAGCACATCACATCTGTAAGTTTGCTCGGTGTAAGGGTCTGTCATCATACATGAAGCATCAATAGGAGATTTACAATCGCCCCAGAGATTCGAATCTGAACATATTTGACTCTGGGTTAAGTATGTGTCGTAAGTCAACCTGCATATCGTGTCGTCTGTAGTGGTGGGTTCACACTTCGAGTTGAACTCAGAGGAAATAAATTCATCCCACTCTAAAATCTCTTTATCTTTATTATAAATATCGATAAACATACTAGAGTTATGGTCGGCTAGCTGAGAATATTTTCTTGTATCATATTTAAAAGCTGTAAATCGATCATTGTCGCTTCTTAAGAAAGAGTCAAACACACCTTTTATATTATCAATAGACAGCTCGCTTACATATAATTCGCTACCTAGAGCTTGCGCTACTAAGGTAAATCGTTGACTTCCCCACTTTTGCTTGAGTTGCCTTATCTCGGTATCGTCGCCATTAATGCTAAGTAAATTGTTAAATGCTGACGACATTTCTGTACGGAGATTTTGTTCTTCTGTATAGGTTAATCCATATGAGTCATACTTTATTGCTAGATTTAGTGCTTTTCCTCCAATGACTTGATTAATAAACCCGTCACCACACTCATCTCTGAAGTTGTGCTTAATTGTCTCATCTTCATTATTGAGAAGAGATACGTACTTTGGATTTAGCTCTGCAGTATTTTGGTCAATAATGTAATTTTTTGCTAGTCGTGTGTAGTTAAATAGAAGATATTTATTTACTTCTTCTTCGTGGATATTGTACATCAAGCTCTTGATTCTCTTAGCACTCAGCTTTGGAATTCCAATAGCTACATCACTGTTGTCTTGAAAAAAACGTTCAGCACTTTTTTTGTCTTCGACGTATGTGAATGACTTTTCTGTTACAGGTAAACCGGTATTTATCGACGAGACCCTAAAAGATGTAGAATCAAAACAAGATGGCTTCAGCTCTCCGGATAGCAGGTTAACAGACATGCCTACATCATTGCCCAAATAGTCGAAACTGTAAGAGTCATTAGCGAGTACTTGAGGAGAGAGCCCCATGGTTATTGTTAACATTAGAGGTAGTAATTTCATTTTTCTTCTCCACCTTAGTAATAAGCTTCGACTGTGTGAATTTGACCATCAGCAGTAACGGTAATCGGATTACATTGACTACTTTGTGGCCCAGTAACTCTGGAAAAGCAGCCTTGGACGTAGCTGGATCCGGTAGTGTTAGAAGGAGTTACTTGCACAGTGCAGGACGCTTCAATTGTTGCTGAACCACCTTGGCAGGATGCTGTTCCACTTTCTTCAATGAGTAAATCTTGGTAAAGCTCGTTACCATTTATTCTAATATTAAAAGGTACATTCTCAATGTTAATTCGATTGGTTGTCGCTGGACCTGAATATATTGTGTGCCATTCAGGCTCATGAACGGGCGCTTCAGGAACATCAAAGTGCTTTAGGTGATCGCAGTTCTGTCCAGACTCTAGGAGGCATTCGTTTTGATTTGGTGCATAGCAACTTACCCAGTCATTCATATCATTGCTTGAACAAAACTCAACATGTTTTTTTATCGCTATTTCAGTAGTATTACAAATAGCTTCTAGATCACTGTCTATACTGTTGCTCGAAAGGCAACGGGGAGAGTATATATCTTCATAAAAGTATTGCCAGCTGTATACTTTTTCAACCTTATCACTAACATCTAGATAAAACTTGCTTTTACTCTGTTCCCAGCTACCAACGGGAGGATATGTACTGACGTCATAGCTAACAACGGTTAAATCATCCGTGGAAGGGTCTTCAAAGTATTCAATTAACTCAACGAGTTCATCAATACTAGAAACAATGATGTCATCTTGCTCTTTACCTGATATTACTTCTTTGATGACCAACCTCATGCCAGAAGTTTCTTCTTTTATCTCTTCTATGATAGCCCTGTCTTTTGAACCTGTGAACCTTTTAAGTGCACCTTGCAATCCCCTTGTTTTTTCTTGTCTTTCTGACAAAGTCATGCTTTCAGATTCTAAACTGATTGTGACAAATAAGGACTTTCCTCCGACGACCCGATGTATATACCCATCATAACAGTTTTCCCTAAACTCTCTCTTTGATTCGTCTGTTTGGGGAAGGAGTACTTGCTCATGCCTATCTAAAATTTTTGGTACTGGATCACCTTTTAACCTCTTAATGTAACCAGTGTTACTTATGCTAAGTATGAGGTTAGTTCTTTCATTTTTATTAGTAACTTCACTTACTAAGGTGCTCATTTTGTTATATGTGGGTGAAAATTTAACTGTAGAAACGGAAGCGTTAAAGTTTGAGTGTCTATTCTTGAACTCAGTAGAAGAAAAGCTCTCATGAATAATGTCAATAAAAACTTCACTTTCTAACCCGGACTGATCGACGATAATGAGCTCTCCACTTGGCGCGTAATCCAGGCAGCTAGAGTAGATTTTTCCAGAAAGAAAGCTAACGGATTTCCCTATTGAGTTTTCTAATGATAGTGGTGAGTCAGCATTGATATCTGAAATGATTTGATCAAATCCGGCGTTTACTGAAAAAGATAATATTAAGCAGCTTAACAAGAATTTTTTATTCATGTTTCCTCCAAGTTGTTTGAGGTGATTATAATATTTGTCTTTCTATTTGATATGTGTTTTTACGAATATTGTGATCTATATTTTCTTGATTATCTATATGTTTATGCATGATTTTAGTATTGTTTCTGTATGACTTTAGTATTGTTTTTATTGATAATGTTATTATCATGATTTTTAATTTTTTAAGAGTTTCATTCCCGAGTGATAGTCGGCCATGCTCCTAAAGTTGTTAAGGGGTGTGAGTGTCTGTTTATAAATTTCTCTGCATGTTTTTTCTGTGTCGGTATGCTAACAACTTGTGTGGTGGTGTTAGCACGATAAGCAACGGCGTAGAATGAGTAATTGAGATATCTATCCTTGCTTTTCTCTTTCTTTAGTTAAGAACAATGCTGCTTTGCTATGCGAAATCTGTCATCAGTGAGTAGCACTCTTCTGCTTGAAACTGTTTTGCCTCAATGCGTATGCTAACACTTCTTCACAGACTAAACTGATAATAAAGTTAATATAACATATTGCTTTTCAATGGAATTCACTGAAAGTCTAAGTGAGTAAGATGAAAGAACAAACAGTAACTATTGCAGAAACAGAACGACTCGTCGTGAGGCATTTTGACTTGAACGATGCGAGTTACATCCTCACGCAGTTAAATGATCCCGCATTTATTCAATACATCGTTGACAAGAAGGTGCGGGACTTGGAAGCGGCGCGAGACTATTTGCGAAATGGGCCGCTCCAAGCGTATACGAAAGTGGGTTATGGTTTGAATGCCGTGGTATTAAAGTCATCCAATACAGTGATAGGTATGTGTGGGCTCGTTTTGCGATCTGAGCTGCCGCATCCAGACTTGGGCTATGCTTTTTTACCTGAATTTCGTCGGCAAGGCTTTGCGCGTGAGGCAGCATTGGCTGTGATTGAACATTCCAAACAAGCGTATCATCTAGAAACTATTCTTGCGGTTACACTCCCAGACAATATCGCCTCCAACGCACTGCTGAAGCGCTTAGGTTTTGCATTTGAAGGCACACAAGTCTTGTATGGCGCTGATAACAATCTCTATAGCATTAGAGCGCAATGAAGGAATTTGCCCTGCGGCGTGGCGCTTTTCACAATTGTGATGTTATATTGTAACGATAGTGTGATTTTCACGTTTCGTTAACACAAGCTTTAAATGGTAACAATCCAATGATGACTGAAGGATTATCCCAATCAACTCAGCAAAATGCTGCAGAGCAACCTCAGATTCAACAGGAGCAAAAGAAACATCGCCGTGCCGTGCAAGGAGATGAGCCTGCGGTGTTGTGTGATATTTATGAAGATGATGCGAATATTGCGATTTGGCATCGCGATCTTTCCGATTCATTGCAGCGTCAGGTGAGTGACTTTATTGCTGCCTATCCAACGTTTCAAACCTCAATGACCGTTTCACCACAAAGTGCGCATGCGAGTGTTCAAGAGGCACTAAAATCGGCAGCCTATAGTGAACTGAGTGCAAGTATTGCCGAGTTGGTCGATATGTTCTGTTGTCTCTTTGAGCTTAAAAGAGTGGGCTTGCGATTGACAGTGTTGAGTCAGGCGATGTGCCCGCGCTTTCACGTTGATAAAGTGCCTTGTCGATTAGTGACGACGTTTCAAGGTATAGCAACAGAATGGCTACCTCACAGTCATGTCGATCGCTCGCAACTCGGAGCCATCGGTAAGATAGATAGCGAGTCTGGTCTCTATGCCAATGCGAAAGATATTCAACAGTTGACCGCAGGCGATGTTGCGTTGCTGAAAGGTGAACTTTGGGAAGGCAATGAGAGCGCTGGACTTGTTCATCGATCGCCAGCAGTGAATGATGGTGATATGCGCTTATTGTTGACGCTCGATTTTATTAACTAATAACTGAGACACACTAAACGAACAGATGGCTAGCTGAGAGAGCTCACTTAGCGCTGTGCGTCTTGGGCTGGTTAGAGCATATTCATTCAAATGTTATTCTACTTGTTGTTAAATGGGGGAGTGCTTCCCCCAAACTCAAGTTTGCTGCTAGTTGAGTTACAGCGATAACCAATAACGTAATGTGAGCATTGCTCGCTGAGAAAACTCCATTTCATCGATTGTCGCTCTTGTTTCAATGGCAAGCTGAGGCTCATCGGTAATGATGCCATCTACGCCAAGCAGAAAAAGGCGCTCCATACTCGCTGTGGTATTGATAGTCCAAACCAACACTTCCTGCTCGCGTTGCTGAATCTCGATTATTCGCCAGGCATTTAACCATTGATCACTGACCATCAACATATCAACTTCACGTTCAAGTGCAGATTCGCCCATACTGGCCGCATAGATTAGTGCATACCTGAGCTGCGAGGGGCGACGGTCTTCCAGTTCCGTCATAACACGCGCGAGTAAGGCGACATCCAAGCTCGAGACGACCATGGGGTGTTGATAGTGAGTGAGCAACTTTGCAATCTCGATAGCGAGATCCATGCTTTGGTTGTAGCGTTTTAACTCGATATTGAACTCAATCTCGCTTGCGTATTTGTCGAGGAGATCAATCAATAGTGGCGGGGGTGTTTGACCGACTGCTTGATAGGCGCTGACGATATCCTCATAGCGTGACATTTCAACCACCATGGGGTCGCCAATCATTCGGCCAAGATCGCGATCGTGGAAGACGACAATGTGTCCATCGAGAGTGATCTGTACATCAATTTCTGTGCTTCTTACCCCAAGCTCAATCGCGTGTTGCACTCCTGCTTCACTGTTTTCCGGATGCGCAAACCCGCCAGCGCGATGCGCCGTGATATAGCCAGAGGTATCCGTTTGTAGATGGGCGATAAAATGTCGTATATCTTGATATCCAGTAAATGCGGCGAATGAGATGAGCAATACCATCGCGCTACTCACGAGAGTGCGACGCTGCGTGGTTTGTTGAAGGCCGATGGTGCGTGCTTGTTCACTGACGAGCTTGAGGCGCTTGGTTTGTAGGCGCAGTAAATAGTACTGGCAACTCGCGTATATAAAACGGTCAACAAAGCTCAACAGAAG
Source organism: Thaumasiovibrio subtropicus (assembly GCF_019703835.1). NCBI lineage: Bacteria > Pseudomonadati > Pseudomonadota > Gammaproteobacteria > Vibrionales > Vibrionaceae > Thaumasiovibrio > Thaumasiovibrio subtropicus. The sequence continues at coordinate 2,287,885 of NZ_AP023054.1, read as the reverse complement.
AACAACGCCAATCAGCAAAAAGCTCGACGCAATAAGCCAAGGGTAGGGATCGGGGTCAGATGTTGCCCAGAGCAACAGAGGATCGAGTAACAGCAGCAAGCTGGTCGCGAAGGTGGCTGCAATCACTACACGGACAAATAGCCAGAAAACGTGGCCAAGCAAAATTAGCCGATAGATCCCCTGACTGAGCTGTCGTGCTTGCTTGAACAGTTGCCATTGCGAGCAATTTTGGAAAAGGCTCAGGGGCAAAGCCAGCCACCAGCTTGCCCAGTAGCGCAAGACAAGCAACACCAGAGGCAAGGTAATGAGGAGCAGTGTGCCGAGCGCGAACCACAGCGAGCTCATTTGATGGTTCAGATAGTAGTTAATATCCCAATCACTGAGCATGAGTCCATAGATCCAACGCCCACACCACAATAATGAGGCAAGCAGCAGGCTAATACCGATTGATTGTGCCAGCACGACTTTTGACACGCGCCAACTGCGTTGCACAATGAGCCCGAACGTATCGAGGATGGAGCGCTTACCGATATCGTGTTGCGCCAATAGAATACTGATAGCGGCATGTTCTACGAAAAAAGCAAAACTGATTTGAGTAACAAACCAAAGCATCAACAAAAAGCCAGCTGGCGCGAGGAAGAAACTGAGTAGCTCTTGATTCGCTAGTGCGGTCACGCCATGAAACTGCATGAGTTTTGAGGTTATCCAAATATCGAGTGGGACAAACAGAATGAAGAGCGTCGCACGCACAAAGAGAAAGCTTGTTAGCATCTGTAAGCCACTGCTTTTTAAACGATGCCACATGAAATACAGAAGATGTCGAGCGCGGTGGAAAATTGCGTTACTCAAAGGATTATTTCGCCTACATTTAGATGCCGTGAGCGGAGTATCATACCATTGGCGAGCCCGACGGCGATATGTGAGATGTGAAACGACACTCGATGAGTGTACTGAGTGCTGAGTAAGGGGCGCCGCCGTTCATCAGGCCAAACTTGTTCAGGTGTATACTGGATGTTTAATGAGTGCAAAGGATCCTCAAGTCATGAATCGACGTGATTTTCTCAAGATGTGCCAGTTGCTAGGAGTAACTGCATGCTTACCTCCTTTTCTTAATGCAACTGGTCATCAGGTGAATGATGGGCGACGATTTGATGGCACAGTGTTAATTATTGGCGCGGGTGCAGCAGGCCTTACTGCGGGTTACCTGCTTCGTCAGCAAGGTATTGATTTTCGTATTCTCGAAGCTTCGTCGGCGATCGGTGGGCGAATGAAGCGCAGTGCGGATTTTGCCGACTTTCCCATACCACTTGGTGCGGAATGGTTGCATGTCTCTCTGTCGATTTTCGAAGAGCTAGTGAATGACAGCCGGGTAGCGATAGGTATCGAGACCACACCCTATGAAACCACAGATCTGGCGGGTTTCTATGATGGTGAAACACTCACCTATCATCAAGTGGGCGACTTTGATGATAGAAAGTTCATTGGCACAACATGGTTTGATTTTTTTCAGCGCTACATTTATCCCTCTGTCGCTGAACACATCATTTTCAACCGTGAGGTCACACACGTCGATTATACTGGCAAGCAAGTCGTGGTCACTTCGAAAGACAACCTAATGAAGGCGGACCGAGTGATCCTCACTGCGCCGGTAAAGCTCTTACAAAGCAATGCCATCACATTTCTTCCTGCTTTGCCAATACGCAAACGCGAGGCGATTGCCAAGGTAAATGTGTGGGATGGCTGTAAGCTTTTTATCGCGTTCTCAGCGCGTTTCTATCCTACCTTCATTGAGTTGGCGACCGACCACAAAATAGAAGGCGAAAAGCTCTATTACGATGCCGCTTATGGCCAAGATAGCGACCAGCATATACTCGGCCTTTTCAGCGTTGGAGCTTGGGCCAGTCATTACAATCAGCTTGATGAGTCCGCCCTTATTGAGGAAGTCCTAGCCGAGCTCGATGGTCTTTTTGATGGGCAAGCATCAAAGTACTATCTGAGACACCTTTACCAAAACTGGAATACAGAGCCTTTTGCGAAAGGGGGGTATGTGGCCGATGATGAAAGTTGGCTGCTTGTACGTCGTTTGGGTGAAAGTGTCGGTCATCGTCTTTATTTTGCTGGTGATGCGTACACAGATGGCACAGATTGGAGTAGTGTTCATGCGGCGGCGCGTTCTGCACGCGCTGTCGTTGAAGAGATATTGGACTCACTCGAAAGATGATCTTGCTCTCGCAGAGTCAAAACGGGGAACGAGCTCCCCGTTTGACCGTCAGCTTGCTAAGGGCCTACAGGCATTTACTGTCCGCGACTTGCCAGACGCCTTCGATTTTACCCTTGTCATCAAATGTCCAATGATGGCAAAAACGAGCGGCTTCAGTCTCACTACTCTCTTCACGTTGAAAGAGATAGTTGCCGGTGACAACGACATTGTCGTCATCGCCGACTACGTGCTCAATCTTCGCGGTAAAGGTGTGATAAAGGGCCAAGATACTCGGATAAAACTCACCAAAGATGGCCTGCTTTCCGACCATCACTTTGCCATTAGGCGTGCCCGGCGCAACATCCCAAACAGGCTCTTCGACAAGTAGCGCGTCAATTTGCGCCGTATCTCGCTGTTTTAATGCTTGATACAACGCCAATGTGCGATTGATATTACTTTCTCTTTGACTCATGGTACTGCTCCTCTATTGTTGTAGCCCTAATAGACCCAGACCACCAATCGGCAGCAGTAGCGTCCATTGCGGGAGAAAGAAGGGGTTCCGCTTTGGGGAGAAGCCTATTGCGATCAGTAAAAACAGCAGGCCAAATAGCAGAAATAAGACGGAGATAAAGAGCACCAACAGTGCGCTTCCTTGTCCCAATGCGGCGCTAAGCAGGGCAATGGCACTGCCGAATAAGACGACCGTTACCATATGCCAACACGCATAGAGTGTTCCTTTGCGCATTGCCGGGGTATCCGACGCCATAAAGGGTTTGATGGGCTCGTAGTGACCGGCAATGAGGTGTAAAAATGCCGTGAACCCGCAGACTAACGCGGCGATTAGCCAGTAATGGTTACTGATCTCCATTGAACTCCTCCGCGGTGAGCTTATAGTGCACTTGAACTTGCGCTTGTTGAAAGAGACGTAAATAGCCGTACATGACGCGCTCCATGAAGGCGATGTTGCCTTTTGGCTTGAAGGGCAGTTTTTGAGATTTATGCTCAGTAAATGCCATCTCGATGCCCTTTTCTAAATAGGCAGGGTCGGTTGAAAAATCGAAGCCAGCGCGGGAGAGTAGGGCGCTCTTCCATTGCATAAATCCAGCAAAAGCTTGTTGTGAGTTTTCTTGGAGTGTGAATTCGTAAAGTTCGCTAAACCACTTGATCACACCTTCGGTATCTTGCTCGCGATAACTGAGTAACATGTTCAAAAAGGGCTCACTCTCTCTCTGAGAATTTGGTTGGACGCAACCAAAATCGAGTACGGCGAGACGGCCATCATCTAGTACTAGGAAGTTGCCTACATTGGGGTCGGCATGAAAGTCTTCACCAAAAACGAGCGCATGTGTGAAGAGGTCGTTCAGGGTTTGGCAAACCTGATTACGGCGTGTTTGATCAGGTTGGTTCGCAAGCCAGCTGTCGAGATGCTCACCTTCTAAATACTCGGTTGTCAGCACTTTATCGCTACAGAAGGCGTCAATGGGTTTGGCAACGACAATATTGTTGAACGCGTGCCGGGCAAATTGAAGGCCTTTCTCTCGCTCCTGCCGGTAGTCGACCTCCTCGAGCAAGCGTGTTTCAATCTCAGGCAACATGTCTGATAGGTCAAAATAACTCGGCATCACTTTAGCAAGCTGACGCAATGTCGCCATGTCGGAGCGAATGGTTTCTGCGATACCGGGATACTGAATTTTGACGGCAAGCTTTTTACCTGATCTATCGGTGGCGAAATGCACCTGACCTAAGCTGGCAGCAGCAAAGGGCGTGCTTTCAAAACTAGCAAAAATGTTCTCAGGCCAATCACCGAGTTCGGTTTTGATGACTTTACGGACTAAAGCGCGATTAATGCCAGGTGCCTGATAACACGCTTTACCCAGTTCTTTTCGAATGGTCTCTGGAATATAGGATTGTTCCATGCAGAGCATTTGCGCCACTTTCAGCCCAGTCCCACGCAATGTTGAGAGTGTTTTAAAAAGCAGCTTTGCGACATCTTCTTCATAGGCGTCTTGGTTTGGAGATGCAGAGATGGCCGACTTCGCTTTGTGAGAAAGCGTTTTTCCGCCGACTTTGAGTAGCGTCCCTGCGACCACGGCGCTGCGACGTACTTTACTGGTAGGTATCTTTGTCATGTCAGCCTCCTACTATCGGCGCTTAAGCGGTCGAATGGTGTTAAGCGCTTTGGTGACATAGTCAAAGCCAGAGAACATATGGTTTCTGAAAAGGAAGCCCATCATATCGCCAGCTTTGTTCAAGATACCGCTCTCTAAGACTGACATCGCCAGTGCAAGGCTGAGATCGATAAGCTGGGTTGTCTGGGTAAACTCTTCCGAGTCATCTCTTAGCCAATAGGCGACAACGCCAATGTAGTAGTCCCAAAACAGGGAAGGAATAAAACTACTGCCGCTTTGTGGCTGGAGTTGCCCAGCGTCGTATGCAGCTTCTAGATAGGAGGCAAATGTCTCAGTGAGTTGTTGCTTGAGTGGTGATATCGCGCCGTATTTTGCGGCAGGAGAGAGAAACGCTAGCTCGAAGGCCTCAGCCACAAACTCTCGGTGGTTGAGTAGATATCCTAGATGGATCTCAAGTAATAGTTGCACTTTTTCGTGGACTTCAAACTCGTCGATACCTTGGGTCTCGTCAACGTCTGCAATGGACTGAGTAATGATCTGTTCAAAGTAACCGTAGAGTATTTTCTCTTTGCTGGGGAAGTAGTTGTAAATAGTGGCATCACCAACACCAGCCTGCTTGGCAATTTTACGCATTGAGACATTTTTGAACCCTTCATCGGCCATCAGCTCAACAGCTGCGTCAATGATCTTCTTTTTTATCTCTGCTTTCTTCTGTTGTAGCTTCATCACTGTCACCAAAAAATGAAAACACTATGGATAAAATATGATCAAATATTGATTTTGTCTATAGTGTTTTCATGTTTATGGCTTTGAGTGATGTTTTTGATGGGCTTATCTGGCGGTGTTTGTATGTGAGGCAGTGGCTTTAGTAGAGGTTTTTAGGGGGGGAGAGGCAAGGCAGGGCGCAAACCTTAATGGTGAGTGCCCTGTGTTAATTTGAAAATTGATGAGGGTGTCAGAGAGTTATCACAGAGACGTAACGACAGTGCGAGCGATGAGCTCATCAAGCGTATTGTCGTCTTTCATTCCGACGCCGAGTTGACTCACCGCCATCGCAGACAGTGCGGTCGCAAACTGCAGTGTCTTTTCCATTTCCCAGTCTTGTAGGTGACCAAAAGTCAGTCCGGCAACAAGTGTATCGCCCGCACCGACAGTGCTCGCGATCGGCACAGCAGGCGGTGTTGCGTGCAATGTTTGTTGTGCTGACTGCCACAACACCCCTTTTTCACCCATAGAGACGACCACATGACTTAACCCTGTTTGCGAGAGTTCAACGGCGGCACGCTTTGCTTGCGCAAGGGTATCGATTGGTGCATTAAGGTACTCACCCAGCTCGCTCTCGTTGGGTTTTATTAAAAATGGTAAAGCACGTATTCCTGCGGCGAAGGCATCGCCACTACTGTCAAAAATGACCTGCTTTCCTTGGTTTGAAAGGTGAGTGAGCCAGCGTTGGAGCGTCTCGGGTGGGAGTTGTTCGGGTAAGCTGCCAGCGAAGACAAAAACAGTATGCTGTTCAGCCAGCATAAACAGGCGCTTTTCGAAAATGACGAGGTCATCTGGATGAATAGCGCTACCAGGAAAGTTGATATCACTGATGCGGCCAGAGTCCTCCGCGACTTTGACGTTAATGCGGCAACTGCCTTCAATATCAACAAACGCATCGGTAATGCCATACTGGGCAAAAAGCGCTGAGAACTGTGCGTGGCTCTCTTTACCGACAAGGCCAGTTGCGATGACGCTTGCGCCCAAATCGGCAAGTACCATAGCTACGTTGACGCCTTTGCCCGCGGGTCTCAGGTGTGCCGCGTTGACCTTGTTGACTTCGCCGACCTGCAATGCCGCCAGTTGGCCGGTAAGGTCGAGAGCAGGATTCAACGTGACGGTGACGATACTGGCTTGTCCTTGATGCGGTGCGATACGCGAGTGAGTCACTGAGGTTACTCCTTAAGATAGCGTGAGTCTGCTCCGTAGAGTAAATCAGCGACACGGTGAAATCGAGTACCTTGTTGATTGTTTGGGGCTTCCACTTGAGTCGGTTGGGGCTCGCGGTATAAGATTGGTGCATTCCACCTTGAGGTCTATCGATAGAGCTTGATAAGCGTTTTCTACGTATGATGGTTTGACAAGGTCTGTGACATCGTCATTCTCAATGACTTGCGTTAAAACTCTGCGAGAGCGATAAGATAACTTATAGGTGACACCCAGTAATGAATGAAAATGAGGTAGTACAGTTGGCTGATTTTTCCCCAAGCGAGCTGATGGCAATTAAAGGACATGCCCGCAGTTTACCCTTCGATCCACGTCGTGATCGTTTTGAGTTGCCCCATAGTGCAGAGACCAATGTACGCCCTGATTTAAATGCAAATCGTATTCGTATCAATGGTGATAACGTGGCGATTGCAACGCAATACCCTTTGATGACACAACTAGTGCCTTTTTTCCAAATGCTGGTGGATAATCGTACGCCAGTGCTGGTTGTGCTTGCGAGTAACGCCGATATCAATGGCCATGTGATGCCCGGTTACTTTGCCCATTCTTATAACTATGGGCCATTGGCGACGGAAGTGACGCCAACCGGGGTCGAACAGCTCGGAGATGGCATTGAAGCAAACCTCTACCGCATTGAAGTGATGGGATACGAAGCTGGGATTGAGATTCCGGTTGTCCATGTTCACAACTGGCCAGATCATCAAACCGTGAGTGCATTAGTGACACGTAATCTCGTGGCATTGGTTGAGCGTACTATGGCGGAAAAACGTGCGTTTTATGTGGAGCGTGGCAGCCGAGCGGCGCAAGATCCTGAAAAGTTGCTGCCTGTGATTCACTGTCGTGCAGGTGTTGGCAGAACGGGACAAGCCATTGCGGCAATGGCAATGGAGCGCTATCAAACGATGACGTTGGCTGAGATCATTCGCGATATGCGTGCATCGCGTAACGACATTATGGTGCAGACTATTGAGCAGATGGAAACCTTGGCAGAAATGGCGGCGGATTAAGTACACTATCTGTACAGACTTTCAAGCATGTTGAGTTCCATGCGTATGTAACAAAGCCCAGCATGTGCTGGGCTTTGTTTTATACTCTGACATCTTGAGGCCACTTGAGTATATTGGTGTTACTAGAAAGTTGGGCAATCAAATTCTCGACGGGGTCAGGGAATGATTGGGCTCACTCATAGACTATTTAACTTCTCGGACAGCAATCGCCGAATCAACCACAATCTGATAGATTTGCTCAGCCAGTTTAGTAATGGTGCCTGGAGTAGGGTGGGTGTGTGAAAACGTACGAATGCCGTAAATGCTCATGACAACAAAGTTGCTCAGCGCTTCGATATCTCGATCTGCACTAATTTCGCCACGTTCTTGAGCAAGATTCAGTTTGCAGGCGATGCCTTTGTGCCATTGCTGCATTAAACCGCTGATGTATGCTTCGACTTCTGCGTCTTGCTTGGTTAGCTCACTCATTGCTTTCTGAAGTAGACAGTCTCTCACTTCCGCGCGTTCACACTCATAGACGACGCTATCTAAGAAATGCTTGAAGCCAAGTAGCAAAGCATCCCCTTCTCGAAAGTGATGCTGAAAGTTGTTGGCACTGTCTTCGCCATACTGACTTAATGCCGCCATGAGAAGACCGCGTTTGTTTTCAAATGCACAGTATATCGAGCCCGGGTGTAACCCTGTGGCTTTCTTCAAGTCTTGCATACTTGTTTTGGCATAACCTTTCTCAATGAAAATGTTCATTGCGGCTCTTAGCACTTCCGTGCGGTCAAACTCGGCACTACGCATTGGTTACTCTTCTCTCATGTTCTCAGAAGAGCATTCTAGTTTAAATTGAACAATCATTCAAAAAAGTACTTGAATGATCGTTCAAGAACGTCTAATTTGAATGGGCGTTCAAAATTAAAGGGAACAGAACCATGACAAGCAGCCTATTCGAATCATTCAAGCTCAATGAAACTTTGACATTGCAAAATAGAATTTTAATGGCACCGTTAACGCGTTGTATGTCGGATGACGATCTCGTCCCAACGCAAGCTATGGCGGATTACTATGCACGTCGTGCCGATGCAGGCTTGATCATTTCAGAAGCGGTGATAATTCGACCTGACGGTCAGGGCTACCCAAATACACCGGGGCTGTTTTCTGTTGCCCAAATTGAAGGTTGGAGAAAGGTCACTGACGCAGTGCATGCGAAAGGCGGTAAGATTTTTGCTCAGCTTTGGCACACTGGTCGCGTGGCGCACCCGCACTTTTTTAATGGTGAGTATGTGCTCGCCCCATCCGCACTTGGTGTTGAAGGTACCGTCCCTCGCATGCGTGAACTTGAATACCAAACACCTAAGCCTGCAACCTTAGAGGAGATTAGCCAGTTAGTGGCAGATTACGCGCAAGCGGCCTCAAATGCGATCGATGCAGGCTTTGATGGGGTCGAGATTCATGGTGCAAACGGCTATCTGATCGATCAGTTCTTGCACTTTAGTTCCAATGAACGCGGTGACCTCTATGGTGGCAATCCTGAAAATATGTCGCGATTTGCGTTAGAAGTAACAGACGCGGTAATCGCAAGAATTGGCGCCGATCGCACCGCATTGCGAGTGTCACCCGTCGGTTATTTTAACTTAACCCCAGACCATCGTGATGAAGCGGTTTTCGATTATCTGCTGGATCAATTGAACGCTCGTTCATTGGCTTATCTTCATGTCGGTATCTTTGATGATAGTGCGGAGTATGACGGGCTTGAAGGGCGACCAACGGCATACCTGCGTCGTCATTATGCGCATACCTTAGTCGGTAATGGCAGTTACTCGGCTGAGTCTGGTAGCGAAGCAATCGCAGAAGAGAAATTTGACCTATTGGCGATTGGTCGTCCATTTATCGCCAATCCAGATTACGTGGAGAAAGTCCGTACCGCGCAGCCTTTAACAGAATACGATGAGAGCATGCTCACTGAACTGGTGTGATGCGAAGTTAACGGTTTTCATGTAGACCTAGCTGGCTGTTGTTACCTTAGCGTAACTTGCCTTTCCAGCGCAGAGGGATCTGCGCTGTTTTTTTAGGTTCACTCTTCCGTTTGGATGGCAGCAAGTGTCGTTTGATGGACACTGGTAATGTGACGAATCATCGCGGCTTCAGCGGCGGCCTCATCTTTTTGACTCAGTGCGTTATAGATATCGATATGTTCAAGGTAACTTTGTTCGATTGAGCCGGGCTGATTCATGACTTGTCGGCGAAACTTTAAACCGTAGGCGTAAAGGTCATCGGAGTAATTGATGAGAATCGGGTTATCCGCAATGGCGGCGATGTGTTGATGAAACTGATGGTCTGAAAGCTGGAAACGTACTGGGTCATTAAACATGCCAGCTTGTTGCTTCAAAAGATTACCGAGTTCCTCGAGTTGAGCTTCCGTTACTTTAGCCGCGGCTTTGCGGGCAATGGCTGACTCAATCACTTTACGACTTTCAAAAACGGTGTCTAAAGAGTGCGTATTGATCTCTAATGAGCTCGATTCTGGCAGCCAGTTTTCTTTTGCTAACAGCGCTTCATCTCGATTCACACGTGTTTTGGCACCGTGTGAAACGTGAATTAAGCCATAGGCTTGGATGATGCCTAGCGCCCCGCGCACCGTCTCTCTGCTGACTCCAAACATGCTACTGAGCTCGCGTTCACTCGGTAGAACATCACCATCTCGCAACAGTCCCGTGATGATCATTTCGATGATCTTTTCCGCCAAAATTTCTTTCTTGGTTTTATTTTTAAGGGTTTTCTCGAAGGCAAATGCCGCACGGGTCATGGGGATAGATCCTTTATCGCCAATTAGGAGGGGTAGTGGCTTAATTATGGGGAGGGAAAGAGGCCCATGCAATGAAAAAGTGGGAAATGGCGCATCGTAAGGTGGGAAGGTGCATCGTTTACCGATGCGGATATCAAGAGGAGATTGATGTCTTGATATCAATACGCCTTACGAAAGACCTGCAGGGTGCCTCGCCAGTTCCAAGGGGCTGGTGAGGACACGCCATTTCCCAAAGGTGGTTGAGGTTTCAACTAGCTATAGACAAAATCGACCAGCCCTAAGGTAATGAAGGGGACATAGGTAACGAGCAGTAGTAGTGCGATGAGCACGCCGATAAACGGCAGGTTGGCGCGCGTTGTCGACCAGATATCGACTTTAGCAATCGAGCAGGCCGTCGCAAGCACACTGGCAACGGGTGGGGTCTGCTGGCCTATGGCGAGATTCAAGGTAACGATCAACCCAAAATGAATCGGGTCGATGCCAAACTGCAACACGAGTGGCAAGACCATTGGCACCACGAGAATAATGGCTGCGGCACCGTGCAAAAACATCCCTAGTACAAAGAACAAGATGTTAAGCAGCATCAACACCACCACTTTACTGTCGGTAAAGTTAAGAATCGCTTGCGCCATTTGCTGAGGTAGACGGACTTCGGTTAAGAAGAGACCGAGTAGCGCTGATGTTGCAACGAGTAGCATCACCGCCGCCGTTTGAACGCTGGCTCTGACCATGCATTTGTAAAGATGGGTGAGGGTTAATTCTCGATAAACACAAAACCCAATCACCAACGCCGCGATGACTGCCAATCCCGCCCCTTCAGTTGCCGTGACAACGCCGCCGAAGATACCCCCAAGAATGATGACGGGTAGCAATAGCGCCCAAAAGGCTTCTTTAAACTTTTGCTTTAGGTGCGCAAAGCTGAAGGCTTCCTCGCGAGGTAAGTTGTAGCGAATAGCAAAGTAGTACGACAGAGCCATCATCATCGCCCCCCCTAAAATGCCCGGGACGACGCCCGCCAGAAAGAGTTTGACGATCGAGGTATCCGCAATGGCACCATAGAGAATCATAGAGATAGAAGGAGGAATGATGATGGCGAGAGAAGCGGATGACGACGTTATTGCCGCGACAAAGGTGGCCTTGTAGCCTTTCTTTTTCATCGCGGGCATTAACACGCTGCCTGTCGCAGCGACATCCGCCACCGCTGAGCCCGATATTTCGGCAAAAAACATCGAAACGCCAATGTTCACCATGGCAAGCCCACCGCGCACAAAGCCAATCATGGCGGAGACAAGGTCAATTAAACGGCGAGAGATGCTAGAGGTGTTCATCAATTCACCCGCGAGGACAAACAGGGGGATCGCCAATAATGGAAATTTGGTCGCGCCTTCAAACAGCGTCAATGGCACATTCAGCATGGCGTCGCTACCAGAGGTGAGCAACATGCCGCCGATTGCGACGACACCAATAGAGACGGCGATCGGGACATTGATCATGACCAGTGCAAGCAGGCCTCCGAAGAGCAATAAGTACATCATAGTTTGGCCTCCATCTGTTTGTTGATATTGGTTTGGCGCGCAGGCATGAGGTCATCTTTATCTATACCGCACTCTTCGGCATATTCTTCAAGTTCAGCGCGGTCGTGATCTCGGCCGTCACGCATATCTTCGAGCGCTTGTGGAATCGAGAGCAGCTCAGCACAGATAAACAGGAAAGCGCCGATAGGAATAACGGATTGGACAAAGGGAACGGATACCCAAGGTAAGCTGATCAAGGTTTCGCCCTCAAAGAAGGCCAGTACAGTCCATCCGTAATAGGCGACAAGGGTAAAAAAGCCAATGACGATCGCTTCTGAAAGCCAAAATAGCGTGGTTTGAAGAGAGCCCTTTGCGCTGTAGAGTAAGCCACTAAAGCCGAGGTGACTTCGCTTAATGGCCGCGGTGGCCGCTCCATAGTAGGTGACCCAGACGAGAAGCAGTGATGCGACTTCGTCATACCAGATCAGCGACATACCGAGTTTCCGCATGATCACACCGAACACGATGACAAAGGTCATCGAGAACACCAGTGAGACCGAGAGCACTTCTAGTCCTTTTTCGAACCAGCTCGCGAGTTTCTTCACCATGGGACTCCTCCTTGAAGGGGCGGTGGTCCGCCCCGTTTTATCGTTTTTGTTTTAGATGTAGGTTACAGAGATAATGTGTTCGTTTACTTGGCGAGGTCGAGGACGGTGTCTAGCATCGCCTTACCGCCTTCTACTTCCTGTGAGAACTGGTCGTAAATGGGTTGGCTCGCATCCACAAACGCCTGATAACTTGCGATGTTGACCTGCATACCGCCTTGCTCAAGTTTGGTTAATAGCTCTTTCTCTTGTTGGTCAGAGAGCGCATACATCCAAGGCTTAATACTGTTTGCAGATTCTCGAATGATGCTTTGAACTTCTTCCGGTAACTTGCCCCACGTGCGTTTACCCGCAACCAGATAGGAAGGGCTATAAACGTGATTGGTTAGCGAGAGGTACTTCTGAACTTCGTTAAACTTCGCGGCGTAGATGTTGGTCAGTGGGTTCTCTTGACCATCAATGACACCCGTTTGCAGCGCAACAAAAACCTCTGAGAACGACATCGGTGTTGGATTTCCTCCCCATGTACGGAACATCCCTACGCGCCAAGTACTGTTGGGGGTGCGTAGCTTGATGCCTTCGAGATCTTTAGGTGTGGTGATTGGGCGGGTATTGTTAGAGATATGCCGGAAGCCGTTTTCCCACATGCTCAACACGGTGTAGCCTTTGGTTTCTGCTGTGGGTGCGATAGATGGCCAAAATACCTCGGATTCAATCTTAGCCAGATGGTCACGGTCTTTGACCAAGAATGGCATGTCAAAAAGCGCAAATTGTGGCGTCACTTTTGCCATGATCGAGGAAGGCTGGCTTAAGTGCACAGTGCCGAGTTTGAGTTTCTGCATGAGCTCTTTATCTTTGCCGAGCTGACCATCTCCAAATAAGCTAATTGAGTAATCAAGGCCTGCGTCTTTTAGCGCAATGTTTGCGGTCGTGGTAAACTTCTCCGCCGTTTTATACTGCAGTGAACCTTGTGCTGCCCCTATCGCAAATATCAGTTCATCTGCGACTGAGTAAGGCGCGGCGAGCACCAAAGATGCACATGCCGTTTTAACGATCATTTTCCGAATTGTCTTGATGTTCATGCCTGTTTTTCTCCATACATTGGTGATGTCATCATCGACGAACGTAATCACGTGGATTACCCTCGGGCGCTGGTCTTCAGCGCATTAACCTCATCGCAGTAACGGTCGTCTCGTACACACTATCGAGGTGATTTAGCATGGCTGCCTCAGCCAAACTGGCATCGCCTTGATTCAGTGCTTGATAGATCGCCACATGCTCGTGGTAACTCTTTTCGATTGCCCCCGGTTGCTCTAACACGCTGCGGCGGAAATTCAGGCCGTAGGCGTAAAGCTCGTCGGCGTATTCGGCCAAAATGGCATTATCCGAATACTCGGCAATCAGTTTGTGGAAGCGCTTATCCGAAAGTTGAAAGTGTGCAGCGTTGTTGAACATGGTTTTTTGTTGATCAATTAACTCTGCTAGTTGGTGAAGGCCCGTTGGGTCAATGTGACATGCGACCCCGCGGGCTATCGCCGATTCAACGACTTTGCGACTTTCGAATACCGCATCAATATCAAAATTGTTAATGGTTAAATTGGTTAACGCTGGAACCAATTCCGCACAGCGTTGTAAACCCTCTTCACTCCTGTTGATGCGACTCTTTGCGCCGTGAGAAACGGCGATCAATCCATAGGCAGCGACCATACCGATCGCCCCCCTTACGGTTTCACGGCTTACCCCAAACATGGTGCACAGCTCTCGCTCACTCGGTAGCGTGTCGCCATCTCGGAGCAACCCAGAGAAGATCATTTCTAACAACTTACTGGCCAAAATTTCTTTTTTGGTGCGGTTTTTCAGTTGCTTCTCAAAGGCAAAGAGGTGTTTAGCCATCACGACTCCTTAGGTTTATCGACCTAGACTTATTCGTGCTTATGGCTGGCCATAAGACATGAGTACACCATCCTCTAAACGGTAAATCGGCTTTGATGGGCCATCACGTAGCGCCTCAGGTAGAAAGTCGTTAGGGACATCTTGATAACAGACAGGCCGTAAAAAGCGCTCTATCGCGGTTGCACCGACTGACGTTGTTCGGGCATCGGATGTCGCAGGGAAGGGGCCGCCATGCACCATGGCATAACAGACTTCAACCCCGGTCGGGAAGCCATTAAAAAGCACTCGCCCTACTTTGAGTTCAAGCTCGTCCAAAATGGCTTGGACGTCGGCGGGGGCGTCGTGCTCGCCACAGTGAAGAGTGGCGGTCAGCTGGCCATCTAATGCATGGATAACGGCAATAAACTGCGTCATATCGCGACATTTGACGACTAACGATGCAGCGCCGAAGACCTCTTCGCGTAAGGCTTGATCGGCGAGGAATGCATCGGCGGTTGTACTAAACAGGTAAGGCGTACATTGGTTTGGTTTCTCATTGCGCTCGCCTTCAGCCACCATCGCGACCTGTGGCGATTGAATCCATTTGCCAACCCCAGCCTCATAGGCTGAATGAATACCCGGTGTGAGCATGGTTTGGCTGGTGGTTTGATTGAGTTTTTCCGCTGTTTGCTCAGTAAAGCGCTCGAGTTCGGGGGAATCAAAACCGATCACCAATCCGGGGTTAGTGCAAAATTGCCCAGCGCCCATTTGAAGTGATGTACAAAAGCCGTCCACTAGTTGCGTTCCCCGTGATGCCAGCGCGTCGGGCATTAAGCAAACGGGGTTGATGCTGCTCATTTCTGCGTAGACTGGAATCGGTTCAGGGCGCTGTTGAGCCAACTGCATCAGAGCTGTACCGCCGGCACGAGAGCCGGTAAAACCGACCGCTTTGATTAGCGGGTGAGCGACCAATCCTTGGCCGATATCGCGATGACTATCAAACAGTAAGGAGAACACACCATCAGGCATCTCTGTTTCACTGGCCGCCGATAGAATCGCATGGGCAATCAGTTCTGATGTGCCGGGATGCGCGGAATGCGCTTTGACAATCACTGGGCAACCTGCGGCAAGCGCAGAAGCGGTATCGCCACCCGCTACCGAGAAAGCCAACGGGAAGTTACTCGCGCCGAAAATGGCGACCGGACCTAAAGGAATGTGCCCCAAACGCAGATCTGCGCGGGGTAAAGGTGTGCGCTCAGGCATCGCGCTATCCAGACGCGGTACTGTGGTTAAGCCACGTTGTAAGCTGTCTGCAAACATCGCCAGTTGCCCTACAGTTCGCCCCCGTTCGCCTTCTAAACGTGCTTGAGGTAATCCGGTTTCCGCCATGGCGCGCAAAATAAGCGTATCCCCCAGCGCCATGATCGCCTTGCCAATGGCATTCAAGAACTGTGCGCGTTGACTGGCGGAGGTTTTGCGGTAATGACGGAAAGCGTGGTACGCCAGTTCACATGCTTGTTCCATTTGTTCGATGTCCGCACCGAAGAACGCCGTATCAAGGGCTTGGTTGGTGCTAGGGTCGATAGCCGAAAAGGCTTCTCTCGTCCCTTTTACCCAGTGCTGTCCGATTGCGTTATAGCCTGTTAAAGTCATCTTCCTTTCCTTACAAAATGGTCACAGTGGGGGCGTCTGCCTGCGCTTGGCGTAATGTGTTTCTTAACGGGCGACCGAAAGCAGGAATAGAGATCTCAAATTTATCCCCTGGCTGTGTCTGTATGCCGTCGGCAAAACTTAAGGTTGCGGTACCCATGAAGTGCACATGCACATCACCCGGACGTTGGAACTGATCATACTTAAAATGGTGATGCTCAAGGTTGTGGAACGCATGGGCCATATTGGCTTCCCCTGTTAAAAAAGCCTTTTGCCACAGAGGTTTGCCATCACGGTGGATTTGACTCTGTCCCTCTAGACTCGCGGGCAGATCGCCGACTAACAACTCAGGGCCATAGCTGCATTGACGCAACTTGGAATGCGCGAGCCAGAGATAGTTAACGTGTTCGGTGACGTGGTCTGAAAACTCGTTGCCAATGGCAAAACCAAGACGATACGGCTGGCCATTGTTGCCGATAATGTATAACGCGGTGAGTTCAGGTTCTTCCCCTCCATCCTGAGCAAAATCGGGCATAGTAATGTCTTGCTCTGGGGCGACAACACATCGTCCATCACCTTTGTAAAACCATTCAGGTTGTGCGCCGACCGTCCCCTTGTTGGGTTTTCCACCTTTAACGCCAAGCTGAAACATTTTCATTGAGTCTGTAAGGGTTTCATCTTCCGCTAACTTGGCGTGCATCTCCGCGCGGGCATCCGCACTACCAAGGTGGGTAAGCCCAGTTCCTGTGACTAAGCAACGCGCACTATCCGGATGAGTGAGCGGTGGCAAAAGTAACTGATTGTCGATAAGCATCTGATAGTCGAGGCGCAAGTTACTCAGAACATGACTGACTGTCTCAATGAGCGTTTGCTGGTTAGCGATAGCCAATTGCGCTAAGCCATAAACGCCATCTTCAACATTAAGGAGCCGCACGGTATGGGCGTCTTCAACGAGGGCGGCTCTGATCGCACCTTGATGATGACACTGTATGAGTCGTAGTTGAGTTGCTGACATGGTGGCCTCACTCGATGATATTGAATTGGTCTAGATAGCGCTGATTTATCGATAGGCCGAGTCCGGGCGTATCCTCATCGAGGTCGATAAAGCCGTTTTCTGGTGCAGGGTCGCCTTCAAAAATGTAATAAAATAGCTCATTGCCAATCTCGACATCATGCACTGGAAAGTACTCGGACATCGGCGATGCAAGTGTGGACATCGTGAGGTGATAATTGTGCATTTGCCCCGCGTGAGGAATAACAGGTACGCCAAATGACTCCGCTAAGGCATTGATTTTGTGGGCTGCGGTGATACCGCCGACGCGATTGGTGTCGTATTGAATCACCGAGACCGCCCGTTTTTCTAACAGCTGTCTAAAACCGTACAGGGTGAACTCATGCTCGCCACCAGAGATAGGGATTGAAGTCAGCTGGTTGAGCTCGGCATAGCCATCAATATCATCCGCAATGACGGGCTCTTCGAGCCATCGAGGCTGGTAAGGTTCGAGTTTGGGGAGAATGCGTTTGGTGTACTCAAGGTTCCAGCCCATATAGCACTCCAACATCAAATCAATATCTTCGCCGATCACTTCGCGAACCGCTGCCACACTATTGAGATTTTCCCTTACCCCTTGCGGGCCGTCTTTAGGGCCGTAACCAAAGCGCATTTTCATCGCGGTGAAGCCTTGGTCGAGATACGTCTGTGCCTCGCGCTGCATTTCATCGAGATCGGTGCGGTAGAGCTTGGAGGCGTAACAGGGGATTTTCTCTTTCGTTCGGCCACCAAGGAGCTTGAAAACAGGCTTATTGGTGGCTTTGCCCATGATGTCCCAAAGCGCAATATCGACGGCGGAGATGGCGGCCATACCAACCCCTTTACGCCCCCAAGCGAGTGTAGAGCGGTACATACGTTGCCAAAGGTATTCGTAATCGAACGGGTCTTGACCAAGAACAAGTGGGGTCAGGTATTGATCGATGATCTCCTTGGCGATTCGCGGTGCGAGCGCAACATTACCAATGCCAACAATGCCTTCGTCGGTGTAGACCTCAACAACGGTCCAACCATGAAAGCGAAATGTGCCCATGGAGTCGCCCCGGTCCCAAAGTAAATCCATTGCATTGGAACAAAAGTGATTTTGGGGAGGTACTGTATGACCTTTCCATTCAAATACACGTGCTTTAACGTCTGTAATCTTCATCCGTAAATCTCCTGAAAGGGTTAGGCCGATTTTTTGTGAGACTGTTTGCGATAGCTCATGCCCATACGACAAGCGATATTGAAAGCTTGAACGGTGGCACTGACATTGGCTTGGTTTTTCCCTGCGATGTCATAGGCGGTGCCATGGGCTGGCGTGGTGATAGGGACGGGTAATCCGCCTTGCACAGTGACGCCTTTTTCGAACCCCATGAGCTTGATAGCGATCTGTCCTTGGTCGTGATACATGGTGACAACGGCATCTAGTTCACCGTCTCGTGCCTTGAGGAAAATCGTGTCTGCTGGGAAAGGTCCTTGAACCGGATAGCCATTTTGATTGAGCTTTGCGACAGCAGGCGTAATGATGTCAATCTCCTCGCGACCGCAAACGCCGCCGTCGCCGCCGTGAGGATTGAATGCCGCCACCGCCACGCGTGGCGAGTCGAATCCGTTGGCCTGTAGCGCTTTGTAAATCAGTTGGCTGGCCGCTTGAATACGTGACTCGCTCAGATATTGCGCGACCTCTTTTAACGGCACATGTGACGAGATGCGGGACGTCCATAAATCACCTAATGTATTGAATTCACAGAAATAGTCTTTAACCCCAAGCCGATTGGCAAAGTAGTGCAACTCGTCTTCGAATGGCATGCCTGATTGAATCATGGCGTGTTTATTCAGCGGGGCGAAACAGATCGCATCAATGTGGTGTTGGGTTACCGCGTCTAGGCAGTGATCAAGCACTTCTAACACGGATTTTCCACCTGCCGCGTTAGCAACGCCGAGGTCGACATCAAAAGGAGAGACGGTATTCATGGGGACAAAAAGAATCTGCTCCTGATGCTCGTACTGACGCGCATCTTGTAAGGCATTGATTTCGACTGTTTCAATGTTTACTTGGGCAACGTCTTGTCCTTGCTTCCACAGCCATTCATCGCCGATGACCACAATGTTGGCTTGCTGTGTGATACCCGCTTGGCTGAGTAACTTCGCAATCAGTTCGGCACCAATACCCGCTGGGTCACCTAATGTCAGTGCAATAGTCGGCTTTACTTTTGTCATTTTGTTTCCTTTGAGCTAGGCAAATATTGGTTGATACTTGGTCTACTGGTACGGAAACAATACCACTAGACCAGAAGGTGTAAAACATTTTGTTAACATTCAGAGGGGTGTAAATGGGTCATATTTTGCTGATAAATGCATCAATTACTCTTTGGTTCAATGACTTATACATTGGGTGTGCTGTTTAAATAATGTTCAAAAGTGTGATGGTGAACAAATATTGACCGAGTGACGATGGCTGAATCTCCGCTTAATCAAATGAAATTGATGGACCTACCTCGTTGACTCTAGAGCGATACCAGACTTTAGACTGCGTGTCGTTGGTGAGGGGGGTGAAATCTAAACATGAAACAGACGAATGGTTTGACAAATATATTTTTCCAAATGGTGTTATTCCTTCTCTATCGCAGATTTCAAATGCGTCAGAGAGCATTTTTAGCGTTGAGGACTTGCACCACTTCGGTCCTTGCCACGACCGAACCTTGTGCGCTTGGTACGACAACTTTAAACGTCATTACCCAGCAATAAAAGATAAGTACAACGAATCGTTTTATCGAATGTGGCGCTATTACTTGTTGGTGAGTGCAGGGGCTTTTCGAGCAAGAAGATTGAGTGTTTTTCAACTGGTGATGACAAAGACCGGCGCACAACTGCCAGCGAACTTACGCGTGGCATAAAGATTCAATAGGCCTGCCAAGGTTGGTCTAGTGTGGCACTCATTTTCCTAGCCGTGAGTGCCGCATGACTCTCGATATGGACCCAATAACGTATCGAGAGAAACCTTGGGCTTAAGCTTTCTTATTCCACTGGGGAAGCCTAGGGACAGGGACGTCCAATTTTTACTGATGTGCTCAAATTAACGTCAGATGCTTGTTCAGCGAGTCGATTCATCAGCAATGGGTAGCGGGCTTGAATTGAGTAACCTAATTCTCTTACCGTCATCGGGTATTGAGCGTGTCGAATTTTACGGCTCTTCACGCTCGTTTTGGAGCAAGGATGCTTCGCTTTTTTTAATCTTCAGAAACGAAAGAACGACATCGGATCAGTATTGGGTCCGCGGTAAAGCCCTCAATAAAGGTCTCTATCTGAGGCCAATAGCCAAAGCCAGCGTCCGCGTTTAGGTGGCCGCCATTTTCTATAACGATTAACTCGCATCCCCATTCTTTAGCAAACAGCTGGCTACGCTCGAAATCTGTGTAGTCATCATTGTCGCCACACAGCATGACTGTCGAAAATGGAATTTTGCAATGCGGTAATGGGCGTTGTGCTCGTAAGGGGGGCAGCGCATTATCGGCATCCACATCGGCGGGTGCAACGAGTAGTAATCCACGTATGCGGCCGTTATGCGACAAGGCATTGGAGAATGGGTCGGTGGCCCACTGCGCAATCGCCACGGATCCGCAGCTATGGCCAACAAGGAGGATGTCTCCTTCGGTTTGCGCCACGGCTTCTGTTATTGCTTGTACCCAAGCTTGTCTGTCCGGGACGAGCCAATCTTTTTGCTGCACACGTTTCACATTGCTAAAACGTTGCTCAAGATAACTTTGCCAGTGATCAGGCCCAGAATTGAGATAGCCGGGCAGTAAGAGCACAGTTGTTTTCATCATCTATCTTCCTTGAATATACGCTGTTATCAAAGTAGATGAAGAATGCTTAGTTACCTAGTGCTCAATATACTCTAGCCATACCAAGATGCAGGACTCAGAAGTGGACTAGCGCATCGAAGTCAAGGTAACGATGCCAAGGCAAAGGTATGGCTTTCCCCTTTTAAATAGCTTCAAAGCAGTGCTTTGCTGACAAACCTACAAATTCTCGCTGAACAGGCATCTTGAGGTGGTTTAAGAATTTGTCCGAAAGATAATGCGTGTTTGACGTTTTGGTTTATGCATTGATGCATTAAATCACTGACTAACTAGTTACTATCGTTCTTTCCCTGAGTTTGCTTCGCTACGTTCTCGAATGGGTAACACTAAGCTGGTTGTTGCCATGTCGACGATGGGAAGGGGTTGATAATGCGCGCCTAAGCTCCATTTGGCGTAGCGTTGGTTGAACTTGCGGTAACGCAGGGTGGCGGTGATAGTGACCGGGCCGATGGTTGTTGATGGGATCGTAAGTTCAAACGTTGCAGTGTCACTTTTTCCGGATGGGATAACATTCTTTTCAGTATGTCCGGTCATGTTGAACAAGTCATGTTGCCAAACTAACTCGCCATGGCGATTGATGGGCTTGGAGTGATAAAAGTAACTTTCAGGGTCGACAACCCCTTGTTCATCCAGTTGACCAGAAGTGAGAAGCGGGTGGCCCACCATGTCGGTCGCTGTAATGGCTATCCAAGCTTGATTAATGTCCGCTGTTCCGCCGGGAAATTGATGCCCCACACCTATGTTAGAGACAATCACGTCAATGGAGATCGTCTCATTTAAGTAGGCATAGTGAGGTAAATCATGTTGGGCTCGTACGTCATGAGAAAGGGTTTGCTGGGACGTCACCGCGTCTTGGCGGTGCGGTGGTTCAATGTGAATACGCATTTTATCTTGCTGGAGAAAGGCGATGGTCTCGGCGAGCTGTTCCTCATCTTCATACAGTAAAGGCAACATGGTGTTAGCGCCGAGGAATCGGTGAGATCGCACTAAGCCTTGATCATTGGCACTTGGGTCTTGCGCCTTAACGAGTGGCATATGGCAATCTTGGCAGCGGGTCTGCTGAGCATTAAAAGGCGCATTGTGCGTGCCAGAATAGGGACTGGCGAGCCATCCTGAGTATTCATCCTGCATTTTTACCCAGCCCCACTGATTCATCTCTTCATCCATAAATTGTGCATGGCACGTGGCGCACAGAGCAGGCTCGCCCAATGGTGATCGTGCGAAGTTTGCCTTGTGTTGTTGGGGCTGGGTGCGAATCAGTAGGTGGTTAAGTGAGGTAATGCTTGCATCAAAAAAGTAGGGGATATGCGGGGTTACGTGGTAGCTACCATTCCCTTTGACATCATTAACGCGCTCGATGTTGTGGCATGCCAAGCAAGTGACGCCTTCGTTGTTGGCTGGCGTGTTGGCAATGCCGCCATGATTGCCACCAGGTGTAAGTGAGCCTGTTAGGAGAGCAATCGGCGCATGGCATCCTTCGCAATATCGCGTTGCCTCAATGCCTTTTCGTGAATGCAGTAACGTGATGTTGGTAACGTAACTCGGGTCTTGTGCCGCCAAGCGATGGGCAGAACTTCGCCACTGCATTGCGATGTCTTGATGGCACGTCGCACAGTTCTCTGAATCACCGATGGCGTTGTGGGGCAACAATTGTTGACCCGGTGTTGTGGTTGCGGCTGGAAAAAAGGGGTTCTCGCTGTACTGATAACTGTAGTCGTTGGGCAAAGGCTGCATCGGTAGTGGCTCCGGGGAAAATCGCAATGTTGCGAAAAGGGGAACGAGTAGCAGTAAGAGAAACACCACGGTATCGCGCTTTGGTAGGTGAACCTGAGACTTAGGTTGTTGCTGCCAAGCGATTACGTGAACAGAGCAGACAGAGAAAAAGGTGAGTGCAGCGATTTGGTGTGAAGTAACAATCCATTGTGTTGCCCTTGTTTGGCCTTGCAGTGCGAGATACACGCCACTGGCCATTAGCGCGATCAGTGCCAGCGTCGCGACGTTGCCAGTCAGCATAAGAGTACGGTGACGAAACCCCGTGTTCTTGGCGATATGCTGCCAAAGGTAGACACCGCAGAGCGGAAGGAAGAGTGCTGCGCTTGCAAGGTGAAGCAGCATGAAGAGCTGCGCAATGGCCAAATAAAACGGTGAGGGCGCATAGGTGGTGATGAACCAAATGCCTGCGCCGCTGAACAGCAGTATCAGCAACGAAAAGTAACAAATGCGGCGAATAAGGGAGTGGGGCAACATGTTCAAAAACACTCAGTTCCTTGTGTCCTAATGAAAGGTTAGCAGGTCTGGGAAGGCTTGAAGTATCGCTGGGTAAAGTTGGTGATGGTGCGATGTGTTGGGGTGTTCAGTGTCTTCATTTTGTGACTGTCTACGAAGCCACTGATAAGCATGTTGATGATAGCGTTCATGCCGTGTGGTCAAGATAGCGTTAAGGGTTGCCAATTGAATCTCTTGATCGGGATGAGACAAGCCTCGGGTCAGGAGTGCATGATGGGCTTGTTGTGGGTGTTGTAATAAGGCACTGAGTAGCGGGGCAATATCTATTTTTTGTATCGTGTTGTTGGCACTACCTTGTTCATTGATGGGGGACTTTAGGGTCGTCAGCAGATGATTGAGCAGCCAACGTTGCGCAGCAGGATGAGGATTTGCGGCAATTTGAGCGAGTGCTCGAGCTTGGTGATGAGGATGGTGATTTAACCATGCCTGCCATGTCGGTCGGGGTTGCGTAAATCTAAACAAACAGAGGATTTCCTCTTTGACGCCACTGGGTAGCCCCTGCGCGGTTTGAGGTGCGCGGTTGAATCGGCTAATGGCGAGTGTATCTAGCTGAGGCTGCAAACTAGCTGGCCAATAGGGTAACTGTTGGCAGCGGGGGAAAAGTGCTTGAGCGGCTAACTCGGTAGACGGAATCGCTCGAACGAGTTGAGTCGGGTAATAGTGGCGATTAAATCGGGCAAAAACGTGCGATTGAAGCGGGTGGTTTTGGGTTATCCACTGCAGGGCGCGTGTTGGATCAATCGGTTGAGCGTGATGGGTATGGAGTAAATGCCGCTGCTTGGGCAAGGGAAGTAAGTCAAAAAGTTGCCAATAAAGCCTATCGTTTATCGCGCGATGAGGTTGCAAATGATTCAGCGTATTGGACAGTGAGACGTTACTAACAGCCTGCCGTTCTGCATTGTTTTGCCATTGCTCAACTTGCTGCCATTGTTCAATAAGACGTTGTTCCATCGCAGGGCTGCTAGGTTCAGAGAGTAGTGTTAGTTGCGAAGCTAAGACGAGCGCATCCCGTTGTTGATAATCCGACAACACATTAAGATGGTTGTGAATGGCAGGGCTAAACACGCTGATGGTGAATTGGGTTTGCGGGTAGTGTTGAAAAGCTTTCAACAATGCCAAGGTCTGCTTGGCAGACAGCTGGTCAAGCCAATCTGTCATCGTGTTAGGCGCGTCTGCTAACTGATATAGGCTGGTTATTGTCGCGAGTGCGCGTTTTGCCTCATTGAAAGTCGGTGTGGATAGTTCACTATATTGTCTGAGTAGTCGATGAAGATCGTTAATGGCTTCGCGCTGTTTGAGCAAGCCAAGCCCTTGAATGGCCGCAAGGATGAGGCTGTCTCGATTTGGGTGATTTACCACTTCGTTCGAATCAGTAAACCGTCTGAGGGCATGAAGTGCACGATAGCGCTCGCTATGTCCTAGGCTAGTCAACTGACAAGGTTGAGGATCTTGATCAAGCATCGCGATCATATCTGGCAGCAGTAACCATTTACGGTGCGGCAGAGCTTCTTCTTGTTGAAAGAAATACGCCATTACTCGGTTGGCATGGCAACGCAACTCGAGATCGTCGGCTTGCAGCGCGTCACGTAAAAGCGGCAGCGTTTCTTCTAACTCCCAACGTTGAAGAATAGTGAGCGCCATATGTTGGATCTCTGTCGAGCTGTTGGCGAAAAGTGCGGGCAGCAAACTGGCCGCTTGGATATGGCGAGGTGATAGCGCTAATCCTTGTGCGAAACCTCGGCTAAAAGGGGTATCGCGCGCTAAACGTTTAAGTAGCGCTTCTTGATAACGTGCGATCGGCGATATCGTGTGGTTATCCAATGGGAGAGTAGAGTTGTGCTGAGCGGTGGGTGCTAGCCATTGCCGTGCACTTTGATAGCCGGCCAAATAGTGATGTGGTTTAAAGGGCAACGTTTCACCGTCCAACGTGTGCTGTGCAGAGTGAGAAAGTGTTTGCGGTTCATCTTCCCCTTGTCGCCATGTCACGTAACCTTGTTGAGGAAGAGAAGTAAGTGTTTGCTTACTGCCATCCGGCCAGTGAACGGTGACTTGTGCGATGGGTTCCGGTGATGGGATCAAAAAACGGCGGTCGCCGTAAGAGAGCAACTGAATACGACTATTGCTGTGAAGGCTTAAAATATCGCCAGACTGTAAATGTACCTCTAAGCCGATGTCCAGCCCGGCAGCCCCTGAAAGAGGAAGTAAATCGATGCCAATCCAATAGGTGGCTTGTTCGGTGTGGTTAATGAGCAGTTGGCCCGAACTATTGTTGTTAGTGAGAAAGAGATCGCTATCACCATCATTGTCGAAGTCTGCAACAACACCACTTCTGCCTGAAGCGTCAAAGGTGGGTTCCGTGATAGCGTCACTCAGTGGCAATGTCTGAAACTGACCATGGATCGCGAGTTGCAGTTGATCAGGTTGGCGTATGGGCGAATAGCGATCGTCAGGCTCAGGGATGATCCCCCCTGTGCGAACCATGATATCTGGATGACCATCATGATTAAAATCCGCAACAAGATGGCCCCAGCGCTGCAAATGCAACAGTGTCTGCTTTGCAAGATGTCTACTCCATTGCTGATTTTGGTAGCGCGTATCATGTTTGGTGGATGCCATGAATGACGGCGGTAACCCAAGAGGATGTGAGAGTATCAAGTTGTGAGGACGCGCGTTTGAAAGCGCGGTATCTTGCAGCGTTGAAGGCCACCCTCTGGAATGCCGTTGAGGAAACAGGCTGGCAGAAAAAGCGCCTTGCGGATGGCTTGGGAGTAATTGTGTTGTGTTATCTGTAAAGACCAATGGGCGAACGTCTTGCAAAAGTAAGGGGCTTGCGCTGCCCGCCGCGTTAGCAATATAGAGATCCCGCCTTCCGTTGCCGTCGGCATCCCAGCTTAGCGCCATGACCCCTCTGCCTGCTTTATCTTCAACGAACGACAGCCTTTCCGATGGTTGAAATGTGAGCGCTCCTTGATTTAGTAGCAAAAGATTAGGCTCAGCATCATAGAAAGCAGGATTGTATTCGTTGGGGGCCGCTTTTAATCCAGTGCGGGCTTCAAAAGCCCTAGCACCGCGCTGGTAACGAATAAAGCCGAGCGCGTAAATGTCGGTCAAGCCATCGTGATTGAGATCGGTGAGCAAGACATGACTAAACCATCTTGGGGCGTATTGCGGCAATACCACGGCAGTGGGTTTTTTGCTCTCATCGAAGTGATAGAGATAGAGAGAATCGATGGTTGAAACGATGAGTTCTTCACGACCGTTGTTATCGAGATCGCCAACAGCACACCCCATGCTATTGCCATGTTTAAAGACATGCGTAAGTTGAAAAGCGGTGCCTTGCTGATTGCGATAGAGCCGATCGCCTTGCTCACTTTGCCACCAAGCCACCTTGCCAAATGGACGCGTATCGCCGCTGCCGCCAATGACAAATAAATCTTGCCAACCATCCTGATCGAAATCGAAGACACAAGCGCCTCCTGCAAATGTTTCAGTCAGATCATGAAGCCCACCTGAGGATTGCTTGTGACGATGATGAAGTCCAAATGCCAAGGTGCGATCAGCAAAGGTGGGTGGCAGTGGGTGCTGAATTTTAATTGAGGCCGGAGTTGGGTGGGAGTAAGTTTTTGCGGGCGAAAATGGCGATGACAATGATAAGTTGGGCGTTGACGTTGAGTGCCAGTACAGTAAGGCAGCTAGCACCATGCTACTCAAAGTGATGATGAGGATTATGCGTTTGATATGTTGGCTGCGTCGCACCACGTTAATAACTCCGATGCTCCCTTGAAGTAGATTGAACAGAGTTTGTTGGTAATTAAAGCGTTACTCGGGCTACTTGATGTTGCTTGAGTATAGACTGAAAGCGGGTATTGCGATGAGGATCAGCGCGTTTGTATTCGCCGCGAGGTTAGGGGGTGCTATCGTGATTGCCTAACTTTCTGTTGATTTAGTGACCGAGGTCGTTATAATCCGGCCTGCCCGTACAGGGCGCACCCTACAAATGCTCACTTCAGCCATCCTGCCTTAACCCGAGCATGTCGTATTGGTGCTACTCAATTTATGCACAAGACAAACAACCCTCTTTCCTGTTTTCTTTCAGAATCCCGATCACTGCTGCGCCTTTCATTGCCAATTATTATTACTCAGTTGGCAACACAAGGTATGGCCTTTGTTGACACAACCATGGCGGGTCAAGCAAGTGCTGCCGATCTTGCGGCGATAGCGGTAGGCGCGAGTCTATGGGTACCTGCTAGCTTGTTACTGCGCGGTATTTTAATGAGCCTAACACCGGTAACAGCCCACCACAGAGGGGCTGGCCACCTGCGGGGTATAACCCGTGATTTAGGGCAAACCATTTGGATTGCGTTGATGTGCGCCTTTGTCCTTGTTCTCTATTTGAATCAGGGTGAGCGCATCCTGACCTTCATGAGTGTCGCGCCATCAGTGGTACCGATTGCACATGGTT
Organism: Thaumasiovibrio subtropicus; assembly: GCF_019703835.1. Taxonomy (NCBI): domain Bacteria; kingdom Pseudomonadati; phylum Pseudomonadota; class Gammaproteobacteria; order Vibrionales; family Vibrionaceae; genus Thaumasiovibrio; species Thaumasiovibrio subtropicus. The sequence continues at coordinate 2,260,484 of NZ_AP023054.1, read as the reverse complement.
ATTTAGTTGCTCTCGCTTTTGGTGTGCCCGGCATTGCGTTGTTTTACACATTAAATAGCTTTAGTGAAGGAATGGGTAATACACGTGCCCCTATGGTCATTGCTTTGATAGGATTAGTGATTAATATTCCTGTCAACTACGTCCTTATTTACGGTAAGTTGGGCTTTCCTGCGATGGGCGCAGTAGGGTGTGGATGGGCAACGAGTCTGGTTTATTGGCTGATGTCGGTGATGATGTGGTTATACATTCGCGGCCACCACCACTACAAAACGTTGCTTGATTTCACCTTGATGCGGCCTCAATGGCAACGTATGTCAGCGCTATTTAAATTGGGCCTACCGATTGGTATTAATATTTTTGTTTGCGGTAGTATATTTGCCGTCATCGCGCTACTGATTGGTAAGCTTGGTGCTAACCACATCGCGTCTGCGCAGGTTGCGCTCAACTTTTCAAGTATGACTTATATGATCCCAATGTCGCTGTCCTTTGGTATTACTATCCGAGTGGGGCATGCGTTGGGGGAAGGACATGCAGCCGTTGCACGCTTGCGCGCCTATGCGGGAATTGTCTTAGCGACCCTGATGTCATTGGTTTCGGTGAGCGCGTTGCTGCTGTTCCCTCAGCAGATCATTGCTATGTATACCGCCGACCCTGAGATTGTCGCAGGCGCTTCAGCACTGCTGGTCTATACCGCCATTTATCAATTGAGTGACGCGGTGCAAACAGCGGCGAACGGTGCCTTGCGCGGTTACAAAGATACCCGTTTACCTATGTGGTTTGCGTGCTTTAGCTATTGGGGCGTGGCATTGCCTATCGGCTATACCTTAGCGATGACGGATTGGTTTATACCAGCCATGGGTAACCGAGGTTTTTGGTTTGGTATCGTGATAGGGCTGACACTAGCCGCTCTCTTTATGGTGGCACGCTTGGTGAAAGTGATTCGTGGCCAACAGAGTGACACAGAACCCATGCTGGTGGCAATGTCATAGTTATCGCTTGCAAGTGTTTGATTATAAAGCCCACACGTGTGGGCTTTTTACTCTATGCAAGCGATTTGGGATGAGTTGAACATAGGAGGTGTAAGTCTATGTATATTGGTGAGATAGCCGCACTCAGCGCTGCTGCAGTTTGGACAACGGCAACGTGGATGTATGGTCGATTCACCCATAACTTCAATGCTTTGCAGCTGAATATTGTCAAGGGCATCGTCGCCTCTGTCATGATGATGATGGTGATGCCGTTCTTGCCTGAGGTTTCACTCGACATTTCGCCAAACCATCTCGCGATTCTCGCGGTGTCAGGCGTTATCGGTATTGCCGTTGGAGATAGTGCGTATTTTGCGTCACTGAAGAGAATTGGTGCGTCGCATACCCTATTGTTGGAATCGCTAGCCCCGCCACTATCAGGTGTACTGGCGTTAATGGTGTTAGGCTCAACCCTTGACATACAGAGCTGGCTGGGTGTGGTTGTGACCACAGTGGCAGTCACTTTGGTGGTATTTCAACCTATGCCCGGTCAAGCGTTGTCACTGAGTGGTATTGGGTTTGGGTTACTGGCGAGTATTTGCCAAGCGAGTGGGGTTGTGATCTCTCACTATGCATTGGTTGCTGGCGATCTTCCTCCCTTGTTAGGTGCACTTATTCGGCTCTCTGTAGGGGTATTGGCGGTAATTGTGGTCGTAATGGTGCAAGAGAAAGCGCCTTGGCGAGTGATGCTGACCGGTTGGTTTGATCTTGGACGTAAGCGGCAGTTTTTGCTTCTGATAGCGATTTTTCTTGGTACTTTCTTGGGGCTTTGGTTACAGCAAGTCGCGCTGAAGTATGCCAATCCGGCTATTGCGCAAACTTTAATTGCGACGAGTCCAGTGGTGATGCTGTTGATTCAAAAAATGCAAGGCGAACCGATATCGAGGCGGGCAGTGCTGGGTACGCTCTTCGCCGTTGGCGGGATTTCATTGTTTTTCCTCTAGTTTTGAAACAAAAATGCCAGCATCTAAGCTGGCATCGTGAAGTACGGAGCAAGCTTAGAGTTCTGATTCGACAGGCAACCACCCCATCATGACATTGAGTGTGCGTTTAAACCAACCAGTACCCGGTTCCGTGTTGAAGACCTCTTCGCCTACTTGCCATTGCAGTTTATTGTCCTCATTTAAGCTTACTTCAAACGTGTGCAACGGTAGTATCTTCAAAAGCTCATCGGCAAGTTCCACGCTGAGTGTGTTGGAGTAGATGGCGACGCCAACTTCTGTATTTTCATAGTAAGAGCGTGGGTCAAAGTTGAAACTGCCGATGAATGTCGCCGTATCATCAAAAATAAAGAATTTCGCGTGCAGACTTGAGCGTGACGCGAACCAGTCGGGTATCGTTGAACGTTTGGTTTTTTCAATATCGCGACCATCGACCTCATAGAGCTTCACCCCCATTTCAAGTAAATCGCGACGGTACTTCGCATAGCCAGAGTGAACGATGGCGACATCATTGGAAGCGAGTGAATTAGTGATGATGATGACTTCAACATCACGTTGCCGTAACACACGAAAGAACTCGACCCCATCGTCTCCGGGTACAAAGTAAGGCGAAACCATAATGAAGCGTTCGGATAGGCCATCAACCAGCGGTAACATTTGTGGCGCCAGCATAAGGGCATATTCATCGCGGCTGGCGGCAATTTTTTCAGCGTTGTCGGCTTTCAATACCGCAATCGCCCAGTCAAATTGTACGTCACTGAGGCCATTTTCGTTGACTAGCGTACTGTTTGCGATGGCTTGCGCGTAGTCAGAATCTGCATGCAAATGTAAGCCGCGCTCGAGAGAGTCACGCAAGCTTTTCAGCATAGCTTCGTCCATCTCTAAATCAATTTTTTCCGACGCGTCTCGCGCTTTGCGGCTATTCCAAAACTCATCAAACATGCCTGAAACGTCGTCAGTAACCGGGTTGGTTAGCAATACATCGAGATCATCAAAAAGAATGTCAGGGTTTGCGCCAAAGTATTCGTTACCTATGTTCCTGCCACCAATAATCGAGAACTGATTGTCGGCAATGAGCGCTTTGTTGTGCATACGGCGGGTTTTTTCGCCAAACCCGGTCAATAGTTGCCCTGGCATTGTGCGGCTTCGCGAGAACGCATTAAAAAGGCGAATTTCGATATTCGGGTGTGCGTTTAGTGCAAAAATGCCTTTGTCATTACCATAGCTACCGAGGTCATCAAGCAGCAATCGCACGCGAACACCGCGGTCCGCCGCAAGCAGCATTTCATAAGCAAGAATCTGTCCCGCTAAATCATCTTTATAGATGTAATACTGCACATCCAATGTGTGTTCGGCTTTACGCATTAAACCAGCGCGAGCAACCAATGCATCAATCGGGTCGGCGAGGAGGAAGAAGCCACTCTTGGCATTCGCAATGTGGTCTGTGCGCAAGCTGGCTGTGACCTGTTTAAGGTAACTCGGTGTTGATTTAGGGATGTGCTCTGTCTTTGTTGGATGTTCCGAAGGGGTTGAATTGGAGCACCCTAAGAGAAAAAGCACAGTGATAAAAGTCAGTAAACGCATAATGTTGAATAGAAAATCCATTTGCGAACATCATGCGTGAACTGATGAGAGATAGCAATTGTCAATGGTAAATGGTGTGATACTTCCGTTACAAGGCGTGAGGCATATTACAAACCATGTCGTCGAATGTGCTTAACATGGCGGTTTATAAGGTGTCGAATCACATATCGATAGGCGAGTCGCTTCAGTCCTATTAGGTTGGTTCCATAGTGACGGTAAAAATCATCGGGTTGGTCAAACGTACCAAAGTCATCAACAATCCCTTCACGTTGTATATAGGTATTGTCGCCGAGCCACTGATTTTGTGGGGCGACGAGGCAGGGCGTCGCAATCGCAAAGCCACTAAAGGCGTTGTCACAGGTTCTGCGTGATCTTGGAAGCGTATTGCGAAGGGGTTTAACAAAGCGTCGTTGAATCTGTGTGAGGTATTGTGTATCGACGATATAGCCCTCAAGGTTAACCCAGCGTTGTTCAAACCAGACGTCGACCCAAGTGTGGAGAATTTTCTGAGGGGCTAGCCAAAAGAGGTATTGCGGAATTGCCCCCTTCTGCAAGTTGTTATCGATAGTGAAACCATGAATGCGCGCGGGGATCTTGAGTGCGCGTAACAGTGCAACCAGCAATGTGCCTTTCGTATTGCATTGACCATAACCATCACGCAGTACCTCGCTTGCGGGGATGGCATCATCACGGTTGTATCCAAAGAGTAACTCGTCCCTAACGTAGTTGTAGACGGCTTCAATTTGGTGGTACGTATCCTGAGTTAACCAGCCTCGCTGTTTGATGAGAGCTTGAATAGAAGGGTGATTGAAATCGACCAATTCGGTTTCGCCTAAATATTGACGTTGTTTTGTTGTTTTGCTGTTTGATTCTGTCATCGTTCGCACCGTTTTTATTGATGGGGGTGCTCAGACTTTACTTGGCTAACGAAAAGTGAAATTGAATAAACTGGCTAAAGGAGTGCCAGCGCTTGGCGAATAGTAATACCAAATGTGGATTTGAAAGTGCGGCTGAGATGCGCACTGTCAGCAAAACCAGCAAGATGGGCTGCTTGGGTGGCGTTGAGGCTCTTAGGGTTGCCTTCAGGCTGTGGCCGCATTGCGAGAATAGCACAGAGTAAACGACGCCAAAGCAAGTACGCCCGCCAAGCAACGCCCGTTTCTTGTTTAAACAGGTGAAGAAAACGGCTCTCTGATATAGCCAGTTGAGACGCGACTTCATTGGCGCGCCATTGTGCTGGCTTCAAGCATTGCTGTAAAAACTGCTTTTTACTTTTGGGGTTTGGCTGAGAGAAGCAGGCATTGAGTTGAGTCAGCAGATCGGCAATGCGCTGGTCGATATTGGCGCTGTGGCTTTCTCTTAACTGGGGCGTAAACCAAGGCATGATGAAGTCTGGTATATCGTCTTGATCTGAGGGTAAATGATCGGGGTGGGCAAGTTGAGATAAGGTAACAGCAGCTGAACTCGCCCCGTTTAAAAGAGATTCACAGTGCTGACCGAGTGTAGAAAGTGGTTCGATAAGGACTACCCAACCTACCGCCATGTCCAATCGATGTTCAATGCCAGGCGCGAGCAGTTGAATACCTGTAAGGGGCTGGCGTTCTCCTTCAATGAAGAGTGTGCTCGCGCTTGTAGGAACCGTCAATTGGTAGGTGAGATGGCTATGGTGAGCGGTTTCCAAGACTGCGCAGCGCATCGCCAGCATACCAATATCGATGAAGAGATCGGACTTCGGTTGCTGCTTCATGGTGGGTCGTCTCCTTACTTGGATGTTGTCGCGCAATACAAAAAAGGTGCCTAGCGGCACCTTCGAATTCAAGTTGAGAGACGGAATTGAGTGCGATTACTCGAACTCACCTGCTGTCACTGTCCACGTGATGTGTTCACCCGCACGGATTGGCACGACGACATCTTCACCAAACTTGTAGGTGGCTGGCACAGGCCACTCTGCTTTTTCGAGAGTAATAGTGTCTGAGTTACGTGGCAAGCCATAAAAATCAGGGCCATTGTGACTTGCAAAGCCTTCAAGCTTGTCAATTGCGCCCGCTTCCTCAAAGACTTCTGCATACAGTTCGATCGCTGCGTGTGCGGTATAAGATCCTGCGCAACCACATGCAGCTTCTTTTTTGCCTTTGGCGTGCGGCGCTGAATCTGTACCGAGGAAGAACTTCTTAGAACCGCTGGTAGCTGCTTTAACTAAGGCTTCTTGGTGCGTATTACGCTTTAAGATCGGCAAGCAGTAAAAGTGTGGGCGAATGCCTCCCGCTAGCATATGGTTGCGGTTAAACATTAAGTGGTGCGCAGTAATAGTCGCAGCGACATTCTCGCCACAGCTCGCAACAAACTCGGCTGCGTCTTTAGTGGTGATGTGCTCCATGACGATTTTTAAATCTGGGAAATCGTTGACGATCTTGCTCATCACATTGTCGAGAAACGCTTTCTCGCGATCAAAAATATCCACTTCGCTGTGCGTTACTTCGCCGTGAATCAACAGAAGAATGCCTTCTTCTTGCATTACCTTAAGCACAGGATAAACGTTCTCTACGTTGGTAACACCAGAGTCAGAGTTAGTGGTCGCGCCTGCAGGGTAGAGTTTGCACGCAACAATGTTACCCGTTGCCTTTGCCTTGCGGATCTCTTCAGGATCTGTGTTATCGGTTAGATAAAGGCTCATCAAAGGTTCGAAGCGGCCTTTAGGTTCTGCTGCACGAATGCGATCGTAATATGCCAGTGCCTTTTCCGTGTCGATAACTGGTGGAACCAGATTCGGCATGATTAGCGCGCGGCCCATGTAGCGGCTTGTATCACGCACAGTATCTGCCAATACGTCACCATCTCGCAGATGTAAGTGCCAGTCATCTGGACGAGTAATGGTTAATGTCGTCATTTTTGGTTCCTCCAGTAAAAAAAAATCAACCGATAGTAAGGATGCTTAGCCTTATTGTAAAGCAGTTTAGCGTGTCAAAGTATGATTAGCGCAATCGATTGTAAAAGAGGCAAAAGGAGGAGTGTTATGGGTCCTCCTAATGGCTTGGTTTTCTGGCGTATTTATATGAGAACGATTACATCTTTCCAACTGCCTTCCAGTTTTGGTTGTTGCTATAGAACTAAAGAGTAACGGGTTGCATAGTGATGGCAGTTATTACCAGAGAGAAGAATGTTGTATGGCGCGGTATGTGTTGTTTTTACTGCTTGGTGTATTGGTTGGTTGTGGGGAGCCTGAATCGCTGCAAGACGTTGCCGGTTTGTATTATCACAATGGTTCTCTCTATACGGGGGACATGGTAAAGAAGGATGAAGATGGTCAGGTAAGGGAAACCGCCTCGTTTGTTGAGGGTAAAAAAACCGGTTGGCACCGCAAGTGGCACCCTAACGGTCAACTTGCGTATGAACAAGAATTTGACGATGGATCCGCATCACATATTGCGCTTTTTTGGGATGAAGATGGGGCACCAACGACTGGAGTAAGTTGGGAAAAATCCTTCAGTGGTGAAACGACATTTATACAGCTTAGCATTGACGAAAAAATGCCAGTTCGTTTGCACAGTACACGAGAAAGTCGAATGATTTCCTTACTAGATGGGCATGATCATCTGTCGCGATCAGAAAAGGATATTTTGATGTGGGGCTATGTGGGTTATGACTATCGGTACTATATCTCCGTTGACGCAGACTCGACGGCCACCTTATATCAAGCTGATGATATGGCTAAAGTATGGCAAAAGCAGATTTCTATTCATGCTGAAGCCCAATACGTTATTGCTGATACTGATCAGCTCGCTCTGGTGACACAAGACCAGCGCATCGTGATATTCCGTAAGCAAGATGGTGAAAAGATCGCCAGCTTACCTCTTGCCGCTGAGGGGGAGTTACCTGTGCTCAAAGGGCTGTTTGGACAAATATTGTTAGCGGAGTTTGAGAATGCGCTACATGCGATTGATGTGACCTCTGGTAAGGTGCTGTGGTCTCAAGCAGCTCTTTTGGGGTTCAAGGTGTTACACCATGACTCACTTTATATCGCCTATTCATCTGACCTTGCAACAGGCTTAACCGCCATTGATCCGAAGACGGGGAATGTTATTTGGTTTATCGACCCTGAACCTGTAAAAGGCGGGTATGAGATTTTGCGTTATCTGGATACATTGATACTTGCGAATCGAAAACAACTCTTTGGGTTTGATTTTGAGACAGGCCAAGCACTCTGGCAGCACAAGGGGATGCATCAGTATGGCATTGTCGACGTCTTCGAAGGCGTGGTACCCCATCATAGGCATGTTGCCATCTTAGAAGCAAAGCAACACGCGTATTTCTATTCTGAAATCGATCATCGTACTGGGGAGATTACCTACAGCAAAAAAATACGCCAGTATTGTCCACGCTTTAGCCGCTATGAATCAACATTACTTTGCTTGGATTCCGAGGTTGATCGAGATGGGAATAAGATGATGACCCTGACAGGGTTCCAACTAAAGCGAGGAATACTAGACTGGCAAGTTAGCTTACCGGTGCAGTATGGGGAGATAGATTTTTACCCCATGAATGACACGGCTATCCTGATTGATAGCACTGGTCCAAACGACTGGTATGAGAAAAATCATCTCTATGCCATCCCTATCCCAGTGTGGGAGGATTTTCATAAGAGAGAAGATGGCGAAGACAGGGCCGTTTCAGAAGCGGACTATCGGTAACAGCGAGAGGTTTGGTCGAGAGGCCGTTAATTAGCCTCCCTAATCAGAATCGAAATGGAATAAAAGGCTTAGGCTGTTGCCACCGCTGGGGTTTGGGTTGCGCGTTTTACGCGCTTTAGCCCCACAACGGCAATGACCGTCATCAGCAACATAGCGAGACCTAAGGTGTTTTGATCTTGGGCCGGGAACATGGCGACGGCCAGTGTCGCAAGGCCAGCGCCAAGGTTTTGCATGCCACCCATAATCGCACCTGCTGTACCCGCTTGTTGCGGAAAAGGTGCAAGCGCAGCGGTGGTGGCGATGGGGAAGGTTAATCCCGCACCCGCAAAATAGAAGGTTCCACCGATGACCAAGCTGGCCGCATTGACGCCAATAGTGAGGCCGGTGGCGAGAATTACTAGCGCACCGATGACAAGCGCAATAATACCGACAACCATGCCTTTATCAGCGCCAACATTGCGGGTTAGCGCGCCAGAAAGCCAAGATCCAGCGAGATAGCCCGGTAGTGGTAAGATAAACAAAATGCTAACCACTTGGGGTGAAAGCTGAAGTACCCCTCCGAGTAAGACGCCCAAGGCTGCCTCATAGATAGCGATACCCGCAAAAGCGGCGACTAGGCAGAGTATATAGCCTTGGAAGCGGCGGCTACTGAGTACCGTTTTGTATCGGGTAATCACTGGCTGCGCGATACGCTTTTCAGCGGGGAGGGTTTCAGGGAACTGTGACATCAATACTAAGGTGACGCAGATACCGAAGCCCAACAGGAACTGATAGATGGTGAGCCATCCCCAGTGAGTGGCAAGCCAACCGCCGAGCACAGGTGCGATGAGCGGTGAAAAAATCACCCCCATGCTCACTAAGCTATTCGCTTTTTGTAGATCATCCCCTTCATAGCAATCACGTGTAACTGTTCGGCACATCGCACCACAGCAGCCGGTTCCTGCACCCTGAATAAAGCTAGCTACCAAAAAGAGCGTGAAATCATTCACTGATATAGCAAGTACGCTGCCGCATAGGAAAATGGCCATGCCTAACATGAGTACGGGTTTTCGGCCAAAACGGTCGGAAAGCGGCCCGTAAATGAACTGGGTAAGACCATAAGAGGTGAGGTAGGCGGCCATTACGGCTTGCAGTTGGCCAACGGGTACGCCGAAGACGGAGGCCATTTCACCGATAGCAGGAACATACATGGTTTGGGTCATTTGCCCAACCCCTGCCATTAGGATTACCAAAAATAATAGTTTTGCCATGCCAGTAGATGCGTGCATTACAGAGTTGCTCACTAGTGTTTTATCTTGTTAATAGATGGTTAAATGAACAATCTAGGATGTGAAATAGATTTTTATTCTAATTTTGGTGTTTTAATCATCATTAATGACAGATTAATTGCGCATTCCTAGAATCTCACCATATTGTGGAGGCAAGTTTAGAGTGCATTCGACATGTAGGCAATATGATGAGGGTAGGTGTGAGCACGATAAAAATCGCCGTTTCGGATTAGTTTTTTTAGGGGTTATCCTGGATTGGCAATGAGAAAGGGCGACAGTGGTTGCCACCCTATAGACTCAAGTTACCTCAAAATGCACGATGCAGAAGCGGCTTAGCGTTTTGAGTTCAAGGCACTGCTGTGAAGGATTTGGTTCTCAAGTACCTTCACAGCAGTGCGTTGCTGACGAGCCTTGCGTTTCTTGCTGAACAAGTAATTTGAGGTTACGTGAGTATAGGTATAGCTAGAAACGGTAGCTGTATTGCGCACCGATGAGCCAGACGTCTCCTGAAGCGGTGGCTTGGTAAGTATCTACAATATTGCCGATTTGAGTCGTCTCTTCAATCGATGCATCTTTAAAATGCAGGTAGCTTAAACCGAGGTCGATCGTACTGTGCTTTGAAAGATGATATGCGGCGCCTGTACTGAACCAGTAGCGATCAGAGTCAGGAATGGTGATAGTGCGATAATCTTCTTTTACGGCACCTTTGTCGAAAGCGAGACCTGATCTAAGTTGCCATTCACTATTTAAGCGATAGGTAATACCAACAGAGGCGCGCCATGTGTCATCCCAGTTTTCATCTTTGATGAGTACATCATGACCTTCAATATTGGCTCTCAATTCTTCAAATCGAGACCAGCCAGTCCAGTTTAAACTCGCATGCAGGATCAAGTTGTCTCTTAACTGATGCTCTGAAGCGATTTCAGCCATAGCGGGAAGTGCGAGAGGCAGGCTGCCATTGCCGCTTGGCATACCAATGTCACTTGTGGCAGTGCCACTTAGATCGAGGGTGGCATGGTGTTTATAGGTCAGTGCCAAGCGATGTTTTTCATTCACTTGCCACATTGCACCTAGGTTCCAAGTCGTGGTGGTGTCATCGCCTTGGAGATCGAGGATGGTTTTGCTGGTCAAGTTGTTGTACGGCGCGGGTAATACTGGCGGGGTGGTACTTTTAATTCTACCTTCGCCTTTGATTGCGCTGAGGCCAAGGCCAAGGCTCCATGCTTCATTGATCTTGTATGCGATGGCAAGATTGAGATCCATGGTCTCTATTTCAGCTACTTTACCAAAGTGGCTCGCGAGAAAGTCGTCCGAAAACTCGACACCAGTGTGGAAGTTCGAGCTTGCAGAAAAGCCGACTGCCCAATCTGCATTGAGCGGTTTAACCACAGAGACGTTCGGCAATAGGCCGCTACTCGCCACATCGGTATCGCCTGTTTTACCCAGCATGTTTGTGCCGTGGATATCGACGTTTGGGTCAATGTAAACCGCACCAGCCGATATGGCGACCGTATCATAGTATGTCATTGCAGCAGGGTTTCGAAAAATAACACTACTATTTTCTACCGAGGCCGCTTCGCCCGCATAGGCGCGACCAAGTCCGCTGACAGAGTGCTCGTTGAGCTGGAATCCCGCCGCTTGACTAAGCGAAGGAGTAAGAGAGGCTAAGCCGATAGCCGCAACTAAAGGGCGCAGACGTTGACCGGTCACATTAAGTCCTTGATTTTCATGTTATCTACACAATTGGCTGCGAATCCTAACCCTGATTAGAGTAATCACTCAACGCTTGTTGTAAGAAAATGTGTAAAAAAGTAGTTTGTGCTTATCGTGCTTTATAACCAATTGAATAGTTGAAGGGGCGTAGTTATTTATACTGTCAATGAGCGTACACGTGTACTCAAATTTTGTCTCTGTGATTGTTCTAGTGAAAGGCGTGACGATGAAAATGCTGAAACTGACATTGCAAAGTGGGTAGAAGGTATCAAAATCTGTGAATTGATCTGCACGAAAGAAACTTTGCCATGGTTACTCACTCAAACTAATGCATATGAGTGGGAATAGGAGTGGCACAGTGCAAAAAGGACAATATCAAAATGGATTAGCGGGATTGGCTATCGCGTTTGGCTTGGTGATCATGGGAGCGATTCTTGCGAAGGCGGCCGTCGGTGTGAAAGAGCTAGAGCGCACCGTGACCGTGAAAGGCTTATCTGAACAAGAGTTTGTCGCTGATGTGGTTATTTGGCCACTTCAATATTCAGTCGCAAGTAATGACCTTACTGACCTGTATCTTCAGCTAGAAGAGAGCAACACAAAGATCATGCAGTTTTTAATCGAGCGGGGGTTGTCTAGTGACGCAGTGACACTGTCTGCGCCTAATATCGTCGATAAGTCAGCGCAGCAATATGGTGGCTATGAACCTGCGCTGTATCGGTATTCAGGCAATCAAACGGTGACGGTGTATAGCCATGAAATCGACCTCGTTCGCACCATGCAAGCTTCTTTATCTGAGCTTGGCCGCCAAGGTATTGTGTTCACTGCGAGAGATTATGGTGTCACAACCGAGTATCTATTTACGCGTTTGAATGATGTTAAGCCCGATATGGTCGAGGAAGCGACACGTAATGCACGCCAAGTTGCGGAGAAGTTTGCCGAAGATTCGGATTCTAAACTGGGGAAAATTAAACGGGCGTCACAAGGCCAGTTTTCAATATCGGCGCGTGATCGAAACAACCCGCATATTAAACGGGTCAGGGTCGTCTCTACCATCGAATACTATCTTTCTGACTAGGGTTTCTAGGCTTCTCAGAGCCGTGATTGTGCTTGATTAGCGGATTAGACCTGGAGAGATTGCAAGCGTTTAAAGCCACAGTGAAATCTGTGGCTTTTTGTTAGAGCGCAATTTAGGACACGTTTGTTGCGCGCCCTTGTCGCAAAATGATCTCATGTTGCACCGTCAGCGAGAGGAAAAAGATGCTGAGGAAAGTGGGATTCCAATATGCCTTGTTAGTGACACTGGCTTTAACTGTGTTTAGCGTGTCAGCTAAACCCATCACCTTTTATCACCAAGGAGATAGGCTTTCTGGTCACTACCTTGCTCCCAGAGAGCCGCAACAGCTTAAAGCGGTGTTGATTTTTGTTCATGGTGACGGTGCAACAACGCATGATGCGGAAGGATATTATGCGCTTCTTTGGCAACCATTGCGTAATGCGGGCTACGCAATCTTAAGTTGGGATAAACCTGGCGTAGGAAAATCAACGGGGGATTGGCTCAATCAGTCAATGCAAGATAGAAGCAGCGAAGTGTTAGCGGCCATAGATTGGGTAAAAACCACCGTGAAGGTGCCCAATGAGCAGATTGGCTTAGTGGGATTTAGTCAGGCAGGTTGGGTTGTACCAGCCATCGCGAAGGCAGATCATGTCGGGTTTGCAGTTGGTATCGGTTTCGCCACCAACTGGTTAGCGCAAGGGCGTTATTACACAGAAACGGCATTGCGACTCGAAGGGAAAAGCGAAACGGCGATCCTAGCCGAGCTTAAACGGAACGAAGAGTTTGTCACCTACTTAAAAACATCACCTTCATACCCAGAATATGTCGAGATGAGTGGTTCAACGATGACGCGACAGCGCTATGGCTTTGTGCTGCGTAATTTTCAAGTTGATGCCAGCGATGCTTTGAGTGGTGTTTCGGTGCCGACACTACTTTTGTGGGGAGATAGCGATCTCAATGTCGATGCGCAGAACGAGCATAAGCGATGGTATTCAAGTGCCAATACGCACCTGACGACGGTGCTCATTGAAAATGCTACCCACGGTTTACTCGATGCAGAGGCGTTTACGGGGCAAACTTTTACTTTAGGCGATTGGATGCGCTTAGTTTGGTTGGATTCGGATGCGCTTGCAGACGGTTTCTTACCCACACTACTGCAATGGTTAGACGATCACGTTGAACAACGACAGGAAAACATGTGAGCACCATGACAGATTATCGACTACAAAAAGGCTGGAATGACGGTTATCGTCAGGTGGTCGCCGTGTTATATGAAGGGGCATTTGGGCCTAAATTTCAAACAGCGATCCCTGATAAACAGCAACGGCTTGCGATATTGAGTGAAGGGTTTCTGCCTGAGTACTCGTTTGTGATTCTTGATGGACAAAAAGTCATTGGCTTGGCTGGCATTCAAACCCGAGAGGGGGCGTTAACAGGCGGGATAAGTGTTAGACAACTGATTAAACGATTGGGTTTTTGGCGAGGATGTTGGGCGTGTTTTGTCTTTGCATTGTTTGAACGAGAGCCAACCGCCAAGGAGATGGTGTTGGATGGCTTGGTCATTGATTCAGCATATCGAGGTGAAGGATTAGGGACGCGACTGCTCGATGCCTGCAAAGCGTTGGCCATTGAGCAAAACTATCAGTCATTGCGATTGGACGTTATTGACAGTAACTCGCGTGCTCGCGCTTTATATGAGCGGGAAGGCTTTGTTGAAACGGCACGGGATTACCACCCTTGGTTGAAGCGTTTGGTCGGCTTTTCTTATTCCACAACCATGGTGTGTAAATTGGATGCTTTAAGTCGGTCACGGACAGAAGCTTGAGCCACTGCGAGAGAGTGCGCGCAGGGCATTTCCCATCGCGATAGAATCATTGCTATTGCACTTGAAAATTTACTATCGCGGCTGAATGTTAGGTTTCAGCTTTGATGTTCGCTGAAGCTTTTGGGGATCGATAGATCCCCTTTTTTGATCGTGTTGGTTAAAGCAGATGCCCGCCACGAGGCATAGGTTTTACAACGCCTGTGGTGAGTCTATGTTGCTCACAAAAACGCCGCCAAGCCGAGGGATAAAAAGGATTGATGATGACGTGTCGATCTTCCGATGCCGCAGAAAGATTTACCGTGACCTCTCGGGCAAAAAGTAAGTGATAGGGCGCGAGGAGCTGTTCTTCATCGGCAGGCGTGATGGCATCAGCAAGGCGTTTTAAGTAGTAGTGTCCCATGTTGGCGTAGATCTTATCCCCGACAATCGGATGGCCGATATGTGCAAGGTGCGCGCGTATCTGATGTTTGCGACCTGTAACGAGTTCACACTCAACCACTGAAAAGTGCTCACCGCGTTCGATGACGGTGAAACGGGTCTGACTCAGTTTGCCTTTTTCTCCGGGCTCACAGACGTGCATTTGACATCGAATAGGGCTAGTTGGACGGGTAGCGAGATGACACATGACTTCTTTTTGCGTCCAAGCGGGTGATCCGTAAACAACCGCATGATAACGCTTAGCGGTCATCAGTGTGTTAAGTTCGGGTTGCCACTTTGCAGCGGCTTGTTTGTGTTTGCCGAGCAAGACAATGCCAGATGTTTCAAGATCTAAACGGTGAAGCAAGTGAGCATCAGGCCAATCACTTTCTCTTTTGATAAGCGCGATTAAGGTGTTATAGATATTACGTGTCGTTCGGCTTACTGGCAGCGTTGCGGGTTTGTGCACGGCGATGACATCTTTTTTGTGCCAGAGTAACCGCCACTCGGTATCGACAGGCGCTTCTGTGTAGTGGGTAAAAGAGATAGATAAATGCTGTTTAGCGGTTAGCACATTGCTGGGCTGAGCGGGGAGGCCATCAATTTTAATGCGAGACTGGGCAAACAGAGACGCCCAGGGTTGATTTGCATAGGGAAACTGCATTTGCAGATAATCAATAAGCTGGGTGCCATTGTGTTTGTCTGGAATGTCATCGTAATAATTAATCTGCATAAGTTGCTCAGTGCGTACATTAGGGATAGCGGTTAGAGGCCTTTATACCCAAGCATCTTGAGATTACTTGAGTATATTAAGATAAGGCTTGAGGAGTGTCTCCGCTGCTGCGGACTTATCTTTATACTCCCAATAACATTCTGCCTGTTTTTCCTCGTCCCAGTCGAGGTCATTTAAAATTGCTAACATATTTTCTGGCTCAGAGCCGACAATTAAGCAAATAGCCCGGTAAAAGCGCTGCAGATCGAAGGAGTGTGCGGCATAAAAGGCTTCCTCTTCGATATGTGTCGATGACGTTTGGAGATCTTCTGCATCGAAGGCGTCAGCAGCAGCGAGGGCCATAAAGATGCCTTCTTGCTCATTTTTTTGGTGGATAAGGAAAAGGGTCGCTAGGGTGTCCACCGCATCTTCTTCCATACCTAACACAGGTAATGCGAGGTTCTCGACCAGTGCATGGCCCAGTTCATGATAAAACGTGTGTGCCATGACACCTTCGATTGCCTCTGGCAGTCTGTTTTCATAGTAGCCACCGTTAATGAACGCTTGTTCGATATCATCGGCAAACCAGTATGGAAACCAAACTTGGTTGAGTTCAGGATCATAGAGGGGGCCATCTTCGGCACCAAGGATAATATCAAGCTCAAATGGGAAGGTATAACGCTGATTGACATAGTCGATGTGAGTTTGCAGTGTCGAAATCAGAGAGGCTTTCTTGGGATGAGGTTGTTCATCGACGTGAAGATGAATCTCTGCTGATAGCAGGCGGGAGAAAACGAGCGTACTGATGAGTAGAAGCAGTCTTAACATAGCGATCCTAAATTCTCCGTTTAGAGGCTACTCTTTGCGCCTCCAAATACATTGAGTATATACCTAAGCGTCCTGAGGTTACTTGAGTATATACCCTAAGCACAAACACAG
The DNA here is from genome assembly GCF_019703835.1 of Thaumasiovibrio subtropicus. Classification (NCBI taxonomy): domain Bacteria; kingdom Pseudomonadati; phylum Pseudomonadota; class Gammaproteobacteria; order Vibrionales; family Vibrionaceae; genus Thaumasiovibrio; species Thaumasiovibrio subtropicus. The sequence continues at coordinate 2,244,318 of NZ_AP023054.1, read as the reverse complement.
GCACTGTCCTTTCGTCTTAGTTTGGTGGTGCGATTTGTCAGCGATGGCGCGAGACTGAGAAAATTTTGCGTACAAGGCCGAACACTTGCCTATTGAGGATTGCACCTTTGAGGGCGCTCGCGGAGACTCTTGCGCTTAATCATGTTTAAACAGGATGGTGCGAGTGAAAACAAGTGATACACAACAGGCTGGGCTGGCAAAGCTGGGTATTTTTTGGCTGCTCTTTCTTTCTCCACTCTTTAGTTTTACCTATCTGTTTGCACTGCACCACACCGCGTTGAACCCCGCAGTTCCCAGTATTGTTTTCGAGTGGGAGTCACACATCCCCTTTTGGTCGTGGAGTATCGTGCCATATTGGTCGATTAACCTGCTTTATCTTGGTGCTTTTTTTGTTCCCCGTTCACGTCATGAAATACATCGGCTTGGTGTACGCTTGCTGACAACGCAGCTGATCTGTATCGCGATTTTTTTGATTTATCCTTTGCAATTTTCTTGGCAACGCCCAGAAACAAGCGGTTTGTTTGGCGCATTGTTTTCCCTGTTAAATACGTTCGATCAGCCCTTTAATCAAGCGCCATCTTTGCATATCGCGCTGTTAGTTGTGCTGTGGGTAACGTATTTGCGTGGTGCTCCTCTCGTTTGGCGTTGGATCATCCATACATGGTTTATCTTGATCGGAATCTCAGTGTTAACAACATGGCAGCATCATTTCATCGATGTACCGACAGGGGCGTTAGTGGGGCTGGTAGTTGTGTGGATGTGGCCGCTCAACAATGATCGTCAGCATCGGCCTCACCCTGTCTCAGCAACATTGTGGCCATTTGCGTTGGCTTACGGTTTGTCGAGTCTCATGTTGCTTGTGATTGCGATAAAGCATGGTGGCGTTGTGCTTTGGCTCATTTGGCCCGCTGTCTCTTTTGGCATTGTTGCGCTTTGCTACATGAAATTGGGTGGCGCCGGGTTGCAGAAAGGCATTAACGGACAATTCTCTGCGGTTGGGAAGTGGTTACTCGCCCCCTATTTGGTCGGCGCGCGTTTGAATGCAAATTTTTGGCAATGGCGATGGAAGGCAACGCGAGTGCATCCAGATCTGGTTCTTTCTGGGTTACCGAGTAGCTATCGCGATGCTGAAGACCTTGCCATTGTTGATATGACCGCTGAACTCAGTGGCCCTAAAAAAGCAGCAGCATATCTAAATATGCCACTGCTTGATATGGAGGTGCCTTCTCCAGAACAGTGCTTCCTTGTGATTACCGCAATGCAAGCAATGCCCAAGCCCATCCATGTCTGCTGCGCCCTCGGGTGCACGCGAAGTGCCACTATCGCCGTCGCGTGGCTGTTATACACACGGCAATGCCCGTCAGTTGAAGTAGCCATTGGGCTGTTGGCAAGGCGACGTCCACAAGTGGTATTGAAAGCCGCCCATCGTCAAACCTTGGCGGTGTTTCATGCAAATTACTGTTAACGGGTTTGCGCTGTCAGTATTTTGTCTACTGTGGTGATATCGCTGAAGTAAGCGACTTCCGCGAGTGCGGTTTCGTGCACGGTACTGGCATCAATTGTCTTATCACCGTAGGGTAGCGCGGTAGTCGCACAAGCATCTTGGGCGATCATGATGCTATAACCTCTCTCCATGCCTGCTCTCGCGGTCGCACTGACACACATATGGGCCATCATGCCGCAGAGCAAAAGTTCCTTGATATCGAGTGATTGAAGAGTTTCATGCAGTGTCGTTTCCCAATACGCATTGGGATAGTGCTTGGTGATAACGATTTCGTTTTCTTGTGGCAAGACACTGGAGTGGATGCGCTGACCTTCCGTGCCGGGTTGCATGAAGGGCATGTCTGGATTGGTCGCTTCGTGTTGAATATGAATGATTGGCCAGTGTTTTTTTCGCCATGTTGAAAGTAGCGCCTTTGCTTGTTGTGCAGCAAAATCTGGCTGGTGCAATACCATATTGCCACCTTCAAAGTAGTCGTTTTGAACATCAATGATAATCAGTGCTGTGTGGGACATACTTGTCTCTCCGAATGTGGATGTTGAAAAGAGATTTGATCATATTTCGAGATAAGGCTTTCCTGAATGTCAAATTTGGACTTAAATAAGTCGTTATTGGACAGGAGGGAAAAGATGACGTCAGACTTGGATAGGGTGCCAGTCAATATTGTCTGCTATGACGGTGCAATGCGTTCAGCCATTTACGGTATGGTTGATCTGTTCTCACTCGCGGCACGCTTTGGTGCTGGCTGTCATTTTGATGTACGGCTTATCGAAAGCAACGAAGATGTCTTGGTGGAAGAAAGGGCGCTTTGGTTACTACCGCCCTGTTTCTCAGATCCTCTCCCCGATTTTTCAGCGGTGATGCCAACCGCTCATTTCGACGGGATCCTTCAAAAGGGGGGCGTGGTGGCTGCATGTTGTGCAAGTACTTTTATTCTCGCTCATGCTGGGTTGTTATCTGGTCGCCGTGTGACGACTCACTGGGCAATTTGCCATAGATTGCGTTCCGAGTTCCCGCTTATTGAATCGGTAGTTAGTGAGGAAATGCTCATTGATGAAGGGGCAGTCGTCACGGCAGCTGGGTTATTTGCCTATCAAGATTTGGTGCTTCACTTCATCGCTCGCTACGCTGGTTATACGTGCGCAAAATCGGTAGCAGACTTTTCGTTGCTTGACTTTGGCAGTCGAGCACAAGCCTTCTATCAAAGATTTATTCCTGATAAAAGCCATGGAGATAAGGTAGTGCTGGAAGCGCAACAGGTGTGTGAGTCTGGGGTAGGCAAGCGGTTAAGTATTGCCACAATCGCCGCGAAATGTTGTGTGACTGAGAAAACCTTATCTCGCCGATTTCAGCATGTACTGAAAATGGCACCGAAGCGATATTATGATGAGTTAGTGACCGAAAAAGCACGACAGCTGCTTGATGCTCGACAGCTTAGTGTTCAGGAGGTGGCTTATCAACTCGGCTTTGATGATGTGAGTAATTTTACCCGCCTGTTTAAGCGCATCAGTGGTTTATCGCCGGCAGAATATGCCAGCCGTTGCTAAAAGTGTGACTGTTTAACTTTGCTTACTTTCCGTTCGGCTCAATAATGGGCTGAGGTTTCGTCTATCTCTACTAGGCGAGCCGCTCTGTAAGCACACTTTTTTATTTTGCGTGCGTCAAAGTACGATGCCACATTGGTGACTGTGGCGTGAATGTTGACTTGGTTTTACGCGGTCATTTTCATCTTTAACTCAAGGTTTAAAAACATGCAGTTAGCTAATCAGGCGTTATGGAAACAGCAAGCATTTATCGACGGAAAGTGGGTAAACAGTGAGACAGAGCAATCACAGACCGTGGTGAACCCTTCGACAGAAATGGTAATAGGGACGATTCCTTTGCTCACGCGAGAACAAGTCCTTGCCAGTGTGACGTCAGCAGAGCGTGCTTACGCTACCTTTCAGCATACGTTAGCCGAAGAACGTGCGGAGTTACTGCGTCGTTGGCATGCCCTGATTATGCAGCATCAAACTGATCTTGCCGCCTTATTAACGCTTGAACAAGGAAAGCCGTTGCAAGAAGCGATGGCAGAGGTTGCTTATGCGGCAAGCTTTGTGGAGTGGTACGCCGAAGAGGCGCGACGTGTCCATGGCGAGATTATCCCAACCCACAAAGCAGGCAGTGAAGTGTTAGTGACCAAAGTGCCTGTGGGTGTTGTTGCGGCAATTACCCCTTGGAACTTTCCCGCCGCGATGGTCACTCGTAAGTGTGCACCTGCGATTGCGGCGGGCTGTAGTGTTGTTCTAAAACCGGCACCCGATACCCCTTTTACCGCATTGGCATTAGCTCACTTGGCGCAAGAAGCGGGTTTACCGGCGGGGGTATTGAATGTGGTGACGGGTGACGCTGTGATTATGGGTGAGATCCTGACGCAGCACAGGTCGATACGTAAGCTCTCATTCACAGGCTCGACGGCGGTTGGTAAATTGTTGATGCAGCAAAGTGCCTTTAATGTCAAAAAATTAAGTCTGGAGTTGGGTGGCAATGCGCCGTTTATAGTCTTCGATGATGCTGATATCGAGGCTGCGGTAGAAGGCGCTATGCTGTCTAAATTTCGCAATGCGGGGCAAACCTGTATCTGTGCAAATCGCATTTATGTCCATGACGCTATCTATGATCAGTTCGCGGCGAAACTTGTCGAGCGAGTGACGGCATTAAAGGTTGCCGATGGTTTTGAACAAGGCGCCGACATTGGGCCATTAATCAACCAAGCGGCGATTGATAAAGTGAAAGCGCATGTCGAAGATGCACTTGCCAATGGCGCAAAGCTACGTTGTGGGGGAAGGTCTCATGGCCATTTTGTGATGCCTTGTGTACTGACTGAGGCAACGGAGGATATGCGCCTTGCCCAGGAGGAAACATTTGGTCCGGTTGCGGCGCTGTTTCGGTTTAATAATGAGGCAGAGGTGATTGCGCGCGCGAACAAATATGAGTCAGGATTGGCAGCGTATTTCTATTCCCAATCATTGAAGCGTGTATGGCGGGTTTCCCGCGCACTTGAAGCTGGCATCATTGGCGTTAATGAAGGGTTAGTTTCAACCGCTGTAGCCCCGTTTGGAGGCGTGAAAGAGTCTGGTATTGGCCGAGAAGGGGCAAAACAAGGTATCGAAGCGTATTTGGAGACCAAATATGTCTTGATGGGTGGGTTGTAGCAGAAGCCTCAAAGTGCGGCCCGGTAAAACAGAAAGAAACATGCGCGTGTTCAAGGGCTTTTATATTGTGGTAAAGGAGCCGTTAGGCACAACTCGTCTGGCTTTTCCTGTTTAAGTCGATCAAGACAGCTTGAAGTTTTTGAATGTTAAGAGGTTTTAATAAGACTTCAGTGGCGCCATTGTCAATAAACTCTGATTTCGCATCTGGTGAAGAGTCCGCGGTGCAAGCAATGATATAGGCATCGGGTGAAATCGTGGATTTGATGATCTTAGTGGCTTCAATACCTGTCATTTCAGGCATGTGGTTATCCATTAGAATAGCGTAGTACGCTTGATTTCTCGCTAGTTTGACAGCTTCCTTACCATTTTTGGCGAAGTCGAAATCATCGAAACCGATAGTTTGCAGTAGTTTGGTGAGCACAGTGACGTTAACGCCGTTATCTTCCGCGATCAGTAGTTTTCTGTTCTCTTCGAGAGTCTCGGTTGTACTAGACTGGCTTGTTGCGTGTTGGTTTGTCGGTTCTACTGTTTTACTTACGAGGCTTGACGGCGAGTTTGTGTCTGCGATAAGTGGCAAATGGATGACGATTCGTGACAAACCATCGGTAGGATGCTCAATATCTAAGGTGCCATTTAATGCTGAAATCAATGCGTTGCCAACAGCATAGTCACCCGCAATACCTGTCAAATCACAAGTGCTGCTATGGTCGGAGGCCTTTTTAACGCCTTCAAAAATTTGATAGTTCTTGCCTTTATCCGTGCACTCTATTTCTAGTCTTATCCCTTGTAATGCCCTTTTTCTAAAAGGCTTAGCTTGAATTGAGAGGGTGCCTTGGTCTGTTTCGGTTAACGCGGCGAGTGCGAAGAAATAAATAATGTTTTCGCTGAGTTTTGGGTCACCTTGGTAGTGACGATGTTGTTCGAGCTGCAAGTATTCAGAGAAGTGGATTTTTTTGTACTGGGCAAGCTGCTTAATATCTTGACATAAGGCGGTAATAAGACCGTTTGCGTCAAATGTCTCATGGTTGGTCTGAATGTTTTCAGGACGCAACTGAGAGATCTGGGTGAGTGTGTTTGTAATGGCTTTCGTCGCTTTTGCTGCTTGAGTGATGCTGCGATTGAGCTGCATTAATGTGTCATCGTGACTTTGCTGTTCAGTCTTGCTTGTTAGATGGAGAATATGTTCGACTGGTTTGGTGATCTCTTGTGTTAGTTGCAACAAAAAATCGGAGGTCGCTTTTGCATTCTGGTTCGCTTGCTCTGCTTGAACTTGCAGTGCACGCTGGAGTGACTTTCGCTCAGTAATATCGCGTTCAACAGCTACAAACTTCTCTAGTTTTCCCTCTTTGAAAATGGGGTTTATCGAAAGGTCTATCCAGTAGGGTGTGCCATTTTTATGGTAGTTAAGGATCTCAAGTGAGACGGGCTTTTGTGCACGTATCGCATCGGAGAGTTGTTGAATACTGTGAAGGTCGGTTTCTTTGCCTTGTAGTAACGCGCCCGGTTTCTTATCCACGCTCTCAGCGAGTTCATAGCCTGAAAGCTTGGTGAAACCGTGATTAACCCATGTGATGAGTCCCGTATGGTCCGTGATGACGACGGCATCGTTGGCATACTCCGCCACTTGTCCAAGTGTTGAGCGGAAGGTGGATAATTGCAAGTCTGTTTCAAGTGCGAGTATTCGGCGAGTACGCTCTATGATAAACATTGAAATGATTGCCGTAGACCAAATAGCCAATATCGCTAAGGTACGATTGGCGACCACTTTCCATATCTCGCCGCCTTGGGGGGAGAGAAAATAGCCCGTTAAGGTGAGTAGGGTACAGATGGTGGCCCAAATGAGCGGGGTGGATTGCTGCTTAGAGTTGAGCGCAATCAGAATCACCATGATGTAAGGTACACCAGCAGCCACACCGAGCGGAATGTTGAGGTCAATGAAAAGAATCATTGCTGCGATAGCCGCAAGGAAAGAATGTAACCCAATCATTTTGAGATGTTGTGGTTGATTCATCGCTCTCTATCCTGTTTCTCTTTGCTTGTTGAGTTTTTCAATGACTCGTGCGGCTTGGTGGCCATTAATTAGCATGCGATTGACCAGTTTTTGCAGCTCTTCCACCTCAGGGAGCTGCCCATTACGGGCCTTTTCTTCCACCGCCTCTGCTAAGTTCACCATTTGGACCATATTGAACTCCAACGCAGTGCCTTTGATAGCATGGAGGACTTTATGAAGTTCTTGCGTATCGGAAGCGGCAAAGGCATGAAAGAGCAGCTCAGTTTTGTCGTTGATTTCAGACTCTAGAGTAATCAGCAGTTCCACTTTTTCATCTTCACTTAAGGCCATCTCACACAGTAAGCTGCTCTTGGATATTTCTTCTTCTGTCATCGGCAATTTGTCAATGGGGTAACGGACAAGAGGAATGACATTCACAGCTTCTGATGGTACCGGTGAAGAATGCGAGAAGATGTTAGTGTGGAACTGTTCGAGCACTTTTTCTAGGCTGGCTTTCTGCAAAGGTTTAGTCAGGACAAAGTTTGCGCCAGCGTCGATGAACTCATCATGTGCTTCTTTGAAAACGTCTGCGGTATAGCCAAAAATGACGGTATTGAGTTTCAACTCATTTCGAATGCGTTTTATCGTCTCTACGCCACCAAGGTTTGGCATATGATTGTCGATGATGACTAAGTTGAAATGGGTCGACTTGAGTATTTCAAGCGCCTCAAGACCATCTTTCGCGATCATGGCATGATGACCGCAAGAGTTGAGAAAACGTTGGGCAACGACAGCATTGACCGGATTATCTTCGACTAGCAATATCTCCATCTCAATACCAGAGTCCGCTGCTTCACGGCTTGATTGCGATGCGTTGTCTGAATCTGTTTCGGTGGTATTGGCTTTATGGTCAGGTGCGATTGGATTGGTAGAGGAGGCCAGTACTTCAACCTCTTCGCACTCAGGCACTTCTATTGGGGGGGTATGTTCAGATTGTGTGTGCGGCAGAGGTAGAGTCAGGGTAAACTTGGAACCAATGCCTAGCTGGCTGAACACTGAAATTTCGCCCTTCATGAGATCGGTCATTCGTTTGACGATAGAAAGCCCAAGTCCAGTTCCGCCATAATTTCGTGTCGTAGAGAGCTCAGCTTGCTCGAAAGGCGTAAAGATTTCATCGAGCTTTTCGCGAGCGATACCGATTCCTGTGTCGGTGACTGTCATTATAACGGTTTGCTCATTCGCACTGTGCAGCGCGATAGTCACTTCGACCTTACCTTCGCTGGTAAACTTTATCGCATTCCCCGTCAAGTTAAACAGAATTTGTCGTATGCGCCCCACATCGCCCATGAACTCGGCGTTAACAGGGGTTTGGTCCTCGACGATAAGATCGATCTCTTTGTTCATTGCTAATGGAAGTAAGGACTGTTGCAGGGGCAAAGTAATCTCTTTCATCTCAAAAAGGCGTCGTTCTAAGACCATCTTGCCCTGCTCGACTTTGGAGAAATCTAAGATGTCGTTAAGCAGGGTAACCAGGTGTTGACCTGAGTTGATAATCATTTTGGCGTTGTCACGGGTCGCTTGTTCCTTCGTACTTTCTAGCACGATTTCAGCAATTCCAAGTACACCATTCATTGGCGTTCGCAACTCATGGCTCATGGTTGCGAGAAAGATGGATTTAGCTTGGTTTGCTCGTTCGGTTTTATCTATGGCCTCTTGATAAGCGGCATTGTTCCGGTTGAGCTCTTTAACACGCAAAATGTACGTCACAAGGACTAACGTTGAAGTGATAAAAATGAGGGCGCCAAGCATTTGGATAATGATGTTGCGAGTATTAGTGATGAGTAAGGTTAACGCGTCATCAGTGCGTTCAATGAAGTCGATGTTTTCACGTAGCAGTAGGGTGGTAAAGAGGTGTTGTTTTTGTGTTTCGACTTCGCGAAATGTGTCGAGGGTAACGCGGAGCTCTTGGTTGTTTAGGTGTTGCTCAAGTAACGCAAGGTTATTTGTGATGACGCTCCTCAATACGAGGTCTTGATTGGGGCTGTCACTACTCAGCTGCTGAGATAGGGAAGTCAGGAGTGATTCTCTGAGTATTAACACACCAATGACGTGATCGAGTGCATCGGTAACGCGTGTGAGTGATTCAGAGAAGTCAACGAGAACGGTATAGGTTTCCAGTTGATATAGACCAAGATGGTCACGTTGCGTGTATTGGTCCACCATGCCCTGTGATTCACGTTCTATGTTCACCAACACTTGGGTGAGATAATAGGGATCACTTTGTGTGCCAAGCGCATGTTGGGTCATTGTATCCCGAATGGCAATGATGTTGTGACTCAATTCGGCGGCGACCATACGGTAGTCGCTCAGTCGCTTGTATTCGAAATAGAGAACAGCAATGCCACCAAGGAGTGTGCACAACAACAGGGCTGAGGCAATAAATAAGACTTTGACTCTACTCATTTTCAAATTCCTGCAAAATCGCGGGGTGTTGTCCAGAAAGTGATTCCAAAAACGCTTTTAGATCGGCGACATGTGTGTCGTCGAAGGTTTTACCAAGCTGGCTTTCTGCCATGATCTTGATGGCATCTTCTAGGGTTTGAGTCTGTCCATCATGGAAGTAAGGTGCTGTGTCGCTGACGTTTCTCAAGCTGGCAACACGAAAGAGGTACATGTCTTCCGCCTTAGACGTAGAGAGGTGTCTACCTGTATCACTCGAGCGATCAGCCCCTTTTGTTGCTTCGCCAAAGACGCCAAATCGCATCACCATACCGCCGCCAATATTGATACCCCGGTGGCACCGAATGCACCCTTCCTGTTGAAATAGCTCCCAACCTCGACGTTGCTGCTCAGTGAGCGCGGTATTGTCTCCCAGCAAAAACTGATCAAAAGGCGAGTTTGGCGTAGTTAGCGCAGACATAAACTCGACCAAAGCTAATTTGATGTTCTCAGTGTTTATTGACAAATTTGCTTGATTGAAGAGCGTTTCGTAGTGTTGAGACGACGCGACATAGTCACTGACGTGTTGCCAATTGGAGTCCATTTCTACGACGTTGTGTATAGGACCATCAAGCTGAGCTTCAAGGCTGTTAACGCGGCCATCCCAAAAAAAGCGGTAATTGTAAGCAGTATTGAACACAGTTAACGAGTTTCTGATGCCGCGGCCTCCGACACCAACAGAGACTGGAATCGTTTCAGCGCCATTGGATTTTAAGCTGTGGCAAGACTCACAGCTTACCTGGTGATTAGAGGAAAGGTTGGGATCACGAAAAAGATGCCAACCTACTCGCGCAACGGGTTTGTTGACGTTAATAGACGTTGGTATTGGGGTGATAGGCTGTTGACTTGTGTTTGGTGCTTCACGTCGATCTGTCTTCGGCTGAGAAGTCGAGGGGAGACTTTCTGTTGCAGACGCGGCATCGGCACGATGTTGCTGTCGTGTTTCAACGATCGCGTCAAATACCAGTACGCCGATAGACACTAATGCGATTGATACACCTGTGATGACCCAGGTTCGATTACCCATTGTATTTGCCCAGCCAGAAGGTTTCTCTTTATATACATGATATAAACCTAGTTTCTTATTCTTTGGGCGTAAAGCATATCGCTATTTGAAATACTTTAAAGGCATTGTTGTTGTCGTGTGTGTCCGCTTTTTGTGAAACAGATGCAGTAAACACGTGGTGAGATAAGTAGGGGCTGGAGAGCGATGCATCACAACACGCGCTGAGCTCGATACGCTGGTTGGCTTGTTAAACTGGCATCATGAGGCCCGTTTAAAAAAAGCCCCAACGTGAGTTGGGGCGGAAGAAATTTATCAGTGAGTCGACCTGTTGTTAGACGCCCCTTTATAAGACGTCCTATTGTCAGACGACAAAGCGACTAACGATATCGTTTTGCTTATGCGCTAACTCATCGAGGTTTTCGCTCGCAGCGGCAACTTGCTCCATGGCTTGGTAGTTGGTTTCTGCGATATGGCTAATACTCTCTAATGCTTGCGCAATTTCTGAACTGGTGTTGCTTTGCTCGTTTGACGCTTGGGAAATTTGGCTGCTCATTTCACTGATTTCGAGAATCAATGAAAGGACTTCCTCCATTGAGCTGTTGGCATCGGAAGCTTGGCTGCTGCTTGTCGCCATTTCAGAAACACAGCTTTCCATTAAGTTAACGGCTTGCGCCGAGCCATTTTGTAGCGTCTGAATTAAGCCCTCAATCTCTTCCGTGGAGTCGGTTGTTTTTGAGGCAAGCACACGGACTTCATCAGCAACGACGGCAAAACCACGCCCTTGCTCACCCGCGCGTGCGGCCTCGATTGCGGCATTTAACGCAAGTAGGTTTGTCTGATCTGCAATGTTGCGGATAACATCCAAGATTGCGCCAATGTTATGGCTCATCTTCTGTAGCTCGCCAACCGCATGCACCGATTCATCGATACGGGTTGACAGTTGCTGTGTGGTGGAAATGGAGCGGCTCATGATAGCGCGTCCTTCGCCGGCGGCTTTTTCTACCGACTTCACTTTTTCCATTGTGTGTTCTGCGCTGTTAGAGACATCCTTCACAGAGTGGTCCATTTCTGTCATCGCGGCGGCAACGCTGGCGGTACGTTCGCCTTGATCTTTCAGTTGCTGCTTCGCTTTGGCTGTCACGGCTTGGTTGTCTTCGGCAACGTGCGTAAGTCCGTCAGATGTTTTGCCAAGATCTCGTAAGATTTCTTGCAGGGTTGTGGCTAAGGTATTGATATGGCCGCTGAGTTGTTCAAACTCCCGGAAACTCGCTTTGGTGAAGCGTTGTGTCATATCTCCCTGGGTTAACTTCTCGAGTGTGCGCAACATGGCGTGCAGTGGCGCACGAATACGCGTTGAAATATACCAGCCGACGGTGGCACAAATGGTCACGGCAAGTAAACCTAGCAGCAAGGCACGCTGTTGGCTTTGGCTATAGGTTGTATCAGCAACTTGGATAGCATCGGCCATCACTTGGTCTGCTTGCGTGACAAAGGTGTTTAAGATAGCCATCGCGGCGTCAATTTCTTGCGCTAGGGTAAGGATATTGTCGTAAAGCTCTTGCTCTGCGATCAGATAATTGTAGTGCTGTTCCAAGATACCTTGTGGTTGGCCGATATCCAGTGTGTATTGATCGACTGACGCTTGAAAGGTCTCACCGATTTCACTGTCCTGACGCACTATGCCATTGAAGGCGTAATTTAATTGAGTGACGCTTTTCTTATTGTCGCGCAGCGCTGTACCAACAATAGAAGGATCGTTACTCGCCAATGCATCGGATGTCGTTTCTTCGGTTTGCTCGAGTTTGACAAAGTAGCTTTTCGATATCATTTGGACAGCAATATTGTCGCTATCATTGATATAGCTCTGCATCTTATTACTCAACTCGCCATAAAGGACTTGGAAACGACGGATAGCGGTTGAGCGTTCGCGTTCGGCGACGAGTTTCGTTTGGTAATTCGCCATTGCGGTGTGGGCGTGCTCGAAGTAGCGTTTTTCGAGGGCTTGCAAGGCGGCGAGCTGCTCGGCGAGAGCGGGGATCTCCCCGGCGCTTAGGTTCAGAGCGTCACTGGCTTCTTTGAATGCTTGGTGGGCTTCTGTGAATTGCTTATCGTAATCGCTCATGCGCGCTGGGTCGCGGGTTGTCAGGAAATCTTTGAAGATCTTGTCTGCGGTGAGAAGACGTACACTTGTCTGATTTGCCTGAGAAAATAGCGGCAAGGCTTCTGTGGTTACTGTCCCTAGTTGATTGTGTATTTGGTTTGACCCTCGTTGCATTACTAGTATGGTGACCGCAAAAAGCGCGACCAATAATGCAAACCCAACGTTCATCCGAACGATAATCGAGGCTTGTCGACGTTTTCTCATATTTCTCTCCCTTAAATATCAAACGCTTTGCAGCAAAAGTGACCAAAAAAGATAATTTACGCCAGAGTATGTCCTGCTGGTATATTATTATGTGTCACAAATTATCTGGTCTAGTTCAACACTAGCACTGTCAGTTAGGCGTGGTAAGCACCATTTTCCCGTTTGTGACGTGGTTAGCCTTTTGGTCATTTAATCCATCTTATTACGTGATGGGAATTAACTTATTTATCATTAATGGTTATTTCGTCCTGGTTACTAATTGGTCTTGTGCCTTCAAGTCACGTTATCGGCGAATGCCTGAAAAACTGTAGCTTGCAGATGATTTTTTATGCAGTTTAGTGGCAATTAACGTCCCGAAAATTGCGTTGCTCAACGACGGTATACTGATAACGTTTCAGTTACATGTAAAAATGAGAAATGGAAGCGGTGCCACATGTGCTTGTGTTTTGATTTTCAGGGATTTTTGGTCGAGTAGCATCACGTGGGAATGCAAGTGATGGTGTGTAAGTTTTTGTAGTACGCGTTTGATACAAGATCTTTGGAAACGCTATTGCTCTGATATTGTCTGTAACGCATAATCGATTGAAACAGACAGACTCATTGGAGCGAGAAATGGCTGAAGAAACCATCTTTAGTAAAATTATTAGAAAAGAAATCCCCGCAGACGTCGTTTATCAGGACGATCTTGTGACGGCTTTTCGTGACATTAACCCAAGGGCACCAAGCCATATTCTCATTGTGCCGAATGTGCTCATCCCTACGATTAATGACGTAACAGAAGCAGATGAAGCCGCGTTAGGTCGAATGGTAACAGTGGCGAAAAAGCTCGCGGCTGAAGAAGGTATTGCTGACGACGGATACCGTCTCATCATGAACTGCAACACCCACGGTGGACAAGAGGTCTATCATATTCACATGCATTTGGTGGGCGGTAAACCACTCGGCCCAATGTTGTTAGGCTAGCCTTGTCTTTACGACCCAAAGAGTGCCAATTACAGCGATCGTGGTATTGATATTAAAGTAGTGCTTGTTTCTGGCGTATTCATCGCTGAGTACTATTTTCCTTCGTTCGCTCTTCATCAGGCGACTTTGGGTCGATGATTTCGACATTCTCTCATTGACGAGTGGGACCTAAATGAAAAAGGTTGTATTAGGGATATTTACAGTATTGCTCTCAGGGTGTGCTGGCCTGAGTGTACAAAACATGTTCGGTCACTATTCAGAGAGCAATGCTGCCGCTTATCATTATGTGAAATCCGGAGATTATTCGCAGGCCCAGGCGGCACTAAGTGACGCTGGGGGGGCGTTTCTTTATGGTGCTGAATCTGGTCGGGTTGCGTTTTTGCAACAAGACTACGCGGCTAGCATGGCTGCATTGAAGGCTGCTGATGCGTATTGGACGGAAGAACAACGTCAAGCTCAGATTCGAATTTCAGAAGGCATTGAGCAAGCGACATCACTTTTTTTGAATGATAATGTGATTAGCTATGAGCCTTCGCCATATGAAGTTGGCTTTTTACATCTTTATCTTGGATTGAACTACCTACAGGCTAAGGATCTTGACGGTGCATTGGTTGAAATGCGTCGCGCGAACCGGGTGCAAGAGTCGGTGATTGACTTTCGCAAACAGCAGGCAGAAATTGCCCAGCGTGAGGCGAAGCAGCAACAGATGTCTGACAATGTCAGTGAAGTGCTGAAGCGTTATCCGGATAAGAGTAATGCGCTAGGTGCGAGACAGAATGCGTATTTGTTCTTTTTGTCTGCACTGTTGTATGAAGCGGATGGCGATTTAAATAGTGCATTTGTTGATATTCAGCGAGCGCTGAATGTTGTGCCCGATAACAAGGCGGTGGTTGATACCGCAATGCGGATTGCGAAACGGGCAGGGCGACGTACTGAGCTTAAAGCGTTACAACGTCAGTATGGCCAGTACAAAGTGCCGAGTAGAGATACCGGGACGTTGATCATTATAGACGAGCAGCAAGTCGTTAGTGCCAAGCAGATGTGGCGCTTGCCCTTAGTGCTATGGGACAATAACTACCAGCAAGCTATCTATAATTTGTCATTACCGTACTATTCTAAACAAAGATTTACACCTTATCGTCCTATCAAGGTAGATAATAGTGATTTGGACGCTGATTTGGTTACCGACACAAATTTGATGGCGAGCCAAGCGTTGAGTGACGATATGTTCGCTATTGTGACGCGGCAAGCATTACGTATTGTTGCCAAAGACCAGTTGCGACAAAGTGCTGTGAATAGCTCAGAAGATGAGTACAAAGAGTTGAGCAATGCGGTATTTAACATTTTTAATATGTTAACGGATCAAGCCGATACGCGTAGCTGGCAAACTTTGCCTGCGAGCGTTTATCTTTCGACTGCGCAGTATGAACTAAATGAAGTGACGCTATCTAGTCGTGGTAATCAGTGGACCGTGCCAATTCAACCGGGACGAAT
This sequence comes from Thaumasiovibrio subtropicus, assembly GCF_019703835.1. NCBI lineage: Bacteria > Pseudomonadati > Pseudomonadota > Gammaproteobacteria > Vibrionales > Vibrionaceae > Thaumasiovibrio > Thaumasiovibrio subtropicus. The sequence goes on along the minus strand of NZ_AP023054.1, from coordinate 2,229,306 downwards.
AACGCTGTTTTGGGTATCTCGACAAGGTAATCAAGCGACTGGATGGCATGTATTACTAGGAGCAAACCGATGAAATGGATCATGGCGGCATTGATGGCCGTAGCATTAGTGGGCTGTAGTCAAACTTCGACTGGCCTGAGTATTAGTAGCGAAAACCAGAGCGTCGTGATTGATGACTTTGATTTGGGCAAACGTATTGAAGTAGAGCGGGCAGCACAAGGTGATGTGAATGGCCTCATTCAAGCTCGTGTACCGATTAAAAGCGTTACTGACAAAACCTTGAAACTTCAATACCGATTCTATTGGTATGATGGGCAAGGCCTAGAATTATCTGGCAGTGACTCGCCTTGGTTACAAGCGATCTTGTATGGTAAAGATCGTGTGACGCTGCAAGGTATGGCAAATGATGCGAGAGCAACACAGTATCGTGTGTTGATTCGCGAAGCTGAATAATTGATTTTCAAATGGATAAAACTATGAAAAGAAACGCGATCGTCGCGGTAGGGCTTGCCGCGCTGCTACTCGGTGGCTGTGCGCAACGTGTGAGTTATGGTGATGCACAAGCAGTAGAAACCACCACGATTGATTTCGGCTCAACCGATCTGCAAAAAATTGCTGTTGAGATGACGAATAGTATGCTCTCTTCTGGCTCGGTGGCCGCGATTACACGTGATAGCCGACCTATCGTTTTTGTAGAGAGTATTAAGAATAAAACCGCTGAGCACATTGATACGGAGTCCATTACGGATTCAATCAGCACCAACCTGCTTAACTCTGGCAAGTTCCGTTTTGTGGATATGGATCGTGTAGAGGCGGTACGTGATCAGCTCGATTTCCAAAACAATGACGAGTTAGTGAACCCGAATACGGCGATTCAGTTTGGTCGCATGGTAGGGGCGCAGTACATGCTCTACGGTAATCTGTCGAGTATTGTTAAAGCTTCCGGTAAAAACACGGATGTTTACTACAAGATGACAATGCGCTTGATGGACCTAGAGACGGGCTTGATTGAATGGGCTGATGAAACTGAGATCCGTAAGCAAGAGTCACGTTCATTACTTGGACTTTAATTGCCTTGTCTATACTCAAGCCACCTCAATATGCAGGATTCAGAAGCAGACTAGCGATTCGAGTTCAAGGCAAAGGGGTGCAGGAATGGTTTCCCCTTTCGAGCGCCTTTAACGCAGAAATCGGGGCGCTAGTTGCTTCCCAAAGGGCGAGTTTTCTAGGCTAGCCACCTTTGTTACTGCTTTTTGATTTAGTCCACTAGACCTTCAAAGCAGTGCCTCGGTGGCAAACCTAGAAATTCTCGCTGAACAAGCATCTTGAGGTGGCTTGAGTATAAGAGCTGATACTGGCTCGTGCCAAGTCGATGCTTGACGCAGTTGGTCTAGCAAGATTGGTTAATCGCAAAGCTGTAGCTATTAAGATAGCTACAGCTTTTCTTTTATGTTTGTTCAGTGACCCGGTCGAAGGCACGGTAGTGGTGATCGAGTAAGCTCAATCAGAAAACGTTAGTTCTATTGCGTATATTTAGTGAGATGGCATGGAAAAGTTAAAACAGGTGTCTGCAGAATGGATGACACCCAATGCCTTAAAAGGGAAAGTGATTACTCACGCATCGCCCTTGTCTGGCGGGCTCTCGAATCCTTGTTGGTTGTTGGAAGTGAATGGGCAATATGCAGTATGGCGACCCGACACAAGGCTACTACCAAAGTTGGGTCTCTGCCGTCTAGATGAAGCTCAGGTACTGGATAGCTTGAGTGCAAAGCCATGGGCACCTAAGGTGCTGCTAGGCTGTAAAGAGGGGGTACTGCTTCATTATGTTTCAGGCGGGCAATATCAGGGCAGTTTATCGAGTGCGATGGCTTTGCTGAGTGAGATTCACAGACAACCTGCACCAAAGCATGCTTTGTATCCACCTTCTCGAGCTGAACATTATTGGCGTTGTATAGAGCAACCTAGTGTCGAACTTAAGTTGCTACGGAGACACTTTCAGTCGTTGGCGGTACCGGAGCCAATGGCGCATGTGCTGTGTCATTTTGATTTTGGTCTTCACAACCTCATCAATGGCAAGCAGGGGCTGGTCGTTATTGATTGGGAATTTTCTGCGGCTGGGTGCCCGGCACTGGATATCGCCATGACAGCGATCATGTCCGATCAAACCTTGAGTGCTGTAATTGAGAGCTATGTACAGCATACTTCTTGGTCTAAAGCGGAGCTAACAGAGAAAGTGATGGCATGGCTGCCTTGGTGTCAATATCTCGCCGTACTTTGGTATCGCCTAGCGGGTGAGCATTGGCAGTCTGATGAGTTACTAAATGCTGGCAGAGCACTAGAGTGTGCATTAATTCACGACTTTGAGATAGGAAAGTAGGCGCGACCATCATCCTGTCATCAATATTGGATATATGAGTATACTCAAATCTTGAGGTGGCTTGAGGTTATATTGCCGGTTTGGAGGGAACGATGCCTAAGACGATTCACCGCTGTTTCGATCAACTGTTCATGTCAATCTCATTGCGTTTCATCAGCTTGGTTTTCATGGTGCTGATGGTGAGTGGCTGCACCCTGAAAATGACTTACAACGTCCTCGATTGGTTAATACCTTATTATGCGTATGACTACATCGACCTCGATTCGCAGCAAGAAAAGCGGTTTGAGCAAGGTGTTGTGTTGGTGTTGGCCCAGCACCGTAAAGTGGGCTTAGATGAGATTATTAACGAGGTCACGCTGCTAAAAGAGGAGGCTGTGTCGCCGTTAGGCTACGGGCAAATCTCCAAGTTTCATCGTCGATTTACTGCACTCGGCCAACGTCAAGCTGCGATGTTTACACCAATTGTCGTGGACACGCTGCAGAGCATGTCGACCGAGCAAATTGCAGCAATGAATGATGCGATTAAAGAGAAGTTGGACGATGTTGTCGAAGAACGTGCTGACCTGGATGACAACCAAAAGTTGGTGAAGCGGGTGAAACGCTTGAATAAGATAGCCAAGCGCTGGGTGGGTAATTTAGATAGCGCTCAAAAAGCCATGTTGGAAGAGATGGCGGGTTATCAGTTAGAGCTCGAGCCGATCTTGATAGAGAATCAAGATGCACTGTTTTCCGAGTGGTTAACGCTTACGTCAAGTCGAGCAGATGAAGGATTTGAGCAAATCGTAGCATCCTACCTCAATCGCTTTATGGCTTTAGAATACGAACCAAAACAGTCTGAGATTAATCGCTACTTGGCAAGACGATTTGAGTTGTTGTGGCGCTTGAACCAGAGCTTGACGGATAAACAGCGCTCTCATTTTCAGCAAGAATTGACCGAGATAATTGATACATTGACAGATCTTCGTGGTGAGAATGAAAGTTAACCATCTGTTACGTCGCGTGTCTCAATTAAATGATTTGTGAACAAATTTGCGCTGTTATGTGCAGGGAATCATGCTAGATTGATGGCAAGAAAGACCTTAAACAGGGAAGGGCTATGATTATTTATCTGCATGGGTTTGACTCTACAAGCCCCGGAAATCATGAGAAAGTACTGCAGTTGCAGTTTATCGATGAGGATGTAAGGTTCGTCAACTACAGCACCTTGCACCCCAAGCACGATATGCAGCACTTGTTAAAAGAAGTACAAAAATTAATCAATGAGAGCAATGATAAATCCCCAATCATTTGTGGTGTCGGTTTAGGGGGCTATTGGTCGGAGCGCATTGGTTTTTTATGCGGGATTAAGCAAGCGATTTTTAACCCTAACCTTCGTCCTGAAGTCAACATGGAAGGGCGAATTGACCGTCCGGAGGAGTATGCAGATATTGCGACAAAATGCGTGACTGAATTTCGTGAAAAAAACCGTGGCAATTGCTTGGTGTTTTTGTCGACGAAAGATGAAATCCATGACAACCAGTTGACGGCTGACGCACTGTCAGATTACTACGAAATTGTGTGGGATGAAGAGCAGACGCATAAGTTTAAGAAGATATCTCAGCACCTCCAACGAGTAAAAGCATTCAAAAAAAGTTGAGTGTTTGTTTCTTCCGCTCGTCAGGGGAGATGGCGGCTAAATTGCGCGTCAACCCCTGACGCAATCGATTCAATCGGTTGTATACCAAGTTGTCATTTCCTCTATACCTTTCTTAAAATCTAGAGAAAAATTGCATATTTTTTGATAAATTACTTTTCAGTTCAACATTTCTGATACATAATCCCCTCATAACGGTGCAGTTTTTGATGTGCATCAAAGAACGCGTGCAATAAGAAGAGACTACGAACTAGAAACACGCCGCGTTTGTTTAGATTATTGGTGTAATCTGCTGTTAAGAGCCTGTGATTGGCGTTTCTACCGATAACTAACATAATTTAGAACGTTTTACCCTCACCCAAAAGAATTCTGTCGCTCGATGCCACAGCGTCGAGCATTACAAAAAATTTTTAAAATTAAGAAGCTTTGAGAGGGAATTATGACCAAAATCGTGATCGTCGGTGGTGGTGCTGGTGGACTAGAGCTAGCAACTAAGTTTGGCCGTAAGTTCGGTAAAAAAGGTAAAGCAGAGGTGACACTGGTAGACCGCAAAGCGAGTCACTTGTGGAAGCCACTATTACACGAAGTCGCAACAGGCGCGCTGGATGCTGGTGTTGATGCACTGAGTTATCGTGCGCATGCCAAAAACCACGGTTTTGAGTTTCAACTCGGCAGTTTGCAAGACATCGACCGCGAGTCAAAGTCGATCACCTTATCACCAATGCAGGATGATAATGGTGAGCAAATCATGCCAGAGCGTATCCTGAGCTACGACATCCTCGTCATGGCAATTGGCTCAACCTCCAACGACTTTAATACTGAAGGTGTTAAAGACCATTGTATCTTCCTTGATAGCCCGGAGCAGGCGCACCGTTTCCGTAATGAAATGAACAATCAGTTCTTGAAGCTACATACCAGTATGGAGCAGAAGACGGTTGATATCGCGATTGTTGGCGCAGGTGCGACGGGAGTAGAACTGTCAGCAGAACTTCACAATGCGGTGAAAGAGTTGAAGAACTATGGGTTTAAAGACCTCGATAGTGCAAAGTTGAATGTTAACCTCGTTGAAGCCGGTGAGCGTATTCTGCCTGCATTACCGCCACGAATCTCCTCTGCAGCGCATCATGAGTTGACCAAGCTTGGTGTGAAAGTACGCACAGGTACTATGGTCGTGAAAGCGGATAAAGAAGGCTTAACAACCAAAGAGGGTGAGTTGATCCCGGCACAAATCATGGTGTGGGCCGCAGGTATCAAAGCGCCAGACTTTATAAAAGATATCGCCGGTCTCGAGACGAACCGCATCAACCAGTTGGTGGTGAAATCGACACTGCAAACCACCCGTGATGACGATATTTATGTGATTGGTGATTTGGCCTCTTGTACACAAGAGGATGGCAGTTTTGTCCCGCCTCGTGCACAAGCGGCACACCAGATGGCGTCGCATGCCTACAAGAACATTGTTGCTCAGCTTAATGGGCAAACCCTCAAACCTTATGTGTACAGCGACCATGGTTCTTTAGTCTCACTAAGTAACTTCTCAACAGTCGGTAGCTTGATGGGCAACCTGACCAAAGGGTCAATGATGGTAGAAGGCCGTATCGCTCGTGTGGTCTACATTTCGCTCTACCGTATGCACCAAATTGCCTTGCATGGCTTCTTTAAAACCAGTTTGATGATGTTGGTTGGACGAATCAATCGTGCATTGCGTCCAAATCTAAAGCTTCACTAACTTAGTTTGATCTACTCAAGATACACGATTCAATCGTGAAAGGTCTGCTTCGGCAGACCTTTTTTGTCTGGCTTATCAGCTAATCTTGTTGTTGTAATCTGATGTAGCGATTGGAACGATGCTTAGGCGGTTTGGCAGGTACCTCTTTTCTACGCTCATGGATCAGGTGACGAATTGCGAGTAAGGGGTGATGGAGTAGCATTCTTGGTCCAGAAAAGCGCATGATGGCTTTCATCATGGCTTTTTCCTTCTGCTTATAGCAGTGGATCGGACAGCGATTACACGTTGGTTTGCTTTCCCCATAGGGGCAGCGGTCTAGTCGGACATTGGCATAGTGCTTTAGCGACTCACACTCGGTACAGGTTGTTGATGTGCGATGATGGGCTCGGCAATAGATATCGATCATGGCCGTCACGGTTTTGAATTCTTTGCCTAACCCATTGTGAAGTGGGATGAAGTCGTCGGTCACGGTGTGTTTTCCTTGCTGCATTATACTGACCTTTTCCCCTATCATAGGCCAGCACCTTCGTGAACGTGCTTGATCAATAGCAAGTAAGACTGTTTTTTCTAAAGGGCTGTTTGCTAGCTCAGTCCCGCTTGTCGGTACTCGTCAAGTAAGTCTACATACCACTGTTTAGCAAACTTGAGTGAGTCTAAGCCGTACTTAAGCGTCGCCATTTCAAAAAAGTACACCTTTTGATAGTCAGGCTCTACCTCAATGGTTTTTACATAGTCATAGAGGGTTGAGAGGGTCTCAATCCACTGGTCCGCCTCATTAATATAACGTTGAATAAAAGGCGCGACGTCGCCTTCGATCTGGCCAAAAAAGTAGAGACGAAGTAAGCCTTCGTCTTTCACTTTCATGTTAGCAACAGGCTCTGTTATCCACGCTTGAAACGCATCGCTGCCCGCTTGTGTCCTAGAGTAAATTTTCTTCACTCGTTCGCCTTGCAGGCGTTCTTCTACGTTTATTAGACCACCGTTTTCGAGCTTTTTTAGGGCTGGGTGAAGGCTACCAGTGCTTGCACTGAAAAACAGTGACGTGCTCTCCTCCATGATTTTTTTAAGGTCATAAAGGCTTTGCCCTTGAAAAGCCAGTAGGCCAAGAATGACTTTATCAAGCATTAGTTTGTCTGGCTGATTTTCATCAGTGCTCCTTGAGGGGGCCACGCATGTTGTTGGCGAAGTTGTTGGTTAAAGAAAGCGACAATCCCTTGATTAATTTGATTGCCGAGTTCGTTGCCGTCACCGTTACCCGTAAGCCCCATGTATTTAACATAAGGGTTATAGGTTAAATCGCTAAAGTTGTTGTGACCAGCCCCTTCGAACGTCACAGAGCATTTAGTCACACTTGCTTCCTCCCACAAGGCGTCATTGAGCCAAGGGAATGCCGCGTAAGTGATCTCAGTTTGATCGCCATAGAAAAAGCAGAGCGGCTTATCGATCGTCTGCTGCGGAGAAAAGTTAATCTGTGGGCCATCCAAGTTCAGCCCTGCCTTAATTTGTGATTGAGAAAGTGCAAGGTTTACGGCGACGGCGCCACCAAATGAATGCCCTAAGGTACCAATATTCTCGAGGTCCAAATGGCCGCGCAATGGGCCGGGGATGCCACCTGTCTCAATGGCCGCTAAGCTATCGAGCAATAGCAAGTTGTTGGCAATCCAATGCGGATAACGCGTTAGCCCAGGGGCCATTAGCGGTGATGATTTGTAATCTGTCATGCTTTGATGCCACTTCTGGCGGTCAGTTTGCGCTGCCATAGTTCTCGATACGCTGTGAAGCTGATTAATCAAGTCTGCGTTTATCGCGGGTAGCTTCGCAGCTTCACTGTGCGGGAAAAACTCGCCCGCGGCATTGCGAATAATCAAGCTGTCACCCGGATGACCAATGGCCATGACAATGAAACCCTCACTGGCGAGTTGCTCAAACATGGACATATAGAGGCGTGGGTACGTGGCGTAGCCGTGATTAAAGATGATCACGGGATGTTTACCATTCATCACTTCCGCATCGAGATGAGAGTATGAGTGGAGCATTTCACCCATAAGTGCTTCCGGGAGGTTTTGTTGCTCGGCAAGCGCTTTACCAACCCAGCTTGGTCGGTAAGCAAACACTTTTTCGGGATCATACTGGCTGACTGGATACCAAGTGCTGACCTGTATCCAACGTTCTTCGTTCTGTAGTTCAAATTGTGTCACCCCAACCGTTGCCTTCCCACTCGGTGCTGGTGGCGTCGGCTCAGGAAGTAGGAATAGTATGCTGACAATTGCAAACATCACAGCGGCTATCGAGATCTTAAGTTTCATATGTTTACCTATGTATCGTTTAGATATATCTATTAGATACATTAATGCGAAAAAGATCAAGGGGAAGATCGTTTTTTGTACAGCGTGACGAGCCTAAAACTTGGCTGCTAGATAGAGAGATGAGGGAGATCACAATTGAAGAGAGTAACAACAACCAAGGCGATAGAATCTTTATCGATAGCTCAGGTTCGCCTAGCAATAATGCTCTGCTTTGGTATGCGCTATCACTTCATCCTGAGCGTCTTGCGCAGATGAATGAACAGTGATTAAAAGCGATTGAAGAACAAAAGGCGCAATCGTGGTTTGAAAAGGGAAAGTGATTACTCGAAGGGGAGTCGCAGAGTTTATAAGCTCGGTGAGGAAGGGGTTTACGGCGTCAGCGAGTATACCCAAGCATCAACAGGGCGGCGTTTGAAGTAGAGGCGGTTCTTTGCTAAGCACTCTTGTTCTGCATGGACGGAATGAGCAACTTTAATACTGGCGCAGTTTTCTGGATGAATAATTAACTCTAATCGGGTTAATCCGAGCTGTTCAAAGGCAAAGGCTTTAATCGCTTCGACCGCTTCCGTGGCAAAACCTTGCCCATTATGGTCTTGATGAATCCAGTAGCCGAGGTTGGCTTGATTGAAAAAGGTGTTGATACAATCAATGGTGACGGCACCCACCAAGCTATCATCGTGACGTAGAAAGAGGCCCAGTTCATAGCTGTTGCCGATGATCCAGTGTTGTTGGCTGAGTTTAACCCACTGCAAAGCGGTATCGGTATCAAATGGGGACTGGCACCACTCTAGCCATGGAGACAAGGTCTCAAGTGAGGCGTTAACGGCATCTTTGAACGGGTAGAGGTCACAGTCCTTCAATGGACGAATATGTAAACGTGAGCTGTTCAAATGCCATTTCATAAACTCATACCTTTGCTGGAAAAATTACCTGTGAAGGGTCATTGCTTTCAGATTAGCAAATTCAGTGCCACATACCTAAAAAAACAACAAAGCCCTCAGTAAGAGGGCTTTGAAAGTAGATGATCACCGTTTATTAACCGACGCGGCGTACTTGAATAATCATTCCCATTAATGGATGGTCAAGATAATGGGTTTCACCACTGCGCATCCGACGGCGTTGGTCCATACGATAAGTCTTCAAGTAGTCTTGGATTTCCACTTGACGCTCAACACGCTGCAGGTGGTTCAATCCGCTCGCGGCGTCGTCTAGAGAGACGAGAGACGGGTCGAGGTCTATGCCTTCTGCGTTGTTAGGCGTTGCAATAGGACTGTCAGTACCGATTTGACTGCCTACGACGATCTCTTTTCGACTCGGGATACGTAAATCTAACTGTGTCTCTATAAACAGATAGTGCTGCACATAAACCTGAATCTTGCCTTCTAACTGTGGTAGAGAGGGGTCGTTAAAATCTGCTGTATCGATGGTGATGAAAGATCCACCAGACTCACCCAAGTTAGGATTCGCCGCACGCGATAGCCCGTTATCATAGTATTGAGTACTGAAGTCTTGCCCTTGTTGCACGTGCAAAACAGGTGCTGTGCGTTTTCCACGGTCTCCTTGGCGCCACACCATATGGGCAAGTGGGGTAAAGCCAGCATGGCTTTCCAGCGCTTCATATTGGCGTCGGAGATATTTAGACCCACTCCCTAACTGACCCGCACCGTGGGAGGACATCGCGGTACGATCGTTAATATCAATCGCATTTTGGTACTGAATGACAGGCAGTTCTTCAGGCCACATTTCGCTAGTGGCTTCGGGTTGAATATTCCGCTTAAAGAGAATGACTTCGATGTCGAACTGACGGGCCATCGCTGACGTACTTGCTAGCATGCCGATGACCAGTATCATTTTTTTGAACATAGATTGACGCACACAGTCCCCTATTGTTGTTTGTTAGCAGCAAACTCTTTCAAGTGTTCATCAATACACTTCAATCGTTTATCTGCTTCCTTTAAATCCGTTACAATTTTCACCCGATTAGGGCCATCCATTCGATAGCGCTGTGGTGCTTTCTGTAACAAGCCTACCAGATAAAGCGGATTGACGGTTGAATTTTCGCTGAACTCAATCGCGGCTCCGCGCTCGCTTGCTTCTATTTTGCTGATCCCCATTGTCTCAGCCTGAAGCTTCAGTTTGTTAATATCGAGCAAATTTTTCGTCGCGCTTGGCAGCAAGCCAAAGCGGTCGATCAGCTCAACACGTAACTCTGTTAATTCACTCTCATCTTTTGCACTCGCAATGCGTTTGTAGAGCGATAAACGTGTGTTGACATCCGGAATGTAATCATCCGGTAATAGTGCAGGAATTCGCATTTCAACTTCACTCTGCTGCTTAAGCAGATCATCGAGTGAGGGTTCTTTGCCTTCCCGCAAGGCTTCGACAGCTTGCTCCAACATCTCCATGTAAAGCGTGAAGCCTACCGATTGTATCTGACCACTCTGTTCATCGCCAAGTAGTTCACCCGCGCCTCGAATCTCCAAGTCATGGGTCGCAAGGGTAAAGCCCGCCCCTAAGTCTTCAAGCGAAGCGATAGCCTCTAGACGCTTTTGAGCATCTTTGGTCATGCGTTTCGGGTGAGGAGTCAGCAGATAAGCATAGGCTTGGTGATGTGAACGACCAACACGGCCACGTAATTGGTGTAGCTGGGCTAACCCAAGGTGATCAGCGCGATCCATGATAATGGTGTTTGCCGTCGGTACATCGATGCCGGTCTCAATGATAGTGGTACACACCAAGACATTGAACCGTTGATGATAAAAATCCGACATTATGCGTTCCAGTTCACGTTCTCGCATTTGGCCATGGGCTGTGGTGATACGTGCTTCTGGTACCAGCTCAGCGAGATCTTCCGCTGTTTTATCTATGGTTTCTACGTTATTGTGCAGGAAGTATACCTGCCCACCACGGGCAATTTCGCGCAATATGGCTTCGCGAATGAGGGCGGGTTCGCTCTGGCGTACGAAGGTTTTAATCGCCATACGCCGTGCTGGTGGTGTTGCGATGATGGAGAGGTCTCGCATCCCACTCATCGCCATGTTTAATGTTCGTGGTATGGGGGTTGCCGTTAGCGTGAGGATATCGACATCTGCACGCATCGCTTTTACTTTCTCTTTTTGACGCACACCGAAACGGTGCTCTTCATCGACGATAAGCAGGCCAAGATCTTTAAACTTAAGTTCGCCATTAAGTAGTTTATGCGTGCCAATCAGAATGTCGACTTTGCCTTCCTTTGTGTCTTCAAGAATCGCTTTCTGCTCTTTAGCCGTTTTAAATCGGGAAAGTACTTCGACCCGAATTGGCATGTTGGCAAAACGGTCGCGGAAGTTTTCGAAGTGCTGTTGGGCTAAGAGGGTTGTTGGTACTAATACGGCAACTTGCTTGCTGTTTTCGACAGCGACGAAAGCGGCGCGCATCGCGACCTCGGTTTTACCGAAGCCAACGTCACCACAGACGAGGCGATCCATGGCCTTTTTCTGGCACATGTCTGATAGCACCGCGTTGATCGCCATGGCTTGGTCGTGGGTTTCCTCAAACGGGAAACCGGTCATGAACTCGGCATAGGCTTCGCGGTTGAGCATGAACTTATGGCCGGGTTTCAGTTCACGTTTTGCATACACATCAAGTAACTCGGCAGCGACATCGCGGACCTTTTCAGCGGCCTTTTTGCGGGCTTTTTGCCAAGTCTCTCCGCCCAGTTTGTGTAATGGCGCACCATCCTCAGCGCCACCAGAATAGCGGCTTATCATGTGCAGTGAAGAGACTGGGACGTAGAGTTTACTGCCACCTTGGTATTCAAGGGTCACAAACTCGCTTGTCATGCCGCCAGCTTCTAGCGTTTGGAGACCAATATAGCGGCCGATACCATGATCAAGGTGGACAACAGGCTGACCAGGCTGTAACTCCGCTAGGTTACGGATAATGGTGTCGCTATTGACGACTTTTTTGTCTTCTCGGCGTCGACGTTGTACCACCCGCTGACCGAGTATGTTGCCTTCGCAGATTAAAGCGATGTCGGTTTCGTTATCAATGAAACCTTGTTCACTGTGACTGATAATCAGCGTGTGCTTATGTGGCGAGGCAATCGCGTCATCAAGGGTCTCGCACACCATAGGACGTAGCTTTATGCGAGTCAGGAGATCGAGTAGGGCTTCTCGACGGCCTTGCGACTCGACAGAAAAAATGACTTTGCCAGTATGTTGCTCAACAAACTGACGCAACGCTGCCATGGGCTCCTTGAGCTTTTGATTAACCGTTAACTCAGGTAGGGCGGTCAGAGAGAGATTAGCTTGTCCCGCCTTGTTCTCGTCAATAAGTTCACTGACAAACTGCACTTGCGGCAGGGTTTTAAAGCCAGCAAACATCTCATCGACTTTTAGCCAAAGCTCGTTAGGTTCTAGCAGTGGACGTAGCGGGTCGACACGACGCTGATCATAGCGATAGTCGGCATCGGCCAAAAAGGTCTCAGCCGCTTTCGCGACGTCATCGAGAGTGAGCAGTAACGTGTTGTCTGGCAGGTAGTCGAACAAGGTTTCTGTCTGATCAAAGAACAGGGGTTGCCAGTATTCAATACCCGGTGGCCAGGTTTTATTGCTGACTTGCTGATAAATTGATTCGGCTTCTCTGCGAGCTTCAAAACGTTCACGCCAGCGAATACGAAACTGCTCGATGGCGAGGTCATCGGTTGGAAATTCATGTGCAGGCAGCAGCGCAATGCTGTCAATTTCACCTGTCGAGCGTTGATTTTCTGGGTCAAAGTGGCGAATGGTATCAACCTCATCATCGAAGAAATCAATGCGGTAAGGCTGATTGCTACCCATAGGGAAGAGGTCTAATAGCGAACCCCGATTAGCGTATTCCCCGTGTTCCATGACTTGGTCAACATGGCGATAGCCTGACTTTTCGAGTTGCAAGCGCAGTTTTTCAAGCGACAGACGATCGCCGTTTTTCACCAATAATGCATGTTGATGAATAAATTCGCTGGGAGTGAGGCGCTGCAGCAGCGTATTTACCGGGACTAAAGTAATGCTGTCTTTAAGCGTTGGCAGACGATAAAGGTGCGCGAGACGATCGGAAATGATGTCTTGGTGCGGCGAAAAGCTGTCGTAAGGCAAGGTTTCCCAATCTGGAAACACATGCACAAGGCCGGGCAAGAATGTTTCGAGTTCTGTCTGTAAGCGGTTGGCGGTTTGCGTGTCTTTAACAACAAAAAGGCAGTGGCCTTGATGCTGCTTGTACGCCGAGGTTATCGCAATAGCGAGAGCAGCGTGAGATGCCTGACCAAGTGTACGTTTGTCGGCAGCTTTAACAGGAATTGGGAAAGAAAACATAATTACTTCTGACTGTCTGGATTGTTGCGTGCCTGTGCGCGGCGTTTAAGGATTTTTTGCTGTAAATGTAGCGCTGATCGAATCAGGATATCTCGGTCAGACTCTTGTATGCGAACGTAGTTCACTTTATACCTTATCTGTCCTTTCTCTGTCTGCTCAACTTGAGAAACCTGCCCGTAGCAATAAATCGCCGCAGCAGGTGACTCAAGGAAGATCTTAACCTTGATTAGCTGACCATGTTGCCACTGGTTAGCGCTGTCGAACAGCACAGTAAGGTGACCCGCACCAAAGGTTTCGGTGTTGTAGCGCGTTTCTTCCGGGTTTTGTTGTAGCAACACGTAACTCAGCAGCATGTTGATCTTTTCGTTTTGTACACTCAAGTACTTTAACAACGATTGCGAGTCGTCTTTTCCGAACGTTTGCAGCTCGCGCTCTGCCGCATCTTCAAGTTCAATACATTCACTCGCAACACGGAACAGTGGCGGAATCTCGTCAAGAAACGCCTCTTCTTCTGGTAGAGCGGCGTCATTGTTCAACGGTGCCAAGTTGACACTGATAGGGCTATGAACCGAGAAATATTCGTCTTGTTCCATGTCGAATTCCGATTTGTATGATGACTTGATTATCACGTAGCTTAACCTCTTCGGCAAGCTTCCGCTTGTTTTTCACTGTGTAATGACGAACTTACCTGTTAATCACGAGGTCAGACAGGTATTCTTGCAACATCTAAAATAATAGTGGTGAAAACGTGTTTAGATCAGTTCCACTTTTTATTGGTTGGCGCTATTTACGGGGACGTTCCGGAGATAAGTTCAGCCGTTTTGTGTCTTACATGTCGATGGCGGGCATTACCATCGGTGTGATGGCGTTGATTACCGTGTTATCGGTCATGAATGGCTTTGAGCAGCAGTTAAAAGGACGCTTGTTGGGCGTACTACCACACGCGCTGGTGTCGGCCGAAGCTCCTGTTAGTGGTGACGCGCCTGCGCACTATCTTGAACATCCTTCCGTTTACCGCATTACCCCTTTGAGTCGGAGTGAAGCCGTTGTACAAAGTGCGGAATCGCTCTCTGCGATTAACCTGATGGGAATCGATCCCGAAGGCTATGAACCGCTCGCCATGCATCTTATCAATGGCAAAATCTCTGATTTGGAAGCAGGAGAATACCAAATCATATTGGGTCGTGGCCTCGCGAACGACTTAGGGGTGCGCTTGGGCGACAAAGTGCGCGTCATGGTGACCTCGGTCAGCCAGTTTACCCCGCTTGGTCGTGTGCCGAGTCAGCGCAATTTTACCGTCACTGGCTTGTACTCTTCGTTAACCGATGTTGATAGCCAAGTAGCACTTGTGCACATTCGTGATGCAGGCCGCTTACTGCGATATCAAGATGGCACATTCACGGGATGGCGTTTGTATATCGATGATCCGTTTAATGTCCCGGCGCTAGAGAAGGATTTCGCGGAGGATGATCTGTTGTGGTCCGATTGGCGGCAACAGCGCGGTGAGCTTTTTCAAGCGGTAAAAATGGAGAAGAACATGATGAGCCTGATGTTGGGACTGATTATCGCGGTCGCGGCATTTAATATTATCTCTTCGCTAATCATGGTGGTGATGGAGAAGCAATCTGAGGTCGCTATATTGAAGACCCAAGGGATGGGACAGAAACAGATTCAGGCAATCTTTATGTTTCAAGGCGCGATCAGTGGCTTCATTGGCAGTGTGCTAGGTGTTGCTTTGGGTATCGTCCTGGCACTGAACTTAAATACATTGCTGACAACTATTGGCGCAACGACCTTATTGGTTGGTGGGCATCTCCCAGTGCTAATCCAGCCTGCACAAATTCTCACTGTGTTTATTTTTTCAATTCTATTGAGTTTCGGTGCCACGCTACTGCCAGCTTATCGTGCCGCTCAGTTAAAACCTGCCGAGACCCTACGTTATGAGTGATCCATTACTAACTTGTTCGAATCTGTTTAAGACGTTTGCCGATGGTGATGCTGAAACACCCGTCCTAAGAGATGTTAATTTCACCCTTCGCCGTGGTGAGCTCGCCGCGATAGTTGGCGCGTCGGGATCGGGTAAAAGTACGCTTTTACATATTCTTGGCGCGCTTGATACACCGAGTGAAGGTGACGTGATCTTTCAGGGGCAGTCACTGATGGCGATGAGCAGTAACCAACAGGCGAAGGTGCGCAATACGCATATCGGTTTTATCTATCAGTTTCATCACTTGTTAGCTGACTTTACCGCTGTTGAAAATGCCGCGATGCCGCTGCTGATTGCGGGGAAATCTCCGAAGCAAGCGAAAGATGAGGCTGCTATTTTGCTAGAAAAGGTCGGACTTGGACATCGCTTATCACATCGACCATCCGCTTTGTCTGGTGGTGAGCGTCAACGCGTCGCCATCGCGCGAGCATTGGTGAACAAACCCGCATTGGTATTGGCCGATGAGCCGACAGGTAACTTAGATCATAAAACGGCAGTTGAAACCTATGACCTCATGCGAGAGCTGAACAGTGCTTCGGGTACCGCATTTCTTGTAGTGACCCATGACCAGTCACTCGCACAGAAGATGTCTCGTCAGTTGACAATGCAAGATGGTGTGTTGCAAGAAGGCAATGCGTTGGAGGCAGCCCATGGCTAGTCCTTTGTCACTGTTTATCGGTGGCCGTTTTACCCGTGCTAAAAAACGCAACCGAATGGTGTCGTTTATTTCTGTCTCATCAATGATCGGGATTGCTGTGGGTGTAGCCGTGATCATTTTGGGCCTGTCGACAATGAACGGTTTTGAGCGTGAGCTAGAAAATCGCATTCTTGGCGTCATTCCTCACGGCGAGCTAGAGGGTGTCAATGAGCCTTTTATGCAGTGGCCACAGTTAGCGCAGAAAATTGAGGAGCACCCCAAGGTTGTGAGTACTGCGCCCTATGTCACGATGACAGGCCTACTGGAAAAAGGCGCAGCGCTTAAAGCGGTGCAAGTGCGTGGTATTGATAAAGAACGAGAGCAAACCATCAGTAATATTGCGCAGTATATTGATGACGAAGCGTGGGCAGCCTTTGAGCCGGGCAAGCAGCAAGTCATTCTCGGGCAAGGGATTGCGGCTCACTTGAATGTTGAGGTAGGCGAGTGGTTAACAGTGATGTTGCCGGATCCTGCTCCGTCGCGCCAGTTAAAATCGCCGCAACGACTTCGTATGCAAGTGATTGGGCTATTGTCGTTGGGAGGCCAGATTGACCATAGTTTAGCGATAGTGCCACTTGAAGACGCACAAGAGTACGCCAACATGATAAGTGGTGTGACTGGCATCTCGATCAAAGTGGATGATGTGTTTAATGCCCCTCACATTGTCCGTGAAGCAGGTTTTACTTTGCCCGTGCGTGCTTACATCAAGCACTGGAAACACGAGTTTGGGTATCTCTATCGAGATATCCAATTAGTGCGATTAATCATGTACATAGTGATGGTGCTGGTAATAGGTGTTGCCTGTTTTAATATCGTGTCGACCTTAATGATGGCGGTGAAAGATCGCGCTGGTGATATCGCGATTTTACGCACTATGGGTGCGGGTGATCGATTAATCAGTGGCATCTTTGTTTGGCAAGGGTTGCTGTCGGGATTGATTGGCTGTGGCATCGGCGCTGTGGTCGGTGTGGTTGCGTCTCTCAACCTGCCGCGTCTCATGCTTTGGTTAGAATCCCTGAGTGGTAGTGCATTTTTGTCAGGGGATATTTATTTCGTTGATTTCTTACCGACACAGTTACTCTGGAGTGATGTGGCCACTGTGACGTTAACGGCGTTGGGGTTGAGTTTGATTGCAACCTGGTATCCAGCGCGTCGTGCAGCGGCACTGGATCCTGCCTTAGTCCTTAGTAGTAAATAGTATGAAGGTAATGAAAAAGCCGCTGTGGTTGACCTCAGCGGCTTTTTTATGGTCTAGGTGTCGCGTTCTCGAATCAGGCTGCAGCGATTTTGGCTGACACTTTATCCATCATTTTCTTCATATCCGCGTCAATCTCATGCGGTAATACCCGAGAGATGATGTTCTGTAAAACGCGGATTTCATTGTCATCAATCTTACCGTCACGTTCTGCAATACGAAGAATATCGCCTAGCTCGCGCGCATCTAGCTTTCCGTCATCAGAAAAACAGCGAATAGAACGAAAAGACATTTCTAGGTAGTCCGTAGACTCGCTCATGGTCAATCCTTTAATGTTGTGTCTGTAGAATGAGAACGTTAGCGCAAGTGCGAGGCATTGGGTACGCGACATCATCGTGGTGCTAAAAACTTGCGAGATATCACAGTCTTTTAGGTAACAGATGTTTATGTTGTTGCGCATTGAGATGACTAAGCTCGGTAATCTGCGCTGAGTGGACGCGAGTCGTGCTTAATTATGGTAAGTAAAGGCGTGATTTATCAGTAGTAAGGAAGCAAAGTGTTAAGTAAAGGAATGGTTGGTTGTGGCCTGTTGTTGGCCAGTATCGTGAGTTCATTTGTTTGGGCTGTTGAAGATAAGATCGAAGATAGCGTGGTCTTTATCAGTGAACAGGATTTAGCGATGCAAGCTGCCATTTCTCAGGCGCAAGCGACACTGGATAACTTTTTCGCTGCAGAGGCCAATCCGCCTCAAGGCGCGGATGATTTCCGCTTAAAAGTACTTATGCGCGATGCGAAAGACAATGCTGAACATTTGTGGTTTATGCCTTTCAAAGAGGTGGAAGGGGGCTTTACTGGTGTACTCGCCAACGATCCGCATTGGTTAACGTATTTGGAGTACGGCCAAGTTTACGCGTTCACACGAGAGCAGATCACGGATTGGGGGTATCGCTTAGATGGCGAGCAGCAAGGCAGTTTTACGATCTGCGTGTTGTTTGAAACCATGGACGAGCAAGTCGTGAATCAATACAAAGACGATCATGGTTTTGTCTGTGAAGAGTAGTGTTTGTTACGCCTAGCAAGCAATCAGCGCACGTGCTTTTTCTCTAAACACCTCCCACTCCGGTTGTTGCATAGATAGCAAATTGGTTGGTTGAAAGGCGAGGTAGCAAATGTCCTCGGCTTCGGATAGGAGCGCCTGTACTTGTACGGTAGCTTTTGGGTCTAGATAGTTCCCTTCAATGCATCGGGTCGCTGCGATGCGAAAACGTGCCAATATCTCTTCAGGTACATCAGCAGGCGCTAAAGCATCGACTTGAGACTGGGCATCTAACGCCAAGAGTGACAAGGCGTCATTCAGATCATTAAGTGCGCTTTCCTTTGCGTTTGAGTGACTCATTTCCAAGCGGTTTCCATACATAAAAGTCCTCATAATAGCGCTATTAAAATGAAAAAAAAGCCCACTAAATGTGGGCCAATGTATTCACTGCTTTTTTATGGTGGTGTTGTTTCGATGGGTTAAGTCAGGGCAACAATTTCATCCGGGTTGAGCTGAAGCGTGACAGGTTCACCATCTTTAATGTGTTTTGTGCCTCGAAGGTGCGGGTCGTCGACCATGAGTAAATGACCGCCCACATCCACACCATACCGCACCAAGTGGCCAAGAAATTCTCGATGCCTAACGTGGCCCTGTAAGGCGATGCCTTGACTAGAGGTGGCGTGGTGGCAGATTTCCAAGCTTTGTGGGCGGAAAATCAGCGAAACATCGCCGCGTCGCGCTGTACTGTAAGGAAAATGTATCCCGGATTCTGACGTGAAAACCGCGCCCTGATTTGAATCATTCACCCTGCCATTTAAGACATTCGCTGTACCTAGGAAGTCTGCGACAAACTTGTTGGCCGGGTTATCGTAAAGTTCGATGGGCTCTCCAACTTGTTGAATGACGCCTTGATCCAAAACGGCAATGCGGTCGGAGATGGTGTTCGCCTCTTCTTGGTCATGGGTGACGAAAATGGTGGTCAATCCCAATTGACGTTGTAGGGAAAGCAAATCGCGGCGCATCTGTTCGCGTAAGTTGGCATCGAGGTTCGAGAGCGGCTCATCGAGCAAAAGGACGCGAGGCTCGACAACGACCGTTCTGGCGATGGCAACACGTTGCTGTTGTCCGCCAGAAAGCTGCGAAGGCCGCCGGTCAGCCAGATGGTGTAAGCCGACCAACGCTAAGGCGTCATCGACACGTCTATTTATCTCTGCTTTCACTACCTTGCGTTCCTCGAGGCCATAAGCGACGTTTTGGCGCACTGTCATATGTGGCCATAACGCGTAGCTTTGAAACACCATACCCACATTGCGAGTCCAAGGCGGTTGAGAGATCACATTCTCGTCCCCCAATAATATCTCGCCATTCGGAACGGGCCCAAATCCAGCAATAGCGCGCAGTAGTGTCGATTTACCTGAACCCGAAGGGCCAAGAAAAGCAAAAAACTCACCCGGTTGAATATCGAGATTCACGCCTTTGAGCACCTCCGTTTCGCCAAAGGAAAGGCTCAGGTTGTTTATCTTAATGCCGACTTTTTGGTTGTTTTCTAAACTCATGGGAAATTCCTTCTTCTAGTGACTTTTCTGGCCGTGGGCACGACGCGTACGTTCAACAATGGTGTGACTGAGATAAGTCGCTAAACCGACGATAAGCACCGCGATGACACCGAGTGCTGCGCCTGGGCCTCGACCAGCTGCACTTTGCATGAAGATGTACAAGCCATACGCGAGGGGGGCATCAGACTCTTGGGACACCAACATGATGGTGGCTGAAAGCTCGACCGCCGCGGTAGCAAATGCCGTGACGAACCCGGCTAAAATACCTGCCGCCATCAATGGGACGACGATCCGTCGGATGGTGGTGCTGCGTTTTGCCCCGAGATTCGAGGATGCTTCTTCAAGCGAGGGGCTGACCTGTTGCAGTGCTGCAACGCAGGAGCGCAAGGCATACGGTAAACGGCGTACAGAGAGTGCGATGACAATAATGCCCCACCAAGTTGCCATGGACGTACCGATGATGGGCAAATCAATATCATAGAAGGTGCGCAGGTAGCCAATGCCCAAGACCACCCCGGGTACCGCAAGGGCCGCCATCGCGCCGAAGTCTAGCCACTTGCGCCCGACAATCTTGGTTCGCCAAACAAGGTAGGCGATAGCGGTACCGAGAATGACATCAACAAGCCCGGCTAAGCCTGCGTAAAGTAGCGTGTTGTAGATAAAGTCTGAGGCTTGCGTTATCGCAGTTGTGTAGTGATCGAATGTGTAGGCATCAGGGAGAGGGCTAAAGCTCCAGATAGTACCTAATGAAAGTAGCAACAATGCGAAGTGTGGCGCGAGCACGAGCATAAGAATAAAGGCGATGACTGCGTAGCAACCCACTTTTTCCATGGGTCGCAGCTCGCGTTTCGATAACCCACCGCCACCTTTCTGGGTGGTTGAATAATCTTTACCGCGTAAAGCGAGAAAAGAGACCCACAGTGCGAATGCCGAGAAGGCCACCAGAATCACTGAGATGACATAGCCCATTGGGTCAGTGATGCCGACCGATGAAATCCGCAAATACGCCTGAGGCGCAAGCATGTCGTTGACGTTGAGTAGCAGCGGTGTGCCCAAGTCATCGAACACTTTGACGAAAACGAGCGATGCGCCTGCCACATAGCCGGGCATGGCCAGTGGGAAAACGATACGCCTGAACAGTCTCATCCCTGACGAACCTAGTGACTGTGCCGACTCTTCCATCGATCTATCTATATTTTGCAGCGCTGCAGAGAGGTTAATCAGAATAAAGGGGAAGTAATGAACACTTTGGACAAAGATGACACCATTTAACCCTTCCATAATCGGGATGGTAACGCCAAGGTACTCATCGAGCAGTAAGTTCATGGTGCCATTTTCACCAAACAACAATTGCATGGCCACAGCGCCAATGAATGGCGGCATAATTAAAGGCACAATCCCAAGGGTTTGGATGAGAACTGTGCCCTTAAACTGAAATCGGCTGGTGAAATAGGCCAGTGGCATCGCAATGATGGAAGCGACAATCACCGACATAAAAGCGACATAGAAAGAGTTAAAGAAGGACTCTTGAAACAGACTGGAGCTAAAGAAGTCCTGAAAGTTAACCAGAGAAAAACTGCCTTCTTGATTTTGAAAGGCAACAAAGATCACTTTCAAAACTGGAATAAATAAAAACAGTAAGATAAACGCTGCGATAATCGCCGCGGAGAGGTATAGCCCCCAATCTTCACGTATTTTTTTTACTAGTCCGTGATGGGGTTCGGATGCCTTCTTTGGTTCAGGCAGAGTGACACTACTCATAAGAAACTCCGTGTTCTTAAGATAAAGGTCCCCCCAACGTGAGCCCAGATTGGGTCACGCCCTAAGGGTGGGGGGAGAAAAGTGGCCAATGCCGAATGCGACATTGGCTCGGCCGCTTTACAGCAGATCGAGAGCTTGCTCTGCCAGTTGCTCGGCCTTCTCGTAGTTCTCGACGACAAGGTTGTCCCACGCCTGTTCGACTTCGGCTTGGCGAGCGCTGACTTCGTCGGTCGCTTTCTTGCGCTTTTTGGTAAAGATCGCCGCGAAAGCAGGGTCACTGGCTTGCTCTGCGCTGATCGGCACGGTAAAGACCAGGGCTTTCGCTTGTTCAACCAGCGCCATCGCATCGGCATTTCCTTTTGCTTTCGACTCTGCGTGGTGAATGGCTTGCATCGCATCTCTCAACTCATCGAGGCGGTAAGTAATCATCACATCAAACAAGCTGTTGACAACGTTGTAGCGAGACTTGGATAGCGCTAAGTCAAAGTCGACAGTACCTAACTGCTCGCCGGTAAAGGGGTTGGGGAAGCCTTCAGGTGTTTGTGCATACACCGCGGGGTTTACAGGTAAACGTTGAATCTTTTCATCGAGTAAGAGGTGTTGCCCCTCTTCAGAAAGTAAGAAGTCGATAAAGGCCTGTGCTGCTTCAGGGTTAGGGGCGTTGTTGATTTTGCCCACATTGGCTGGAACCAGTGCGGTTACCGTTGGATAGTGAAAATCAACCGGGAAGCCGCTGGCTTTTGATGAGAGACCAAAGAAGTCGATAACAATGCCGATGCCGAAAGAACCACTGTTAACCCCATCCGGGACGCCAAAACTGCGTTCTGTTACCGTTTTAAAGTTACCGGAAATGGCTTTCAGCGTCTGCCAACCTTCTTCCCAGCCTTTACCTTGCAAAATGGCTTCAACCGTCAGGTGAGTTGTACCGGAGCGCGATGGTGCTGACATACCCACATGGCGGTAATAGATCGGGTTGGCGAGATCTTCCCACTCTTTGGGAACGGGCAGTTTCTTAGCGCGAATGTATCTCTCATTCCACATCATGCCATACCCAGATAAGGCAAAGCCTTTGTAATAACCATCGGGGTCATTAATCGGAAAAGCGCCCACTGTTTCAGGAATGCCTTCTACTGAAGAGTCATATTGCGCGAGTAGGCCATTTTCTTTAAGCACTTCAAACGCATCTGGTGCGGAAGCCCAAAAAATATCAGAGCCATTTCGAGACGCCGTCTCTTGGAGATACTTTATCCCTGAGGTGGTCTTTTTCTTTAGTATCTCAACGGTGATGCCGGGGTATTTCTGCTCAAATGCTGTTTTATAGACGTCAGTGACATCGTTAGAAAACGAGGTCACGATAACAAGGTTTTTGTCAGACATGGCATACGCAGAGGCACTTCCCATGAGTAACATGATGGCGCCAGTGAGTTTGAGTGGTGTGATTATCGCTGTCATTTTGCACTCCATTGATCTTTTGTAGGGTGACGAGTCAATCGTATCGATTAACCTAACAGGAGCACTTCAATTGTTATGCCAATGTTAAAATTGATTTTTGTTTCTAAAATTCAAGTGGTTATACTTGTAGTCATGATGATGTATGTGTCATTTGGCGGACTTACTGCTAAATGAATAGGTCATTGATGACCGACGGAACAGGGGGAGAACTTATTATCTGTGTGAACAGACTCTGAAACTTCGATACGACACGTTGGGCGATGGCGAGTTTAGCGGCACTATCACTGTGCTGCTTAGCATGATAGGGAGATAGCACTTTGACAGAGATCCACCTTTTTCGGCATGGACAAACCGAATGGAACTTGACGGGACGTATGCAGGGCTTCAAGGACTCACCTTTGACCGCGCTGGGACAACAGCAGGCATTGGAGGCGAGGGGAAAGGTTGATGGTGTTGTATTCGATGCTGCTTACAGCTCGACAACGAGTCGCGCCTATGACACCGCAAAGCTCTTGCTTGATAGCGCTATCTTGGATGTGACTCAGTTAGATGACCTTCGAGAAATCAACATGGGCGTCTGGGAGGGTATGCAGCGTGAAGAGGTTGAAAAACACTATGCGGCGGACTATCACTCTTTTTGGCAACAGCCGAGTCAGTTTAGCGCAGAGGGGGCAGAGACCTTTTTATCACTGCAAACACGGGGCGTTAAGGTATTGAAACAGATCGCCAAGCATCATGACAAAGAAACTGTTTTAGTGGTTTCCCATGCTGGTTTCATTAAAACGGTGCTAACAGCGTTATTGGGGCATCCCTTAGATGACTTATGGAACGAACCGTTTGCGGGGAATCTGTCGCACAGTATCTTGAAAGCAGACAGTAAAGGAGAGCTTAAGGTGGTGCAGTTTTGTGATGAGAAACAGAATGTGATTGCCGCGATTTGATTGAATCATTAATGCACTTGAAACTGCAGCTCACGTTAACAGTCGTTTTCTTGTGCATTGCCGAGTGGAAGTGCATTGGGATTATAATCCTCCTTCTTCAAACCGAACTTCTTCATCCGTAGGTAAAGATTTTTTCTTGGGATATCGAGATGATCGGCCGTTGCGCCAATATGTCCCTCAAACTGATTCAGGGTATGGTGTAAAACCGAGTATTCGAACTGGGTGAGCTGGTGGGCAAGGCTGTGACACTCCGTTTTTTCGGTCGGGTAGATGAGATCGGAAATACCGAGCACAATACGGTCAGCTTCGTTCATCAGTTCACGGACATTGCCGGGCCAGTGGTGCTTCATCAGCTGTTCGAAATGGAGCGGAGAAAGCGCAGGTGCTTTGCGATCGAGCTTAAGTTCAGCAGCGTGGAGAAAATGGCCAAGTAGTAGCGGAATGTCGGTTTTTCGATCCCGTAAGGGAGGAATGTCTAAACTGGCGACATTGAGGCGATAGTAGAGGTCTTGACGAAACTGACCTTGCTGTGACCATTCGAGCAGATTTTCTTTTGATGCAGCGAGGACTTTGAGATCGACAGACACACTTTGATTACTGCCTACACGTTCTAGTTCTCCCTCTTGAAGGACTCTTAGAAGGCGGATTTGTGCCGAGAGCGGCATGCTTTCAATTTCATCCAAGAACAAAGTGCCGCCCGACGCGTATTCGATCTTGCCGATTCGCTTTTTATTCGCACCGGTAAAGCTGCCTGCTTCATGCCCAAACAGTTCCGATTCGATAAGGTTTTCGGGCATTGCGCCGCAGTTAATGGCGACAAACGGTTTGTCCTTGCGAGTCGATTGATTGTGCAGCGTCCGAGCGATTTTTTCTTTCCCTGTCCCTGTTTCACCATTGATGACGATATTGATATCGGCGTTTGCCAGTGTCACAAGACGTTGCTTGAGTTTGAGCATTGGCTCAGAGTCCCCGATCAACAGTTCATCGAGGGTAATTTGTCGCGTTGCCGCTTGCTTGAGCTTACGATTTTCAAGGGTGAGGCGGCGGTGTTGCGTAGCCTTGGCGGTAATACCCAGCAGATGCTCAGGGTGTAGCGGTTTTTCAATAAACTCAAACGCGCCTTGCTTGATACACTTCAAGGCTGTTTCTATGTCAGCATGGCCTGAAATGAGAATAACAGGCAGCTCGGTATCGAGTTGCTGCAAATGTTGAAGAAACGTCATTCCATCCATGTTCGGCATACGAATATCGGAAATAACGATGCTATTGCAGTTGTACTGAATACATGGCAGCGCTTTATCGGCGGATTCAAACGCTGTCACGGGATGGCCTTGTAAGCTGAGAATTTCGACGAGGCTATCACGCAGCTCTTTGTCATCTTCGACCAACACTACATGGATTTGAGACATAAGGTGACCTCCGTGCCGACTTGGGGGGACGATGTTATCTGTATGGTGCCACCAAAATCTTGGATGATGTTATGGGTGATGGACATACCCAGTCCCAGGCCATTCCCGACGTCTTTGGTAGTGAAAAAAGGTTCAAAAATTTGGGTGAGTTGCGCTTCATTCATACCGCAACCGTTGTCAATAATATGAATCTGAACGGTATCGCCACGGCGAGTGGCTCGGATCTGCAAGTGGGGCTCGTAACGCGCTGGTTGCTCGGTGTTACCTTGTTTCGCTTGTATTGCATCTAGACTATTGCTGATGAGATTGACTAAGACTTGTTCGAGGCGGACAGGGTTGGCGACGACACTGAGCGTAGGTTCAACCTCAATCTGATACCAAGGTTTGGGGAGCTTATCGGTGAACAGATCAATGGCATCGATGATCACGTTGCGTAGGGGGGTTCTTGTAATCTCATCATCGCTTTTACGTGCAAACGATTTGAGGTGCTGACATAGCCGTGTTGCACGTTCGGTGATTCTATCTATGGTGTTGAGTTTCTCTTTTGTTTTTTCGCTGTTGTGCTGATCAAGATACTGGTTAGCGAGATAGGTGTTAGAGCGAATCGCTGCGAGCGGTTGACTGAACTCATGCACGATCCCAGTCGTTAGTTGACCAAGTACTGCGAGTTTCCCTGCTTGCACTAACTCTTCTTGCGTCTCTTTAAGCTCCATTTCTGCTTGCTGGCGCTGCAAGATCTCATCGAGCAATTGGTTGTTCTTCTCCTCCAGATCTTGGGTTCGTTGGCGAAGTTGTTTCGCGGTTTCATTAAAAACATTGGTCGCACGAGCCAGCGAGGCCACTTCATCTTGCCCTTTAATCGTGATGGGTTGTTGAAGCTCTCCTTGTGCCAAATGGCGCATACTGCGCAGTACTTTTTCGAGTCGGTTAAGCAGTTGGGTTCGTAGAAAAACAGCCACAAATATGACTAAAACAATGATCACGCCTAACGTGAAATTGAGTTGGAAGCGGCTCTCACTTAACTGCTTGCTCAGTGCGATGGCTGTGGAGGTCGCTTGTCTTTCCGCATTGTCGACAGCTTGAGTGACGATCAGCCCCATACGCTGCACCATGGCTTGATTTTCTGCGAGAAGAGATTGATTTCCTTCGTCGAGTGCGAGCACTTTCAGGCTTTTATTAATGGTGCTGGACTGTCCTGTAATGAACTCGTTTAACTGCAGTGCGATTTGCCGGATGGTGACTGTGCTTGGCAAGGGAGCCAGGGCATCAATTTGCTCAGCAATGGCGACGACGGTTTCATCTATCATGCTTTGCGCCGCGAGAATGTCGGTACGGTTATCAAATAGTGAGACTCGCTGGAGTAAGTCGAGTACCAGATTCACGTCGGCTTCGAGCTTGAGCAGTTGCGTTTGGGTATTACTTTCGGTGTTCAGCCGCGCAAACTCTTCTGCGGTAAGTTGTTGGCGGCGTTTGAGCTTCTCCATCAATAACCCAAGGTTAAACTGACTCTCTTGGCTTAGTGGAATGACTTCATCGACAAAGTCAATCTGCATCCAGTAGAGTTGTTGGCGAGTTTGCCGTTGCTGTTGTTGAACGATCAACTTCTGCTGGGTGTTAGTGTAAATTTGGTCAATGTTGTCGCTGAGCGCGTTAGCAAGAGTATGGATTTCGTTTTGCCGATGTACACTGACCTGTTTTGGGTCGATTGACGTTAGCCGAGGGAGCGCTTTTTGCAGATCTTGATGGGCCTTGTTTAACCCTGAGGTGTTAGTCGCGAGTGCTAAGTTTGTCGCGGCGGTGGTGATTTGCCCGCCTTGTTCGGCAAACTTTGCCGCAGACACTAAGATGGGCAGTTGCTCTTCTACCCAGCTCTCAGAAGCCCGAGTGAGGTTTTGCAAAGTAAGGGCATTCGTAATGACTAAGCCAATAGCAAGACTGCCTAATAAGACGAATAGGGCGAAAATACGGGTGGCGATACTGTGGCGTTTTTTCATTGCGTCACCTCGCTCTCTATTGTAGCGAGTACTGCCATCGCTTCGGTCAGTTGCGTGTGCATTTCAGTCTGCCAGTTTTGAGTAATACGCTGATAGAACGCATCATACTTTTGTGATGCGCTCAGTTGCCGATTTAGTGTTGGGTCTGAGGCAACAGATTCGTCAACCGGGATTTGCATCAAGCGATCAACGATACGGTGGAGTTCAATGCGCTGTGGCTTGGTCAGCGCTTGATTATTCAGTGCGTGCCACCGCGCCCAGAAGGTGTGAAGTCCTTCCAGTCGATGCGTAATCCACTGGTCGAACAAGGCATTGACCGTATTGTATCGTGATGCGGAGAGAACCGCATCAAACTCAGGTTGGTATGCGCTGAGCTGCTTGGCATCCGTCAAGGATATGCGGCTGACTTGGGGCAGTGATAGGATTGCTTGTCCTTGGTCGGACAATAAAAAGTCGACAAACTGTTGGCGTTTAGGGTGTGTATCCTTATGCGCGGTTAACCCAACTTGAGCGGGGATTAATGGGGTGTGACGCATTGGCTGAAAGGCAACGTTGGCACCTTGTGCTAGGGCGCTACGATAGAAAAAATCGACCACAGGCGCGACGGTAAAACGTTGTCGCAATATGCCTTCTCTTACGCCGAAGCTGCGCGCGGTAATCGTCGACAGGTTGCCGCCAAGTTGGAGTAACAACTTCCACCCTTCTTCCCATCCATACTGTTGCAAAATAAGCTCAATGATGAGGTGATTCGTCCCTGAACGAGAAGGGGCGCTCATCGCAACTTGGTGTCGAAACTGTGGCTGTAAGAGCGTTTCCCAACTATCTGGCCGAGGGAGATTTAAGGCTGCGAGTCTGCTCTGGTCCCAGAAAAATCCAAATTGAGACCACGCAAAGGTGTAAGCGTCAGAGACTTGACCATGGAGTTGGAGCTGAGCCATTGCATCGGCGCTGCTCAACCAGACCAGATCCGCTTTCGGGCTCCGGTCTTGTTTGAGGTGGGCTATCAGCGCCGGGGTTTTTTTATTGATGACTCGGACGGCGACATGGGGGTGCGATTGCTCAAACTGAGTTTGTATCGGTGAGTAAAAGCTTTCGGGGAATGAGGTGAGGATAACAAGGTGCTGTGAGGATATGCCTTGACTACTCTGCGCATAGACACTGCACATGAATATGAATCCACTGAATATCGACAACCACTTTGCCATATCACTCTGCCTTCCTGCCACGTTGGATTCATTATGTGGAAATTGGCGACTTTTAACAAAGTTGAAACATGAAAAGTGTGAGGCGGTCGAGCGATGTTAGGAATGTGTCAGAGTTGGCAAAATGATCAAGAAAAAGCAGTGTGTTAAGTCACTTTAGGATAAGTGACTCACAGCTTTTTTGTTTGTCATCGAACTGCCTTGGATCTGACGGTGGCGTCTCACGGATGATTTGCCACCGATTGAGTGGGGGAGTATCGCCTAAAACACGAGACTTTAACTAGTCAGGCTTAGCGTCATTTTCTGCCGGTTTGCGGCTGCCAGGTAACACTTTTTTGAGTTTATCGGCAGGTATTTTTAACGATAGGCGGCGAATTCGACGTTTGTTCCAACTGCGCACAACGGAATATCGCCACAGCCATTGAATACTAAAATAGCCAAACAGCGCAAAGAGAAGCCCACAAACGAGGCAGCCTAATAGGAATGGCGGGCCAAGAATGGACATTTGCTCGGCAAGATAACTCCATGATAACTCGAAGTAGAACTCGTGCCTTGGGGTATTAAGTAGCCATGCGCCGACTTTGTATGCCAAGTAGAACATGATTGGCATCGTGATGGGATTAGAGATCCACACCAAGGTTACTGAAAGTGGTAGGTTGACGCCAAAGGCGATAGCGAGGCCTGCCGCCATGATCATTTGGCTGGGTAAAGGAACGAAGGTCATGAAGAGACCGACAGCGAAGGCACCGGAAGCAGAACGACGATTGAGACACCATAAGTTAGGGTTGTGCAACAACGAGCCGAAAACACTTAACGCTTTTTGGCGTTTGATGTGCTCATGGCTCGGAATAAATCGTTTAATTAACTTTTTTGGCATAGTGTCTCTGAAATAGCCTGATGAGATTACTTGCATTGGCCCTTGTGATACCCATTTTGGTATCGCCTTGGTGGCCCCGGCTTTTATCACTATCTGAGTTGCTGGCAATAGTTGGCAGTGTAGTGGTATTTATTCTGGTGTCACGTAAAAACTATTACTTTTTTGTACCGCTTGTCAGTTTTTGTATCGGAGTGTGTATCCTGCATATTCATGCGGCACATTACCGTTTTACCGCCGCTCAGCTTGTCACAACATCCTCGGATCAGCCGCAGGATATTACCATAGTCGGTCGTGTCGTTACCCTGAGTTCTTCCTCTTTTTCCCAAAATTCAATTTTGGTTTCGGTTAGGGAAATAAACGAGACAAAATTGCCTATTTTATCCCGCCCTTTGCTGCGACTGTATTATCCTAAGCCGCCAGAAAGATGGATGAAAAGTGGACAGACGGGAGAATGGACGATTCGCCATCGATTACCTTTTGGACGGGTTAACGTGGCGGGTTTTGATAGCGAGAAGTATGCGGTTGCGAATGGCGTTCATGGCACGGGGCGCGTTATTGGCAGTGTTATCAAAGAAACGAGTGTTACACTCCGCCAAAGGCTTTTTGACCGAGTGGTGCGCTTGACTGACGGGTTGGCGAGCCAACGCTTTTTGTTGGCACTAAGCTTTGGCTATCGTGCAGGTTTAACGCAAGATGACTGGCAACACCTTGCGAGCAGTGGTTTATCTCACCTGATGGCTATCTCTGGCTTACATATCGGAATGCTCTTTGTTATCGGGTGGCGGATAGGAGGAGTGATTCTTCGTTTTGTCCCTGATACCCGTTATCACCCTGTATATCCTCTTATTATCGGTCTTGTCGCGGCGACGTTTTACGCCTGGCTGTCTGGATGGAGCTTGTCCGCGCAACGTGCGCTATTGATGTGTGTAGTCGCTAGCGTATGGCTTATCAATGTGAAACGGTATCGGCCCATCGACCTCTGGCTGTTTACTCTTGCCATAGTATTGGTTATTCAACCTTTTTCTACTCTGGGATATGCCCTTTGGCTTTCATTCGGTGCCGTTATTGCCCTCATTGCGTTGCATACGTGGTGCAGAACGTTGGGTAAGTGGCAGCAGATTATAGTGATGCAGTTAGGGCTTAGTTTGATGTTATCCCCATTACAGCAAACTTTGTTTGGGGGCATTTCGTTACTGAGCCCCATACTCAACCTATTCGCAATCCCTTACTTTGCGTTCAGTGTGGTACCCACTCTGATGATGACGCTCCTTATAACCCTGATTTCATCGACAGTTTCTGACAACGCTTTGGTGCGCTGGATAGCTGAAGGACTTTGGTGGTGTGCAGATATGGCGCTATGGCCGATTAATGCGATGCTGCCATTGTTTGAGGGACAACTAGTTTCACTATCCCCGTCATGGAGATGGGCCGCGGTTGTGGCGGTGATTGCAGCCATTTTGTGTTGGTTATTGCCGCGTCGTTATTGGCGTATGCATTTTGTGGTCGCAGGGGTACTTATTTTGACGCTGCAGAGTAGGGGCCTTTCTTATCGTGACTGGCAATTGAGCATGCTGGATGTTGGACATGGGTTAGCCATCGTGATCACCCAAGGCGAAGAGGCCGTGTTGTACGATACGGGTAAAAGCTGGCAAGGCGGGAGCATGGCGAACAGCGTTGTTACACCCGTTTTGGAGCAATGGCAGATAACCGAGTTGGTGGGTTTGCTAATCAGTCATGGTGATAATGACCATGACGGCGGTGCTAACGATATAACGGCATACTGGCAACCCAGTTGGCAAAGAAGTAGCGACTATCGTGAAGGATATCAACCTTGTAGCCGGGGGCAGTCTTGGTCTTGGGGAAGACTGAGATTCGAGGTGCTTTGGCCGCCAAGGCAGGTGAAACGTGCACGTAATCCGCACTCTTGCGTTGTGCAGATCAGTGATGGTCGACATCGTGTTGTATTGACAGGGGATATTGATGCCATCTCAGAACTGCTCTTAGCACAGGATGCCCCAATAAACACTCATTGGGTGACCGTGGTTTCGGTCCCGCACCATGGTAGTAAAACCTCCTCGACTCAGCGATTTATCGACCTACTGTCTCCTGATATCGCATTGGCTTCTGTTTCGCGGACAAACCCTTGGGGCTTGCCATCCGAAGCTGTAAAGCAACGGTATGTGCAAAGTGGGGCTCAATGGCTGACAACCGTTGAACATGGGCAGATCACGATCACATTTAGCGAACTTGGTTATCAATGGAGTGGCGAAAGAAGCAGCAGGCAAAACTATTGGTATCGTAAGTTATTTGTTGAGTTGGAAGGAAGTAAGTAGAATGTTCACAATGCATTATTAATAATTAGTTCATATGACCAACAAAACTGACGAAACTACCTGGCAGACGTTTAAACGTTTGTGGCCCTACATTAGCGTTTATAAAGCCGGTCTTGTCGTAGCAGTGATTGCACTCATACTCAATGCTGCCGCTGATACATTAATGATTTCAATGATTAAGCCACTGCTTGATGAGAGTTTCGGTTTTGATGACCTCAATTCTAGCTTTCTTGCCATGATGCCGTTCTATCTGATCGGGTTAATGGTACTGCGGGGGCTGTCTGGATTCGTTTCTACTTACTGCTTGAATTGGGTTTCCGGCCATGTCGTGATGAAAATTCGCCGCCAGTTGTTTAACCACTTTATGAAAATGCCAGTTAGCTACTTCGATAAGGAAGCTTCCGGTTCATTGTTGTCGCGAATTACCTACGATTCAGAGCAAGTGGCAGCCTCGACCAGTGGCGCATTGGTGACCATAGTGCGAGAAGGGGCATCAATTGTTGGTTTGATGGCACTAATGTTCTATCACAGCTGGCAACTCTCAGCCATTTTATTGGTTGTTGCCCCTGTTGTGGCAATGACGATTGGCATCGTTTCCAAACGTTTCCGTAAAGTGTCAAAAAACATGCAAGAAGCCATGGG
This sequence comes from Thaumasiovibrio subtropicus, assembly GCF_019703835.1. Classification (NCBI taxonomy): domain Bacteria; kingdom Pseudomonadati; phylum Pseudomonadota; class Gammaproteobacteria; order Vibrionales; family Vibrionaceae; genus Thaumasiovibrio; species Thaumasiovibrio subtropicus. The sequence continues at coordinate 2,196,849 of NZ_AP023054.1, read as the reverse complement.
CTCTGTGACCAGCAGTGCAGAGCAAATGCTAAAAGGACACAAGGTTGTTTTAAGTTACGGTGGTCAGCAAGTAGAGAAAAACCGCTTTGAAGTGGTGAGCAATCGCATGCGCCAACAAACGATGAAGTTGGTGACGGCGCAGGCAGCAGCAAACCCGATTGTTCAGATCATTGCGTCTTCGGCATTGGTGGTGGTTTTGATTCTTGCCAATACAGAAGCGATTCACTCGCAACTGTCGGCAGGCACGTTTGCATTAGTGTTTGGCGCTATGTTTGGCCTGATGCGTCCGTTGAAATCCTTAACTAACGTTACTTCGCAGTTCCAGCGCGGTATGGCGGCATGTGAAACGTTGTTTGGTCTGATGGATCTTGAAACTGAAAAAGACAACGGCAGTTTTGAGGTAGCGCGTGCTAAGGGCGAAATCAAAGTGAATGACGTGACCTTTACTTATCCAAGTAAAGAGTCGCCAGCATTGCGTAATGTCAGTTTTGACTTGCCTGCGGGGCAGACGATCGCGTTAGTCGGACGGAGCGGGTCAGGTAAAAGTACTATCGCCAATCTAATGACGCGCTTTTATGATATCGACAGTGGTGAAATTACACTGGATGATCACAAGCTAACCGATTACAAGTTGGTTAACCTTCGCGATCAGGTCGCTATTGTGTCGCAAAATGTGCATCTATTTAACGATACTATCGCAAACAATATTGCTTACGCGGCGGAAGAGAAGTACAGCCGTGAAGAGATAGAACGCGCAGCTAAATTGGCTTACGCCACCGACTTCATCAATGATATGGAGAACGGGTTTGATACTGTCATTGGCGAAAATGGCGTCAGTTTGTCGGGTGGTCAGCGACAACGCCTTGCCATTGCACGAGCACTATTGCGAAATGCGCCAGTACTTATTCTTGATGAAGCAACATCGGCACTAGATACCGAGTCGGAGCGCGCTATTCAGGCTGCGCTAGATGAGCTACAAAAAGATCGCACCGCGATCGTGATTGCGCATCGCTTGTCGACCATTGAAGGGGCAGACCAGATACTCGTTGTTGATGAAGGTGAGATCATTGAACGTGGTACTCACCAAGAGCTACTGGCGCTAAAAGGAGCCTATTCACAGTTACATCAAATACAGTTCGGTGACAGTGCATGATAGAGACGCTGTGGTTTCAACCTCGTTGGTATCACCGCTTATTGTGGCCCTTGTTGTGGCCACTAAGTCGCGTTTATCGCTCGATTTCGCGGAAACGCAAATTAGAGTTTGAAACAGCGAAGCGCGTCAGTTATCGCCCAAGTGTCCCTGTGATTGTTGTAGGCAATATAACGGCCGGAGGAAATGGGAAAACACCGGTCGTGGTATGGCTTGTTGAGTGGTTAAAGCAGCAAGGGTATCGTCCGGGTGTCGTTTCTCGAGGCTATGGCGCGAAAGCGCCGCATTACCCTTATGTCGTAAAAAAGGACTCGCCAGCCGAACATGCTGGTGATGAGCCACTGTTAATCCGGCAACGAACACGTGTTCCCGTGGTTATCGCGCCGCGACGAGCAAGAGCCGTGGCAGAGTTGGAAAAACAAGGCGTCAACATTGTCGTCACAGACGATGGCCTGCAGCACTACGCGTTGCAACGTGACATCGAAGTGATCGTGATTGATGGTCAGCGTCGGTTCGGGAATGAAGAGTTCATACCGTTAGGGCCGCTTCGTGAAGGGCTTGAGCGGTTAAAAACAGCGGATCTGCTGATCACCAATGGCGGTGAGCCGCAAGAGAATGAATGCGCGATGAGGCTGAAGCCAAGCCGATTTGTCAATGTCAAAACAGGCAAAAAAGTCGAAGCGAGCCACTTTGAACATGCTGTCGCCATTGCGGGTATCGGCCATCCGCCTCGCTTCTTCGATACGTTGACTGACTTAGGTATCGCATTGGAAAAAACGGTGGGCTTTGCGGATCATCAAGCCTATGATGCAGAGACACTGAACAATTTAACGCCATCACAGCAGCCTTTGCTAATGACAGAGAAAGATGCAGTGAAATGTCGCCACTTTTCTCAACCTCATTGGTGGTATTTACCTGTCGACGCTGAGATGGATAGCCGCGTAGCAGAAACGCTACGTGTGGCATTAGATAAAGTAAAGGAAAAATATGGATCACCGACTGCTTGAAATCGTGGCTTGCCCATTGTGTAAAGGTAAGCTGAATTTTGATAAGGATAATAACGAGTTGATTTGTAAGTTTGATCGATTGGCTTACCCAATTCGCGACGGTATTCCGGTGTTGTTGGAAACGGAAGCTCGGCTCATTCCTGTTGATGAGGTGAAACCAACATGAGTTTCACCGTCATCATTCCGGCGCGATATCAATCAAGTCGACTTCCTGCGAAACCACTCGCTGATATTGCTGGAAAGCCCATGATTCAGTGGGTGTATGAACAAGCGAGTAAAAGCGGCGCGCGTCAGGTGATTGTCGCGACCGATGACCAGCGCATTGCCGATGCTGTGGAGGGTTTTGGTGGTGTGGTCTGTATGACTCGTGAAGATCATAATTCAGGTACAGAGCGCCTTGCTGAAGTGGTTGAAAAATTTGCCTTGGCTGACGATGAGATTGTCGTCAACGTGCAAGGCGATGAGCCACTTATTCCTCCTGTCGTGATTGACCAAGTTGCAGAGAATTTAGCGTGTAACAATGTCGCTCTAATGGCGACATTGGCGGTGAACATTGACCATGAAGATGAAGTCTTTAATCCGAATGCGGTGAAAGTGGTCACTGATGCTCAAGGCTTCGCGCTCTATTTTTCTCGTGCTTCCATTCCGTGGGATCGCGACCATTTTGCGACTGAGCCAAAAGCGATCGTCCAACCTTTAATGCGTCATATTGGTATCTATGCCTACCGAGCCGGGTTTATTAATCGTTACATTAGCTGGGAACCCACGCCCTTGGAGCAAATAGAAGCGTTAGAGCAACTTCGTGTGCTCTATTACGGCGAAAAAATTCATGTGGAAGTGGCGAAAGAAGTACCACCTGCTGGGGTTGACACACAAGCTGATCTCGATGCGGTGCGCGCTTACCTGAATCGTTAAGTGTATGCTTTAGTAATAAATAACAAAAAGCCTCGCAGTAGCGAGGCTTTGTTATTTCAGGTGCACTTCTTAGAATTTGAAGCGAGTTGTCACCATGATTTGATCGTCGTAAGTGTAGTTGAATCGACCTTCTACACCGATAGAGAACAGCTCAGTGGCGTGGAAGCGGCCCGTTACCATACCGAAAGTTTTGTCTTCGCTACCCACTGTGGAGTGACCCACTTTACCTGCGACTTCAAGCTGCGGCCCCAACCATTGGCGTACACCAAGGTTGATTTCCATCCCCCAGTCACCCGAAGATTTGTTGTTGCGGTCATTAAACATGCGCATTTTCAGCTCACCGAACATGTCCGCCCAGTTGTTCACTGGTGCGTGGAAACCGACACCTGCGCCTAGGTCAAGGTCACGCTCAAACTCGGTATCAAGATGCGCGATCAGGTGCGCATTGGGGTGAATCGACTTACTGATAGCACCACCGTAAGTGACTGGACTGATACCGATGCGTGCTTCCATATAGTCGTAGCTGAAATTACTCATCATAGTTTGGCTTTCAGCCATAGCGACGGAAGAGCTAGCTGCCAGTACGACGCCCATCGCGAGAAGTGTTTTACGCATATTTGAATCCAAATTCCCTAAAATTAACGACTTATTCTATTGATATCCAGAATCGACTGCAAGGCAGAGATTGTCATACCTTTGTCAGTCGAAGAACATTGTGACAAAGACACTGACAGGCGGTAGGGAAAGTAAGCAGCCTGTCAAATTCTTGTCTTTCGCATAGCAATGTTGGGTTAACGCTTAAAATAAAGCAAAATCCTTGCCATTTGCATAAGCGGTGTGAATGGGTTGCTTACTCACCAAAACTGGTGCGATTATCACTCATCGCCTTTAGGATACGTTCAGCATCAAGTACTTGAATCCATGGCATTAACTCTTTTTCATTTTCAATGATATAGGTCGTGAGTTGCTCAGTGATCACGCTTTGTAGCTGCTCTTTTTTCCATGGCTTAGCAATAAAGTAATCGAGACTAGCGTGGTTAACGGCTTCAACGGTTTCTTCCAGTCCTGCTTGCCCTGTCAGCAACAGTTTTCGGGCTGGACGGGTTGAGTCATGGTCAGTCAGAGAGATCAAAAACTCTACGCCAGTGACGTCTGGCATGATGTGGTCACACAAGGCGAGCGCCAATGGTGTCCCTTCTTGCTGGTACTCTTGCAACACTTCACGCGCCTCTTCGACACTTTCACAGGCCTCAATGGCAAAGTGGCTTTCAAATTCACCTAGGTCGTTGAGCACGCTATCCAATACTTCGCGCTCGTCATCAATACATAAAATCAGGTACTTATTCATGGGTGTTCTCCTCGTGGTGAATAGGGAGCGAAACTGATGCTGTGGTGCCTTCGTTGATCACTGAAGACATTGAGATGAGTCCGCCGTGTTCGCGGACAATTTGTTGACACACAGACAGTCCAATCCCGAGACCAAAATTGCCTTCGCGTTTGGTGGTAAAGTTCAGTTCAAAGATTTTATTCAGTAGTTCGGGCTCTATACCCGACCCGCTGTCATGGATTTCAATAACTGCATAGGGCTGTCCTTGTTTTATCTCCTGTCGTGTCACGACTTTGATCTCCCCTTTGGGTGGCATGGCATCCAGTGCGTTGGCAATCAGGTTTGTCCATACTTGTTGCAAGGCGATAGGGCGACAGCGTAACAAGGGTAGGTCAGCGTATTCTTTCGTCACGACATGATGCTTGAGGCGATTTTCGAAGATGATTAGCGTGTCCTCAATGCCTTCATGGATATCGCCGACTTGGGTTCTTTCTTCGTCTTGCCTCGCATAACTCTTGAGGCTTTTTACCATATCCGCAATGCGCTTGGCACAGACACTGATCGAGCGCAAAAAACTCCCCACTTGATAGTAGTGTTCCCACTCATTGACGATATCGTTGATGTGATTTTTCTGAGGCTCAATCCAGTCGCTTCGCCTCGGTTCTTCATCTAAACCCAGTTTGACGAGCTTTTTAGCCAAATTTCTATCGCCCACTAAAGGCTCGACTTCGCGGGCACGTTTACGGGTTTCTTGGGTAGATATCGGCCGTGATGTCATGGCGATAGTGAGGATTTCATTACCACGTTGTTGATTGGTTCTATCCAAGCTTGAGTCAGTGACGTAGGGAATAGTCTCTTGCAAGGTCTCGCTGCCACGCAAGATTGCGGCGACAGGGTTGTTCAGCTCATGAGCAACACCAGCAACAAGTTGTCCCAGCATAGCCATCTTCTCTTTCTCCACCAACTGTTCGCTGGCCACTTCTAACTCTTTGATGGTTTGCTGAAGGCGCATTTCTGTGCGAATCGAATTTTTGATGCGTCGGTTGAAGTGACGAAGCAGTAAGTTGGTAAACAAAGGCAGTAAGTCTGAACGTGAATTGATGACTTTATTGAAAAGTTCGCGATCGAGCTTAATAACCTGAGTTTGGCATAAAGTTACGCCAGTAGAGAAGGAAGGATCGCCGCTGACAAAGGACATACCACCAATGAGGCTACCACTTTGATGTCGGATAACTTCATGTTGTTCGCCCTGTTTATCATCCTTGTACAAAGCGACTTCACCTTTGGCAATAAACCAGAGGTGATGGTTGGGTTCGCCTTCGCGAGTGAGGATATGCCCTTCGCTATATGTCCGGCAAGCCTGCGTCTCGTCATTTTCATTAAAGAAATCATACAGCGCTTCGATCACCTGTTCAGCGAGCAGAGCATCGTTGAGGTTGTGTGGGTCAGTGACAAAGCCTGAGCGATATTGACTCATTTGGCGATCAATGTGGGCCTTGTGGATTTTTCGACGGTCGAGAACCTCACTAAAGCTGAGCCAGTCGCATTGCGGTTGCAATAGTACATAGCGAGTCAGCTCTTTGACGAGGGATTGGCGAAGCTCCATCTCTTGCCATGGATTAGAGAGGACATAACTCAATTTTCCCGCGTTGATGGCTTGGACGAGACCATTCACATTGATGTTATCGCTTATCAATATTGTGCCTGCCTGCTGGCAGCGATTGACCTGCTCGAGATAGACCAGAAAATCGATAAGGTTTTCACCACTATCATCGCAAATCAATAGGGCGATTTTCTGTCTGTTCTTGTGAAGTGTGTGAATCTTGTCTTTGCCACTGTCGTTGGCTGCGGTGAACTGAATGTCAAAATAGCCATCTAAAAAACCGAGTTCCGCTTGGAGCCTTGCTCGTAACACGGGGTCTCGGGTTAAACATAAAATAACAAATGGGTTCACACAGTGTCCTTACTATAAGGCGCCAAGAAGGTCGCTTTCCATTACATGAGGCATGGTTTTAAGTGTACGGGAAATAGCAAAACGTGAAATTGACCCTGATTACAACTTTGGTGCAAAACTTACCCTGTGGTTCGTTTAACAACGGCTAACTTTGTGAACTTACTCAAAAAAGTCGTTGGGAAGAATGGGATTGTCATCTCTTTAAGAGAGAATAATAAAACTATCAACGCGGCTTTTTATCGACAAAATGACAAACAACGACAGAGTATATACTTAGGTCACCTAAAGATGCCTGTTCAGCAAGAGTTTCCAGGCTCGTCCCCAAGGCTCTGTTTCGAAGTGTTAGCCAGCTATTTTAATAACAGTCATGGTGTTGGTGAACTTAGTAGGTTCGCTTTATGGGAAGCGATTGATGCCCCGACTTCTGCGTTAAATGTGCATGAAAGGGGAAGGCGATGCCTTCACACCTTTGGCTTGAGTTCGACACGTTAGATTACTTCTGAATCCTGTGGTTGTTTGAGTATATCGAGAGGTTGATTAGGTATACACTGTGTCAGTTTTTATATAAGGGAATAATTATGATTAAGCGTTATCTTGCAGCTGGTGGTGCGGTTGCATTAGTAGCAATTTGGCCTTTGGCAGTTGGGCATATTGGACAGTCAGTCTTTGAAGACTCCGTAAAAGTAAATGATACCTATGCTGAGTTGTTTGATGTAATGGTCTTCCCTCGCACTAATCGGCATCGCAATGTGCCAAGATAGCGTTGATAAATCGCCTATCTAAAAACGAGGGAAGACCATGAATAAGTGTAAAACCATTGGTATCGATTTAGCAAAGAATACTTTTACTTCATCATGTTGGACAAACAGGGTAAGCAAGTTGAGAGAAAGAAATTAAATCGACAACAGCTCATTGGCTATCTCTCGAAGCTAGAGACTTGTGTCATTGCGATGGAAGCATGCGGTACAGCGCATTACTGGGGACGAAAAATAGGCCAGCTAGGGCACTCTGTTGTATTACTTCCCGCTCAGCATGTGAAAGGCTATTTACGAGGCCAAAAGAATGACTATAACGATGCAAAGGCCATCGCAGAAGCGTGTCAGCACGGTGCGATTCGCCCCGTTGCGGTCAAATCCCTAGCGCAGCAAGACGACCAAACTTTTTTGCTCATGCGTCAACACGTGAGTAGTGACAGAAAGCGCTTAATCAATCATGTGAGAGGGTTGCTGGCGGAGTATGGGGTAGTGCTGGCGAGAGGAAGTCAGGTATTGCGTAAATCGCTGCCTTTTATTCTAGAAGATGTTGAGAACGGCTTAACCGACGAATTTCGAGCGCTTTTATTCAGGCAATACACACAACTCGAAAGGCTTGACGAAGAGCTACAGTGGTACGACGAAAGGTTGGCCGAAAAAGTGAAGCAAAAAGACGTTTGTCAGCGTTTGATAAAAGTGCCAGGTATTGGTCCCGTGGTGAGTTTTTCCTTAAGAGCCTGGATGGGAAGTGGTGAGCAATTTAAACGAGGGCGTGATGCGTCAGCAGCCTTAGGTTTAGTGCCCAAGCAATTTAGCACGGGAGGTCGAGAGGTATTGCTTGGCATTACAAAGCGAGGGAATCAGCAGTTAAGGTCATTCGTGGTTCATGGTGCAAGAGCGGTTGTGAGTCGAGCCGATGGCAAAACAGACAGGCTTAGTCAATGGATATTGCGGCTGGTTGAAAGGCGAGGTTTTAACAAGGCTGTGGTGGCGCTGGCGAATAAGATAATCCGTATCGCGTGGGTCATTATCTGTCGAGGAGAAAGCTATAAAGCGCCAGCGGCGGTTTAACAGAAAGATTTAACTAAAGCGTCACACACCAGATATTGCGTAGATAGCAGTTTAGATGAAAACAGGTAAGACCAGCATATAGGGACCCTGATATACTCAAAGGTTTACCAAAACCGTTAATTTGATAAGGGCTATATGCGCGAAGTGTCATCAAGGCCAGAAGCCACACGAGCTTCACGCATAGGCCGGATATATGAAAGCAACCTGTCCCTTTTATCGACATTGGTATCTTGCCAATAGAGGGAAGACCATATATGAGTATAGTTACGACTATCAGCGCGGTTACCTGTCGAGCGAAGTGATCAGTACGATTAAATTTGTTGGTTCAACTGCTGAAACTTTTGAACAAGATGAACTCCCTACCGAGTGGAAGATCCGTTCTTCTATCAAGCATGGGTTGGCATCAATTAGCTCTGAGAATGTTTTAATTCTGACGGAAGAGCAACGTGCGGTTGCGGATACGTTATGGGGACAAGGTGTAGAGCCCTTTGTCTTCAACACGGTGACTCAGTTAAGTGGTGACACAGTCTTTGACATGATCGTCAACGAGATTGACGCAGAGATTGATGATTTGAAGATTACAATGACGCCAATGACCATGGAAGGTCACGCGGATGTTAGCGGTAAAGGGGCCGCGCAGTTTAATCTTAACTCTTTGGTTCTCGAAGACATGAATGGCGAAGGCAGTGCTAATCTGACCGGAGTGAAAGGCAGCGTAGACGGCGTCAATGACGGCCATTTCTGGCTGGGTACTCAAAACATGAGTATTGATCAGATTAAGTTTGACGACATGTCTGACGGCTTCAATGTTGAAAAAGTCACATTCAGTCTTAACAACAGCAAAGACGAAGCAACAAATAAGCTGAATCACACCAATAGCTGGACATTTGCAACCGTAGACTCTTTGGGAGAGACCTTGGTTTCAAACGGTAAGTTGGATTTTGCCTTAAATGGACTTGATTACGATGCGTTAGTTAAGCTGACTGAGCTATTCCAAGGCTATGAATCACCTGATTTTATGATCGATGACCAAGATGTGGCGTTGGCGCTGGATCTACTGCTCTCAAAAGGCATTGAGAAAGTGGGGATTGATTCGAGTGTCAACTTCCAAGGCAGTGATATCTCGCTGCAATCGGCACTGAACTTGCCTGAAGGTATTGCGCGTGTTTCTGATAATCCCATGGCTTTGCTCGATGTGATTTCAGGCAATATTGACGTTGCGGCAGGTAAGCAACTCGTTGATATGTATGCGATGATGGCGGGTGGCCAATTTGAGATGTGGTTAAACCAAGGCATCATTGTGGATGGCGGTGACCAGTACGAAGCGAAAGTGACAATTGGTGAAGGCAATATAACGTTTGCTGACGGCACGCAAGTTCCATTGGCAGCACTGGCGATGATGGGCTTGATGTAATTTTCCGCTACTCATCCTAATAAAGAGACCAACGCCGACACCTAGCTTAGCTAGGTGTCGTTTTTTGTGTCTCTTTATCGTTTATTTAGTCCACATAACTCTTCAAATACTGTCTTGTTAGCTCGAATAGGTATTCTTGCTGAACGAGCGTGTTAATTTGGTTTGAATGAGATCTATCAACAATATAATGGTGTGTTAAATTGCGCGTCTTGACTTATTTTTTGAATTTTATTGCTTTTTATCTTAATAATCATGTGCGTTCTTTTTACTGATTTTATTAATTATTAACGCTAGCTTAAGGGTGGGGTTTATTGGCTGGGTTAAATGTAAGTATATGATATTATTGTGTTTGTTGTCTTTCTCTTAACAGAGAGGTTTAAATGAAAACTGAAGCCTTGGTTGGAGAGTTTACTTAGCATTGAACAATTTCTTCATCCATTTGTACTATTCTTATTAAAATCAAAATATTACCAAACAGTGAAGCGCACTTATGTCTAACTGTAACTAATGGTTAATTGATATTTATGTCAACTTGTGTAAAGTGTCACTTTTTGCGACTTGAATCATGGCTGTCTTTTTTGAGTTTGATTCTAATGCTTTGTTTTATAATCAAGAATGTTGGATTGGGAAATATACTCAAACCACCTCAAGATGCTTGTTCAGCGAGAGTGTCTAGGCTTGTCAACAAGGCACTGTTTTGAAGATCTAGTGGACTAAATCAAAAAACAGTAACGACGGTGGCGAGCCTAGAAAACTCGCCCTTCGGGAAGCGACTAGCGCCCCGATTTCTGCGTTAAAGATGTTTGAAAGGGGGAAGCCATTCCTTCACACCTTTGCCTTGGTATCTTTACCTTGACTTCGACGCGCTAGGCCGCTTCTGAATCCTGCATCTTGAGGTGGTTTGGGTATATACTTTTTCATGCAGCAGTAGGGGGTTAGTATGAAAGATGAATACATTAATGTGATGGCTAAAGTAACTGAAAGGGTGCTCAGTGATATGGCTAACATTGATGTAAGGCGCACAATCATTAAGGAAGAGGCAAGGCCGAATTCAATTTATGCTCAAACGTACAATATCAAGTTTAGTCATTTAAAAAAGAACATCAGCGGTGCAGTGCATTTTTGCTTTGATGATACTGAGGTCGCGAACTGTGTCGCGATGTCACTGGCGAAAGAAGTGGGCGCAAGTGAAGACCTCGAACACCGAGATGACTACCTGTGTGAGTTTCTCAACACGGCGGTAGGGTTGACATTGACGGCTTGGGAAGACAATGGGTTTAGTGCCTGTATGTCGCCTCCTGAAGTCAAAGAGAATAGTGTTGTGACCACGCCTTATTATGGCTGTAAATCGCGGATTGTTATCATGGCATTAGATGTGGGTAGCCTTATTTTCAAAGTTGTTCTGACCGATGACTCATACAATGTGCTGCTGGGTAAACGCGTGTTGGTGGTTGATGATTCCATGATGATTCGCAATTTGCTGGCCAAAAAGCTCACCGCAGTGGGTTTTAGCGTTGAGACTGCGTTGGATGGGGTAGATGCGGTTGAAAAAACCAAGTTATTTAAACCTGAGCTGATTGTCATGGATCAGAACATGCCAAGGTTGTCAGGCTTGGACGCGATCGTCGAAATACAGAAGTTTTTACCCGACATCAAAGTAATTATGTTGAGTTCAAGCTCGCGCATCGATGAGCTCAATACTGCCGCGACGTTAAACGTCGTGAAGTACCTGACTAAACCGATCAATATGATAGAGATCTACCGAGAGGTCGGTATGACACTGATGGGGCGCAATTAAACGTGAGACGAAGGGGAATATTGTGAATCAGTGCCCCTCGTTTGTTGATGTCACCGGTGTTTTCTCACTAGTTTGACTATATCTCTTAGCTTGGGTAGAACGGATAGGTATAACCTATTAATGAAATTTGTGATTTCAATTTAGTAATCCTCAAAAAATCAGCCACAATCAAAATTAGACCTAAGTTGCTTTGTATCAATAAAACGTTAGCCCTTACGCCGTGATAGAGCAAAGCCCTATAAGAAGTTAGAAACGAAGTGGCGCGTGAGCGCTTAGGTGACCAGACAGTACGATTCCGTCTGCCTGAACAGATTAAGGATTTTAGGGAGGCTCTATGGAGTCATTGAAAGTAAGAGATTATATGAATGCGCGTCCTGTGACGTTTTCGCCAGAGGCGTCATTGTCTGAAGCATTGGATAAATTGTTAGCTTCTCGTCAAACAGGTGGGCCAGTGGTCAACGAATCTGGACGTGTCGTGGGTTTTCTTTCAGAACAAGACATGATCCACAAACTGCTGAAGGTGGGTTATTTTTGTCAAGAGACCAACCTTGTCAGCGATTGTATGCAAAGTGATGTCCTTTCTGTACAGAGTCATGACTCCATCATTGAGCTTGCAGATAAAATGGTAACTGCGAAGCCAAAGCTCTATCCAGTGGTTGATGATGGTGTCCTTATCGGCACAATTACTCGAAGAGATGTGCTTAGAGCCATTAGTACTCACCTTGGTGATTGTTTTAAACACCCAGTTTAAGCGTAGAATGAAGAAAGCGTATCAGCCCGCTTGTCGATGATAAGCGGGCTGTTTTTCATTGTTGAACTTCAATTTACGGGTGGTGTTTACGATGTCTGAGCAGAATGCGAAGTTCTTAACAGGCTCGACAATGCGACACATTGTTGTGATGTCGAGTACTGGCGCTGTGGGTATCATGGCGCTGTTTTTAGTCGATCTTGCAGACATGTTTTTCATCAGTTTACTCGGTGAAGCCCAACTAGCCGCCGCTATTGGCTTTGCGGGTGGATTAGTGTTTTTCTCAACATCTGTTTCTATTGGTTGCTCGATTGCTGTTGGCGCCTTGCTCTCTAAAGCGATTGGCGCAGGTGAAGAAGAGAAGCTTCCGGGACAATTTTCCAGCTCGTTGGCATATACGGTGTTAGTGAGCGTTATCGTTACTACCTTGATGTTGCTAAACCTTGATACCTTGTTGCAGCTGTTGGGCGCCGAGGGACGAATCGCAGCGTTAGCAAAAAGTTACCTCTATATTTTGATGCCGAGTGCGCCTTTTGTTGCTATGTCGATGGCGAGCTCTGCGGCGATGCGAGCGAAAGGAGATGCAAAACGTTCGATGTATGCGACCTTAGTCGGTGGCGGAGTGAACGCGGTGTTTGATCCTATCTTCATTTTTGTGCTTGATATGAACGTGCAAGGTGCCGCTGTTGCGTCTGTGGTGGCTCGGGTGGCGATGTTCTTGTATTGCTTCGCTGTGGTACGAGGTCGATATCAGCTATTTTGTATCCCTTCGCTGTCTAACATGGGGAAATACATAGGAGCTATTTCTGCCATTGCGATACCCGCCATCATTGCAAATACCGCAACACCGATAGGCAATGCCATTGTCACACGAGCGATAGCGCCGTTTGGTGAAGACGCGGTTGCGGGTTATGCCGTTATAGGGCGCATATTGCCGGTGAGTTTTGCCTTGATATTCGCTTTGTCCGGCGCGATTGGCCCGATTGTCGGCCAAAATTTTGGTGCGCACCGGATAGACAGGGTGGGGCAGGCGTTGAAAGATGCAATGCTGTTTGTCGGCTTATATTGTATCGCGGTTGCGGCGGTGCTTTATGTCGCGCAAGACAGTGTCAGTGCTTTGTTTAGTCTTTCTTCTCAAGCCGCCTCCATTGTTGGGGTTTTCTGCACCTATGTCGCGATCACTTTTATTTTTAACGGTGCACTGTTCGTCTCTAACGCGGCCTTTAATAATCTCAATCGTCCGACATACTCCACCATGCTGAACATGGGCAAAGCGACATTGGGCACCTTACCTTTTGTTTACGTTGGCGCGCAATGGTATGGCGCGGAAGGGGTATTACTGGGCCAAGCCGTTGGATCGGTTGTGTTTGGTATTCTTGCGCTTTATTTGGTTAATCGTGAAGTTGCACGGATAGGTCGCACCGAAGCGTGTCGTCATGCGAGGGAGGAAGCGATCTTAGAGCCAGATATTCCGTTGACACCGTTTTGCTCAGCCAAAGTAGAGCAGTTAGATGATACTTCAACAATTGCTGAGCGTTAGTTGGTAGGCGCGGAGAGGCTTTTTCTCACTCGAGAGTATAGTAATGGCGCTAACCTTCTTGTGTCAGCGCCGATATGACAGTGAACGTCAGGAATTAGTAAATAACTAATGTTGAGTAAGGGTAACGCGCACTTTTTTTTCGACTGAGTTCTCTTTCATCACGTCGCTTGTCATTTTCAACTCTGCGTTGGTTATCTCTCAAATGGCGTATTTCATTAATAAGCTTAGCGCGCTCACCTTTGTCATCGGCTCTCTCTAAGCTAAATTCTTTTCTTTGAATTTCGCGAGAAATACTACTTAATCGATCATTATGTTTCTTTATTCGAGACTCTATTTTTCTGATATCTTGAGTGATTAGGTAATATTGATAACCATGGTTATAAGCATTTAAAAAGTCAACTTTTAGATCGTCAGGGCATTGAATTTCTTGCGCTCTTCCCGCTTTTCCTTGTTCATAACCTCTTTCAGGAGTACAGAAATTACGAATGCCATCCTGATAACCAATCATGTATTCTTGCGTTTCTGGGAAAATGCCATGTTTTGAACATGTATTGTTGTGTTCATTTAAGCGACTTGAAGGTCGACCATTAACACCGTCTTGGAAGCCTATTAGACTCCAATTAGCATTAATGCATTCCGATTCACTCATTGTCGCACAACCCGAGAGAAGTGCTAATAAAGTAGATGTTAATCCAATTTTGCAATAATTTACCATGAGTTCACTTCTATATGATTGTTCAACTTATTGTTAACAATGAAATTAATGTATCTTTGTTAAGGTAGTAACGGAGTTTAACCGTTACGTATGCAAGTAACATTCAGCCATTGTTAGAACATATTTCTAATGTAAGTAGTTTATGCTTAAAAAGAATGCGAGCTTTATTTCATATTTAATGCGGCTTAACACATTGGTGAATTACAACAGTGACTTAGAGTAGCGATTTATTGCATTTGGCGGCATTATACTCCCTCTTTATTTATTATCGTATGGAAACGTTATGTCGAAAAAAGTGTATTGTCTGGCTCAATTTCAACCAAAACCCGGCAAGTTATATGAGCTGTTTACCGTTCTACAGCAGCTAGAGCCAAACACGCTGCGTGAAGATGGGTGTCTAGAGTATCGAGTGACACGTCATATTCCTTCACCTTATGCTGAAGGTGAAAGCTATCCGATCGTCTTTAACGAAGTTTGGCAAGATATGGCTGCGTTTGAGGCGCACTGCGAGCGTTTAGAGATTAAAACTTTCTTTGAAGTTCAATGCCTTGCTGAGAGCGGACTCGTCGAGAAGTGGAATGTGTGTGTTTACAGTGATGAACCTGCAGATTTCGATGCGCCTAACATTAACGTGATGGCCAAAAAGTAAGATGATTTGCCTAAGCTGATACCGAGAGGCAAGTGGCTTAGGCATAACTAAATTTTTAATGTTGTAAACTTTTTTTTAGTATCTGAACTTTTCTTGATCTGTTACCAAAATCCATAACAGTGTTGTGGGATAATTCAGGCCGTTGAATGTCCAATTCGGACTTGGTCACTTACCCGTAGTGCTCAGCAAGCAATGGAAGCGCTTTGCGAGCGGTTACAGAGCGGAATCTTTCAAGGAATACCCCTATAATGCGTCAGTACATTCGCTATATCATTCCCATCGCAATACCTTTACTTATCCTGTTAATTCCCACTTCAGCTATCCCTATTGAAGGGCTGACTGTGATTCAGCAACGTGTGATTGCGGTGTTTTTGTTTGCGGCGTTGAGTTGGGTATTTGAGCCGATTCCAATTTATGCGACCTCTGTGACAGTGATCATGCTGTTGTTGCTCTTGGTCTCTAACCACGGTTTGGTCTTTTTCAAAGCTGGCGCAGGCGAACCCCATATGGGTGAGCTGTTAAAGTCATCGGACATCATGGCCACCATGGCGAGCCCAATGATCATGCTCTTTTTGGGTGGCTTCTTCTTGGCGATGGCAGCGACGAAATACCGTCTCGATGTCAATCTAGCACGTGTATTATTAAAACCGTTTGGTAATCAACCAAAGTATGTCATGTTGGGTTTGATGATTATCACTGCGATTTTCTCAATGTTTATGTCAAACACAGCAACGACCGCAATGATGCTGTCGATTCTAGCGCCAGTGATCATGGTGTTTTCGAAAGATGACCCGGGCCGAGCCGCTTTTGCGTTGAGTATTCCCGTCGCTGCGAACATTGGTGGTATCGGTACCCCAATTGGTACGCCGCCAAATGCGATTGCTTTGAGCTATTTAACCGGAGAGAACACCATCACGTTTGGCGAATGGATGGCATTCGCGGTGCCTTACGTGGTGATTTTGATGGCTGTGGCTTGGCTGCTTTTAGTGAAACTCTATCCATCTAAACAAGAGACAATTCAACTCGATATTAAGGGCAAGTTCCTCAAGACGCCAAAGGCGATTACGGTTTACATTACATTTGCAGGCACCATCTTGCTTTGGCTAATGGGCTCGCGCCACGGGATGAACTCTTATACTGTTGCACTCATCCCTGTTGCTGTGTTCTCGATGACAGGTATCATCAATAAAGAAGACCTGAAGAAAATTTCATGGGATGTCCTGTGGCTTGTCTCGGGTGGTTTTGCTCTTGGTTTAGCGTTAGATCAAACCGGGTTAGCCGCACTGATGGTGAATGCGATTCCATTTGATAACTTCTCGCCTTACATCGTCTTAGTCGGTGCCGCTGGCTTATGCTTGTTGATGGCTAACTTCATGTCGCATACCGCAACGGCTAACTTACTCATGCCAATTATGGCTGCGCTCGGCCTGTCGATGCAAAACCTTGCACCGTTAGGGGGACAAGTGACGCTCATCCTCGTCGTTGCTTTTGCGGCATCGTTAGGCATGTCGCTACCTATCAGTACGCCGCCAAATGCACTGGCGCATGCGTCAGGGAACGTGAATACCAATCAGATGGCGAAAGTCGGCATCATTATTGGTGTAGGCGGTCTAGCGATGGCGTTTGTCATGGTATGGTTGCTGAATGTGATTGGTTTTATTAGTTAAGTGCCTATGGAACACCATCAAGGTTTAGACAGAATCATAGCGGTCTATTTTTCCAACTCTAAACGCACCCAGCGCGTAAGTAGTGGCGAGATCGTATTAGAGCAAGATGGCGAAAATGATCGCTTGTTTTGGGTGAAGAAAGGCCAGCTCAGTGGCCATTTGAGAGATGATGCCACGAATGTCTCGGCTGAGGTTTTTACGGTCTCTGAGGGGATGTTTTTTGGTGTGCACAGTTTCTTTGCGCGCACCGGAACGGCTTCGACCACTGTGATTACTGATAAAGATTCAGAGATTGCTTGGATAGATTTTGATACGCCTGCAGAAGATGTCGCGAGTTACGGATCGCTGTCTGAACAGTTTATGCCAGTGATTGTTCATGAACTATCACGGCGTCAAGTGCAAGCGGGTTTACAAGCGTTTGCAAAGAAACAAGCGATGGAAAGCTTGTATGCGGCTGAGCAGATGTCAACGCTGGGGCAACTGGCTGCTGGCATAGCGCATGAGTTGAACAATGCTGTTGGTGTTCTGAGCAGTAAAACTGAAAGTATGGTCGATGACTTAGCCAAGTTAATCGCAGAATCTCACCCGGAAGGCGTTGCCTTTTTTGACTCAGGTGTCGTGTCAGGCCAATCGTCGACCTCGTCTGAAGTTCGAACGCGAGCAAAAGCACTGCAAACAGACTTTCGTCTCGAACGGGAAACCGCGAAACAGCTGGCGCGTGCTGTGCCAGAGGGTGAAGTGCCTGACGCTTGGCTCACTCAGTTACCCGATTCATTGCACTACTGGTCTATGGGGCGTGACTTACATGATATGCGTCTTGCCGCTAAACATGCGGCCAGCATTGTCCGTTCAGTAAAACAGCTCGGTGGAACCGATCAGCAGCGGCTGCCCGGCGTTGATATTAATGATACGGTCAATAAGTCGCTTTCGTTACTGCAAAGCAACCTCCGTCGTGTCAATGTGGTGCTGCGCCCAGCGGTATTGCCAACCATTACGGCAAGCAGTACCGAACTCGTCCAAGTCTGGGTCAATATCATTAAAAATGCGTGCGACGCGATGGAAGACACGGAAGAGCCGCACCTTGAAATCATCACTCGCCACAGTAATAACCGATTAGCGATCACTATCAGTAATAATGGTCCAATGATGGACGAAGCGACGCGTCGTAAGATTTTTCAGCCCAATTACACCACAAAGAAAGGTGGGCTTTCCTTTGGGCTCGGGCTTGGGCTCTCCATTGTTCAACGTATTGTGAACAGTTATGGCGGCACCATTGCGACAAAGAGCTCGCCCGACAAAACCACATTTAGAATTAAATTGCCAATCCGCTAAGGAAACAGAGTATGGAAAAGATCAATATCATTTGTGTCGATGACCAGCGTGAAGTACTCAGCGCTGTATTAAACGATTTGGCACCGTTAGCAGGGATGTTTAACATTGAAGACTGCGAATCTGCGGCGGAGGCATTAGAGCTCATTGATGAACTTGATGCTGAAGGCGAACATATTGCCTTAATCATTTCGGACCATGTGATGCCGGGTCAAACGGGCGTGGAGTTTCTGACTGAAATTTCACGAGACGCGCGTTTCGTGTTCACAAAAAAAATATTGTTAACGGGTCAAGCAACGCACCAAGACACCATTCAAGCGATCAATGATGCGCGCATTGAAAGCTATTTTGAGAAACCTTGGAAAGCGGACACCTTACTGCAAACGGCACGCTCTTTGATTACAGAGTTCGTGTTTGATTTGGGTATTGATTATCAGCCATTGAGCGATGAGCTTGATCAAAGTGTGGTGTTGCGCCGACTTCGATAATTCGCCAATTTAGCGTTAGAAAGCGATGGTAGCGTATTGTTTACCATCGCTTTTTTTATGGGCCGCGCTCGCATTAACCGATGAGGTTGATAGTGTGGGGTTACTTGAGTATAGGCTTGTAGTACCTATCGACTTAACTGGTGAGTTTTCGTCATTCAAAGATATCTCGATTGCAATGTGTCAGGTTTAATACGTCGAACGAAATGTTCGGTCGACTTTTATTAGACTGAGCGATGCCAAGGAGAGAAAATGGTAGAAATAAAAGGCCCTCAAAGAGGCTTAGGAAAAGCGTGTGAAGCGGTACTAAGAACCTTGCCGGAATGGTTTGGACGTGAAGATTCCCTGCTAGAGTATGTCGATGATATTGAAGCGCTCGATACGGTCACTGCTTGGCAAGATGGTGAGCTTATCGGTTTTATGTCAATCAAACAGCATTTTGACGAGTCGGCAGAGTTGTTTGTATTAGGTGTTACACGAGATCATCACCGTAAAGGTGTTGGCCAAGCTTTGTATCAAGCGGTCGAAGCGTATTTGAAAGCAAAGAACACGCAGTTGGTTCAAGTAAAAACGGTCAGTCCGACGACTGGCAATGCTGATTATGCGCAAACCTTAGCGTATTACCTCGCAATGGGTTTCCTGCCTTTAGAGGATTTCGTTGAGCTTTGGGGAGAAGATACGCCTTGCCGTATTTTGGTGAAATGGCTTAAATAATGCTTGACCTTGGAGTTGACTCCAACCCTTATCGTCAGTGCTATACCAATAGCGATAGGGCAGGCAGATGTCTTCAAATCAGAGACCTCATTCAGAACCACCAGTAACCCATACGTTTAAGCCAATAAAGGGAGAGCCTCAGGCAGGGGCGAACGTGTTTAAAAACGCGTCGCCGCGACAAGCTTCTTGTAACCAAGAGGTTGAGGCTCACTCTTCAGAAGCAGCTTGTTGCGCATCAACGCAATGCAGCAATGATAACGCTTCTGTAACGCCACACAACGATGAGTCTGTGGGCCGCCTTGAATGGCACATTAGAGGGATGGACTGCCCAAGCTGTGCTAACAAAGTAAGCCAAGCCGTCGCTGGAATAGCGGGCGTTTCGCAAGTCACGGTGACCTTTTCTACTGAAAAGTTAAAGTTAAACTGCCGTGATGCTTCAGCCAAGAGGGCGGTGATTGAAGCTATCGAAAAACTGGGTTTTACTTTGACCGATGTGGCGTCCGCCGCATCCAGTTCTTATCTTGATTCTCACGCGTCGCGCTGGGCGCGTCCTCGTTCTCATCTCTCGTTTATACTCATTACCTTCGTACTCGTGATGGCTTTTGCGGTCAATCTGCTGTTGCCTTCGCTTGGTCCATACTTTTTGGCGACAGCAACAGTGGTAGGTTTATCACCTATAGCTGTGAAAGCGTGGCATCTTATTTGGCGAGGCTCGCCGTTTTCGATTGAACTTTTGATGACGGTGGCAGCGCTGGGCGCTTTATATCTCGGCGAGTATGTTGAAGCCTCTATGGTACTGTGGCTGTTTCTGCTAGGAGAAAAGCTGGAAGCGCTATCAAGTCAGAAAGCCCGTCAAGGCATTGCTTCTTTGGTGGCGTTGACACCGAATACGGCGACGAAAGTGATGCCCGATGGCAAACGCGTGGCAGTTGACCGATCAGTCTTGGTGGTCGGTGATGAGATAGAAGTTGGGGTAGGAGAGCGATTAGGGGCGGATTTCATGTTAGTGAGCGCCTATGGTGAGTTCGATAAAAGTGCCCTAACCGGCGAGTCAATCGCGGTGACGCACTATCAAGGCGAAACTGTGCCAGCGGGGAGTCTCGTTGAAGGCAGCGTTGTGCGCGGAAAAGTGGTGTCTGAACAGGGTGAAAGTGCTATCGATCGCATTGTTAAGCTCATTGAAGATGCAGAGCAAAATCGCGCCCCAGTCGAGCGTTTTATCGTTGCTTTTAGTCGTTGGTATACGCCAGCGGTCATGCTTGTCGCCCTACTGACTGTTGTTATTCCGGTCAGTGTCTTCGGCGCTGACTTTGGTGATTGGTTATATCGGTCATTGACCTTGCTCTTGATTGCATGTCCTTGTGCTTTAGTCATTTCAACACCGGCGGCAATGACTTCTGCGCTCGCTGCGGCTGCGAAAAAGGGGATTTTGATTAAGGGCGGTGCGGTCATTGAGCAGCTTTCAAAATCTCAAGTCATTGCATTCGATAAGACGGGTACGCTAACTCGAGGAGAACCTGAATTAACGGATATTTGCGCCACAGAAGTGGATGATCTGTCGTTGTTAAGCATCGCTGCAGCATTGGAGGTGGGTTCTCACCATCCGCTTGCAGCGGCAGTCATTCGTCGTGCTGAACAAGAGGGTATCAATGTCTTACCTGCCGAGTCACGTCAAGCGCTCCCCGGGCACGGAGTGGCTGGCGTGATTGATGGCGTTCGGTATTACCTCGTCAAAGCATCAACATCATCCACGGCGCAGCAGCTTAGCCAGCAAGGAAAAACCGTGGCCGCACTTAAATGTGATGAACAGATCCTAGGTTATCTAGCGTGGCAAGATGTTTTGCGCGAAGAGGCACAGCCTGCGATCCAATCACTGCATGCGATGGGTTTGCAAACAGTGATGTTAACCGGCGATAACGCGCATAGCGCGGATGCTATCGCACAGGTGCTAGGGGTAGACGCGAAAGCAGAATTGTTACCCGCAGATAAAGTCGCGCAAGTTCAGCGATTGGCGAGTACGCAGCATGTGGTCATGGTTGGGGATGGAATCAATGACGCGCCAGCGATGAAAGCTGCTTCGGTAGGGATAGCGATGGCGAGTGGGACAGATGTCGCCTTAGAGGTCGCGGATGCCGCGTTAGTCCAAAATCGCTTGGATAAGCTGGCAGTGTTACTTGGACTTAGTCGCAAAACGATGGCAATAGTTCGGCAGAATGTGGCATTTGCACTAGGTTTAAAAGGTGTTTTCTTGGTGACATCGCTCTTTGGCATTACCGGACTGTGGTTAGCCGTGATCGCTGATAGTGGTGCGACAGCGCTAGTAACCTTGAATGCGTTAAGGCTATTGAAGCGTGATTAATCGATTACACTCACAAAATGAAACGATATATTTCTGTTGCATTGATAATGTGATTCTTGTCACCATTTAATGCGAATAGCTTGGTTAGTATGAACGTATTGATATAGCCGAAGGCCTGTGTACTTCGGCTGTATTTTTTTTTTGCGTCAAGGAGACCACTATGTCTGAAGCGGCTGTATTCCATCTAGGTGTTGATAAAGCAGATCTACAAGGAGCGGAGATCGCAATTTTGCCCGGCGATCCAGCACGTGTAGAGAAAATTGCGGTACTAATGGATAACCCTGAGTTTTTAGCGAGTTCACGTGAGTACACGGTATTTCGTGCCAAACTTGAAGGTAAAACGGTAATCGTTTGCTCAACAGGTATTGGTGGCCCTTCAACGTCTATCGCTGTGGAAGAGCTAGCGCAGTTGGGTATTCGTACTTTCCTTCGAGTTGGTACCACAGGTGCGATTCAACCGCACATTAATGTGGGTGATATGATCGTCACAACGGGCTCTGTACGGTTAGATGGTGCAAGCTCTCATTTTGCGCCAATGGAGTTCCCTGCCGTTGCTGACTTTGCCGTTGCTACCGCGATGAAACAAGCGTGTGATGCAACAGGTGCAGCGACCCATACCGGTGTGACCGCGTCGAGTGATACTTTCTACCCAGGTCAGGAACGTTATGACACATTCTCTGGCCGCGTCGTGCGCCGTTTCCAAGGGTCGATGGAAGAGTGGCAACAAATGGGCGTCCTTAATTTTGAAATGGAATCAGCGACCCTGTTGACTATGTGCGCAAGCTCGGGCTTAAGAGCCGGTTGTGTCGCGGGTGTCATCATTAACCGTACTCAAAAAGAGACGCCTGACCATGAAACCTTAAAGTTAGCAGAAACGCGCTCAATTAAGGTGGTGGTGGAATCAGCACGTAACTTGATTCTTGCTGAGCAGTAACCCCAAGTAAGAAACAACAAAAAAGGCGCGAGAGCGCCTTTTTTGATCAACTTGTGTCGGTGGGCTTAGACGACACTTTGCCCCCCGGCACTGTGGAACCATTCGGTGAGATGCTCATGGAGGTTCCCAAGCTCGTCAGGACCAATGATCTTGAGGCCAAGATCTTCAGCTCGAACAAGATCATGGTGGCGTAATGGGCGGAAACTGACCAGCATTGCTCGCGCTTGAAGTCCGCCGAGGAGATCACGAAGAGATTCTAGTTTGTACAAGGTATCGTCACCATCATCACGCATCCCTTTCGTCTTACACTCAATGATGTGTAGCTTGTTGTTCACAATGGTTGCAACATCGAGTTCATTGCGAACTTCGCGCTCACCTATCTTGCGATAGACCTGCACATTCAATGAATTATCTTGAATAGTAGGCAACTCATTTTGAATTCGGCTCACGGTATTGTGAACAAAGTTCTCCAACCACTCGCCGTTTGCAAAGCGTCGTGCTTCTTCTTGAATAAAAGTCAGAACACCATTCTCATAGCTAGCGATACCGGTTCCAACGAGGTCATCAATCAGGATATTGAGCTCGCGATAACCTTGTTGCTTTTCACTGAGTTTGACATCCAGACGTTGCTCTTTTCGGCATGTGGTCGCGAGATAATTCAATGTGGCAAGCCCAGGACCAAGTTCAAGTGCGTTGCTTGCCCAGCTTTGTCCAATTTGCATCAACTTCTCGTTGAGCTTAGGTGGAATGACAAAGGTCGAAAATTCCGCGCGCGCACCAAAGATCTCAAGATAATCGGAAAGCTGAATGCGATCTTCAATTTGGCGTTGATCTTGGCGATCAGGGTAAAGCCAACACATCTCATCACTGAAAGGTTCGATAACGTAAATGGGCCAGTGATAAGTACGGAAAACTTCGTATGCGGTGAGTAAGCGATGTCGAAGACCACAGCTAGCGTTAAACCAAACTTCTTGATTTTCTCTACCAAATCGCTCAGCCAGTTCTTCAATACGACTTCGTATCGCAGAGATGTTGATTTCGTCCGGTATTTCAAAAAACTCGGCTTCTATATTGCGTTTTTCTAGTATGGAGGCGAGTCGTGAAAATTGCTCTTGCTGTGTGTCGACGCCGATGAAAATAGCGCGTTCAACCGGGATTGTTTCATCCAGGATGGCTGTGATAAGCCGAACGGGATCTTGGTCAAGAATGCCAACATGAATAACCATACCTAATCCTTCTAAATGGACGTCATTATTTTATACTTAAGCCACCTCAAAATGCAGAAATTGACGCGCTAGGCGCTTTCTTTTGAACAAGCATCTAGAGGTGGCTTGAGTTTATGTCGCTGTCAACAACCTATATATGGGCAAGACAGTGATTTTTCAAGTGAATTCAATGTAAGCAAGTGCAAAGGATTTGTAATGAATACGTACTTGCGGTTACGAAGCGCGAGACGTTAGAGTAAACCGTTGATCTACTGCTTATAATTCCCATCTCCTTGGAGATAAAAACGCCATGATTGGTCTGGTGTGCAGAGCGAGCATGGCGTCCATAGAGGGGATGCTGTTTAGCGCTTTAAGTTATCTACCAGAGAAAACATTTCTGGAAAGATAGCTTGTATGAGCCGTAGCTGTTGGACGATAAGTGAGGCCACCATGTTATCGCTCTCTTGCCATTGTTTTAGCGCATCATCAAACGTCTCGATGCATTGACTCACGTCGACTTTTTCCCCATTTAGACGTTGGCTTAAAGCGGTAAGTTGATAGTGAATGGTGCGGTGGGTTTGGGCAACCAATTGATGTATTTGCTCTTCGTCGAGTTGAGCGCGGTGAGCCCCAATCGCGGAAATATAGCTTAGAAGGGCATTGCTTAAGCTCATAAATCGATAACAGGCTTCAATATCGATCTGGTGGCGCTCAGGCTCTTTTAGCATGTTACTGATCACCGTGTTCAAAGCGACATCTTGGTTATGTGCATCGCGGCGTGAAACACGGTAAGCCAGAGAGTCGTTTTTACCCAACCGATATTGAACGATAATCTGGGCGAGGTAGTCTCTATGGGCGGTGATTGTCGATGCCATGATGGGCTTTAATCGCTTAGATTGCCAATCAGGCAGAATAAAGGTGACGACCAATACCGCAAGCAAACAGCCTGTTAGGGTGTCATACAGTCGCGGCAGCACAACAGCAAACCCTTCCCCAATTTGGTTGAAGCAAAGCATCACGAGTAGCGTAATGTAAAACGTCGCTAGGGCGTAATTGTGTTGGCGATAGTAAAAGAAGAGGACGCCGCTGATCACCATCATGACGAGTTGCCCTTCGATAGAGGGCAGTAGCAACAACATTGGAATACCTGCCAGTAAGCCTCCCAGCGTGCCGCCGACGCGCTCTTTTAAACGAATGCGTGTCGCACTGTAGCTTTGTTGACAGACAAATAACGTGGTTAGGAGGATCCAGTAGCCACGTTCCATCTCTAGTCCTTGGATAATGGCATATCCTCCAACGAGCGCGATGGATAACCGGATCGCATGGCGCATCAGTGGAGAGCTCAGTTGACAGTGCTGTTTTACGCGTTGCCAACGGCCGGCGAAGCCTTTTGGATCATCATCGCGCAGTTCTCTTTCTTGAGAATAGGCACTGATGTCTGCTTGACTGACTTGAGAAAGCAACTGCTCTATTTTTGCCAGATTTTGGTACAAAAAATGCAATTGACGCAATGGCTCTCGCCAGGCTGGATGACTTTGTGTCTCGAGGTGTTGGATCGACAGGCGTAATTCGTCGAGGCGATGGACACTATGATGTTGGTGTCGGTAGGGTTCGCCCTTTGCGAGTTTCTCCGCAATGCGCTCACACACGCGCGCTTGTTCTTGCAAGAGGCGTTCAAATCGGAAAAGCACATCGTTGTACTGAAAGGTCTTTGCGAGCTCATGATAGAGGTAATGCGAGGCATTAATACGTTCGTGAACGTCTTGCGCGACAAAATAGAGGGTTAAATAGCGATTAGAAAAAGTCCGTTCTCGCCCAGTATTGTATTGGAGTAATGAACGTTTAGCGTTGTTAAGCGCGTTTACGACCTCGGTGTTGCGTTGCACGCTTTGCAGTCGTAAAGGCTTTACGTCGTAACTGCCTAGCGGGTAAAACAATTGACTCTTGGTTTCGAAGAACTGATGCAAGGTACTGAACACATTGGCGATGTTTTGTTGCAGCGAGAGCCTTGGCCAACGATATCGCCACACTAAAGAGAGTACGCCAAACCAAGCGGCACCGCCGAGTAACAGCATTGGCTGTTGCCACATATTGGTACTGTTTTTGGCATCGAGCATGGTGTAGACCGCGAGCAACAATGATGAGAAGGCGATAGGTTGATAGCGGCTGCCCATGGCACCGAGCAGAATAAAAATCACCGTGGAAGCGCCCAGACCTAACGCAAACAGCCAAGGGTACGGGAAGAGAATCTCAATAGAAAATGCAGCGATGGCAAAACAGGTGAGTGTGACCAGCAGGGCTTTTGATTTCGCTTTGAGATTGGTGTCTGTTTCGGCCAGTGCGCCAGCAATGATGCCGAGTACGAGCGGAGTGATGGCGGCAGTCTGTTTTAGGTACCAACAAGGTAAAATGATACCAATGAGTGCGATGAAAACGCGAAGACTGTAGTTGAAACGACCGTTGGTCCAGTAATAGCGCAGTGCGTTGGAAAAGGTGGTTGAAAACATAGACATTATCGTTATAGCGAGATGTGACTAAGATAACAAAAAATCCGCTATTTCCGAATAGATATCCCATAAAACTGTTAGATATCCGTCCGCTATTATTATTGTTTTGTGCGATGACAGTTCAGTTGATAAGCTTACTCGCGAGTAATCGCATGATTATTACCATTCTGATATCAACATCGAAGAAATTTATTCACGAGGAAAAATGGGTACAGAACATGTGACTGATGAAGTCGCACCTGTGGTTGTCGCATCATTGTGCGCAACACCTATCGCACAATGGTTTGCTCAGGGAGACTTCTGCTATATCGCGCTATGCGAAGCAGATACGCTTTGGTTGCAGGGGATTGGTCACGAACAGGAAGTCAGTTTTCAAGATTGGAATGGTGAGGTAACCCTGTATCCTGGTTTACTTTGGTCAACGCTCGCGCTGACTAGCGCCGAAAGTGATAAAACATGGTGGGTGCATGGCTTGCCTTCTCGCGCCGCTAAGACCTTTGTTGCCAAGTTAAATCAGCATTATGTTGCTTGGGCAAAAGACAAAGTGGCAGCGTTTGATGCGGCTATGCCTAATGTAAAACAGATCATCGCTGATTATTATCGTTACCCTCAATATATGCGTCTGTCAGATTTCCGAACCATGCGCAGTAATGTGTTGGAAAAATTGTCGGAATGCCAATTGCCGGAATCGCTGGTCAAGAGTTTTCGTCCCCAAAATATGGCGCACGTTGAAGATTGGTTAGACGAAGATATCGACCTACGTAATGACTTGTGGCAGAACGATGAGCTTGAACGTTGGGAAACCTGGCTTGATGGTATTGAATCGTCTCCCTTGAACGATACCCAGCGTGATGCGGTGGTGATTAATCAAGATCATAATCTGATCCTTGCGGGGGCGGGCAGCGGAAAAACCAGCGTGCTGGTGGCGAAGGCGGGATATTTAATTAACAGCCAAGCGATGCGAGCAGAGCAAATATTGATGCTTGCGTTTGGCAACGACGCTGCTAAAGAGATGGCTGAACGCCTCACTGTGTCTGTCTCGCCTGACATTCGTGTTGCGACTTTTCATCGCTTAGCCATGCAGCTTATCGAACAAGGAACAGGCAAAAAACCACGGGTAGCGCCCCATGCAACCGATGACTCCGACCGCCGCGTTTTCTTTAATGACTTTATGGTTGAACACCTTAAGGAACCTGTTATTTGTGATCGCTGGCAGACACATTTGGCACGCTGGCCTATCCCGGGTATGCAACAAAATGGCAACTGGCTAGCGGGACTTGAAGCGTCGACGATTGATTGGTTGTGGGAGCGTATTAATTTGTTGGCGCAAAATCAGCAGACTAAGGCGCAATGGAAGCAGGCAATAAATGCAACGCAATTAGCGGCAGAGCACCAGCAGCAAGCTATCAGCGAGTTAAACCTATTGTGGGCAGCCATCAGTGCTTATCACAAGGCATTGAAGTCAGCAGAACTTGTTGATTTCAATACGATGATCCATCAAGCGACCCAATTGATTGAAAAAGGTAAGGTTGAGGTGCCTTGGTCCATTGTGATGGTCGATGAATATCAGGACATTTCTCCCCATCGATTAGCGATGATCGAAGCAATGACCACCAAAGGTGCCTGTCCAAGTCTGTTTGCTGTCGGGGACGATTGGCAAGCGATTTACCGTTTTGCGGGTGCAGAAGTGGGATTAACTACTGAGTTTGCCGCACGTTATCCCGATGGTCACATTGGCGCATTGAATACCACATACCGTTTTACCAATATGCTTGGTGATGTCGCGAATCGGTTCATTCAGCAAAATAAGAAACAGCTGCCCAAAACACTTAATGCCCAGCGACAACAGCGAAAAAAAGCGGTGGTTTTATTGAGCCAAGATGTGCTGGAACAGGAATTGAGTAATCTAGCTAAACAGAAGGCAAGTAAGTCGGTATCTGTATTGTTGTTAGGGCGAACACACAAGCAACGCCCAACGCAGTTAGGGGAGTGGCAGGCAAAATGGCCGCAGCTCTCTCTTCATTACATGACGTGCCATGCAAGCAAAGGTCAACAAGCTGATTTTGTTTTCATTTTAGAGGTCAATCAGCATGTCTTTCCGATGAAGTCCCGCGACCTCGGCATAATGAAAGTACTGCAGCATGAAGAGAGCGAGGTCCCTTTTCCGGAAGAGCGAAGGTTATTCTATGTCGCCCTGACTCGAGCGAAACAGCAGGTTTGGGTCTGTGCAGATCCTCAAGCGCCAAGTCCGTTTGTTGATGAGTTGATTGCGGGTAAATACCCACTGACCAACAAATTGAAGAAGGGGAAGCGCTAGCGGCTGCTGAACCCATTAAGAAATAACCGCCAATGATGGCGGTTTTTTCTTTTTAGCTACTTCGCTATGATTTGGTGCGTTCAGCGATATAGGCTTCGTAGTCGGGGATATCAATGGTGACTTCATCAGCCAGCAAGGGAGAGCTAATCATAAAGTCGGCAGAAGCGCGATTGGTCGCCACTGGGATGTTCCAAACACTGGCGATACGCAGTAGTGCCTTGACATCGGGATCGTGTGGGACGGCATTGAGAGGGTCCCAGAAGAAGATCATCATGTCGATACGCCCTTCGGAGATGAGTGCACCTAATTGTTGGTCACCCCCCATTGGGCCACTGATCATCTTGTTAATTGGCAATTTTGTTTCGTGCTCAATAAGGTGGCCAGTGGTCCCTGTTGCAAAGAGACTATGCGGTTCAAGTAGATCACGGTTTTCATTCACCCAATGCAATAGGGATTGCTTGCAATGATCATGAGCAACAAGGGCAATCTGCTTTTTGCTCTTCATCGTACGGGTCGTACTTTTCATTTACTACTCCAGTATTCTTTTTTGTATTGATAGCAGACTCTTTTGGGGATGAAAAGACTTTCATCGACATTTATTGCCTTTTAAATTAGGCAAGGCTGCTGATCGAAGGAATGACGAACACCTGTTGAGTGTGAATTGCAATATGAAAATAGTTTGTATCAACCTCAAGAAATAGGGTGAATTCATATGAAATCGAAGACTGTTTAATTTTTTTGCATTGCTATCTTTAAAATAACAGCAATGCTGAAAGCGCTGCGAGCTTGATGTAATGGTCTTCCCTCGCACTAATCGGCATCGCAATGTGCCAAGATAGCGTTGATAAATCGCCTATCTAAAAACGAGGGAAGACCATGAATAAGTGTAAAACCATTGGTATCGATTTAGCAAAGAATACTTTTACTTCATCATGTTGGACAAACAGGGTAAGCAAGTTGAGAGAAAGAAATTAAATCGACAACAGCTCATTGGCTATCTCTCGAAGCTAGAGACTTGTGTCATTGCGATGGAAGCATGCGGTACAGCGCATTACTGGGGACGAAAAATAGGCCAGCTAGGGCACTCTGTTGTATTACTTCCCGCTCAGCATGTGAAAGGCTATTTACGAGGCCAAAAGAATGACTATAACGATGCAAAGGCCATCGCAGAAGCGTGTCAGCACGGTGCGATTCGCCCCGTTGCGGTCAAATCCCTAGCGCAGCAAGACGACCAAACTTTTTTGCTCATGCGTCAACACGTGAGTAGTGACAGAAAGCGCTTAATCAATCATGTGAGAGGGTTGCTGGCGGAGTATGGGGTAGTGCTGGCGAGAGGAAGTCAGGTATTGCGTAAATCGCTGCCTTTTATTCTAGAAGATGTTGAGAACGGCTTAACCGACGAATTTCGAGCGCTTTTATTCAGGCAATACACACAACTCGAAAGGCTTGACGAAGAGCTACAGTGGTACGACGAAAGGTTGGCCGAAAAAGTGAAGCAAAAAGACGTTTGTCAGCGTTTGATAAAAGTGCCAGGTATTGGTCCCGTGGTGAGTTTTTCCTTAAGAGCCTGGATGGGAAGTGGTGAGCAATTTAAACGAGGGCGTGATGCGTCAGCAGCCTTAGGTTTAGTGCCCAAGCAATTTAGCACGGGAGGTCGAGAGGTATTGCTTGGCATTACAAAGCGAGGGAATCAGCAGTTAAGGTCATTCGTGGTTCATGGTGCAAGAGCGGTTGTGAGTCGAGCCGATGGCAAAACAGACAGGCTTAGTCAATGGATATTGCGGCTGGTTGAAAGGCGAGGTTTTAACAAGGCTGTGGTGGCGCTGGCGAATAAGATAATCCGTATCGCGTGGGTCATTATCTGTCGAGGAGAAAGCTATAAAGCGCCAGCGGCGGTTTAACAGAAAGATTTAACTAAAGCGTCACACACCAGATATTGCGTAGATAGCAGTTTAGATGAAAAACAGGTAAGACCAGCATATAGGGACCCTGATATACTCAAAGGTTTACCAAAACCGTTAATTTGATAAGGGCTATATGCGCGAAGTGTCATCAAGGCCAGAAGCCACACGAGCTTCACGCATAGGCCGGATATATGAAAGCAACCTGTCCCTTTTATCGACATTGGTATCTTGCCAATAGAGGGAAGACCATATATGAGTATAGGTTTGAGATTTTATCAATCTAGTCGGTATTGCTGTGGAATCAAAGACATTCTAAGGTTGCAATTTAGGGTGTACAGCGCGCTGCTACAATAGAGTTGTAGACAAGGAAGAAGTATGGATAGTGTGAGTGAAATTGGAGATCACATGACTGAAGTCGCACCGGGATTGTGCACTTTAGCAACGCTGGATTTTGAGGCGTCGGGATTGAGCCAAACCTCGTACCCGATTGAAGTAGGTATTTGCTTTGCTAACGCAACGCCATTGAATTGGCTAATTAACCCTCTGACAGCGGATGACTGGCAACATTGGGACGAGGCTGCGGAAGAGATTCATCGATTGCGTCGCGTTGATTTAGAGCAGCAGGGTGAAAATGTGGCGGATGTATGCCAAGCGCTCAATCGTTACTTAGGCCAGTTTGAGGTTGTGCTGTGTGACAGCGAATGGGATCTGTTCTGGCTGGGACGTTTGTATCGTGCCGCACACATGCGTCCTTCGTTCACATTACTAGAGATCAATCAGTGGCTAACGACTAAAGGCTTGAGCTCAAGGGCATTTCAAGATCAGTTCCACGCTCTTGGCCCGGCAAGGCATCGTGCGGCTGAAGATGCGGTTCAGATATATAGTGCTTTGGCTGCGATGTTGAACGCTCAGGATGTTGATCTCTCGCCCTAGAGAGATGGGTTTTCCCTTGAGCGACATGACTGTCAGCGTCTATTATTCGGTTTTAGAAATGCTGATGGTGAGATAATAATGGCTATCCGTCTGGCACAGTTTAATGTGGCCTTGTCCTATTCCCACGCAGGTAAGTTGAATGGCTTGCTTGATGCTGAAAACCTTGATGACCGAATTTCTCGAATAGCTTCAACACTCAGACTGAATCGTCCTGATATTCTTTTGCTCGCTGAATTTGATCATCAAGGTGACGAAGAAGCAACGCGCACTGTTGAGCGATTTGTGCAGCGCTATTGCTTGGGAGAGGATGAGGCCTTATTGGGTGAGCCCATCGATTATCCCTACAGCTATGTTGCAGAGAGTAATACCGGACGCTGCTGTCAAACCGGGTTGACGCATTCTGGTAAACCTAAGCTGCCAGCAGATGGTATAGGGTTTGGCGAGTTTCTAGGCCAGTATAATTTTGTACTCCTTTCAAGGTTCCCAATCGATGCTGATCAGGTGAAGAGTTGGCAAAACATGGCATGGCGGTCAATGCCTCATCATCACATCCCTACGAATTACTACTTGCCAGAACGTGAAAGTGAATTGCCTCTTTCGTCCAAGAACCATCTCCTTGTGCCTATCAATGTATTAGGGAAGCAGATACATGTCTTGTGCTGTCATCCGACGCCACCTGTGTTCGATGGCGATGAGAAGCGCAATCAACGTCGCAACCAAGATGAAATTCAGTTACTGATCGATATCATCGATAACGCAACCTATCTAAGGAGTGATCAAGGTGGCAAGGGGGGGCTGAATGACCAGTGTGAGTTTGTCGTCCTCGGGGATCTTAACAATGATCCTTATGATGGTGAGGGAGAGGCGAGCGTGATTCATTCGTTGCTTTCTCATCCGCGCCTCCATCGCCAAGTGGCGTTAGGGCGACAACAGCCTAGAAGCAAAGGGGCTTTCTTTCACGGCATATCGCTACAAAGACAGGATGTGCATCGTGCGGGTAAATCGGTATTTTGGACCCATCTCAACGGCTTACGTCTCGATTATGTGCTACCCAGTGCCGGACTAGCGGTGAAGGACAGCGGGGTGTTTTGGCCAGAAAAACGCGAACCTCATCGAAGCTTGCTTGAGGATGCACGGCGACGCCAGTTAGCGTCTGTGTATAGCGATCACCGATTAGTATGGGTGGATGTCGACTTCAAGTCTTAACGCCAGTTTGGCTTTGTCGATCAAGGCATTCTTATCGGTAAAAGCAGCAACGACCACGGGTAGCGGAGAGGCCGCTGCTGCTGTTCACTGTTTAGCGCGAATACGGTGGCTTGAGTTTATGTGGCTAGACAAAATTACTCAGCACTGATTTGGGCTTTAAATGCCGCTCGAGTCTCGATATCCGCTTTATCCCACCAAAAGTTCAGCATCTCTGCGACCATTTCAGATTCGGAGTCTGGCGTCGCACTGTTTTCGCCCACGTTGCTATTGACCGCTGTCTGAGCGCTTTGCTTGTTATCTTCAATACCTTCAGGCAGGTTCGCGATGGCAACGGCTTGCTGCAATGCGGCTTTTCCACCCGTTTGGTTGTACTGGGCAATTTCTTGCTCGTAGTTCCGGCCAATCTGAAAACCTTCAAAGGTCAAGATATCAGTGTTGTAAGCAATGGGAAGTTGGTTCGCGTCGTCAATAGTAAACTTTGGGTTGCGACTAAACTGACGCGCTTGATTGGGATTTCGAATCTCAGGTAGATCAATGTCTAGGGTTTGATCGTAGGCTTCAAAAGTGACGATCTGGACAGGAGAAGTATAAAGCTCAATATCGCCGTTGTGGCGGTAATCCGTGCGCATACGAAAGGCTAACTGGTGCCAACCATTTTCGACAGTGATGGTCTGCCCTTCAGGTGCTTTTACACCATTGACGAGTACCCACTCACCATGTTGTGGTAACGCGATAGTCACTTGTGCTGCTGCACTGAATGATGCGAGCGCAGCAAGTGCAAAAGTGCCGTGTCGTAGAAGGCGAGGAAGCATGGGATTTCCTTTACGTTTAAGAATGACCGCCGTATTTTGGCAAACTCATTGACTAAGAAAAAGGAAAATCCAGCTTTCTTTCAGGTTATTTTCAGCATTAAAAAACCGCCTGAATGACTCAGGCGGTAGCGTATCAATGTTGTGAATTGTTTTAACACATTTGCGCTATTTGACGTAGCACGCAAAGCCTTTCAGATAGAAGCCTTCAGGGTAAGCGCTGTCAATGGGGTGGTCAGCTGCTTGCTCGAAGCGTTCGATAAACTGCACTTGGCGGTGTGCATCCAACGCGGCATCGGCAATGATTTTTTGAAATAGATTGCCATCCATTAGCCCTGAGCAAGAGTATGTCAGCAGTGTGCCACCCGGTTTTAATATTTGCATTGCGAGCATATTGATGTCTTTGTAACCACGACATGCGCCGTTAAGTTGCGCTTTGGATTCCGCGAATTTTGGCGGATCCATGATGACAACGTCAAAACGTTCGCCGCGCTCACGGTATTCGCGCAGTAGCTTGAAGACATCGGCGTTGAGAAATTCAGCTTTACTGGTATCAAAGCCGTTTAACTCGGCATTATGGCGCGCGGTATCGAGTGCTGGTTGAGACACGTCGACGTTAATCACTTCAGCCGCATTGCCTTTTAGGGCATACAAGCCAAATCCACCCGTGTAGCAGAAGCAGTTGAGCACACGTTTGCCGTCCACATATTTTACTGCTGCCTCACGGCTATCACGCTGATCTAGATAGAAACCGGTTTTGTGGCCGCCGATAATATCGACTGAAATTTTCACACCATTTTCTTCAATGACTACGGATTTAGGTGGCGTATCACCATGAAGCACCCCGGTGCGCTCTTTTAAGCCTTCTTTTTTTCGCACTGAGACATCAGAACGCTCATAAATGTGGCACTCAGGGAAGACGATATTCAATGCTGCCACGAGATTATCACGTTGTGCATCAGCGCCTGCACTCAGAAGTTGGCAGACAAGATAGTTGTCATACTTGTCGATAGTAATACCAGGTAGACCATCTGATTCTGCCGCAATCAATCGGTAGCCAGTTAAACCATCACGCTGAGCAAGAATTTCACGCAGCGTTTTGGCGTCTTGTAGGCGACTGACAAAGAAATCGACATCGATTTGCTCTTTTTTCTTGAATGTCCAAACACGGGCTCGAATCTGCGAGTTTGGCGAGTAAGCACCGCGAGCAATCCATTCGCCGTTTGCTGCATAAATATCAACAGTCTCTCCAAGCCCGGGCTTCCCTTCGACTTTTTGAATGCCACGAGAGAAAATCCAAGGATGGCGACGACGTAGGGACTTTTCGCGCCCTTTAACGAGGTAGATTGCAGCAGTCATAATGGCTCACAAGCAGATGAATAGAGAAAAGCTCGCTATTTTGTTGGATAGTCGGATTGAATTCAACTGAATTCGAAGATGAAGATTATTTCACTGCGGTGATTTTAACTTTGGGCTTATTGGTCGAGACGAGTGTGATGAAGTCGGCAAAAGGTAGGGGTTTCTGATACAAGAAGCCTTGTGCAATTCTAAACCCTTTTTCAAGCAGGACTTTTTCTTGCGCGTGATTTTCGACACCTTCGGCAACCACGGCAACGCCAAACTCCCGAGAGAGGTATTGGATAGCGTTGATGATCGTCATCGAGTCTTCATCATGGGGGAGGTTCATGACAAACTGGCGATCGATTTTTATCTGGTCAAAGCCAAACTTGAGTAGGAACTCCAGTGAGGAGAAACCAGTGCCAAAGTCGTCTAGGCTGACCATCACTTCTGTTGCACGAAGACGAGAGATCATATCTCCTGCATTGTGGCGATCCAATATGTAGGCGGACTCGACAACTTCAATATCAATAAAGGAGAGACTGAAATCGTAGCGTCTGCTTAACGTTTGCAAGGTATGCAAAAAGTCGGTCGTGGCGATCTGCTGCGGGGAGGCATTGATGCTGATTCTAAAGCCTTCCGGCAGTGAGTCTTTCCAAGGCGCCCAAGTTTTAAATACCTCTTCAATGATGGCTTCTCCGAGAGGAATAATTAGCTCGGTCCTTTCTGCTTCATTGAGGATTTCATGGGGGGCTGCGTGGGTGCTGTGACTCAAGCGAAATAGCGATTCACAACCAATAATCTCACCTGTTTCCATATCGACTTTAGCTTGGTAGTGCATTTGGAAATCTTTGTGTTCGATGAGATGACGTAGTGCTGTCATAAGTGAAATGCGATTATGCATTTTTCGTTCAAAGTGTGGCGAGAAAGTGCGAACACAGGCATTCCCTGCTTCCTTAGCGCGCTTCATGGCGATGTCTGCGGAATGGAGCAAGGCGTTGGCATTAGTGCCATCTTCTGGGTACATGGTGACACCAATTGAAAACGTGATGCCCATAGGGGCATTTTGATTCAGAGCGCTCATTGCGTTGATCAGGTGCTCTTTTTTATCCTGCCATTCAAAGATAGCCACAAAATCATCAGCACTGAGACGGCAAATAAAGCTGTTTTCTGGCAGGTTACTAATGAGAATGTCACGCACTTGACAGAGAAGATCATCGCCGTAGCTTAAGCCATAGCGGTTGTTGAACTCGCCAAATGCGTCGATATCAAGATAAATCAGTGCAAAAGGTTGGTTGTGCTTTTCTCTATTTGAAAGATGGTGAATTAAGGCTCGGCGATTATTGAGGTCAGTTAATGGGTCGCTTTGGGAAAGATGCTCTAGCAAACGATTTTTTTGAGAAAGCGTATCGATGTAGTCTTTGATTTGCGAAGTGGCGTTGTTGTGCGCTTCGATCAACAGACTAATTTCGTCGTAGGGGCGGCGAGCATCACCAAGGTTTATCGATTTTACTTGGCTATTCTTCATTGCTCTCAACTGCTTTACTATCGTTGAGAGAGGCTTACCAATCGCAGTATCTAACACTTGATAGAACAGCAACGTTGTTATAATGCCGTAAAACATCATCCCACCCGCGATGATGTAACCCGTATTGGTAATGAGTTGCTGCAAGTAGTAAAGGTCAATTTCGCCACGCAGCTCCCCGACGTAAATCGGGGCAACGGGATTCAGGAACGTAGGCGGCTGGTGGTGTAAGGGGATGGTGATGGTCGTGTCAGGCAGTAGCTGCTTAAAGAAGAAGCTAGGTGGTTTCTGTGTGCCATTGATTGTTTCTTTCCACAGCATCTTATGTTCATCGTAGATCTGCAGTTTTCGAAACAGGCGATCGCCTTCGAAGATATCGAACAGTGCTGTCACTTGCTGGTTGTCGAAATTATACAGTGCCAGCGCCATGGCATTCTCGACCGCGCCTAAACGCGTGTGTGCAATGTCATTGGCTTCTCTAAGGACACTTTGGGTTTCGATGATAAATGCACTACAACCAACCACAAGGCCAGTGATCAGCAGCCAGACGAGGGTTTGCTGAATGATTTGAATTTGAAGTGAGCTGAATCTGATCTTTTTGGCCATTGGTCATCCGGTACATCCCAAATCGTTGTCACAGGTGTTGCAGTCTCTCGGATTTTTCTGCACCCACAGCTCAATGGTGCGATACGATGAGAGGGAATCTCTGTGAAACTCAGGAATCTGGTTACTGCAACTAAGCACACATTAATTATTCTAGTAAGGCATGCAAAAAAGGCCAAAAATTCATATCTGTTATTGTTTGTCTCAATAAATTAGTTTGTCACTATGTGAAACTGACAAAATAAGGTGACGGATGTCACGTTGTATTTGGCGTAATAGGCAGGTGTTGTCACCTTTGGTTTGCGAAAATTGACCAACTTAAATGCAATTTGTTGCACCTTGGTTGATGAGGTGTTCGTTTCTGACAAAGGCAAAACTCAAAAATGTGACCCGGATGAGAAAACACTCGGTTCGCTGTTTGTGCGGCGTAGAGTTTGGTATTGTTGAGCCGTCAAAAAGGTGGGGCATTTGTGAAGTATCTCTCGGGCTATCCAACGCATATCATTTCTCAGGCCCAGCGGCTAGTGGATGAAAATAGGCTTGGCGACTATTTGTGCAACAAGTACCCGGCATCACATAGCGTGAACTCGGACAAGGCGTTGTATCAGTTCGTCATGGAAATGAAAAACCGTTACTTAAAGAAAAGTTCGCCGATAAGCAAAGTCTGCTTTGATAAAACGCTCCGTAACGTTGAATCCGCTTTGGGTACTCACACTCGGGCTTCTCGTGTTCAGGGAGGGAAGCTCAAAGCCAAGAAAGAGATTCGCATTGCAACGCTATTCAAAGAAGCGCCCTTAGGATTACTGGAAATGATAGTGGTTCACGAGTTGGCACATGTGAAAGAGACCGAGCACAATAAATCCTTCTATCAGTTATGCTGCCACATGTTACCCGATTACCATCAAAGAGAACTGGATATGCGGCTTTACCTCCATTGGTTTGGCTTATAAGCCAAGAAAATGCGTTTTTCACATGCTGACGCGTGTCTGAATCCACCGTCTTGGGTTGCTTGAGTATACCGATTTGTTTTTATCTCGAAATGAGCGCCAATTCATGATTTGAAACAACCAGTGCTTTACATTCTGGTGCCAGCAAGGAACAATCGGGAAGCCGATTAGCTATGCAGTAGAATTATGAGTAACACAAACGCAAACCAGAAGAAGTCTAACCCGCTGTTTGAAATTGTTTTCAACGTTTTTATTCCCTCGTTCATCTTGATGAAGCTAAGTGGTGATGACCAACTTGGATCCGTTTGGGCGTTAGTGGTCGCGCTGGCTTTTCCACTTGCATATGGCGGGTATGAGCTTGTCCGCTTCAAGAAATTTAATTTCATTGCTTTATTGGGATTTGTCAGTGTCTTGTTGACGGGCGGAATTGGTTTGCTCCAGCTCGATACAAAATGGCTCGCGCTTAAAGAAGCACTCATTCCCGGCCTGATAGGTCTAGCCGTGTTGATTTCCTCCTTTACGCCTTATCCTGTCGTGAAGAAGATGATCTTTAACGATACCATTTTGAATCTTGCGTTGATTGAAGAAAAACTGAACGAGCGTAACCAGCGTCAAGCGTTTGATCGCTGTCTAAGTACGTCAAACTATTTGTTCGCGAGTACGTTTGTTTTCTCTTCAGTCATGAATTACGTGTTAGCGACTTGGATTGTCACAAGCCCCGCTGGTACGGAAGCGTTCAACGCGGAGTTAGGTAAGTTGACGTTGATTAGTTATCCGATGATCGCCATCCCTTGTATCTTAATGATGTTGGGGATTTTTTATTTTGTTTGGCGCCAAATCAAAGCGATGACGGACCTAGAGACAGAAGAGATTTTTCAGCAACAAGCTTGAAAATAGACATGCTCAAAAGCGAGCCGTAGGTGTTAGATACCTGCGGCTTTTTTGTTGGTGCAATTTGACCTCTGGCGGCTAAGTCGCTCAATACATCGTTGCTCAATACATAGGGTTATTGTGAAAAAACAACAGTAGCATATTGATGATGGGGTAGCTTGTGCCGAGGATAAATAGTGTCCAAAGTAAGACAGTTGTTGCAAGTTGTTGCATTATCACCTTCTCACAGCGAATACGCCAGTTACTGACTCTTTTGTCATTTTGGTTGTTGCGGGTTAATTCGGCGCGAGATACCTAGCTAAAATGTGATGTTAGTGCCACTATTTTGTGTAGTGCTGCCCTTAGCGAAAGGAAAGGGGATGAAAAGGAGAGTGCATGAATTTAAGGCAGATTGAAGTTTTTTACTCGGTGATGAAAGCGGGATCGGTCTCAGGTGCTGCCAAGACGCTAAATGTTTCTCAGCCTAACGTGACGCGTATATTGTCGCATTTCGAGTCACAGCTTGGATTTGCGTTGTTTGAGCGAGTGAAAGGTCGATTGGTCCCTACGCCAGAAGCTAAAAAACTCATGCCGCAGGCAGAGCAGCTATATAGTCAGCTCGGTATGTTCCAAGCGTCGACGCATCGATTACAGATGGGACAGAGCCATGTCCGAATAGGCACAACGCCGACGTTGAGCTCGCACATTGTAACGCCTGTCGTTGCCAAGCAAGCCAAAAATGAAGCGTTAACGGTGGATATCATTACTGGGCACCACACGGATTTGTGCGAAGCCTTACTCTCTAATCAGCTCGATTTTGCGCTGGCGCTCGGGGCAAAAATGCCTGCAGGCATAGAAGCAGAGGCTATTGTGAAAAGGCCGATGCAGGTGATGACCCCTTCGGCGTGTGGCCTTATGTCAAATGAGGCGACTATCGCTTTGGATAAGCTGGATCCTGCAACCTTGATTGGTCTAGACCCTCGTGACGCAGTGGGACATCGCTTTCATCAAGCCATTATTGATCGCTACCCTAACTTTCGTCCGGATATTACTGTTCGTTCCTACATAAATGCAGCAGAACTCGCTTCGCTAGGCGTAGGTGTTGCGGTTGTTGACTATTGGAGCGCGTTGCCATTTCGGACGTCGCTAACAATGCATGATCTCGAGTCTTTATTTGATGTCAGTTTAACTATCTTGTCTCCTTCCAAAGAGCCTCTCTCGGTCGCTGCGCGAACGATGTTAGAACATATACGCAACTTCGCAGTGGCCTTGTAATCATGAGCGTGTTTTCCCGGCACTTTAGCGTCGTGGTGGCTTGAGTCTATAGCCTAAGGTTATAGGCGATAGATAAATAAGTATTTTATCTCCCAATATTCGATGCGTAATTTAACGATTTAGTGACATCGCGGTCGATGAGCAGCGAATGGTCTCTGCTTCACTGAACGTAATGACGATAAAGCCGCGTGAATTAAAGGAGTATAAGCATGCAAATTGTTCAGCCATATCTATTGTTTCTTGGAGACGTAACGGATCCTCTTGCGGCTAAAACGGCACGTGGTGTCTATCAATGGCGCCCAGAAGCCTGTGTAGGGCAACTTCGACTGACGGAGGAGACCGTCTCTTTGGGTATTGCAGACTTGTCCTTGGAATCTGCATGGGCTCAGGGGGCAAGGACTCTATTGCTCGGCACTGCTAATGCTGGTGGCGTGATCCCATCACATTGGTTGAGTACTATTCTTGCGGCAATGGAGCTGGGCTTTAATATTGCTTCTGGTTTGCATCAAAAATTGACCGCTCTCCCTGCGATTGCTGAAACTGCGGCGCGAAAAGGTGTTGCCTTGTATGACGTTCGCCACACTGCGGCAATTGAGTCCGTCGGGACAGGAAAACGTCGTGAGGGTAAACGAGTTCTTACCGTGGGAACAGATTGCAGTGTAGGAAAAATGTATACCGCGTTGTCGTTAGAAGCGGCAATGATACGCAGAGGTATTGCAGCGCAGTTTAAAGCGACGGGGCAAACAGGCATCTTCATCGCCGGTGATGGTATTGCGGTTGATGCTGTGGTGTCTGATTTTATTTCAGGAGCCGTTGAAGGTTTGTCTCCGAGCTTTAACGATCATGAATGGGATATCATTGAAGGACAAGGGTCACTCTATCATCCTGCTTTTGCGGGTGTCAGCTTGGGACTATTGCACGGAGCGCAGGCTGACGTGCTAATACTGTGTCATGAAGTTGGCCGCCCTCATATGCGCCATTTGCCGCATGTGGATATGCCAAGTTTGGTTGCAACGATGTCATTAAACTTGCAGATGGCACAACGCACTAACCCAAACGTGACATTTAAAGGTATCAGCTTAAATACCTCCGCCTTAGATGAAGCACAAGCGACAGCCTTATGTCATGACTTGGAGGCGCAGTTCAACATGCCTGTCACTGATCCCTATCGTTTTGGCATTGAGAATATTGTTGATGAGCTAATGGCGGTGGAGGCATAGTCGCATGAAGATCACCCTTAGCCGAGAACGCTTTCCTTTACGGGTTCCATTCACGATTTCGCGAGGCACGCGCACGCATGCGGAGGTATTGCGCGTGGTGGTTGAAAAAGAGGGGCGCTGCGGTATCGGAGAATGTACACCTTATCCACGCTATGGCGAGTCATTTGAAAGCGTTGAAGCGGAAATCCTCTCGGTCGCTGATCAGCTAATAGACAGGCAGCAACTTCAATCACTACTTCCTCCCGGTGCAGCACGAAATGCACTTGATGCTGCATTGTGGCGACTTGAATCAGAGTTGAGTTATCCGGAAAACTTTCAGTGTGTTACAGCATTAACTGTGTCACTGAACACGCCCATGGCGATGGCAAAGCAAGCCAAAGAGTATGTTGAGCAAGGGGCACAGCTATTGAAGGTGAAGCTCGATGGTGAAGCTGTGTATGCTCGTATGTTGGCCGTGCGTGAAGCAGCGCCGAGTGCACGCATCGTTGTGGACGCCAATGAAGCGTGGTCTGAGCTAGATCTTGTCGAAACATTCTCTCAAATGGCGAGTCTGGGGGTTGAGATGATAGAGCAGCCTTTGCCAGCGAATCATGATGCGCTGCTTGCTGAGATGCCTCATCCGGTCAAGCTTTGTGCGGATGAAAGCTGCCATAGCCGCCAAGAGTTGGATGCCTTAGCGGGTCGTTATGAGATGATCAATATTAAGCTGGACAAAACGGGGGGATTGACTGAGGCATTGCTGCTGGCACAAGCGGCAAGAGAAAGAGGCCTAGAGGTAATGATGGGCTGCATGTTGGGGTCGTCTCTCGCGATGGAGATGGCCGTTCCTATTGCAAAGGATGCCGTGGTTGTGGACTTAGATGGTCCCGCCTTGTTGACCCACGAAGACTGGAATCTCTTTGACTACCATCATGGCGTTATGTCAGTGGCCAAGACCAACTGATTTAGCCACGATGGCGTGAACGAAGTACTTGGCACCGGAAGGTGCCATTTTTATGTTTGAAGGCTGATTTTCATCCAACGAATAAAATCCTCAATATGCCCCTGTTGACGTTTGCGTGGGGTGCAAAACAAGTAGTAGCCAAATCCACTTTTCATTGCGGCTGAAAATGGATTTATCAACGTTCCAGCGTCGATTCGCTGCTGAATCATGAATGATGGGAGAAGGGCTAAGCAAGGACGATCACAGGTTGCGGTGAGTGCAAGGTAAAAATGTTCAAAGCCGATCAGTGCATATTGCTCTTCACCAACAATATCGTATTGATCTTTTAAGGCATGCCACTGGTTCGGCCGGGTAATTTGCGGTAACCAAGCATAGTTGAGAAGTTCCAGTGGGGATTGGAGGCGTGCGTCTTTCATTTGCTTAGCATCGGCGACAAGCGTGAGAGACTCTTCGCATAATAGTTCGGCATTACTGTAATGGTCTGCTAGTGGCAAGCAGCGAATAACAATATCAGCATGATGATGCAGCGAAGCGCTGGCAGGCAAGGTGTTGTCACCTGTTTGCAAACGCAACTGGATGTCATGATGCTTGAAGCGAGTTAAAGCGGTCATGAGCCAGAGATTGGCAAAGGAAGGACTGGCATCAATCGAAATGACCCGTTTCTCTGCATCAGCTTGAATCAAACTCACACTGGCTTGCTCAATAATTTCGAGGGCTTCTGAGACGGCGGGGAGATATTGCTGACCTGCGGATGTCAGGATGAGTTGATTGTGCTCGCGGTGAAAAAGCGTTTGCCCTAGTTGTTGCTCTAATTGCTGTATCTGTTTACTGATCGCGCTTTGAGTGAGGTTCAAGCTCTCGGCCGCAAGGGTGAAGCTGCCACAGCGGGCAACCGTAGTGAAGGCATCGAGTAGTTTTGTTGAAGGCAGTGTTTTTCTTTTGCTCATACGTGTGACCGTTAGGAT
The DNA here is from genome assembly GCF_019703835.1 of Thaumasiovibrio subtropicus. Lineage (NCBI taxonomy): Bacteria > Pseudomonadati > Pseudomonadota > Gammaproteobacteria > Vibrionales > Vibrionaceae > Thaumasiovibrio > Thaumasiovibrio subtropicus. The sequence goes on along the minus strand of NZ_AP023054.1, from coordinate 2,153,754 downwards.
ATCGGTTAACGCGACTTATTATTGCGGGATATGGCCGCTTATTTGTGCGATGGTTTAGTCAAGGTATTCCATTTCTTCATGATGGTCGAGGAACTTTCGTTTGTTCAAAATCCTCAGTGGTTTAGTTTATTTCTTGTTCAAATACTATCCACATGAGAGGAAGCACATATGACTAAGGTATTCCACCGTCACTGTCATCAATCTTTGCCAACGGTGGCGTCGGGGAAAGGGGTTTATCTTTATGATACCGATGGAAACAGCTATCTGGATGCTTGTGGTGGTGCTGCCGTCTCTTGTCTTGGCCATCAATACCCCGAAGTGATCAACGCAGTGAGCAAGCAAATCACTGAAATTGCTTATGCGCACAGTGGTTTCTTTACCTCAGATGTGGCCGAAAGGCTGGCTGATAAGTTGGTGTCACTGGCAGGGGACAATTTCAGTCACGCCTACCTTGTATCCGGGGGGGCGGAAGCCGTTGAATCTGCCATCAAGCTCGCGCGTCAGTACTTTGTCGAGCGAGGAATGATATCCAAAACACGATTGATCGCGCGCCGACAAAGTTATCATGGTAATACATTAGGGGCGCTATCGAACGGCGGAAATCGATGGCGTCAAGCCATGTTTGACCCGCTACTTAATCCTGCTCGATTGGTATCGCCTTGTAATGAATATCGTGAGTGCAAGCCAGAAGAGTCTGTGGCGCAATATAGCGAACGTTTGGCGTCAGAGCTGGAACAAGCCATTATTGAGGAAGGTGCAGAACATGTGATGGCGTTCATTGCTGAGCCAATAGTCGGCGCTACCGCAGGTGCAGTCCCTGCCGTTGAAGGCTACTTTACCCGCGTTAGAGAAGTCTGTGACCGCTATGATGTGCTATTGATACTTGACGAAGTGATGTGCGGCATTGGGCGTGCTGGCACTATGTTCGCCTATGAGCAATTTGATGTTGTGCCTGACATTGTCACTGTTGCGAAGGGGCTAGGTGCGGGTTATCAGCCGATAGGTGCGTTGATTGCAAGCAAAACGATTTATGACACGATCGCAAATGGGAGTGGTTTTTTCCAGCATGGCCATACCTTTATGGCGCACCCCGCTGCGTGTGCTGCTGGGGTGGCAACTTTGGAAGCACTGACATCGACAGGCATTGCAAAAGGCGTTACCGAGAAAGGCGAGTACCTTGTTTCGAAGTTGCAAAAAGCCTTAGGTACACACCCCTATATTGGCGACATCCGTGGTAAAGGGCTATTTATTGGTCTAGAGCTCGTTGCCGATCGTCACACCAAGCAACCCATTACTCGGCGCCCTCAACTTGCTTCTGAGATAAAACAACAAGCGATGCAGCTCGGGCTCATGTGCTACCCCATGGGGGGGACGATTGATGGCAGACACGGGCACCATATTCTTCTCGCACCGCCCTTTATTATCACTGAATCGGAGATGGACGAGTTGGTTGAGAAATTGGTGAAGACGCTAGAACTGGTGTTTGTTGGTATGGAGTCCCAATGATGACAGCGATTATTGTTGCTCCGAATGGGGCTTATAAGACGAAACGTGACCATGTAGCGATACCGATGACATTGGCTGAAATGTGTGCAGAGGCTCGGCAATACGCTGATCTAGGTGCCGCCATGGTGCATGTTCATGTACGGGATAGCGCCGGTGAGCACACACTCGACCTACCTCTTTGCCAACATTGGGCCAATGAGCTTCAGCGTACAGTTGGGCAGGATATTCTCGTGCAATTGACCACAGAGGCTGCTGGAAAATATGGTGCAGAAGAGATCGCACACTTCATCGCGCATATCGAGGCGCCGGCAATCTCCGTGGCGATTAGCGAACTGTTTGTTGAGCAACACGACACCGAACGGGGGGCAGAGGCATTACAAAAGGCAGCTTCAAGAGGCACCTTGATTCAGTACATCGTTTATAGTGTTGCAGACCTAAAGCGCTATCACGCTTTGTTAGCCGCAGGCACGTTACCCCATTGTCCACATCATGTCTTGGTGGTTTTGGGTAAATACAGTGAAGGAAAGCAAGCCTCTCCTGATGAGTTAACCTCTTTCTTGCGATTACCTATGCCAAACTCATGGGCAGTTTGCGCGTTTGGTGATGATGAGCTGGCCTGTTTGGATCGCGCAATAGCGTATGGGGGAGATGTAAGAATTGGCTTTGAAAATAATCTATTAGATGAAGATGGGCTAGTAGCATCAAGTAATGTTGCGCAGCTCAAAGCCTTGAAGTCTGTCGCTAAAAAAAGACAAGTTTGCATTCATAACGCTTCTGAGTACTTTACATTTCTCAAAACCAAGGCACTGGCCTCGTAATCTCATCACGAATATGGCACTTATCTCTAATGTGTACTAAATGTTAAATGCGTTATTTTGAAGAGACTGTAGTGATAAATATTATTGTCATGTGGCTTTTCGAAAAAGCCACTTCATAGTCACAACACGAGAATCAGGATAAATAAGGGAAAAGTATGAAGGTATTCAAAACGGCATGTATTGCGCTAGGTTTCGCAGGTGCGATGGCAGGAACGTCAGTTTCAGCGCAAGAATTCGTAACAATTGGTACAGGTGGCGTAACTGGCGTTTATTATCCGACTGGTGGTGCAATTTGTCGTTTGGTTAATAAAACGCGTAAAGAGCATGGAATTCGCTGTTCAGTAGAAAGTACAGGTGGCTCGGTTTACAACATTAACACGATCCGCGCGGGTGAACTTGACTTAGGTATCGCGCAGTCAGATTGGCAGTATCACGCATTCAATGGTACTAGCAAGTTTGAAGCGGCTGGACCGTTTAAAGATCTCCGTGCCGTATTCTCGATTCATGCAGAACCGTTTACTGTTGTCGCACGTGCCGACTCTGGTATTAAGACGTTTGCTGACCTGAAAGGTAAGCGAGTCAATATTGGTAACCCGGGTTCGGGCCAACGCGGTACCATGGAAGTACTCATGAATGAGCTGGGTTGGACGATGGATGACTTTAAACTTGCCTCTGAGCTTAAAGCGTCAGAGCAGTCTAAAGCACTTTGTGATAACAAAATTGATGCAATGGTCTACACTGTTGGTCACCCAAGTGGTGCAATCAAAGAAGCAACCACATCTTGTGATAGTGTGATTGTTGAAGTGAGTGGTGAAGCGGTTGACAAGCTCATCGCGGATAACAGCTTCTACCGTGTGGCGACTATTCCAGGTGGCATGTACAAAGGCAATGATGGTGACGTGACAACCTTCGGTGTTGGTGCAACCTTTGTAAGCTCTACGGCAGTAGATGAAAAAGTGATGTACGAAATCGTTAAGGCGGTGTTCACCAACTTGGATGACTTTAAACGTCTACACCCAGCCTTCAATAACTTGGAAGCTTCACAGATGGCGAAAGATGGCCTTTCCGCTCCGATTCATGCGGGTGCGGCGAAATATTACAAAGAAGCTGGCTTAATGTAACTGGCTTTATTGTTTAGTAGGAAAGGCGATGCGAATGCATTGCCTTTTTTTATCTCCGAATTCTACGCTCGAGTTCTTATCCGCAATGAAGGTTATCAGTTCGGTTTTGTACATTATCTATAGTGCAGCTCATCAACATTAATGCTCACTTTATCAGTGGCGTGAACGTTTCACCTCGATTATCTACCATCTATTCCTCGTATTGCCCGTTTGTCGCATCACTATGTTAACGATTACATGGTTCAGTATTCTACTCCTACAGACAACGTGAAGGAGGGAAGCTAGCGAGTCTGTGACGCCGAATCAGGCATACTTGATTCACAAAAATAGGGTTGGGCGCTGATGTGATTACGTTTAGGCAAATCACTAAGTCATATTCAGAAGCAGCCAATTCAGTGAGAGCGTTAAATAATGTTTCCGGACATATCGATCGAGGTGAGATCGTCGCAATTAGCGGATCATCGGGCGCTGGGAAAACGACACTTTTAAACATTTTAGGGCTTTCTGACCATCGGTATCACGGTGATCTCTTCTTTGAAGACAAGAGCATGCCTAAAGACCCAGCAAGTGCAATTAAGCTGCGTAGACATAGCATAGGTTACATCTCAGGTGGAAATGGATTACTCCCCATGCTGAGCGTGCTAGAAAATGTCGCATATCCATTGTCGATGAATGGATATAGTAAAAAGCAGCGCACTGAAATGGCAGTTGCAATACTGTCTTCGATTGGCATGGAGACAATGCAAAAATTGAAACCCATGCAACTGACAGATGAGGAAAGACTGGCAGTTGGGATTGCAAAGTCTATGGTTCATCGGCCTAAGTTAGTGATTGGCGATGAACTGACAACAGGGTTAGCCTCCCCTGCGGCATACAGTGTGATTGAGATGTTGTTGTATTTGGCGCAACAGCAAAATATCACCTTAGTGCTGGCAACTCAGGATCCGAGGCTGACTCATTATTGTGACTATGCAATAGAGTTGCACATGGGCGAAAAAATGGCTGAAAGGCGCTTTTAATTGACCTAGTAATTAGGTGTTAGGGAAACAAATTCGTTGATTATCACCCTGCCGGTCGCCAAGAAGGTGAAATCAACATTGTCACTCGTGAATCGTAGTGACACCCCTCAGTGGATATGTGGTGTTAGCGGTATGGAGAAGCTGTCACAGTGGCGTGTGAAAAGCTTCATGGGAAGTCCATATCACCAATCTGACCCACAGCTTTACTGAGATTTGCCGGGGCGGTACTGGATGATAGCTCAAAAATAAATTCGCTACGACAGTATCGTGCCCGGCAACGCTTCCTTACTTGAATGGGAAGCCTTAAACAACGGTGGCTCCGTTGAAGAAATAACTAAAATGAAGCTTTCGCAAATAGAGTGAGACAAGGCGCAGAGATGTGAGATGTTTTGCATAAAAGACGAAAGTTGGCAGGCAACTATTGATGTTTATATTAAAAAAAATACAAAGTGAGGCATTGGATGGAGAAGAACTAACTCCTCGGAAGGGTAGAAGAGGTCTCGTGTACAGTGCCGACATAGAGTTTAAATGGCGACAAAGCTGGATTGTTACCACCTTGTTTTGTATCGCGACCGCGATTACAACCATGTCGGTATGGCCGTCGTCAATTTGGATTCACTTAGCAATTAGTTTTGGCTACGGTTACAGCGCTGTCGCGACAGCGCGTATCGTTGTGTGGCTCAAACCTCACTCATCATTTCGATTAGTGAATGCGCTATCTGTGGTCTTTTCAATGATTATCGGTAGCGCAAATGCATTTTGGTGGTTGCAGTTCGCGACGCTTGCTTCGGCCGCAGAGCTCATGCGGCCGGTGCTGTTTTTGGGGATTTTGTTTACTGCGACCTGTTACTACTATTTTTATTCTCATGAGAAGCAGTTGGTCTCGGATCGGGCTATTGAACGGGCTAAACGAGAGCAAACCGAGCATGAAAAAGCCTTGTTGCTCAGTCAACTACAACAGCTTCAAAGCCAGATTGAGCCACATTTTCTTTTTAATACGTTAGCCAATATTTGCGTGCTTATTGACAACGACGCCACAAAAGCAAAAGTCATGCTTGAAGAGCTGACAGCGTTGCTACGCGTTACGCTAAAGAAAAGCCGGTCATTATTGGTGACAGTGGAAGAGGAGCTCGAGCTGATTAGCTGTTACCTCTTCATACAAAAAGTGCGGGTGGCAGACAGGTTAACCTACGATATTGATTCGAATGTAAATATCGATGATCTACAAATTCCGCCAATGTTGTTACAGCCATTGATTGAAAATGCAGTGGTACATGGCATTGAACCCAAGGCATCAGGCGGACATATTGATGTCGTGCTTTTTGTTGAAAGAGATCATTTGCACGTTGTCGTTGCTGATACCGGTGTTGGGCTTAACTATCCCAAAAGTCGTCAGGGGCAGGGTAACGGTATAGGGCTGAGCAACATTCGCGATCGGTTACAGCGCTTGTTTGATGGCAGAGCGACGTTGAAAGTGAAAGAGAATGAGGCCAAAGGGGTGACGGTTGAAATCATTATGCCCATCGAGAATGGCGCCGTTGCAATTGAATCAGAGTTTAGGAATCAAAAATGAATCCACGTGCAGTCATAGCGGATGACGAACCTTTGCTTCGCCATCACATGAAGCAGTCTTTGGCTGAGGTTTGGCCAGAACTTGAGATTGTTGGGGTTGCCGAAAATGGCACCGAAGCCTTGGCTATGATTGAAGAGCACCAGCCTGAGATTGCGTTCTTGGACATCCGTATGCCAGAAATTGATGGGATGACGGTGGCATGCCGACTGAAAAAGCGCGACATTGGAACAAATGTGGTTTTCACTACCGCCTATGATGAATATGCTGTTGAGGCGTTTGATGCGAGTGCCATCGATTATTTGTTAAAACCTTTGACGTTAAGTCGTTTGGAAAGAGCATGTGAAAAAGTGAAGCAGCGTATAGAGCAATCCGTTCCCCAGGACTACGATGTGCTTCTTTCACAGTTAAAGCAGTACTCGTCGCCTCAACAGCCTACGCATCTTAAATGGATTAAAGCGATGAAAAGAGAAGAGATCCATTTGATTCCTGTGAGTGAGGTTATCTACTTTAAGGCTGAAGATAAGTATGTTTCCGTGTTTCAGTGCACTGGTGTTGGTCAAACCGAAGAGTACATCATTCGAACACCGCTGAAAGAGCTAATTCAATCGCTGGATCCGGATTTTTTCTGGCAAATCCATCGCTCTACCGTGGTTAACGCAGCAATGATTGATAAAGTGAAAAAGGACTTTAGCGGCCGTATGTCGGTGTTTGTTGGAGACAAAAAGCTAGCAGTCAGCCGCAGTGCTCAGAGTCTATTTAAAGGCATGTGAGTGTCTGTATCATGTATTCAACCGGTACTTCTTAACTAGGCGTATACGATAAGTCGGCGAATTTTTCTGATCTACTTCCTCACCTTGCATGATGGCGAGGCTACCCCTATTTGCAAACCTGACTTCTCTTCTCCCTTAACATTTCTTGAGTTTAATCATGTTTCATACGCATATTTTCTTGCGAGCTGATGCGAATTTAACCATAAGCCACGCTATTTTTAATAGGTATTATTTATTGAAATACAAATAGCTTGCAGTTATATCAATCCGTTCTAGAATGGTGAGAATAGATGTAACTAAATGTAATTGTAATAAAAACAAAAACACGAAGTTTCCAATTCGTCACTGCCAAGCCTGAGATGGGTAAGTGTGATGAGGGGCTGAAGTCGGGTGATGCGCTGATGCAAGGAGTAGGTATGAAGTTGTCGGTGAAAGCTAAACTAGGGTATGCCTTTGGTAGTATCATTGGGTTAATGATACTGACTGTCGGTATTCTTTGGTGGATTATTAGTGGTGTCTATTCTGCTGCATCTGTGATTGATGATGATGACCTTCCCGGTGCAATTGCGTACTTCGCGTTGATTGACGAATCAGGCGATGTTAATCGTGAGGCGTGGCATATCGTTAATGGTACAACGGACTCTCGGCAGGAATTCGACAGCAATAACCGTCAGTTTGATGAGGCATTTCGAACCCTCGTACCTTTAGAACGGAGTTCTAAATCTGGGTCTGTCGCGTTGGATAACATTGATAGTTTGATGAAAGGCTTCCGAGCTGACTTTGAGCAGATAAGGCAGATAGAAGACGATCAAACGCGTAAGCAAGCGATGTATCAGGCAGAGCAAAAGTACTTTGTGCCGATGGAAAAAGTGCTTGATGAAATGGCGGCTGGTGAAGCGAATGATGCTAACGAGGGTTTGCACAATGTGACAGAGTCACTCAGTAACATGCTGACAGTGATGCTGACTTTGACTGGGATCGCGACTGTGTTCGCTATTGTTATCGCTTACTTGCTCTCGAGCAACTTTACGCGCCGCTTATCGGCGTTAGAAGTGGAAGCGAAGAAGATCGCTGAAGGCGACCTAGATAACAGCGTTTTCTCTGACAAAAGCGGTGACGAGTTGTCCGCATTGGGCCATTCGGTATATCAGATGCGTGACTCTTTGAAAGCCTTGATTGGCTCTATTTCACATGTCAGCGACGGTGTGCAACACGTTACTCAAGATGTCTCTTCTGCAGGGACCGCCATACTTGCAGGCAGCGAATTTCAGTCAGAAAAGGCGAACCTGATCGCGACAGCATCTGAAGAGCTGACGATGACGATCAGTGAAGTAGCGCAGCAAAGTAATCAAACAGCCAGCCTTGCTAATGATTCTGGGGATGCGGCGCAACGCGGTCAAGCGGTGATCGCTGAGCTGGTTACCTCTATAGAAAATGCGTCAGCGCAGATGTCAGCGATGGCAACAGAAATGCACAAGCTAGACGAAAGTAGTTCTAAGATTGGCAATGTCATCAAAGTGATTGAAGATATTGCAGAGCAGACGAACTTGTTGGCACTGAATGCGGCGATTGAAGCCGCGCGAGCCGGCGAGTTTGGACGTGGTTTTGCGGTTGTTGCTGACGAAGTTCGCGCATTAGCAGAGCGAACGACATCTGCGACACAAGAAGTTGCCGATATGATCAAAGCGATTCAAGAAGGTACACAGTCAGCCGTTCGCGCGACAGATACGAGTCGTGAACTAGTGGAAAGTGGCGTTTCTCATAGCCAGCACGCGGTTGAAGCGCTAGATAGTATCGTCGATGCTGCCGGTGATTTGAAGTTACGTGTGGATGCGATTGCGACAGCGACAGAAGAGCAGACATCGGTGACCCGTGAAATCGCCAACGACATCAGTGCGATTAGCGATAAATCCAATGAGCTTCATCAATATGCAGAGCAAAGTGCTAAGAGCGTGGATACATTGGAGTCCAATGTGACAGAACTTAATGGATTGATGGCGCAGTTTCGCATCCAGTAACAATAGGTGAGTATTCGGGCCAGTATCATAAACTTAGTTATGCTGAGTTTATGGCACTGGCCTTTTTTAATGGGTTAGGTTTGGTATTTTTAACTAACTTGAGGCCAACTTAGCATTTTGGGTCAGATAGGTTTACAAATCATAGCTAGTATGAATGCAATTAAATATAATCTGTGTTGATACGACAAGGGAATGGCTATGGATGTAAATGCAACCGCGATACCAATGGCAATATCTGCCTATCTAGGTGTGATTATCGCTATGATTCTGTTGTACCCTTTTTTGCTGGTGGGCATTCAAATCGCCATCTATGAAAAAGGTCGTCGTGATCTTATTACCAAACGCTTTAATTGGATATGTATTTTGGTCTTCGGTGTAATGCTATACCTACATATGCAAACAGAAGTGCACTTTGGGCAAGCTTTGATTGATGCCTGGAATGCGGCAAATCCAACCGTGATTGAACCTCAGTAGCTTGAGTTAATCTGGCATAGTCATGCAAAAAACGTGGTTTATTACTTGAAGTTTTGCGTTTCTGTTAATAAATTAAGATGCTTATGCTCAAGCATCTGAGGTAGCTTGAGTATACGATAGTTGGTAATTATTCATGGATCATTGCCATCATCGACTTATATTTATAATGACAGTGGGAATAACTGGGCTTGCTTTTTTATTCTCAGAAGGGATGCAAATACAATGAAATTGACTTTTCCTGAAGGCTACAAATCGTCTTTATCACTTCGCGACACTGAAGTGGCAATTAAAAAGCTAAAAGACTACTTTGAAACTGCGCTGGCTTATGAGCTTTACTTAACGCGTGTATCAGCCCCACTTTTTGTTAAGCCCGAAACGGGCCTAAACGATAACCTGAATGGGACAGAGCGCCCGGTCTCTTTTGATTTACTGGACGACAATAATGCGGTCGTTGAAGTCGTGCACTCGTTAGCAAAGTGGAAACGCATGGCGTTGGCGCGATATGGCTTCAAGCAAGATGAAGGTTTATATACCGATATGAATGCTATTCGTCGCGATGAAGAGCTCGACAACTTGCATTCAATTTATGTCGACCAATGGGATTGGGAGAAAGCCATTGCAAAATCAATGCGCTCTGAAGATTACCTTCGTGAAACGGTGAAGAAAATCTATAACGCATTCCTAAAAACGGAAAAGTACATTACTCAAGAATACCCCGTTCTGGAAAAGTGGTTGCCTGAAGAGATAACCTTTATTACCACCGAAGAGTTACTGCAACGTTATCCAACGTTATCGCCGAAAGAGCGTGAAAATGCGATCTGTAAAGAAAAGAAAGCGGTATTCTTGATGAAGATCGGTGGCGCGCTATCTAACGGCGAAAAACACGATGGGCGTGCGCCGGATTATGATGACTGGGGATTAAATGGTGACATACTATTTTGGAATCCGCTGCTGGATAGTGCGTTTGAGTTGTCGTCAATGGGGATTCGTGTCGATGAAACGTCATTGTTAAACCAATTGGAAATTGCGGATTGTAATGATCGTCAAACTTTACCTTTCCACTCTGGGATTTTAAATCAAACGCTGCCATATAGTATTGGTGGTGGAATCGGGCAATCGCGTATTTGTATGTTCTTTTTGCAAAAAGCGCATATCGGTGAAGTACAAGCTTCAATTTGGCAAGATGAAATGATCGCCGCTTGTGAAGAAAAAGGGATCGTGTTGCTTTAATTAAAATGTGATGCTGGGTGAATTACTCGAACTACATCACGAAAGATTACGAGGCCAGCGAATAGCTGGCCTTTCTTTTTGTTTCCAACTGCTTTATTGTTAATCTCGTTTTTAAGGGACAGTAGAAATAAGCAGGAGAAAAGAATGATCTCGGGAGTGCCTTCTATGAAACGCCGTTTTCGCCTTTCCGTATTGTTTATACTGCCGTGTCTAGCCTTGGTTGGTTGTAGCTCTACTCCGACCGAAGAAGGGCCGCAGCGTAGTGCCGTTCATTGGCCTTTCCCGAGTGATGACCGACCATTAGATTTTGTCACAGATCCTATCGATGAGTATTTATTAATCTTTAGTCGTTGGGAGGGGACCCCTTACCGCCTCGGTGGCGCGTCTGAAAAAGGGATAGATTGCTCTGCCTTTGTTCAGATTCTCCATAGTGAACTTAGTTCGCCAGTTGCACTGCCGCGTACCACACGAGATCAAGTGCTCGAGGGTGAGAAGGTGAGTTATAAGCAACGTCAAGCCGGTGACCTTGTGTTTTTCAAAACCAGCCGCAGTGTGCGTCATGTCGGCATTCTTATCGATAAAGATCACTTCATTCATGCGTCAACCTCAAAGGGGGTGACAATGACACGTTTGGATAACCCCTATTGGCGTAAGCGCTTCTGGCAAATTCGCCGTATCAGCTGACCTGACAAAGGCTCACAATCTCTGACAGACACTTTTTGCTCATCCACTTAAGGTATTTTTATCTAAAGTGACTTGGGCAAGAAGATGAAAACAATCACAGAAGTCATCCGTCTCGGCATTGCTACCTATGCCTTGTGTGCCATGTCGGTAGCGCAGGCGACTACGACGGATAGCGACTATCAAACTCAGTTGAGTCAATACATTAGTCAGCAAATGAATGCTGAGGATGTGACAGGATTAAGTATCGCCCTTGTCAAAGAGCAAGAGATACTTTGGGCTGCGGGGTTTGGTTACGCCGATAAGCGCCAGAAGGTAAAGGCGGAAGCATCTACCTTATATCGCGCGGGCTCAGTGTCGAAATTGATGACAGCAACAGCAATCATGCAACTTGTCGAGCAAGATAAAATTGCCCTCCATACACCGCTTACACAGGCGTTGCCCGGATTTACCATTAATACACGTCACGGTAATCTCAACGATATCACCATAGAACGTGTTCTGAATCACCATGCGGGCTTGCCAACTGACTATTTGAGCGGTATGTGGGCGGAACACCCTATGACGGTATCAGACATGCTGAGCCGTTTAGAACACGAGTATACGGTTGCCCCTGTCGATACCATCGGTGTGTACTCTAATGTTGGGTACTCGTTGTTAGGTGAAGTGATTGGTGTCCAATCCGGCATTGAGTTCAATGACTATATGCAAGCTAAACTACTTGGACCAATGGGGATGAAAAGCGCGGACTTTAACCATCAACTCGAAGGAGAAAAGGCAGCGTTAGGCTATCAGGCGGGTCGCCCGGTCAGTGAGTTGCCATTGCGTGATGTTGCGGCTGGCGGCATGAATGCGAGTGTTCTCGATTTAGCCCAAGTTGTCAAAATGGTAAATGGTGCTGGCAGCGTTAATGGGCAGCAAGTACTGAGTGCGGAGAGTATCGAAAAAATGCTCACCGTCACCAACGGTGATGTCACCTTGGACTACGACCATAAAATTGGTTTAGGTTGGCACTATATCTATAACTTATTGCCGGAGTCAGCATTAGTGGTTGGGCATGATGGCGCAACGATTGCCCATCGCTCCGTGTTACTCGTCGCACCAGAGCAACAGTTTGGTATTGTTGTTATGGCAAATGATGGCGGGGTAAATGAAGAGGCGATCTCGAATATCGCCGAGTACGCAATGCAGTTGATGTGGGCGCGTGATAATCGTGTCGAGTTTGACGACGTTGAAGACCTCATTGCCGTACCGTCTCCTAAAGCTGCCTCAGTTAAGCAGAACTTTGCCGGGCATTTTGTGACTCCCATTGGTTTGGTGAAGTCTCAGAAGAGTAAGCGGGGTTATCGGGTTGATCTGGGCGGTGAAACGCTCCTTTTAGAGCGGGATGAAAGCGGTGTTTACCGTTTTACGAAGGAGTTGCTAGGGTTGATCCCTATCTCATTAGGGGAGTTGGAGGAAGTCTCCTTTGAATCTAAGAGGGTCGACAATCTCAACGTAGTTGTTGCCGCTTATCAGGGTTACGAGTTTGTAATTGCTCAAAAAGTGGCGCAAGCTGATATTCCGGTGAACTGGATGTACTATTTAGGTGACTATGAGTTAGTGTCGCCTTTCCCAAAAGAGGTACTTGATATTAGAGGGGTAAGACTAGAAGTGGATGAAGGTTTTCTCCTAGCGGAAATATTGGTGAATGATGGCGATAATCAACAAGTGGTTCTCGCTCCTATCGATGATGATGACGCTGTGATCGCTGGGTTAGGTCGAGCACTTGGTGATAACATTCACATGAAGCGAGCGGAAAACAAGATTCAGTTGCACTATTCAGGCCTTGTTTTTGAGCAAAATATAGCAAATTAAATCTGTTCACGACCATCAACCCAGTTGATGGTCGTGCTGTTTAAGCCTCACTGTGACGCTCCAATGAGAAGGAAGAAGGGCGCGTTAACGTCGAGGTAATGTCATAACAAACCGGCAGCCACAAAGTTCACTTGGCTCGACAATCTTAATTTCCCCTTGATGCCATGTAACAACTTTTTGGACGATGGCTAAACCGAGACCAAAGTGTCCTTGCTGACGGTTTCGACTCTCTTCTAATCTGGTGAAGGGTTTAAAAACCAGCTCCCATTGTGACTTATCAATGCCCGGGCCATCATCTTCAATCTCAATCCGTAACTTATTGGTAGTGGCGTGGCAGCGCAAAATGAGCGCGCCTCGCGCGTAGCGAATACCATTACTCGTCAGGTTAACCAGGGCTCTTGTTAGCCAAATTTGATCTGCGGTCATCTCTCCCATCGCGCCACTAGTGCGACAGTCGAAGCGGATATCAGCCTCTTCAGCCAATACAGAGGTTTGGCGGCAAACAGTATCAATGATCTGCTGGATGTTCACTTTTTGCATGTGGCGTTGCTTGCTCTGCTGATCAAAGTTTGCAAACTGAAGAAATGCCGTGACCATCTCTTCCATCTGAGTGAGGTCTTGCTCCATGCGCTCAATTAACTCATCTTTTTCATCGGCAGACTCGGCATCTAACGCCGCGTCAATACCAAAACGAAGGCAAGCAATAGGAGTACGAAGATCATGGGAGAGACTGCCCGATAGCATCTTGTTCTCTGCCACAAGGTGTTCAATTTGCTGTGCCATGCGATTGAAGTTCTGCTCTAACGAGATAATGTAAGAAAAACGGCTGACTTTAATACGGTTATCAAGTTTGCCATGTCCAATCGCGGTGGCGGTACGGTTGATATGATTGAGACGACGCGTCAAGGGCAATAGCCATAGCAGCAAGATAAACCCGATACCGAGATAAAAGGCCATGGTTAAGAGAATGTCTTTACCGGTATGCACTTCCGGGTTAGGTACGGTAATGGTGATCAAGTAGCTAGGATGAGAATCAAGGGCGCGGACAATGTATGCGCCGGTCTCGCTTGCCAGTAAGAGTCCACCGGGCTCTTGTATGTCGTTAAGCAAAGGTGCGGGTAAGGCGAGGGTCGCAATAGGCGCAAGTCGACCTTCTATCTGGTAGCTATCAGTGAGTCGCTCAAAGTAGCTTTGAAGCTCAGCAGAAGGGGTTAGGTTAAGTTGATTACTAAACCCCTCAATAAGTCGCTGATAAATGCCGAACTCTTGGTCTTTTATCGCATCATTGGTAGAGGTGCTCACTGTGTCTAGCGCTCGACTGATAAAAAACAGTGCTAAGAGCGCCATGACAACAAGGCTGATGTAGAGACGCTTCAACTCAGATTCCAAGCATCAGCGACAAATAAGTAGCCTTTACCCCATACGGTTTTTATTCGACCTGCTTTGCCTTTGGTGTCACCAACTTTACGGCGTAGGCTCGAAATAAGGACATCAATACGGCGGTCGAGACCATCATATTCCCATCCTTTCATCACTTTAAAAACAGTGTCTCTGTCGAGCACTTCACCGGCGTTTGAAGCCAGTAGCCAAAGAAGATCGAACTCTGTGGTCGTTAAATCGAGTTCGGTATCACCAAATTGCGCGCGCCGAGAATCAGCATCAAGCGACAAGGCACCAAAGTTCAACTTGTGGCTGTTATCTTGCGCCGTTTGCGCGTCTGTCTCGTGAGTGCTGCGACGAAGTAGTGCTTTAATTCGGGTTAAGAGCGCACGAGGACGGACAGGTTTAGTGAGGTAATCGGTGGCACCGAGCTCTAAACCGAGCACTTCATCAAACTCATCCGCTTTGGCGGTTAACATGATGATCGGAGATTGGTAAAACTGACGAAGCTGTTTGCACACCTCGTAACCATCTAAACCTGGCAACATAACGTCAAGGAGTATGAGGTCAGGCGAGTGCTGCTTCACTTGCTCAACCACAATATCGCCGCGGTCTGCGTGAAGACATTCAAAGCCGTTATTGGTGAGGTAATCAATGACCCATTGTGCTAACGAGGAATCGTCTTCAACAACGAGAATCTTGCCATATTTGTCCATTTCTCTCTCCATTAAAACAGCCGCCAGCGACGTTTCTTTCTCTGTGTTTCATAGACCCAACTCACTTCAACAGTACCTGTTGCGACAATTTGCTCGGTCAGCGCTTCAATAAGCACATATGTCTGTGTGATGGGGTGGGTAAATTTGTGTTCGTAAGCGCCTTTTTTCGCGTTCTCCCAACACTGTAAGCGAGTGTCTGTGCCATGCAGGAGCAGACAATAATTCCCTACGGCGCTGGTATGCCACGTAAACTGAACGGTGGCATTACACTCTTTGCCTTTGCGGATGACCACACATTGGCTAGGTTCAGGCTGTAGTGCGCTGTGCTCATTCGGATCTGCATGTGCGGATGCTGACGGGCTGGTTAAACAGGCCGCTAATGTAAAGGAAGATAGTAAGGATCTAGAAAACATAGCGTAACCCCACAAAACTTGACGTGCGGTATTGCCGATTCACTATCGGACTATCGGCGACGTTATCGCTATATCCTCCTACTAGGAAGCCTGCATCAAATACCCAATTAGCACTTAGCGGGTAATCTGCGTGTATAGCAAAGTAGTAACCCGCGGTGGTACCCGGCTGATAAGCCGGCCGAGAGGGGTTTACTTCAGAATCTAAAACGCCAAATGTGTAATTAGCGGTTTTTGAGAAATAAATATCTACACCTAATCCTGCTCTGACTTCCCAGTTTCCCGCTGGGATGTCGGTACTCACCATTGATCTTGCTATCCACCCACTATGGGTGTCTGAAATATCTCTGACCACATCGAGGTAATAATCAACGTAGTCATTGCCACCGTAAAACCGGACGCCAGCAGAAAGATCGGCTTCACGTCTGTGATGGCGTTGTTCGTGTGGAATATCTGTCCTTTCATCGCCTGCGGTGCCCGGTTGGTACACGCCGGCAACAAGGTCGATACCGTAATTTATGCGCTCATACAGGTGATAACCAAGATTAGCGCCATTTGGGATCTGGCTACGTTCAGCCTGAAGATAAAAGTTCTTGTATTCGACAGATAGGTTGAGGTTGAAGTTAAACCCGGTCATATCCGAGTCGAAGCCAGCATAGATGTCTTGGTGTTGGTAGACATTGACGCCCAAGCTTAAATCCCAATAAAGGCTTTTTTCTTCTTCAACCCAAACGGGTTCTAAAATGACATCGTCAGCGGATGCAACGCTGGGTAGTAGCGGTAGAAGTAGTACTGACAGACAGATGATGGTGCTCTTCAGTGGTTTCACTACAGCGCAATCCTTTGTTCGGTGAATTGATTTCATTCTTCCTTTGAATGTTGTGGCGGTAGTGTAGCGTTTGTCTGAATGTAAATCGCGTTAACGAAGCATCATTTTTGTGAGAAATTGTATCGGTTGGTTTTGGGTCATACAGTGTTTATTCATTCATTTGAGATATTGATCACTTATTGTTCATTGATGCGGCTTTGTTTGGGACTGATCTAGCACGGATTCTTGTTGGAATCGTACGACGAATGTCTTTTCGCGGTTAAGACGGTTTAGCTTCATCCCAAAAAACCGCTGTGAATGGCGGTAGTGATAGAATGGACAATTACAGATTTTATCGTATGGGTACATTTTCTTGAGTATATCGACTTGAAATAGGCATTGCTTACGTTGTTCGAGTAGAGAACACAGTTGATGACATTTCTTAAAATTTCCCCATCAAACAGTGACAGTTTCTGATTTGGCGCCTAGCTATGATGAGTTTGTTCTCAATGACTCAACAAGGAAATGTCATGAATAATACCGTACTGAACAAGCTTACCCCTATTGCTCTTGCTATTACCGTAATGACGGTGTCTACCCCTTCTCGTGCTGAGCTTGCAGAGCGTACCGGTTTTTCTGGCGCGATTACCGTACACGCAGGGTATGGCTCATCTGATTCACAAATGAACCCGACCGATGACAACCAAGTTACCAACAGCTTGGATGGCAAGGGGAAGAAAGAGAGTGGTGCTGTTTTCTTTCCCATCTTTCGATTTAATTACACATTGGCAAGTAATCAAACCCAGTTTTATATCGGTGCATCTGAAAACAAAGTTGTAGAGGGGGACTTCAAAACTGAGTTTGGTGTCGTTCAAGACTTTGGGTCGTTTGGTATCGTCACCGTCGGTTACGCGCCTTTCACGCCATTTGCCAAGGACGAAACTTGGTCGGATCCTTTTGTCACCGATGCTAAACGTCAAAAAACGGATCAAGATACTCAAGCATTCCGTCTCCGTGTTGATGAGTTAGCCGGTCTGCCATTCAGTGTTGAGTATGGCTACGGTCAGCGTGAAGTGGATAAAGAGCGCAGTGGTCAGGCGTTAGGGCTAACCGCAGCGGAACGTGCACGCCTGAATCGCGATGGCGATTTTCATGGTCTGACATTGGAAAGCGTGCTACCCGTTGGGCCTGATGTGGTGTTCTTACCGAGTTTCCAATACATTCGCGGGGATATGGAAGGTGAAGCGTATTCATTCGATAGCTATGAATTTGGCGGTACCGTGATGGGAAGTTTCCTCGATGTGCATTCGGTTTCCGCCACGGTCAGTGCGGGCTCGCGCGACTATGACGCCTCTCACCCTGTCTTTGGGAAAAAGCGTGAGGATAAAATGTACGGAATTTTCGCGACTTACTCTTATGATCGCCCATTTGGCTGGTCGGACACGGCTTTCATCTCAACTGCGGGGTATAGCTCCACGACCTCAAACATCAAGTTTTACGAATCGCAAGAGTATATGGTGAGCGTAGGTATGGCATATACCTTCTAAGGCTGTTGCAATGAATCGATGTGGTTAAGCGAGAGCAGTGACTCTCGCTTAACCTATTAATGTTCGAAAATGACCGAGTTGGCGTCAACGCGGTGTCTTTCGCCATAAATGCCTTCCTCGATACGTTTGCCACACGAGATAATCATACAGATATCATGCTGCTTGGGGATATCGAGCAACGCCCTGACGCGTTTGGAATCAAAGCCTTCCATCGGGCACGTATCGTAGCCTTCATTTCTCATCGCTGTCATAAATGTCATGGCCGCGAGTGAAGCACTTTTGTGTAGACATACCCGTAAGTCACTCTTGCTGACTTCCCTCACCATCGGGCGCTTAAAACCGAGTGAAAAACTGATCATTTTTCTGGCCAGCCCCATCAGCCCTAGTGGATCATTTCGATAGAGAAAGGGAATTAACTTTTCATAATAGTTCTGCGCATTTCGAGCAGTGGCATCGTTTCGGTCTTTAAAGGCCTCTCTTACCTTCTGTGCATTTTGCTCTGCTCTAGCACGCCATTTTTCGGGTGTTGTGGTGATGACAATCAGCTCATTGGCCGTTTTGGCGGCATTCTGTCCCATACAATAGTCGGCGAGTTTTTCACGGGTATCATGGCTTTTTACGCGATGAAAAGCCCATAGCTGCATGTTGGAACTATTGGGAGAAAGTAGCGCTAACTTGAGAGAACGCGTTACTGCGTCATGGTCAAAAGGCGTTTCTTGATCATACTTGCGCACGGAGCGGCGGCTCTGAATGAGCTGTTCGAAAGAGAGTGGCTGGGTCATATTCATACTAGTGTGTGTTTTGGTTCATTATAAACAGGAAAACGAGGTAGCCCAAACTGTTTGATTCTTAGTGACTTAATGGCGTTATTTTGCGCTGGGATAAAGTTATTCGTTCTGTCTATGTGAAGCAATGTAGTGATAGTAGAGACAATATGAACCAAATTCTTCGAATTGAGAACCAATGGGTATTGCCAATGATAATTAATATCATTATCATTCCATTTAATGGATGATTAACCTCGTTTAAATGGATTTATGGTAACGCGCTCATTTCTTTCAAGTTCAATAAAGTTCATGTTTTTCAGTGCAATAGCGACGTCTTCTGCTGTTGTCGTTGCGAACCCGTCCAGTGATGAAGTGGTTGTGATTACAGGCACTCGGACCGAGCGGAGCCTGCTTGATGTGCCAGTAAGAACAGAGGTTGTGACCCAAGAGCAGATCGCGAACATGCATGCGCGCGATTTGGAAGAAGCGCTGAAAAACGTACCTGGGCTGAATTTGGTGCCAATCCACGGCAAAAGTGGCTCAGAGATACATATTCAAGGTATCGATGGAAACCGAGTTTTGGTGTTAGTGGATGGGATGCCCGTCAGTGCGTCAACAGGGTCCAAAGTGGATGTGACACAGATAGGTGTGTCGAACATCAAGCAAATTGAAATCGTTAAGGGAGCCGTTTCTGCTTTGTACGGCAGCGAAGCGATGGGGGGCGTAGTGAATGTGATCACTAAGCCACCTAAGCAAGAGCGAGATTTACGATTGACAATCGATGGTGGCACCTACGGTGATCATGATGTGAGTGATGCGCTGGTAAACGACAGTAGTTACAACGTCTTCGCGCATCAGAAAGTCGGTCAAGGCTATTTTCAATTCTCGGCTGACCACCGAGTGAAAGGGGGCTCTGATCTCGATCCTAGTACCTATGTGTTTGAATGTGACGAGGGAACAAAAACAAATCTCTCTTTGGTCGCAGGGTACGAGTTTGATAATGGAGGGCGAATCAAGCTGATTCCGAGTTGGTATCGTGAGGACATATCAAAGGATTATGAAGAGTTCTCGCCCGGCGTTGGTCATCTATACCGAGTGAAAGAAGAGGTCGCTACTCGGGCGAATGTCAGTTTGCATTATACCGGTCCTGTTGCTGAGTGGGGCTATTTTACTGGTTACTACATCCATGAGTCATTCGAAGACGACACCAATAAGGATATAAAATCAACTGCCGAGATTGAGGACCCGAGAAGTGCAAAAATTCAGTCAAACAAAGCCGATGCGCAACTCGATATTGATGTCCTCGACAACCATCTCTTGACGATCGGCACGGTGGCTTATGAAGCCTCGCTACAGCAACGTATCAATGGTAAATCGGAGCTCGATAAAGAGAAGGTTGAAAGAGATAACATCGAGTTTTACCTTCAAGATGCGATTCTCTTGACCGATGAACTCGAGATCTTGCCTGGGTTTCGTTATCAACGCGACTCCGACTTTGGTAGCCACTTTACGCCAAAGTTTAACTTGATGTATCAGCCTGAGGTTTTAGCGGGTTATGACTTCAAAGTGAGGGCAGGTGTCGGTAAAGGTTACAAAGTCCCGACGTTGAAAGAACGCTATTTCGTCTTTGATCACAGTGCGATTGGTTACATGATTCTAGGACGACCGGATCTACAACCAGAAAGCTCGACCAGTTATCAACTGGGCTTTGATATGTCTTTGTCTGAGAAAGTACGTATCGACGTCAACTTCTTTCAAAACCGTTTAGAAAATCTCATTACCACTGATCGCGATGCTCTGCTTTCGGAGCGTTTGGCGTTAGATGTTTTTCGCTATACAAACAAGGCGAAAGCGCGAACTCAGGGTTTCGATTCGTCCTTAGCGCTCAATGTTAGCGATAACTTCACGTCGAATATCAGTTATGGCTATTTAGAAGCAGTGGACCGTTCAACAGGTAAAACACTTTCAAGAAGGCCTGAACATCAAGTCAAACTAAAGCTGAACTACACCCTGCCTGACTGGCGCACGACGTTCACCCTTTTTGGGCGCTACGAGAGTGAGTCGTACGCAGACGGTGACAATAAGATTAAGTCAGAGGCGTTCACGCTGTTCGATTTTAAAGTCAACACCTGGGTGACAGATAACATCAAGTTATTTGGTGGTGTCGATAACTTAACGCACGTTGTGCGTGACACACCTGCAACAGGTAGTGATTTTCGACCTGCAAAGGGGCGATTTATCTATGCCGGGTTTACTTATCAGTACTGAATAAACTGGCGTACTTTCAGTACGCCCTTGGTTAAGGAACAACAAAGGAAATGAAAATGGCATTCCATCAAGTGAAGAAGACGTTGCCACTCGCGATCGCGGGCGTGTTGCTCGTCGGTTGTGGTAGTTCATCCAACGATACGCCAACGACACCTGTCGCGCCGCCAGAAGGGCGTTTTGATACCATTGAAATTGATGCTTCTGAGGGAGAGTCGACACGAGTCGATTTAGCATCCAAAACCGCAGTGATAGACAACTCTTGGGATGTCGCCTATAAGAAATTTATTGGCTTCGTAACCAATGACAAAGTACTAGGCTGCATCGCACATAGTTACGACCAACTGTTTGTTGATGGTAAACCAGTGGCAGAGGAGTTTAAAAAGCTAACCTTCGATAATACGGTTGACAACTTCAATAAAGTGACCGCCGACGCTTGTAAAGATGATGAATATATCGGTGAGGGTATTGATCCCCGTATTACGATGCTTGAATGGCTAGAGGCGGATTATTCGCAAGGTGCGCCTACCTATAACGCGAAGCCAGGGAATGGATGGCTATTAAGACTCTCGAATGGAAAGACATATGCGAAGTTTTCGGTAAAAACCGTCGATGTGGTCACGGGGGCAAACCCTCGGCGACATGTCGTTGTGAGTACTTCACTCTGGGATGATACAAGTCAGCAATTTGCTGCGGCAGTCGATTCTCCGATACTCGATTTCACCACAAGTCGTGTATTTTTTGACATAGATACTAATAAAGTTGTAACGGAATCAGAAGGTTGGGACATTAGTATCAAACACTTGCTCCGTGATTACATTATTCAAGTCAATAATGGTGCAGCAAGTACAGGAAAAGCTGGCGTGGGCCAATTGCAAGTTGCCTTGGATGACGTGACGAATCCTAAGGAAGCTAGACAGGTTGCCCATTACCTCGCTGATAAATCAGCAGGTATTTTAAGTCAGCCGGGCAATTATGGCCCACTTCAATATGCTGTTGATGGAGGACATAAGATGTGGCCGACCTTTACGACCTATTTAATTAAAGATACCACCAATGGCGATACGCGATTGTTTAAGTTCCAAGTTATCAGTAACTACGGCAAAAGTGGTGGCGAAGCGAGTGGCAATCACGTCTACCGTGTAGAAGAGCTGCAAGCTCAATAGCGTTCCTCTTATAGATAACGTAGGCTAAGTTGTATATCAATGTATGACTTAGCCTCATTGAGAACGCTCTATTCTCATTTTCCTGCCAGTTTTGTTACGTGGCGTATACCACCCACTTCTCACATAAAGACGCACTATTAAAGTGGGTATTACGTTTTTTAAAACAACAGCTTACGATAGATGGGCGGACCTTGTTCAAAGGTTGACAATTCGATGCTCAGAAGGCTTGTTATTCTTTGTTGGTAATGATAATAATTACCATTACCAAGTCGTTAGTGAGCCAATTATGTTAATGCAAGACTCGACCGCACTTTATCGCACCTTCTATACCGCCGAAGATCGTTTTACTGCAGAGCCATCACTTCCGGGTTTTGAGCCTGATGTGATTTTTGACTACATTCAAAGTGGTTTAGATTTGGCCTCGCTGTATAACAAACGTGCGGCCCACCCTAATCGACTACTAGAAGAGCTGTTTTTGCGACGGGTTTTTTATCGCTTACTGAGTGCCATTGATGACGAGGATAACAGCCGAATATTCCGTCGTGTCTGTTTAGATAACATTTATGGCCCATTGCTCGCGCTGAAGCGTCACTACAGTGTAAGTGATGCAGGCTATCGACGGTTTTTAATACTAGAACAAGAACTAAGAAATGTTCAATATTCCATAAACTTTTAAGGACTGGAAATGACCGCTTACCGCGTAGAAAAAGATAGCATGGGTGATGTACACGTACCTGAAAATGCCTTGTACCAAGCTCAGACCCAACGAGCAATAGATAACTTTCCAATTAGTGGCTTAGTGATGCCAGCGACGTTTATCAAAGCGCTTGCTTATGTGAAGCAAGCTGCGGCGAAAGCAAACGCCGGTCTTGGTTTGTTGGATGAGGGTATGGCGAAGGCGATCGCGGAAAGCTGTCAGGAAGTGATTGATGGCCAGCACGCCGATGCGTTCCCGATTGATGTGTTCCAGACCGGGTCTGGAACAAGTTCTAATATGAATATGAACGAAGTCATTGCGACGCTTGCGAGCCAAAAGTTGGGTGAGCCAGTGAATCCGAATGATCACGTCAATATGGGGCAAAGTAGTAATGATGTTATTCCAACAGCCATTCAGGTGAGCAGTGCCCTTGCTGTGCATGGTGGGCTTCTCCCAGCATTATCACACTTGACGCGAGTATTGGATGACAAAGCAAACTCCGTGGCTGAGGTGGTTAAAACTGGTCGTACACATTTAATGGATGCCATGCCAATCACCTTAGCGCAAGAGCTCGGTGGCTGGCGTTATCAGATCGCGCAAGCTAAGTCAGGGATTAAAAGCGCCTTGGCTAATGTACAAGCGCTAGCCCAAGGTGGTACTGCAGTTGGAAGTGGTATTAATGCCCACCCAGATTTCGCTGTCGCGTTTGCTGCGCAAATATCGGCAGCAACTAACATTACTTTTTCGGCCAGTGATAACTTTTTTTATAACTTGAGCAGCCAAGACGCCATTGTCGCGTTGTCCGGTCAGTTGAAAACGTTGGCGGTGGCAAACTTAAAAATTGCCAACGATCTACGTTGGATGAATTCTGGGCCACTGGCTGGGTTAGGGGAGATTGAACTAGAGGCTCTGCAACCGGGCTCTTCAATTATGCCAGGTAAAGTGAATCCGGTTATTCCTGAAGCAGTTGCAATGGTTTCAGCTCAGGTGATTGGCAATGACGCTACGATTACCGTTGCGGGGCAATCGGGGAATTTCCAGTTGAACGTGATGTTACCCGTCATTGCGCTGAACATCATTCAAAGTATAGAGTGTCTTGCTAGTGCTTCGCAGCTACTTGCAGATAAAGCGATCGCGAGTTTTGTGGTTCGTGAAGATAATTTACAGGTTGCCTTGGCAAAAAACCCCATCTTGGTGACGGCGCTAAACCCTGTGATTGGTTATCTGAAAGCAGCAGAGATAGCGAAGAAAGCCTATAAAGAGGCGCGAGCTATTATCGATGTGGCTGAAGAAGAAACAGATTTAGACCGTGAAACGCTTTTAACCCTGTTGGACCCTACAAAGTTGACCCAAGGCGGTATTGCTGAGTAGGTTTATCGCTGACCAACTTATCGGAAAGGGGCTAGTGGATAGCCCCTTTTTTGATCTGTAAGCACAACGCACAGAGTGTCTTGTTAGAATCGATTGGCACTCTTTACATTGAAATTGGCGTCTTGGAGTTGCGTGTAGAACCCCCATGTCCCATTGATTCTCGCGCCGACAAAGATACCGCGCGAGCCTTGGTAGTCGGATTGACCAAACACACGCATACCTGCGGTTCTCAGCCTTTGGCAGAGTTGTAAGCCAGTTTCACCCGTCGGTTGCAAGTGTGCTACGCCAAAGGTGTTGCCTTGTGGCACGACCACCATGCAGCAACCAGTGAGCTGTGTAGTCAACATGATGCCCGCACCATGCAAAGGCAGTGCAATTGGGTTTATTGCAATATTACTTGGTTGAACTGGAATGTGAGCAGCGTTAAAACCTGTGCCACCGCCTAGGTTGTTATTAGCACGTGCCTGAAACTTTTGCCCAGTATGCGTGTTCAAGTTGCCGAGAATCTGCCCAGGACGTTCAATATCCGTGTTTCTATCAACCATGAAGAATTGATGTACCGCCCCCGCTGTTGTCGGAGCCGCAAACGCAGTAAAAGAGTTTCGTCGTAGGAATGTCAGCGGGTTAGTTTGTAACAGCTGTATGGCTTCAATTGCATTCATCTATCGATTCCTTTTGAGATGACTTTTCTTAAAAAATGGGTCACAAAAACTGAACGGGCAAACACCACATATACGGCATTATTGTTTTTGTCTCTTTTCGTCAATTTAATGACACTCGTCATAGAGTGATTGATAGTTGTCTTATTAAGTTGAGCTGAGTTTTTAACTTAATAACATTCAACTATTTAAACTAGTAGATACAAATAACAATCTATATTCACTTTATGGATTTTGAGATCTTGCTCTCAAAGAGTTTGTTTTCCTCATGAATAGTCGGGTTTTTATTTGTGGAGGATAAACACCATCCTATTTTTGCTGCCTCACATTCATACTATTTTATTTTCGCAGCGAAAAACGCTTTAAAAAAAGCCTTTCACATTGTTTTCACATTGTTTGCAAAATTGCTTTTATATTTGGTGTTAATGTATACCTATCGTTTTGTTATAAAAACGTTTTTAAGGGGCGGTGTGTTAGCGCAAGGTAGTCAGATTTGAGAGTGTGATTGGGTCATTGATGCCACATTTATTGATGGTATTGTCGTTAAAAGTAGTCGAATTTGCTGTTTGTACTTTGCTTTTGCCTACTTATCAGAATGCAAATAATTGTTTACAAATTTAACCATTTAGGCAGAATTTGTTCTATAAATGATAGTGCGGTGTAAATTTGGGTGTCGATCTTATAGCGTTTTTGAGGATGTAATCCACTGCGTGATCGAGCTAGGCTCAATATGATAGCAAGCGTTCAACCCTAGGGGTTTAATGAACTGCTTTCCTAGATAAGGTCGTAGGTTATTCGCTTTCTTTGGTTTTCATCAAGAAAGTATAGCAAGGAAGTTGAGTTGACAGGCGAAGGATTAAAATGCGCTTAACGGAAGATAAATTAAATTTACTCGCATCTCCGATTTCCGAGGAGAATTTTTGTGGTATCTATTTAAAAGGGGACAGAGCGCAGTTTCGTCCACTCCGAAATGAATTTAATGTGGCACAGACCTCATTGCGAAAATTACTACAAAACCCCGATCAATCCGAATTAGAAGATTTATTAGATGAGAATGTCAATAACTGGGAGCAGTTGTCCTCATCTTTGTTCTCTGCCTTTTCTGAAAAGACGAGAGACATTGAACTGATAGGTTGGTACCTCGCTGCGCAGATTATTCTCGATCCTTCAATTCAAAGTGCATGCGTGACTACAAAGTGGTTGTCTAGCTTAGTTTCCGAGCATTGGAACTCGCTTCAACCCGTCGCGCCTGATAACAAAATTAAGGCCGATTCAGAGGACGAAAAGCAGCAAGCGCTAACCGAATTCAAAGTAAAAGCCTTCTTCCAGATCGTTGGTGATAGCGAAGACAGCAGCATTGTTTATGCCCCATTTCTCCTTACACCATTGATTGGTGAAGTCACTTTTTTTGATTACCAAAGTGCTGAACGCAAAGGAGAGCTACCTCAGTTACGGCAAGACGCTTCACAGTTGCTAAACCAACAACGTTCGACCGTCCAGACCAAAGTGGATAATTTGACAGCGATGAATGAAGCCTTGGAGGAGATGGCAGGAGAGGTGAAAAAACAGTGTGCCGATCGCGGCGTACCAGCGGCTAGTTTTGCTTTCGTCACTTCGATTGTCCACAAGTTGATCAATGCGATTCATCATCTAACGGGGATTAAACCCACCCCAAAATCGACACCAATGTCGGAATCCCGCGAAGAAGACGTTTCTGAAACAGAAGACCAGCAATTCAGTGCGGCGGAGGCGACCCCTCAAGCCAATTTACAGGCAAGCATGATGGCCCAAACGACGAATGGATTGAGTGACACGGCACTAATAAACAGCATGAATCGAGACAGTGCATTTCGTCAGTTAAGAGAGATAGCGGAATACTTTAGATTGAGTGAGCCTCACAGCCCTGTCTCATTTTTGCTTGAGAAAGCAATACGTTGGGGTTACATGCCACTGCCTGATCTATTGAATGAATTGATGCTTGAGCGTCAAGGTTCAGCGCAAATGTTTAATAACGCTGGCCTAGATAGCTACGAGCCCGTGGATATTCCTGAAGGTGGGTTGGCACCGATGCCTACACCGTCTCAGGCGAAGACAGAGTCTGCCGCAAGCGGAGTGCAGTTATCAGAGCCGCCAGCAGCACCGGCTGTATCAGTCACTGAAACAGTTGAACAAAAGAAAGTGGAAAGTAAGTCGTCAGGCTCTACCAGCTTACGTTGGTAAGAGTTTAATCAGATAAACCAAAAGTAGGGATCATTATGGCAAGTATTTTCATGCGTATCGATGGCGTTGATGTAAAAGGTGGCGCGACGATTACAGGCTTAGAGGGCAGCGGTTGGTTTGCTCTTGCATCATACAGCTGGGGTGGCAATCGTAACGTTGCCATGGATATCGGTAATGCGAACAACGCTGACTCAGGCATGGTGTCGGTAAACGAAATCACGATTACTAAACAAGTCGATGGGGCGTCTGAAGACTTACTTTCGTTCCTGTTTAACCCGGGTAAAGAGGGTAAAACAGTCGAAATTGCCTTCACAAAACCAGAGTCTGCGGGTCAAGGGGCGATTGTTTACTTCCAAATTAAACTGAGTAACTCGCGCTTAGTGTCCTATAACGTCACCGGTACTGATGGTGTTCAACCAACAGAAACGGTCTCTTTGGCTTACGTTGAGATTTCACAAAAACACAACTACGAGCTCGAAGATGGCGAAATGAAAGATGGCGGTATCGTCACTTACAACATTCCGCAAGGCAAGTTGTTGTCAGGCGCGAAGTAATCTTGCTTTACGCCGCATCGCGTGACGTTCTCTCTAGATTAACGCAGCGCGGTCATTCACACGTATCTAAAACTGGATTTGGACTATGGCATTAAATTCACAACATAAACGTGTAAGTAAAAACCGAGTCAGTATTACTTATGACGTAGAAACAAACGGCGCTGTGGAAACGAAGGAATTGCCTTTCGTGGTTGGCGTAATTGGCGACTTCTCTGGCCACAAACCAGAAGACGAAAAGGTTGATTTGGAAGAGCGAGAGTTCACTGGTGTCGATAAAGACAATTTCGATACCGTGATGGGACAGATTCATCCTCGCCTTAACTACAAAGTAGACAATGTTCTGACTGAGGAAGATAGTCAATTTGAAGTTAGCCTTGATTTCAAAACGATGAAAGATTTCCACCCAGAGAGCTTAGTGTCGCAGATCGACCCGTTGCAAAAGCTGGTTGATACACGTAACCAACTGCGTGATCTGCTGAGCAAAGCGGACCGTTCACGTGATCTGGAGCGCTTGTTGAAAGAAGTTCTGCAGAGCACTGACGCTATCCAAGGTCTTGCTGAGGAACTCGGTGTTGGCAAGGAAGGAGAAGAGTAATGGCTGAAGAACAACAAGCCAGCCCACAAGGCGGGGCAGCAGAAGAACAACAATTGAGTGTCCTAGACCGCGCTATTTCAGCGACAACGCAGACACCCGCAGATACGACCAAAGAACTGCTCAGTAATTTGACGGCACAAGCGTTGGACGGGACGGTTACTTGGGATAAAAACCTGACTTTAACCATAGAGAAAGCGATCAGTGCGTTAGACGAGAAGATCTCTTCACAGCTCTCTGCGGTAATGAAAAATCAAGACTTTCAAAAGCTTGAGGGAACTTGGTTAGGTTTGCAGAAGCTGGTCAAGAACAGCGAGTTAGGCCCTGATCTTAAGATCAAACTGGCCGACTACACCAAAGACGAATTGTTGGAGCAATTTGAAGATGCCCCAGCGATTGACCGTAGCCGATTTTTTACCATGGTCTATCAAGAAGAGTTTGGTACTGCGGGCGGCCAGCCTTACGGTGCTTTGATTGGCGATTATGAGTTCGGATATGGCGATGAAGACGTCGCGTTACTGAGATACATGGGTGAAGTGGCTGCCGCGTCTCATTCGCCGTTTATTGCTGCGGCGAACTCAAGTATGTTCGACTTTGACTCTTTCCAAATCTTTAATGAAGGAAAGCCAGTTGCGGCCGGCTTTGACTCACCAGCGTATGCAAGTTGGAACGCTTTCCGAGCCAGTGATGACTCTCGCTATGTCGCACTCACATTGCCAAAAACCTTGGCGCGTTTACCTTATGGCGCTCAAACTGTTCCAGTGAAAGAGTTTGCCTTCGAAGAGCTGGCCACTCGCGCTGACGGGTCTTCTTTCCCAACCTCCGACAATGACTTCGTATGGAGCAATGCGGCTTATGAGTATGGCTTGTTGTTGACCAATGCCTATACGCAGTTTGGTTGGTGCACCGCGATCCGTGGTACTGAAAATGGCGGTAAAGTCGAGAACCTACCTAACTATACCTTCAAGAATGAAGCTGGTGATCTGATTCAACAGTGTCCATCAGAAGTTAACTTGACGGATGAACGTGAAAAAGAGCTCAGTGATCTTGGTTTCTTGCCATTAGTCCACTACAAAAACAGCAATTACGCTGTCTTCATGGGTGCTCAAACGACCCACAAACCCAAAACCTACACAGACCCAGATGCGACAGCAAATGCTGCTATTTCAGCTCGTCTGCCATATACGATGGCAAGTAGTCGTATCGCGCAATACTTGAAAGTGATGGGCCGTGATTGGATTGGTTCAGCGCTGGATCCAGGTGATGTCGAAAAAGACATGAATACATGGATTCACCAATATGTGAACCCAAATGCGATTGGTAATGAAGCGAAAGCACGTCATCCATTGGTTGAAGCGAAAGTCACCGTTGAAGAGCAAGCGGGTAAACCGGGCTCTTATTCTGCGGTTGCTTATTTGCAACCTTGGCTACAAATGGAAGAGTTGACCACCTCATTGCGCATGGTGGCAAACATTCCGGGCTAATTATCAATGCCTTAAAGCGGAGTTCGCTCCGCTTTTTTCTCCTGTTTTAACTGAGTATCTCACTATGCTGACTGATGTAGCAGAACGACAACACGCCATCACCAACATTGCGAATTGGCAACGGTTGCTTGATGTCGCTCGTCAGCAGGATGTTTCTCGGTTTAAGCAACTGCTAGGAAAGCTGATTGCTGAGTTAGATGGCCTAATGAGTCGTCAGCTTTCCGCAGTGATTAATGCAGAAGAGTTTAAACAGCTAGAAGCCAGTTGGCTCAGCTTACAGCGCTTAGTGATGCTACCCATTAACCAACGTCGTGCGAAGGTAAAGCTACTAGACGCAAGTTGGCAAGACGTCGCGAGTGATCTCAATCTTTCATTTGACCTCACCAAGAGCAACCTATACCGAAAAGTGTATTCACAAGAGCTGGATACAGCGGGTGGCCAACCCTTTGGCCTACTGCTTGTTGACCATAAAGTGCATGCAGACATGCAAGATGACAGTGATTTTGATGACCTTTATAGCCTTCAGTTAGTTGCGGAGCTTGGAGAGCGAGCACTTTGCCCAGTCGTGATGGGTGTGAATCACGATTTCTTTGGTGATGATCCCGCTAGGCAACTTCATGACAGTGCGCGAGTTTCTAGGATATTGAGTAGTGTGGACTACCAATCTTGGCAATTACTGCGTGGCAATATAGCGACGCGCTTCCTGCACTTGGTCATGCCTGAAGTCAGGCTTCGTCAACCTTGGCAGCACTGTTCGGCAGGTTTCGTTTTTAATCAACCTATGCGATCAGAGAGTGTACTTTGGGGAAACCCTGCCTATTTGATGGCAGAAAGTGTACTGAAAGAGTTTGATCGTATTAGTTGGTTTGGATTTTTGCGTGCATACGACGAGCGAGGCTCTTACGGTGCGATTCTGTCACCAACAGCCGATCAGTTTGTGCCAACGCGTGTGGATATTTTTAGCGAGATGGATGGATTCTGGTCCGAGAAAGGTTTCACCGTACTGACCAGCCTCTATCTAAGTGGTCATCAGGGTTTTTTTAGTAACCAATCTGTTTGGCAGGCACCGGATGAAGCAAGTCGCTTACTTGGTATGTTGCAAACCAATCTGATGGCTTGCCGTTTTGGTCATTACATTAAAGCGCAAATTCGTGATCAGATTGGTCGTTACGATAGTGCTCAGGATTGCCAACGGAGTTTGGAGCGTTGGCTACAAAGATACACTAGCGATGTTGATTACGGGGATGACGTTATTATGGCGCGTTACCCGTTAAAATCTTATGAAGTTAACTTGGTCGAAGACCCTCGAGATGTCACCCGATACCTCTGTGAAATCAAGCTCCAACCTCAATATCAGTATGAAATCTTAGATGCGCAAATCATTTTGTCTACGAACGTCTCGTCAAGAGAAGTCGGGGAGGGCGCATGAGCTTAATCAGAAAACTCAACGAAAATTGGCATGGTGATGGTGACGATGTACGAGAGGCCATTGTCGATAACATTTCATCATTGATATCCAGTCGAGCGCCTATTTGGACGCAAGATATTGGCGCGATGCAACTGGGGAATACCATTGCGGTGCTGGGCATGCAAAACACCGCACGTTCGCAAAGCAAAGTAAACAGTGACGTGGTGTTGCAAGAAGTGAAAGCACTGATTCTAAAGTATGAGAATCGGCTTACCGATGTTCAGTTAGAAGCAAACGAAGAGAGTGTTCATAACAACCAACTTGAGTTTCGTATCTCTGCAGTCATGCATTCTGATTTCGGTAGCGAGGTGATCGTTGTCGATTCGTTTTTGGACTTTAGCACTAGCAAGTTAGATGTAAGGAAAACAAATCTTGTCTGAGTCATTACTTTCATATTTTGAGCAGGAGCTTCGCTTTATTCGCGAAGAGGCTGAGGCTTTTTCAGAGCGACATCCCGGTGCTGCAAGTGCGCTTGGGTTGCATCGTGAAAGCGTCGATGATCCTCAAATAGCTCGGTTAATTGAAAGTGTGGCATTTCTTAATGGGCGCTTGCAAAAGCGCTTGGACGATAATTTTCCAGCACTGACTGAAGACTTAATCCGTTTACTTTACCCGCACTTTCTGCGCCCTGTTCCGGCGTTTTCAATGTTGAAGGTAGAGTTAGATGATGATGCTAATGCGCGCCATCACATCCCAGCACTGACGGAATTTGATGTTAAAGAGGGCGAAACACAAGCCGTGTTTCGGACAACCTCAGAATTAGCTATCTATCCCTTTGAGTTTGAGAGCTTGGATGTCTCTCTCGCGCCGTTTGAAATTGAGAAACCCCGTGGTGCGGAAAATGCGAAGGCGTTAATTGAGTTGGATGTTGTCGCAAAAGATGAAGGCATTGTGATGCGTGATTTGGATATCACCTCATTGGATGTGCAGCTACGGGGTGATGTGAATCTGATTCTTCGACTCTATGACCTTCTATTTCATGGTATTAACCAAATAGCAATGACGACGCCTAGTGGGCAGCGTTATGTGCTAGGTGCTGACGCCTTGACACCGATTGGGTTCGAGCCTGAACAATCGGTATTACCTTATCCAGCCACCAGCTTTGGTGGCTTCAAACTCTTAACAGAGTTCTTTGTCTTTTCAGAGCGCTTCCACGCTTTTCGAATCGATTTATCGGCGATTGCGGCGAAGTTGGATAGTGATCGTTTTACGGTTGAAATCTATCTCGATGACATGAGTGTTGAATTAGTCAGAGGTTTAGCACTGTCAAACTTCGCGCTTTACTGCACCCCCGTTATTAATTTGCAGCAAGCGGTATCTGAGCCGATGCAGATCGATTTTTTGCAGAATAGATACCCTATCGTGATGGATGCCGGAGATGATGAAAGATACGAGCTGTTTGCGATCAATCATGTCACTGATGTTACCGATGCGGGTGAAGTGAGTGTTCCTGCAGTATATGGCGATAAGTACACACCTTCGCAAACAGGACTACGCTGGCAATTACAGCAGTTTCATCGAGAAAGTGGCGTGCTTAGCAGTGCGCTCAACGTTGCCGATTTAGATAACAGCAGCCCAGACTCATCGCCACGAATCTGGCAAGTCAATGCATTGTGTTCTAACGGCCGATTAGCGGCGCAGCTATCTTCGACGAGCAGTGTGGTATGCCGCGAGACGATTACCATTCCCGGTACACCAATGCTGCTGCGTCGTCCAAGTATGCCCGCTTACAATCGCGATATTCAACGAAACAGTTGGGCGCTGTTGGCGCATTTGCATTTTAATTATCACACCATCCTAGGGGCCGAAAATCCTGCAGAGACATTGCAAGCGCTATTCAAGCTCTATAACCACAACGACGCATCAAAAAATGAAGCGTATATAGCGGCGATCAGCCTCATTGAGCAAGAGCAAGTCGTCGCGCCTATTCGAGTTCAGCGTAAGAGTTGTTTTGCATACGGGACGCGAATCGTCGTGACGTTAAACACCAGTGAGTTAGTGGGGGGCGTCGTGCTCTTTAGTCACTTACTGGATCGATTCTTTGCCTACTTTGCCGGTTTTAATAGCTTCACTCAGTTAGATGTGGTGATTGAGGGCCAAGAAGGTGTGTATTTGTCTTTTCCAAGGAGGTCGGGATGCAAAACCTTGCTATAAACCGATTGGCGGAAGATGGATATCATGCTGACCTACATCGCGCTTGGCAGCTTATAAAGCATAAGGCGCAGTGGCAAGGAACGCGTCCCAAGGTGCAGTTTAAAAGTGCCACCTTACCAGCCTATTACCCGTCGCAGATAACCGAAACGGAGCGTGATTTTGCGGAAAAATGGTCTATCACGGTCAATCTACCCGCTTTAACAGGTAGTCAAGGTGTGATGCCGCGTTTGATGTATCGCGATGTTCTGTCCGCATGGTTTGATGAGGGGAGTGAAGCAGCACTCGATTTTTTCAATGGATTCAATAACCGCTATTACCGCTTATTGAGTCAGGCGGAACTCAAGAATGACATTGCAGCACAATTAGAAGAAGAGACATTTGCTTGGAATGATCTAGACCATTCTATTACTGAAATGTTGGCTAACTATTTTGGTGCGCCCCATGCCGAGAGCGCGTTGCCGAAACAGCATCTGATTCAATATACCTGTTTGTTCGGGATGAAGTTAACCCATCCCGAAGCGCTGAAAACATTACTAACCGATTATTTTGATTATGACTTTGATGTTGACTATGCCCCAGTCGAGTATCAGCCGCTTTACCAGCCTGCGTTGACGCAGATCGGTGCTTCGGGGAGAAATCGTCAGTTAGGCCATGATGCCATAGTAGGCAGTACAGTTGCCATGGCTGGTCATAAGCTTGAAGTCAAAATTAAACCAGCCGACTACCAGGAATACATCGCAATTCGAAGCGATAAACAGCTGCCTGATGCCATCTCTGCCATGGTGAAACAGTTCATGGGAGTAGATATTAAGTTTGCCATCAAGATGCGAGTCAAAGGCAGTTATTTACCCAAAGTCAAATTGTCCACTCAAGCCGAAACAGGATTAAAGCTGGGCTTTTCTGCTTGGATGGAGCGAGACCAACAACAAACAACGACGTATGTCGAAATGCCACTGAAGGAACGATAGGAAAGCACATGATTAACATCGAACTACAAAGTTTAGTGAAACGACTTTCACCGGGCGCAAAAAGTGCGTTGGAGTCAGCTGCTGGCGAATGTATGAATCGCTCCCATTTCTCAATCGAGTTAGAGCATTGGTTTTTCGAGTTGCTCCGTGATTCGTCGCTAGGTTGGCATCAAGCCGTTGTCAAAAGTGGTGCAGATAAAGAAGCACTGAATAGTCAAATTAATCAAAAGCTTGCGGCCTACTCGCAAGGTAATGATGCATCACCATCACTATCGCCAAACCTAGTGGAGTTAATGAAAGACGCTTGGCTGCTTGCTTCGCTCAATCAATCGAAAGCCACGTTTAATGAGTACCATCTCTTGCTGGTGTTGCAATCGCGTATTTCTCAAAGTGCTTACACCGGGGCGTTGAGTGGTTGGATCGGCACTTTATCGTCTGAATGGTTGAAATCTCAGGCCGCCGCGTTAGCGAAAGAAACCATCGGTGCTCAGGGTAGCGGTGCAGCAGTTTCTGAATCATCTGCTGGAGAGGCGGGCACTGCAGCATTAGATAAATATACCCACAACCTGACTCTCGCTGCGCGTAATCGTGAGCTTGACCCAATCTCCGGTCGATCGAGCGAAATCCGCAAGTCGATTGACATATTGTGCCGTCGTCGCCAAAACAGCCCCATTCTCGTGGGTGACCCTGGGGTGGGTAAAACCGCCATCGTTGAGGGGTTAGCGCAGCAAATCGTAGATGGCAATGTGCCTCCAGCATTGTCGGACGTGGAGCTGCGCAGTTTAGATCTCTCGCTATTGCAAGCAGGTGCGAGCATTAAGGGTGAGTTTGAGAATCGCTTAAAAGACATTATCAACGAAATTAAGCAATCGCCGACGCCGATTATTATGTTCATCGATGAAGCACATACTCTAATTGGGGCAGGTGGTGCAGCGGGTCAAAATGATGCAGCCAATATTTTAAAACCCGCCTTAGCGCGCGGTGAGTTTTGTTCTTTGGCTGCAACGACTTGGGCCGAGTACAAGCAGTACTTTGAGACCGATGCCGCGTTGACACGCCGCTTTCAAGTGGTCTCCGTCGGGGAGCCGAATGAAGCGGATGCGATTCAAATGTTACGCGGCGTGAAGAAGAGCCTAGAAAAACATCACAATGTTAAGGTGATGCAAGAAGCCATTGATGCCGCCGTGTCGCTTTCCATTCGTTATCTTCCTGAGCGTAAACTGCCTGACAAAGCGATCAGTTTACTCGATACCGCCTGTTCGAGAATTGGGTTGAGCCAAAGTGCTACGCCACAACAGTTGGAAGCTCTCACGGAGCAAATTCGTTATACCAACAACGAAATCGAAACGCTTAGACATGAGTCTGCCCTTTGGTCGATTGAGGATGACCGCCTTGGCAAAGCCGAAGCACGTTTGACCAACTTGGAAGCAGAGCAAGGTGAGATTCAAGCGCGTTGGGAGCAAGAGAAAGCGCTCGTTGAAGATATCTTAACCCTGCAAACTAAGCTGGATGAGCAATTTCTGAATGGTGAAGAGATCAGAAGCTTGCCTGAGCGCGCTGAGCTCGATACAAAAATGGCGCAATTACGTGAACTACAAGGTGAGAATCCGCTTGTTCTTCCTCAAGTCAACCAACAAACGGTCGCAGAAGTGATCTCGCTTTGGACGGGGATCCCGGTCGGCAATATGGTGAAAGAAGAAGTCGAACGCTTGATGCACCTCGAGGAACATATCGGTAAGCGTGTTATCGGTCAAACAGCGCCCATCGACGAGATTGCTCGGGCTATCCGTATGTCTCGCGCTGGTTTGACGGACCCGCGTAAACCTGTCGGTGTATTTTTAATGTGTGGCCCTAGCGGGGTGGGTAAAACAGAGACAGCATTGGCGTTGACAGATCTTCTTTATGGTGGCGAACAGAACATCACCACGATTAACATGACCGAGTTTAAGGAAGAGCACAAAGTATCAATGCTTCTTGGGTCGCCAGCTGGCTATGTTGGGTATGGCAAAGGTGGTGTGTTAACGGAAGCGGTGCGAAAGAACCCGTATTCTGTTCTGCTTCTGGACGAGATGGAGAAATCCCACCCCAGCGTGCATGACATTTTTTATCAAATCTTCGACAAGGGGACCATCTCTGACAGTGAAGGTCGTGATATCGATTTTCGCAATACCATCATCATCATGACATCAAATGCTGCAGATAGCGCTGTGGTCAATGCCTGCGCGGATGCGAGGCCATCGATTCCCGATTTAACTAAGCGTATCTTCCCAGAACTGCAAACGTTTTTTAAACCGGCGTTTTTGGGTCGAGCAACAGTAGTGCCGTACTTCCCATTGAACAATGATGAAATGGCGCAAATCGCTGAGCTTTCATTTAACCGAATTCGTAAGCGTGTTACCTCGCATTATGGCGCTAACTTCACTGTTCATGAGGGCGTCATCGAAGCCTTAGTTCAGCGCAACCAATCCCCGGAAACTGGAGCGCGGGCCATTGAGCAGATAATTAATCGCACCTTAATGCCTGAACTTGCTGATCGTTGTATCCAACGTATGAGCGAAGGTGAACCGATTGCTGATATCAGTGTGGAGTATCAAGGGGGAGAGTTCGTTATCTCTATTGCCTAGAGAGTTGGCAGCGGTAGATGGGCTACCGCTGCGTATGTATCGCGAAGCGTTGATTCCAAGGTGGTTCAAGGATGAAAAAACAAGTTGTCTCGCAAACTGTGGTTGAAGCACAGACGTCTTATTTCGAGGGGGAAGAATGACCCACGCCTCTTTCCCGTTCGAAGAAGCGGATCTACGCCTAATTAAACAGCGTCTGCGTGTCGCTGTTGTGCACGGTGGGGATGTTCACGAACCAGAAAACTATATTCGTCGAACCAAGAGTCTGCGTACGACGAAAACTTATCGTCAAGTCGCGGAAGATATTGCACAAGGCCTCCATGAAGCGGGCTTCGAGCAGGTGTTTGTTCTGTCAGAGTCACTCCATCTCGCCGAGCAACTGAGCGCTTATCAAGTCGATCTTGTTTTTATTAACAGTGGCGGGTTACAAGGCGCTGATGCGATGACCCACCTCCCAGCTTTGCTAGAAATGCTGGGAATCCCATACGTCGGTCATCAACCGATGACGGCGGGTATTCTGGATAACAAACACCTGTTTAAAAAGTTTGTGATGGCCGAAGGCATCAGTTCTGCGCCATTCATTTTGGTGAGGTCAGGCGATCGTCAATGGCTATCTCATCATGCCGTACAGTTAGCGGAAATGGAGCGGCACTTCGGCGAAGGTTACATCGTGAAGCCTGTTTGCGGTCGAGCTTCCTTGCATGTCTATCGCGTTGCCGACCAGTTTGGGTTATTAGAGAAAGTGCAACAGGTGCAGGCTGAAACGGGTAATGATGTACTCATAGAGCCTTATCTATCTGGCCCAGAGTATGTGGTGTCTGTCTGCGGTGGATTCTCTTTTCGACAACAACGTCTCGTTGATCATCATGGCCCTTTCGCATTTTCTGTCATTGAGCGCTTACTTGATAAAGGTGAAGCGATTTTTACCTCCATGGATGTAAAGCCGATCACGGCTTCGCGGGTAAAGCTGGTTGTGGATCCTGAAGTTCGTGATGCACTGACGTCGATGGCGACCAAAATATATCAAGCGCTTGATCTGCATAGTTTAGTGAGAGTGGATGTACGTAAAGGGAGTGATAACAAGTTCTATGTCTTGGAAGCGAATCCTAAACCGGATTTAAAGCGTCCCAATTCAGAAAAAATCAGTTTAGTATGCCACGGGCTGTCTGAAGAGAGCATGAGCTACGTTGACTTGATTCAGTCGCTCGTTTTTAACCGCCTTGCATACTTAAAGTCTCATCGCCCTGATACCTTGCCAACGTGGGTGATTGAGCAACCTTCAAATCCCGAAGTGGGGCTGCCCACATGAGAGGGATGAATCAACAAAGCCGATTGATTTTAGGCAGCTTACTTGTGGTACTTTCTCTCAGCCTTATTCTGGTGGTGGGTTATGCACAAGCCTTAAAAAGCTACCAACAGTTGGCAAAAGATGCCGTTCTTTCGCAGACAGAAGCTGCACGGATTGGCATTCAACAAATCTTAAGTTCTGGAGTCCCTTTACACGATATTGCGGGATTACAAAAAGTACTGTCTCCGATTGCAGATTCAGATGTGTCGGTTGTCGATTTACGGTTGATCGCGGGTGATCAAGAACTGTATCGCTATACCAATGAACTGATGAATGGCAGCGTGATCTCTGTGCCTTTGAGTAACAAGTTTGTGCAAGTGGGTACGCTAGAAATCTTATTGAGTGACAATGTGGTAAAACAAGCTATTCATCGTGCATTTCAACCGCTGTTGTGGCTCGTTGCTGGCTTGGTTGTGCTGTTCATTTTTGTTGTTGTGAGGGGGAAAGGGCAGCGATATTTACTCGGCTTTAGTTTGGCTTTCATTGCCATGGCGTTTAGCGTCATGTTGCTGGTGGGGAGCTTATTTAAAGATGGTCTGGAAAGTAAAGCCAACTCAATGGCAAATGTGATTTTGCAACGTCTTGAGCCAGTTATGGTGCTCGACATTGAGCCTGACATGATTACTGGGCTTGATGAAATGTTGAGTGCTTATCGCGAAGTGAATACAGAGTTGTCGAGTGTGACCGTCTATCGTGAGGATCAGACCATTGCCCATAGTGATGATGGCTCAAGAATGGGCGGTTTAGCCGACTATCATGTTCGATCTGGTGAAAATCGCCAAGTTAGCCTGTCTTTTCATCCAGAAGTCTTGCTGAGTCAACTGCTTAAGATAATTAAGAGCTTTGCGATTCTGTTTGGTGGATGTGCCTTTATCTGCTTTGCTTTTGTGAAACTGCTCAATCAACCCCTTCATCAAAGCAACGCTTCGTTGGTACTTGAGCAGATTAAACCGCTTTTTTTGATGACAGTGTTGATGGAATCCATGATGGCACCCACCTTGCCGAACTTTCTCGGTGACGTAGCGCTCAGTGCTGGTATGCCCGTTTCCGCATCGTCATGGTTTTTCACCGTCTATTTTGTCGGTTTTGCTTTGACCCTATTACCAGCCTCTCGCTTAACAGAACTCTTGGATGTGCGCAGTGTATTGATTAGCGGCGTGGTACTCGCGGCGTTAGGGTGTCTGCTATTGGCCCTTCGTCACGATTTGACCATGATTCTCGTTGCCCGTCTCTTGGCTGGGATCGGGCAGGCTATGGTGTTCATTGCCGTACAAAGTTACATTTTACGCTATAGCGATGCGACTAATAAGACACAGGCTGCCGGCATTATTGTCTTTTGCTTCAACGCGGGGTTCATTGCTGGCGCCGCGATTGGCGCGCTGTTGACTGACTTCCTTGGTGAGCGCGGTGTTTTCTTGCTGTCATCAGCCGTGGGTGTCGGCATGGTCTTTTTCTCGTTTATTTTGCCTACTGCGTCAAAGCAAACGAGACAGGTCGGCAGTGCTCAATCTCATACTTTACGGCATCACGTTCGTGAGTTGACCCAAGATGCATGGCGGCTTCTAAGTGGCCCCTCTTTCTTGAGGACGATGTTGCTTGTTGGCATACCCACCAAAATGATGCTGACCGGAGTCGTTACCTTCGCTGTTCCGTTATTGCTTGCTCAGGCAGAGGTGTCAAAAGAGAGTATTGGTCAGGTATTGATGGTGTATGCCGCAGCCGTCCTATTTATCAGCCAAAAAGTGTCGCCTATTGTCGACAAGCTCGGCAGCAGCAAAACCGTATTGTGTCTTGGTAGCCTCACCGCCGCGATTTCGTTGGCCGTGCTTTCTTTAGCTCTAAGTCTTGGACCCGCATGGGCGATTGTGAGTTTGACGACGGGATCAATGCTGATTATGGGCATTTCTCATGGGCTCATTAATGCACCTGTGGTGACGCATGTTGTTAATAATGTCTCCGGTGAATCCGATACTACCGTTGCTGCTACTTATCGATTTTTAGAGCGCATTGGTCATGTGCTAGGCGCGATCGTTGTTGGATCTTTGCTAACGCTTACGGGCAATGCAGATGCCTTTTGGATATTGGGCGCATTCTTTGTGGCGGCTGCGATCGGTATGTATCTGTTTGAGGGGAAAACCCAACAGGAGGGCATATCACATGGCTAGTCTAATCCGCTTGATTATCCTTGTTGTCGTGATGGTATCTAGCTGTCGTTTGGTGTACGCCGCATGGCCTGATTGGCTGGGTGATGATGTCCAGCGAGAGATCGCTGCGGAGTGGCAATATGAGTTGGAAGAAGGGGCTGTGTTGGTTTCTCCTTCACATTCCCGCCCGCAGATTTGGGCAATCATCTCAAGAAAAGCAAAGTCTTACGATATTGCTATTTCTACCATGCTTAATGTCTATAAGCGTGAGCTTGACGATGCGATTTTCCACCTCTATCTGCTACCTGACGATGAAGCAGGCTTGAACACGCTACTGGCAAAAGCGGAGCAAAATGCAGACTTAATCTATACGGTGGGGTCAAAAGCGACAGTCGCTGTTCATCAGCATTATTCAAAAGGCTCGGTGCCAGTGGTTTCTGTCAATGCCAAAGATCCCGTGCAAATGGGGCTGATAGATAGCTATGAGGGGAGCGGAGAGCATTTTGCGTTTACCTCGTTAAACCTCCCGGCCGATGTGACCTTGAGCTTCTTAACGCGTTTCAAACCTTCGTTATCCTCTTTAGGTATTCTCTACGCGAAGCAAAATACCAGCGCATATCTCACGCAGTTTCTTCCTTTGAAAGCTGAAGCGGAAAAGCAGGGTATCGCGGTGTATGAGTTTGTTATTGATGATGAAGATCCTGAACTCGCGTTACAACAGGTGATGGCACAACAACTGAAGGCAATGAAAGAGCGCGATCCTACGCAATCCAACTCACTGTTGTGGCTCACGGGAAGCTCCCGATTATTGGCTCAGGTCGCTGAGATAAATCAGCTGGCGGGTGACTTACCTTTGTTAACTGTGGTCCCTGAAGCCGTATCCGGTGCGGAGGACAGTGCGCTCATGTCTGTAGGGGTGAGCTTCGTCAATAATGCTCACCAAGCCGCGTTGTATGGCATTCATATTGTGCGCGATGGCGCTGATCCTGCCACGATGCCAGTCGGTGTTCTGTCTCCCCCGGATATCTCAATTAGCTTTCGTCAGGCAAAGCGGATTGGCAGCAAAGTGCCGTTTACGCTTATTGAAATGGCGAGTGATATCTATGCAGAAGATGGGCGTGTGATTCGTGCTCAAGGCTTGAGTATGGAGGGGCAGTAAGTGAAGCAGTGTTGGCGATGGGGATTCCTCGCACTCTTTTCCACAGCGGCCATTGGCGCGACGAAACCGGAGCGGCTTTTACTGACGACGCAGAGCTGGTTCCCTTACCAGTATCAAGAAAATGGTGAAATGAAGGGGACAGGGATAGAAAAGATTAAGTGCATCATGCGCGAACTGGAACAGCCTTATCAACTGACCATGACGCAATGGGATAGAGCACAGTTGATGGTTGAAGTGGGTAGCCAGCATGGTTTTTTCTTGGCGTCGCGTAACACGAGCCGGGACAGCTATGCGGTGTTCTCGTCACCGATCAGTGAACAGCGTTGGAGCTGGTTTTCACTCTCAGATTCAACAGATGTAGACAGTGATGTGTTTAAAAAGCAGGTCGAAGTCGTCGCCTTGTTTGGTTCGAACAAATGGTTTTGGTTACATGATCAAGGCTACAAAGTGGAAAAAAAACCTCGCTCACCGCAGGCCATGTTAGAGCTGCTATTGAATGGTGAGGTCGGGGCAATTTTAGGTAATGACGCAGTGATTGACGAGACGATAAAACAGATGGGAATCAGCTATCGGGCAATTTCACAAAAGCCCGTTACACAGCGGCCGTTAGGGGTCTATTTCTCGAAAACGTTCAATGAGAACTATCCACAGTTTGTCAGTCAATTCAATCGTGCAGCAAAACAGTGTAAGGGATAACTCGATGCCTATATCTTTGCGGATTATCAGCTCACCCGATGGTGAAAGCATTTCAGAATGGAACAAGCAGTTTCCTGAAGATGGTGGGGCTATTGGTCGTTCCTATGGTTCTACATTGCAACTCAGTGACGGAACACGCGAAGTCTCCGGGACTCATGCAGTCATCAAAAAGTCATCTCGGGGATATCAAATTATTGATAACAGCACCAATGGTCTGTTTATAAATGGTGCCAATAAACCGCTCGGGAAGGGGAATCAGACCACGCTTAGTGATGGGGATGTCTTGGACTTAGGGCGCTATCGACTCTTGGTCTCCTGCTTTGTACCAGAGCAAGCTGTTGCGCGAAATAGTGCAGCGGTGCAATCTGGTCAATCTAGTTTTGATGATGATCCCTTCGCCGCTCCCCAGCATAACCGACAGCCCTCGCCAAATTCGGCAGGACCCGCTGTCCGCGAAGAGAAGTTTGAACCAACCATCTCAGGTTTTGAAGTGGTCGATGACGACCCCTTTATCGATAGTCAGCCCGTCGAACCAGTTCGAGAGCAAGCCACTGTCACCCCAATTCGTGACTTTGATGATGATCCTTTCGAGGTGGATGGAGAAGATGAGTTGCCGACATTTTTCGCAAGTCCAGAGCCAACAGAGATGAAAGTAAAAGCGCGTCCAGAGCCAGATACATCGGCAAGATTCAAGCCTGAACCTCAGGTAGCGACAGCGTATGAGCCAGAGCGCCCTGCTCAAGCGCCGCGTCCCATTGTGGAGTACCGGAGCCCAGAAGTAGTGCAGCAAATGTATATCGATAAGGCGATTGAGATGGCATTGGCGCGACTCATTAGCGATATCGACCCCGTCGCATTGGAGGCGATGTTCAATGAGCTCGTTTCGCCGGGCTATTTCAGCCGCCGACCAAAATACTGGGATATGTACAAACGTTATTTCAAGCGTCAAGTGAGCAGTAAAGAACTGCAGCTCAAGTTTCACGCTTATTTTCAAGACTCTCTCAAAGTGCAGCGAACGTTAGGAGAAAAATAATATGACGATTCCTCAGTCGTGCTCGTTTGCCATCATTCAACGCGTATGCGTTTTAGGCTTCACGCTTTTCATTGCCGCTTGTAGCACGGTAGAAAAAGCGGTCGATCCACTTTTATTTTGGCGCGATAGCGGACCTGCGCTATTGACGGTCAATATTAGCGCCGAAGATAACATTAACCCCAACGTGGATGAGAAACCGTCACCCATAGAGCTACGTGTTTACCAGTTATCCGATAGCGAGGCGTTTCAGCAGGCAGAGTTCTTACCGCTGTATGAAGACGAACAAGGCGTTTTAAAGGCCACGCTGCTGAATACGCGGCAACTGCAGAGTGTGTTGCCGGGTGAAACGCGAAAGGAAGTGTTTCCCTTTAATGCCGAAACAAAATTTATCGGTGTGATAGCGGCGTTTGCTGATTACCGCGAAGCAAACAATAAAGCGATTTATGCCGTGGAAGAGGCGGCTTCAAACACCATTAATATCACTCTGGATGGGGTGAATATGACCATGACCGGTGAAAAGGGATAGTGCCGTGGATACAAAAAAAGTGGTCTGGAGTGAAGGGATGTTTCTTAGCCCACAGCATTTCCAGCAGCAAGAGCGTTATTTAGAGAGTTTTACAAAACAAACGGTGGAACAGCTAGACCCGAATCGGTTTGGTTTATCGGAGTTGGAGCTCGACTTATCACTGCCCAAAATAGGCAAAATTGGCGTGAAACATGCCAAGGGTGTATTTCCTGACGGAACACCTTTTGAGTTTTCTAAAGCGTTGGTATTAGACATTCCTAAAGGCATTACCAATAAACTGATTTACTTGGCGATTCCCGTCTATCGTGCGGGTGTTGTCAATATCGGAGAAGGCCAGCACACCCGATATGTGCCTTTTGATCATCAAGTGTTCGATACCAGCCGAGATTTAAGCGAGCCAGTGCAGTTGGAAATGGCAAACTTGAATATCTGTTTGAAGCTAGAAGGTGACGAGCTACAGGACTACACCTTACTGGCGATTGGACATATCTCTGAACACAAATCTGAAGGGGAAGTGTTACTGAACCGCGCTTTTGTCCCGACATGTTTGCAGTTCGGTGTGTCAGAATTTCTATCGGAAGGGGTGAGTGAGATTTATGCGCAGATGCAATATCGTGCTCAAACCATCGCAAATCGTCTACAAGCAGATAGCGGCAGCAAAAGCTATCAAGCGCTCATTCGTGATTATATGTGGCTGCAGGCCATTGGTGGCTGGCTGCCGAAAGTGCGTCATTGGGTGAATACTGGCGCAATGTCTACCCAGTCGCTCTACCTTGAGTTGATTTCTATGATAGGTCAAATGCAAGGACTAGAGGGCCGTATGCCCCAAGAGTTCCCTGCATGGAATCAAACTGCATTGTATGCGATTTTTTCCCAAGCTTTTGCTGAAATTCAGGTTTTACTTCGAGAAGTACAGTTGGACAGTGTGACGTCGCTTGTTTGGGATGAAAAGCTCTTTGAAAGCAGACGGCTATTGCGAACTTTGGTGCCGGAGCGCGGTTTGTTTAACAATGGCCGCTTCGTCATGGTGGTAACCTCATCAATCGGTGGAGTGCTGTTGAGTGAACAGTTTCCACAAGCGGCGAAACTGTCTGGTAACAGTGATATCGCCGATTTAGTAAGAAACGCGCTTTCTGGCGTACCGCTTCGTAGCCTGC
Organism: Thaumasiovibrio subtropicus; assembly: GCF_019703835.1. NCBI lineage: Bacteria > Pseudomonadati > Pseudomonadota > Gammaproteobacteria > Vibrionales > Vibrionaceae > Thaumasiovibrio > Thaumasiovibrio subtropicus. Next base: position 2,108,777 of record NZ_AP023054.1, on the reverse strand, counting down.
CGGTCCCACCATCAGAGTTAAAAGCGCGCACTGACGCCGCATACTTTGAGGTCGACCAACAGTCAGAGCTATGGCAGAAGATGGTGAAAAAGGATGAACCAATCGCACTCCATATTGATGAGCGAATGGGTAATGTTAGCGTAGAATTTTACGTGATTAGGTAGGCAGGGAATGAGCGGACTATTTAATGAAGAGCCGACCGCTGTAGTACGTCGAGTGCCTGAAAGTGCACCCGCCCCTCAGTCTGATCCGCTCGTGCCTTCTATCGATTTGGACGGGTCAGAGCGTTTAATTGAGAACCTCGCGATTTATGGCAGTCCTTTGCTGAATGCAGCCACAGAACTGCTGGCTATTTTGGTTACGCTGTCACGCCAAGGTGTGCCGAGAGATGTTGACCGTTTCCGACAACAGATTTTAGACGGCGTTGCCAATTTCAAACGACGGGGTCTCTATCTTGACTACCATCCGAGTGTGATTGATAAGAGCTGCTTTGTGTTGTGCGCGGCATTTGATGAAGCCATTTTGTATACCCAGTGGGGAGATGAAGCGCGATGGGAAAATCATACGCTTCTGAGTAAAGTTTTCTCGCAACGAAATGGGGGAGAGGTGTTCTTTGTTCTGCTAGAAAAAGCATCTCTACAGCCGACTAAATTGATCGATTTTATTGAGTTGCAATATGTCTTGCTAATGATGGGGTTTCAGGGACGTTATCGAGATGGAGACGAGACTGCTCTGCATCAAGTGAAGGCTGATGTCTACGCGATCATTCGCTATTACCGCCATGAATCGCCATTACCTGTGCCGAAAACACCTGACCTTATCGAAAGTAGCCAACCTCGGCACTGGTTAAGCAGCAAGATGATATTTATGACGATGCTTATCGCGTTGGGGCTTGGCTATTTGGCGTCTGAATATTGGTATCACAATCGGAGTGAGGCGCTGCTTACGGCATTCCATAAACTAGACCTGAGTGATGTCGATATGCAGGTAGGTAGTCGAGATTTAGTTTACCTCAGTGACGATGCCGATATAGGTATTGTCAGTGAAGAGACGCTGCAACAAACGCCTCAAGATGAGAGCAAGGTGCAAAGCTGGGAAATTCTGTTAGCGACACTGACTCGTTCAGAAGATGTCAGTCGACTCGCTAAGGAGATTGAACGCGCAGGCTATGACACTTTTTCGCGCCAAACAAGCAATGGCTATGAGTTACTTATGAAAAGTAGCGACGCGTTGAGCCGAGTTAAAACAATCAAAAATGAGCTTAATGTACGTTTTGGCCTGAATGCGACAATTAGGCGGGCATCAGAATAATGAATAAAAATAGTTGGATCTCTCTTACTTTTCTTCTTTTTGTCATCGCACTCTGTGTCGTCGCGTGGCAGTTGCCTAATGATGAAACTTATCAGTTCGCGCGGCGTCTTTGTTTAATTATCGCCGGATTACTGAGCCTACTTTGGGTCGTTTTTTTGGTTATGCAATGGCGCAAATCACGGCAGGTGCAAGAGGATAACGAACAGCAAGTATTGTTGAAGCAAGATGCCAAGATCATTGAGTTGCTGTTTAAAGAAGCGGTGAAGAAAATACAAGGTAGCAAACATAACCGCTTACGCACTTTATATGATTTACCTTGGTATCTGGTGATGGGCGGCGAGCAAGACGCAAAAAGCAGTCTGTTACATCAGAATAACTTAGAGCCGCTATTGTCTAGTCGTCTTGATAGTGCAGAGACCGATCAATACTTGCGTTTTTGGAGCGGTGATCATGCAGTTGTGATCGAAGTCGGCCATCGTATTTTTGATAATGATGGCGTTGATGAGCAATTGTGGAAAGTTCTCGCCAAGCAGCTCATGAAGTACCGTCCGAGGCAAGCGCTAACTGGGGTGATGCCTGTTATCGGTTGCCATCGATTGTTAGAAGGCGATAAAAAGCGCCGTCAACAACTCGCCAATGGATTGCAAGAAGCTATCCTGAGCTTAGACAGTTTAATTGGTCTGCAGTTACCTGTTTATCCGGTATTTTCAAAAGCGGATGCAATCACTGATTTTGTTGCGTTCTTCAACGCCTTTTCTGGCGCTGATATCGATAACCCCTTTGGCATCACGTTAAGCTGCGATGCGCAACGTCGCTTCGATCCTCATCAATTTGAAGATCAAGCCAAAGCTTTGCTGAAGCAACTGGTTGAACAGCAGTTTGAACTACTGAGAAACATTGACGAACGACAAGCCGCCGCGGTTATTGCGTTGCCGTATCAGCTCAGAATTTTTCTTGAAAGAGTTAAAGAACTGTTGACGGATATTGGCCGTGAAAACCGGGTGAGAGAAGCGGTTTGGATTCGAGGCGCTTATTTACTGTCTGCGGGGCAGAAAGGCAACGAATATGATTTGCTAACGCAAGTTATCGCCGAGAAGGCGGAGTTCAATACTTATAGCCAGAGTGAACAGTTGCCTGGTCGACGCGCTTACTTTGCGCCGCGTTTTTTGAGTCATGTGGTGTTACCTGAGGTCAGTATAACGGGCATCAATCAAGTCAGAAATGCGCGCTACCTCTTTGGACGAGCAGCGAGTTTGGTTGTTGGTTTAACCATACTTACCTTAGTGGGCGTGGCCTTTAAGGAGAACTGGAATAAAGATGAAGCGTGGCGGGCGGATGCCTCGACGCAGCTGACTGTGTACGAAAGTGATATCAAACGTCTAGAAAGTGCACCGCATACCATTTCCGATACCATTGCAGTGCTAAGTGAGCTGCGTGCGGTAGCAAACTCCGGTATGCAGCCAGTGCCTTGGTATCAACAGGTCAGCATCAAGCAGCCTGATACAGCAGAAGAGATTTATCACATCTATGAAGAACAGTTGCACCAGTTTTTGCTGCCACGAGTAGAAAATCTCATCAGTTCAGAGCTCTATGTCTATATTCGGCTGGGTAATCCAAGCAAAATTTTCGAAATCTTGCGGTACTATCAAATGCTGTTTGATAGACAACGTTTAGACTCGCCTCAATTGATTGAATACTTGCTCGGTTCGCTTCGGGACCAAGGCGATGTGTCAATCAGTGAGATAGAGAATCTGAACGCACTGCTGATGGATCTGTTCAATAGCCGCTATGACCATGCTTTGACAGCAAATCAAGATCTTATCGCCGTTGCGGGTAATAATCTCGAAGGGCTCTCTCCAGAGCGATTGATCTATGCACGTTTGAAGAGTTTGCCGACTTATCGTGTCCAGATTGATATTCGCAGTCAACTCGGCGAAAAGTTTAACACCGTCTTTAGTTTCAGTGACGGGTTCAATGGTTATTTGATGCCGGTTATTTACACCAAGCAAGGCTATGACTTATTAGATTTGAGCCCAACCTCTCAGCTGTTGCGAGAGCAGCTAAATGAGTTCAAGGCGATACAAGGTGATCTGTCCGCGCCTTCGGTGACGGAACTAACCGATTTGAGTAAGCAGATCCAGCGACTTTACTTTGCTGACTATATCTATCGTTGGCGAGACCTGGTTAATAATATTCAGGTGCGTCGTTTCGGCACCACTACCGACCTTGCGTATGCCTTGAGAATGGCGAGAGAGCCAGCGAGTAGTCCCATTTTAGACGTGTTGGAAGCCGTTGTGCAGAACACGAGCCTTGCTGTCGAGCAAGAGGGAGACTTGAAGGAGGAACAACAAGTCGCGACTGCTCTGGGTTTAGGCGGCGCTGCCAAAACACTGAAAACGGCGGACAAGTTGAATAATCTCGCTGGCGATAAGTTACTTATGTTGCAACCGTCCTACGTGGTCAATGAGGCCTTTGTGGCTTATGGCAGCTATGTCAATGGCACGGGGCAAGCGGGCTCTCCGACGCCATTGAGCGAATTGCTCACCGCGCTTGATGAGTTGAATACCTACTTTGATGCGGCACTATCAGGGGCAAATCCTGCTCAATCGATGCATACCTATGCGGTGGCACATGCGGAGGGTAGCCAAGATGCAATTGTCCTGTTGGGTCGTCAAGCGGGCAAAGCACCGAGTCGAGTTGCAACTTGGATCTATGACTTACAACGCCAGAGTTGGCGCACCGTGATCGGCTCTAGTATCAGTTACCTAAATCAGCAATGGAATCAGCGAGTTTACCAGTTCTATTATCAAGCTGTTGAAGGACGCTTTCCTTTTGATCTGGATGGGCGAGGGGAAGTGGCGATTGATGACTTCTCGGTATTTTTCAAACCAAATGGTTATTTAGACACATTTGTCGATGAGATGCTGAAACCGTTTGTTTATTGGGATAACAATACGCTTCGTCTTAACGAAGTTGATGGTGCCACATTGCCGATTCAGTCATCAACATTGACACAGATTAATAATGCCCGTGCGATTAGAAGTCTATTCTTTGGGTTGAGTGGTCAAGAGCTCTCCCTGAACCTGAGTATACGTCCAAGTTCTATGAGTACTGACGTCACCGAGTTTCAAATGCGGGAAGCAGAAAGCGTATTCACTTATAAACATGGCCCACGTGTTTGGCGAGAGGTGAGTTGGCCTTCGATTGGTGTTGATGGTTATTTAAGTACACAGTTTTATCAGACTGAGAACCGGGTAGCGGAACGCACTTATTCTGGGCAATGGGCGCTTTTCCGCGCGTTGTTTGATGGCGAGTCGAGCGGCACCAACAATCGAGCAGTTCGTAAACTCAATTATCAATTAGACAGTTACAACATCGTGTTGGATTACACCTTGCAAAGTAGCAGTGTGCCGCTAACAAAAACGGTATTTACCCGTTTTAACTTACCTAAAACGTTATGATGACAGACATTGTTGAATCTGAATCCTACGCTCTTTCAACGGCATTCACCCCAGATTGGATTGGGAACTACCAGGTTAAGGGGTTATTTCATAGTTCGTCGCATAGCCATACTTGGTTAGCAACATCAGCCATTGATGCGACGCCAACATTGCTCAAAACAGGGCTTCACATTGAGCGAGAGTTCGCGGCGTTAAAAGCGTGTCAAGGCCGAGGCGTGCAAGAACTTGCAGGGAGTCTGGTGGTGGTCGCAAACGACACCTACCTGCCATTGCAGTATTACCCTAAACAGCGATCGCTACTGACGTTACGTAACGATGAAGTCAGCTTGTTCATTGAGCTATTGCCAAGCTTGATCAGGGCGATAACCCACTGCCATCGATGTGGTTGGGTACATGGTGATATCAAGCCATCCAATGTATTGCTGTGTGACGCGTGTCGTCAGGTACGGTTAGTTGATTTTGGCGCCGCATTACCCATTGGCTTTGACCGATTGTCATTAGGCGAATGGCAAGCGACGCCGGCTTTTGCCTCTGCCCAACAATCATTGGGTCACGGTTTTGCCAATGAGGGTGATGATTGGTTCTCACTCAAGCATTGGCTAAATCAGTTAGAAAACGACCACGTACCGAAGGAAAGCCGAGAGCAGCTGCGACGGTGCATTGACTATCTCAAGGTTCAATAGCACAGCTTGTATTCTGGTAGACGTAATTTAAGGAATTTGAATGACCGCATTTGACGCGACGGATAGGCCGATAACGGTAAAAATTGATGGGAAAGGCCCCTATATCGCGCCTTCAGCTTTAGTGACCGAAGGTGTGTCAGAGCCGTTTCGTATGACGGCAGTTATCGCCACATCAACACTGCTGGCAGAAAGTACCTTAGGCAAGGTGGTTAACCTCTTCTTTGATGGGCCTGATGAGTCCCGTCAGTTTAATGCGTTGTTGAGTAGCGTTGAATTACAAGATTACAGTGAAGACAAAGCGTCTTATTTTTATCAAATTGAAGCTATTGATCCCCTGTCGATATTGGCGTTTCGTACCAACCGTCGTGTCTTTCAAAGTGTGACATCGAAGCAAATCCTTGAAACCATTTTTAGCGAAAGTGGTATCAAAAGTTACATGAAAATTTCGGTATCAGGCAGTGGCGTGACCCATGAATATTGCACGCAGACGGGTGAAAGTGATTTAGACCTCGTTAAGCGCTTAATGGCGAGTGAAGGGTGGCATTATCACCTGCAACATAGCGGTAGTAATGTGCTGCAGGCCATTGGAGATACGAATCAAGCGTTTAAGTCGATGAGTTCAGACTCGTTGACCTATCGTACCCCAGAACCAGACCCGCTAAGGATGCTAAAAGAGTTTCGTCAAACACAGCAGTTAGGGAGCACGAGCTTTTCATTGGCTGATCACTCGCAAGAGCAAGCGGAAAAGCTGGAAAGTAGCGAGCAAAAGTCATCCCATAAATCCGCTTTTTCAAAGTTAGGCCAAGCTTTTTACGGTGTCGGGGCTGCGGATAAAAGCCAGATTCGCGATCTTGCAAAACGGGTCGGAGAAGCAGACGATGTCAAGAAAGAAACTTACGCGACGGAGAGCGAAATTCCACTGTTCTCTGCTGGGCTAACGTTTAAGTTAACCAAGCATCCTGTGAGTGCCCTCAATCAAACTTATCTCGCTATTCATGCCGAACACTCGCTCGCCTATCAAGGTGCCGGGCATCAAGTCGATTATCGTTGTCGTGTTCGAGCCATTCCGTCATCAGTGACATTCAAATCACCTTATCTTGATAAACCACGTGTACACAGTGTGCAAAGTGCAACCGTGACAGGCCCAAAAGGCGATGAGACTTACAAAGACAAAGATGGGCGTGTGAAGGTACAGTTTCATTGGGATTCAGAGGGGAAGGGAGATGAAAACACCTCGTGCTGGTTGCCCGTGATGCAAGGGGCTGCGAGTAATGGTTTCGGTTTTCAATTTCTCCCTCGGATTGGAGATGAAGTGATCGTTGCTTTTATCGATGGTGATCCGGATAGACCTGTTGTCACGGGAAGTATTTATAACGGTAAAAATAAGCCCCCATATAGCGCGGCAACGCAGAGCGGCATCAAAACCCGTTCGACGCCGAAAGGGAGCAGCAAGAACGGCAATGAGTTGCGATTTGAGGATCAAAAAGACAAAGAACATGTCTTCTTGCATGCTGAGAAGGATTTCATGTTAGAGGTATTAAATGATCTGACTGAAACCATTACAGGAAAGTCTGCCACAAAAATTGAGAAAACGTACGAGCTCTCAAGTAAAGAAGCCTATAAAGCCACCACGGAAGATAAGCTGACACTCGATAGCAAAAAAGACATGTCTCATTCGTCCGATGCTAACTTGAGCTTGAGCGCAGGTTCGAAAGGATCGTTTAGTGCATCGTCTTCGCTTTCCATAGATGGCCAAACGGTTTCGATAAGTGGCAACACGAAAATTGAGTTAAAAGTGGGCGGCACTAAATTGGAATTGAGCGCGAGTGGCGTAAAAATCAGTGGTCCTCAAGTGAGTATCAATGGTTCAGGAAAAGCGGAGTTGAAAGGGGCGATGGTCACGGTTGAGGGTTCAGGTAAAGCCGATGTGAAAGGAGCGATGGTGACTTTGGATGGGAGCGCGATGACCCAAGTGAAAGGGGGAGCGATGGTACAAATCCAAGGTGCGATTGCAAAGGTGAACTAATGAGTTTTGTGAAAATTCCTTATAACAACGCGAGTGATATTCTTGCACTTTATGATCCGAGTGCGGAGCTAAAAGCCCTGGTTGAACCCAATATGTCTCCGGCGGCCTTGGTGACACGTGCTTGCGATGAAGAGCGCTTTTCCGATGCAGTGATTTTTCTCGCCCACGGCATGCCAGTGCGAGAGGCGATTTGGTGGAGTTGCTGCTGTGCTAGTCATAGAACGGATTGGAAAGATGTTGAATTGGATGCGATACGCAGCGCGAAGGCTTGGGTACATGCACCTGATGAAACGAGTCGTCGCTATGCTGAAAAAGCGGCCAATGCCGCAACCTTGGATACAGGCGCGGGGTGGACAGCACAGGCTGCTTTTTGGAGCGGTGGTAGTATTACTGACGATGGTGCGCCACCTTTGCCAGCACCGCCCTATCTGTATGCGCATGCCGTCGGTGGTGCAATTAACTTGACGGCTGTGTTACCTGATGGCGCTGAAGTTGAAAAGCGTTACCCACTTTTCATCGAGATAGGTATTCATATAGCGAACGGTGGTAATGGCCAAATAGAAGGAGTGAGATAATGCTACCTTGTGCAAGAGCATCTGATATGCACGTATGTCCGATGCAAACCCCTGCTGTCCCGCCAATTCCTCATGTTGGTGGGCCAATCATTCCTCTGCCATGTACCGTGTTGGTGGGTAATATTCCCGCGGCGACGGTAGGGCAAATGTGCACCTGTGTCGGTCCACCGGATAGCATAATAAAAGGCAGTGCGACTGTGTTGTTTAATAATCGACCAGTGGCAAGAATGGGTGATACAACCGCACACGGTGGTACGATTGTGGTCGGCATGCCGACCGTGTTAATTGGTGGCTGATCAGGTTGGATAAATAACCTTTCCGACCTCGACGGTGTGACGAGACAACTGTCGCGAGCTTGATACAAGTGTACAAAAAAGCTTTCTTTATGATATTTGAGTCGTAAATTGTGAATAACTATCTAACAGGTAAGTGATTTTTCCATCAGTGTCGCTACCACTATCTATAATCTAGTAAATGACCTAGCAGTGACTTTCTACCTATGATGCAGACCCTTAATGATCAAAAGCTGTTGCGCCTAATCCGTTATGCGCCTGTTGTCATTATTGGTGTGGTTACCCTTGTGATTAGCTTGGTACTGATTAAAGGGAACCAAGCGCGCTCGGAAGCGCGGTTGGAAGCATTACGTAGTGAAGTGATCGAGATTCAAAAAGAGACGATTCGGCAGCACGTCAATCGGGTTATTCAAGAAATCGATTACCATCGCGCACTCGCAGAGGGACAGCTAAAGCGTCAAGCCAAAATGCGTGTTGATGAAGCGCATGCGATTGCGACCAATATCTATAGCCAAAACGCACACCTACCTGAAGACGTGGTGACTGAGATGATTGCCGATGCACTGCGCCCCATCCGTTTCTTCGACGGAAGAGGTTACTTTTTCGTCTTCAAAATGGATGGAATCAACGTTATTCACGGCTTGAAACCGGAAATAGAAGGTAACTCCGGTTGGGAAGCGAAAGATTCACGTGGTACCTCTATTTTACAAGAGCATATCCGCTTGATTGCCGAGTCGGGGGAAGCTTTTTATCGTTGGTGGTACTCCAAGCCCGGTTACCCTAAAGATCAAGAGTTTGAAAAAATCGGTTATGGGAAATACTTTGCCCCTTATGATTGGTTTATTGGTACTGGTGAGTATGTCGATGATGTCGAGTCCGATATTCAACAGCACTTGTTAGATTGGGTAACTAGCTATCAATATGGTGATGACGGTTATGTCTTTGTCTTAGATGAAGAAGGAAAGCTGCTTGCCCATCCCCATCGTGAGTACTTATCTCAGCCATTGTCGTTGATCCAATTTGGCGGCGGCCAAGACATTTGGGAGAGGTTTCAAGCGGCCGCGCCACAAGGCGGCTTTGTTGAATACCAACTTATCTTTACCGATGATAGACAAAAACTAAGCTACATCGCGCAAATAGAAGAGTGGGGTTGGACGATTGGCACGGGATTTTACTTAGACGATTTTGAGCGTTATTTAGATGTGAAACGAGAAGAAGTCGCTATGTTGCAGCGTCAAGAATGGATGCGACTCACGCTAGCGATTGGTTCATTGGCATTTGCCATGATCGCGTTCTCATTGCTATTGAGTATGCAAGTATCGCGTCGCTTTGGTCGTTTTCAGGAAAAGATCGCGGCGCACTTTAATCAACTGGTACAAACGCGAGATCAGCTTCAACAGATTGCGCAGAAAGATGTATTAACTAATCTACCGAATAGGTTGATGCTAACTGAAACAATACAGCAAGGGATTGAAGAGGGGAGAGAGAAAGGGTTACATCTCGCTGTGGTGTTTGTCGATCTAGATAATTTTAAACGCATCAATGATATTTTTGGTCACTCTACCGGCGATGAACTGTTAGTCGCTGTTTCTGAGCGGTTTGATTTCTTATTGGAAGATGATGATCTTGTCGCACGGTTTGGCGGCGATGAGTTTGTTTTCTGCTTCCCTAATTTGAAGAGTTTCCAAGCAGCAGAACGCAAAATTCGTCGTATAAAGCGTGTTTTCGATACGCCGTTCAAAGTGGGTGGCCGACTAGTGACAACCGGGTGCAGTGTGGGTGCGAGCATGTTTCCCGCGGATAGCGACAGTGCTGAGGTATTGATTCGCAACGCAGATATTGTGTTGTACAAGTCTAAAGCCGCTCAGAGAAAAGGTGAAGTGTTCTTTTACTCAGCGGCCATTAATGAGGAAGTGCAATATGCCTTCCAAATGCAGGAGCAGTTGAAGCAGGCAATAGAGAGGAATGAGTTGTTCGTTCTCTATCAGCCGCAAGTGGATGCGGCTGCCAACGAGATAGTGGGCGTTGAAGTGCTCGCGCGATGGGAAAATAGTAAGCTAGGCTTCGTACCCCCTGACAAGTTCATCAGTGCAGCAGAAGAAGCCGGTATCATTCACCAGATTGGTATGTGGGTGTTTAGGCGTGCGTGTGAAGACGTGCTTTCAATATCGCCTAATGGTGAGAATGCGTTGAAATTGTCGGTCAATATCTCCCCAGCGCAATTAAATGAAGCTGAGTTTGCCACTGATATGCTGGCGGTGATCAATGAAGTTGGGATTGATATTGATCGCTTGGTACTGGAGATAACAGAGAACATCTTGATACATGATTTGACCGAGGTGGCACCAATGTTACATAGCCTGCGTCATTTAGGCTTTGGTATCTCTTTGGATGACTTTGGGACAGGGTATTCTTCATTGAGTTATCTCAATACGTTACCTATTACAGAGATCAAGATCGATCGTTGTTTTGTCGATAAACTGTTAGTGAGCGATCAGAGTGACTCTCTGATCAAGGCCATTTTAGCGATAGGTGCTGCGTCAGACTTTTCTGTTGTGGCAGAAGGTGTTGAAACCAAGTCTCAGTATGTCAAACTCAAATCGTATGGTTGCCACTTTGTGCAAGGCTTCTATTTCGATAAGCCCCTTTCCCTTGAACTGCTACAGGCACGTTTAGAGAAAACCGTAAGCTACCCTGCGCTTTAGAGGCCTACGGACAGGGTATTCGTTAGCAAGCTACTTGAGGATATAATCGAATCACCGCCAAAGCAGTGTCTTGCTGACATGCCTAAGTTTTGTCGCTAATCAGGTATCGAGAGACAGCGAGAGTATAAAAAGGAAAAGTATTGAATCAGTTTGATGTAAATCTACTACGCGTATTGGCTGTTTTGCTTGAAGAGCGAAGTGTTACTGCCGCCGCGGAAAGGTTATTTCTGAGTCAGTCGGCGGTAAGTAAGCAGCTCGCTAAATTAAGACTAGCGTTTGATGATCCGTTGTTTGAGCGGGAATCGAAAGGGTTGTCACCGACCCCTAAAGCACTGTCGCTTGCCCCGAAAATTCACGCGATTTTATTGCAAGTGGATCAGCTAACCCTGCCTGAACTGTTTGAACCCAGCTTGAGTCGAAGGACATTTGATTTTGAACTGTTAGAGACGGCGTATTCGGTTACTTTTCCCCTGTTTATGCCCAAAGCGCTTCAAGAGGCCCCAAACATCAGCGTTAATTCAAAGACATGGAATGAAGGTAGCTTAAAACGATTACTTCGTTGTGAGTCAGATTTCGGTATCGCGATTTTTGAGTGGGACGAAAGGGCAACGGCGCATGCCAGTCAGATCCCAGAGGAACTGAATGCGGTCGAGCTTGTAAAAGACTATTCAGTCTGTGTTATGCGAGTCGATCATCCAGCTGCAAAGGAACCATGGAACTTAGCCACCTTTTTAAAGTATCGTCATCTACAAGTGACAACTGGGGGTATCTCTGGTTGGATGATTCAAGCCATGATAGAAGCGCAGCGGCATAGCCTAGATAATGCTGTTCATATGTCTGATTTACGTAGTGCGATTGAATTAATTGAGCAAACTGATTTGCTAATGTGTTATCCCGTTTCAACGATTCACCGTTTCTTAGCCACGAACAACCTGATAGTGCGGCCATTGCCGATTGAGATTGCACCGGCGGGTCACTTTCTTCTCTGGCACAAGAACTTTGAAAATGACCCTAGCCATCGATGGTTGCGTGAACTGATCATTCGTCATGCATCGGGAAATGATTGGTGGCTTAAGCTGTTTCCTGAGCCAGTTTGATTTTGTTTGCACCGACCTGGCGACTATCGTTTTAGAAGGAAGAGGTCGGTAGCCAAATTAGCGTGTCTGTTGCCAATCTTCTCTGTGTAATCCATAAAACGCGTGATTAACGATGTAACCGTTAATGTTTTCCGTGTTGGTGAGTATCCCCTCCAATTTAAACCCTAATCGTTCACACAATGCGCGACTGGGTTTATTATGCTCGGCGGCAGCGATTTGCACTTTCTCCATCTTCATTTCATTAAAGGCCTTGTGAATGAGATGAGAGACGCTGCGAGACATAATGCCTTGGCCTTGATATTTTTCGCTTAGCCAATAGCCAATCTCTACACGTTTTGTCGTATTCTGAATGTTATTAAAGCTAATGTTGCCCACCAAATCACCTTTAAAAAGAATGCCGCAAGTCAGGGACTTTCCATCGGCATAATCATAGAGGGACTGTTTAATGAAGCGCATAAAGAAAGGTTCGCCATCAGCAAAGTGTACCCAAGGTAACCACTCACCTAAATACGCTTTTTGTTCGAGTACAATGTGATGGTATTGCGTTGCAAAACTGGGCTCGACAAGGGCGAGTGAAATCTCTGAGTCAACTTCTTCGCGGAACATAGGGGACGCCTCTCTTACAAAAAGTGCATTGAATACAGTTACTTTGCCACAAGCTTAGCGAACAATAAATGGCATTCTTAACCTTGTTTGAGTATTGAGAGCGCACTATGAAAGACGTGCTTAATTCCAAGGGTAAATAGGGGAAATATTCTTAAGGAGAAAACGCCCATTGAATCTATTTATTACGAGGCTGAATGTTTTTGAGGTGTTTCTATAACAAGCGATTGTCGATGCAAGAAATAAAAGTCAACGAGATGTCAAAATGTAGCCACTTGCACCATTATTAACGGATATCGCTTGACGGAAGAGGAGGAGAGATGACAATGGCTATATTTATATCCTTGGCGCTATGGAAAGACAAGATTCACACATTGCGATACCGATGGTTTATCGCAAGAGAGGAGAAGGATAAGTGCTAAATCGTAACGCGTTGTTAGCCGGATGGATTGGACTGCTGTTGAGCATTGTATCCCTGATGGGGTGCGAAATGATGGCGCATTTTGATGCTCGCACTCATCAACAGACTAAGCGGGTAGAAAAGGTGCTGTTTCAGCACTTTGATTTTTTAGCCATGATGCCTGAGCAAGAGCGGAATTTTCGCCGTTTCGAAGTGGATTATTTAAATATTGATGTTGAAATTCAGCAACTGGTACGAATGCAGTCATTGAGGCCGAGTAACCTGTTGATGACGCAAACGACAGAGCAGTTTGCCTTGCATTGGCAAGAGGACCGACGGTTGCACCAGCGAAATAATGTACTTACTGACAAAGAGATAAGCGAAGCTGTTGAACGGTATCGGAAGATTTTTGACCTTTTATTGCAACCGCCAGTGGCAGAGTAGTCATGGTCATCATTGTGTTACTAGAGTGACTAAGTAAAGCCATGATAACAAACCTAGTACCAGCCACGCTAAACGCCGCCAAAACCGCTGCTCATCGATGAAAGCGGCAATATCGAAATGCCAACGACGCCCGTCCCCCCATGAAATCGCTGTGCCAAAAAAGAAAAGGTAGCCTGACCAGATAATGGCTGTATACTCAAGCCACCTCAAGATGCAGGATTCAGAAGCAGACTAGCGCGTTGAGTTCAAGGCAAAGGTGTGAAGGAATGGCCTTCCCCTTTCGAACACCTTTAACGCAGAAATCGGGGCGCTAGTTGCTTCCCGAAGGGCGAGTTTTCTAGGCTCGCCACCTTTGTTACTGCTTTTTGATTTAGTCCACTAGACCTTCAAAGCAGTGCCTCGATGGCAAACCTAGAAATTCTCGCTGATTAAGCATCTTGAGGCGGCTTGAGTATATAACCACAGTACAAGGCACTTAACAAATAGAGGCATGCTCGCAGCCTGAAGCCATTTGACGCTAGCCAAATAGGTGAAAGTACAAAGGCTCCGATGTTGACGTTACGGTACCAACGCATTTCTTGATAGAGAGGACGGCATATCGAACGGTGGTGTGTTCGAGCCTTATTACGTCGATAGTGCCAACGAACACTCATAGCGATGAGCATAATAAGGGCTGCAGCAATACAGAAAGTAACGTTTTGGTGCATCTTAACCTCGAGATGAATCACAATGTCCATTTTAATGGGCTGGTTGGTGTGGTTTAAGTGTGTTTTTTTGGTAATGGGAAAAGTTGCGAGTAGGAACAAACTCTTAGCTGATACGTGTTTAGATTACACAACTCTCTAAGATGAACGGATTTCGCAGAAATAAGAACTGTTCCTCATTGGTATTGATAGTATACTTAATTGGTATTTTACTATTTCGATGAGGTAGCCATGTTCGCTAGCTGTTATTGGCGATATTGTTCAATAATACTGCTCATTGTATTCACGATGGGTAAAGCATTTGCAGAAACATCAGTCAAAAATATATTGATTCTTCATTCTTACCATCCTTCTTATCAGTGGACCCATGACTTACAAAAGGGAATAGAAGCTGCGCTTGAAGAGAGTTCTGTTCATGTCAAACTCTCTATTGAATACCTAGACAGTAAGCGTGTTTTCTCCGAAGAATATTATCAGACATTCGAACAATACTTTATTCGAAAATACATAGGCTATGATTTTGATGGCATTATTCTAACCGATGATAACGCGTTGTTGATGGGTAAGCGGCTGTCTTATCTTTTCGATGCGGATACGCCAACGGTAGCGGTGGGTATCAATGATACACGCGCGAATCTAGATGATATATCCGTAAATAATCGGGTTTTTTATTCGAAAGATCGTGTTCTTGAAAACTTAAATCTCATTGCTGATTTGAGGCCGCAAATAAAGAAACTCTACTTTCTGACTGATCAAAGTATCTCGGCACAGTTTGTCGAAAAGGAAGTTGTGGCGATATTTAAAGAAAGTCGAATGGCTAATATTGAATTGGTGCTAGTCGATAACCTCACGGTTCAGGCCGCGAGTGAGTTTGTCGCTAACATTTCGCCGCATGATGCGGTGTTGATGAGCCATTTCAATACTGAAGTGGAGTCAGGTGTCTATTACACCTACCATGAAATAACGAAGTTGATTGGCGAGCACAGTGTTGCGCCAGTGTTCGTCTTTTGGGAGTTCTATATCGAGAATGGTGTACTTGGTGGGTATGTTAACCATTCAGAGAAATTGGGGCGAATTGCTGTTTATGCGTTAAGTCGGTTTATCTCCTTTGGTGTCGATATGCCTTCATCATACCGATCCAGCTACAAACCGGTTTTTGATTTTCACTCTCTCGAACGCCATGGTGTTTCCCTCGCGTCGTTGCCGACAAGTGCGATACTACTCAACAATCCCATCTCGTTCTGGGAAGAGCATTGGCAAGTGCTCGTGATCGCAACGGTAATTATTGTGTGTCTGTTGTTGATTATTCTTGCTCAAGGGGCATTGATAAAGCATCGCAAGTTGTTAGCACAGAACAATAGGCAGATTTATCAATTGCAATCTCAAATGTTGGGCGCGCAAAAAGAGATGGTCATGATGTTAGGTGAAGCGATTGAGTCTCGCTCTGGTGAAACGGGCAATCATGTTAAGCGGGTCGCCAAGATGTCAGCACACCTCGGTCAGCTTTACGGATTGAACAGTCGAGAAATCGCGGAGTTGGAAGCCATTAGCCCGATGCATGACGTAGGTAAAATCTCAATTCCAGATATGATTCTTGAAAAACCGGGCAAGCTAGATGCCGAAGAGTGGGCAATCATGCAAACCCATACCACATTGGGCTACCGTTTGCTCAGTAGTAGCCAAGGTGAACTTTTTCAAAAAGCGGCAATCATTGCACACGAGCATCATGAGCGCTGGGATGGTGAAGGGTATCCAAACAACAAAGCTGGTGAGGCGATCCATGTCTACGCGCGTATTACCACGATTGCCGATGTATTTGATGCGTTACTGAGTAAACGCTGCTATAAGGCAAGCTGGGACGTGCAAGAAGTGATTCGTTATTTTCAGGAAGGCGCTGGGAAGCAATTTGACCCGACACTCACCAGTATGTTGCTGGCGAACATTGATGCCTTTCTTGCTATCCGTAATCTTTATCCAGATTGAGCGATAGATAAACCTGCTGTGTAATTTGTAAAAAAAACCACCTAAGCATGTTGCGAAGGTGGTTGGTGCCATCATTGGCTAGGGAAGAGGGGTAATTGTGGCTCGCCGCTTTAACTTTTATGTGCGCTTATGGGGTCAGTCACATTCAGCGCGGTATCGGACAAGCCACAATATTCTTTTAGGCTTTTGCTTGCTCAGAAACAGGCACAGTCTTATCGCTGTTATAGATGGTTTCGTCGAGTTCATTCTCGCTCTTACCAATCAGTGTCGCGACCATCATGTCACCACAGACATTGACACTGGTACGCGCCATGTCGAGGATACGGTCGATACCTGCAACAATCGCCAATCCTTCCATTGGCAGACCGACAGTGGTTAATACCAATGACAGCATGATCAAGCCGCCACCAGGTACGCCAGCGGTACCAATTGAAGCGAGTGTTGAGGTCATGATGATCAGTAGGTATTGGGACATTGTTAGGTCAATGCCAAATGCTTGCGCGATAAAGAGCGCACAAACACCTTGGTAAAGGGCAGTACCATCCATGTTGATGGTTGCGCCAAGTGGCAGAACGAAGCTCGATACGCCTTTTGAAACACCAAGCTCTTCTTGAGACGCTTTGATAGTGGCAGGTAGCGTGCCTGAACTACTGGTGGTGGTAAAAGCGACCGTTGCTGGGTTAATCACACCTTTCAGGTAACGCACTGGGCTTAGCTTACCAAGCGTGCTGATGATACCGCTGTAGAACACGATAACGTGGATAACACAACCAACGTAGACGGCGAAAATCACTTTCGCGAGTGGCAGTAAAACTTCCAGTCCATAAGTACCTGATACCCAAGCCATTAAACCGAAGATACCGAAAGGCGCGACCTTCATGACGAGTTCAGTCAGCTTGTACATGGCTTCTGCAAGGCTTTCGAAAACTTGAACAGCCGGTTTGCCTTTGTCGCCAATCAGGGTGAGTGCAATACCGAGCGCTAGAGCAAAGACAATGATCTGTAAAATGGCACCGTTAGCGAGCGCTTTAACCGGGTTGGTTGGGATCATATTGAGCAGAGTAGAAACCAAGGTTGGCGCTTCTTTGGCGGCAACCGCAGCTTCCGAGGTCGCGATATTAATCCCTACACCTGGTGCAAATAGGGTACCCATACCAAGGCCAATCGAGATGGCGATAGCAGTAGTCGAAAGGTAGAGTAAAATGGCTTTACCACCGATACGCCCCATTTTGCGAGGATCCTTCATTGACGTCACGCCCACAATCAGTGAACAGAACACCAGAGGGACAATCAGCATTTTGATCAGGTTGATGAACAGTGTGCCAAGTGGCTTAAGCATTGCCGCGCTTTCGCCAAATAGCACACCGACAGCACAACCGGCAACCATACCGATTAATATTTGTTTCCAAAGTGCAATACCTTTTGAGGTAGCTGCCGCTTGATTCGACATAGTCGTTCCTTTTTCTTTCCTTGGATACCTGCAACGCGAACTATGAGCCGCTTTACAGGTATGTTGTATTGATAATCCTAAAGTTTACTTATTGTTTTTATTAGCAATTTGTCGGTTTGCTGGCGTAACAAAGCAAGACCAATGCCAAAAATGAAACATCGTGTTAAGTTATTGTTGTGCTTGTTTTTATTTTTGGAATAAATGAGATGAATGTGGTAGTAGAAGATGGGAAGGGGTATAACTATGGTTATGCCGCTTTTGTCTGGAAATCATAAAGCGGCATTAGTTGTTGATTTATAAGGGTATTTAGGCTAATTACTTTGGTTATAGCTCAGATGAAAGTTATAGGGGTTAGGTGTCTCTTTTTTTAAGCCTTTTACTCAGCGCGGGTTGCGAGATACCTAATAACTTCGCCGCAATAGACTGACTTCCTTTGCTGCGACTCATTGCTTCATCCACCAGTAACTCGCTGGCTTCCTGCAGTGTTGGCAAGTGTTCACACGCCGAAAAGAGGTTGTGGGTGCTCATGGTTGCGGTAATGGCTGGGGCTTGGTCAAAAACTTGTTTGAACACTTCTAGTGACAGCATTTTAGAACGATGCCGGCCTACTGCATCATACGCAAGTGCGCGCAACTCGCGCACATTTCCCGGAAAGTGATAGTTTTCTAACAGTAAACTCAGCTCTTTTGGAACGGTAGGCACAGGCTTGTCCATTTCCAGTGCGGCAATATGGATAAAATGGCGGACCAGTAGGCTGATATCGCCTTTTCGATTGCGTAAAGGTGGCACGTCGACCTGATGTGTCTTGAGGCGATAGTAAAGGTCGCGACGAAACTCACCGTGTTCCATTTTTTCGTTCAGACGTTGATGGGTTGCTACCACGATACGCGCATTCATACGTTTTGGTGTATCGCTACCGAGGGGGTAGTACTCACCCTCTTGCAATAGGCGCAACAGTTTGACTTGTGACGCCATACTGAGGTCGCCTATTTCATCTAGGAAGAGTGTGCCGCCATCAGCTTTCTCTATCATGCCCGATCGCGCTTGGTCGGCACCCGTATAGGCACCACGTTTATGACCGAATAAGGTGTCGGCAAAAACGTTATCATCTAATCCTGCCGCATTGACGCTGATAAGTGGGCCTTTGACATGGCTCAACTCGTGAATGGCTCGGGCAATGAGCTCTTTGCCACTGCCACTTTCACCACAGATGAGCACAGGTTGCCGACTCGGAGAAATGGACTCTAGGTAGCGAAAAATCGAATGCATCCCTTTGTCATCGGTAATGATGTGTCGGAAAGCCTCGGGAAACTGCAGTTTGTCGTCAAAAAAGCGCTGTCGCATCGCTTGGTTTTCTACCCGAAGCTCAAGCATTTGAATAGCACGGCGGATCCCCGCAATGAGTCGACTCTCTTCCGTTGTTTTGACGAAATAGTCAAATGCGCCTTCTTGAATGCACTCGACAGCGGTTTCCACTTGATTTAACCCACTCAACATAATCACCCCGACATCAGGAAACTCTTGAGTAATGGTTGAGAGCATCTCGCGCCCTGAGTGATACGGCATTGTTAAGTCGAGCAACACCAGCCCAATAGGCAGTGAACGTAGCATCGCATGCGCATCACGTTCGTCCTGGCAGGTGTAAATATGATTGAATCCATTCCGTTCCAACGTGATAGACATACTGCGCAAGAACGCGGCCTCATCGTCTATCAAAAGAATACCAAACGAGGGATATCTATCTTGGTTCATGTGTGACTTCCTAAAGCGGATACTGCTGGTGGAACCGCTAAATTGAGGGGTAATCGAATCGTTGCTGTTGTGCCTTCACCTGGATGAGAGTGGAAGGTGAGGGTACCTTGATGTTGCTCGATAATGTTCATGGAAACAGAAAGCCCTAGCCCTGTGCCACCACTTTCCCGCTTAGTGGTAAAAAAGGGGTCAGTGAGACGAGTCAGATTTTCTTTATCGATACCAACGCCCTCGTCACGAATTTGGACAAGTATCGCTTGCTGCTCAAAACTGAATTGCGTGGATAGCCAAACACATTGCTCGGTTGATGTGAGCGCCTGACAAGCATTGAGTAATAAGTTAATGATGACTTGTTCAATACGCTGTGCATTGCCTTGAATGAGGGGCAGGGATTGACCGTCATCGACGATAAAGTGCTGGGTTGATTTCTTAATCGTGTTATCGAGAATACGAATGGCGGCTTGTACCACTTCATTGATATCGACCTCTTCATCCATTGCCGATGAGTCTTTGCGGGCGAAATCGCGCAAGTCTTCAACAATTCGCCGAATGCGCTGGGTTCCTGCGAGCATATCGTCGATTAAAAGTGGCGCATCTTCGCGCATTCTACTGTACGAAAGTCCGCCCATGCGAAAATCACCGTGGGTTTGATAATGTTGCTCTAAGATGGGTGAAATATCGCCGTAGATATCCTTAAACAAGGGTAAGTTGAGCATGAGTAAGCTGGTTGGATTATTGATCTCATGGGCAACGCCAGAGACTAAAATACCCAGAGAGGAAAGCTTATCCGCTTGAATGAGCTGCTGCTGTTGCGCTTCGATTTCTTGTGTTCTTGCGGCGACTTGTTGCTGTAAGGTGCGGTTCCACACCACGATCATCCCGAGCACAGCAAGGAGCAAGACCGCGGCAGCCAGAAAAGCGAACAGGGTATCTTTGGAGAGATGTCTTGGATCCTCCAACTGGCTAAACCATTTGTCGTAGATTGCTTGTTGTCGCCCGGTATTAATGACGATAGCAAGCCCCTCGCTGAACTGCGCGAGTAAGGCATCGTTGCCTTTTTTTACCGCAAAGCCATAGCGTTGTGCGCCAAAGGGTTTTCCCACCGGAATGATATTGGTTAAGTCGAGTTCTTTCCCGAGATACAAGCCGGGCAGGTTTGCGACCAGTGCAAAGTCATGCTTACCAGACGCGAGTAGTCTTAAGGCGTTGGCATGGGTATCCACCAGAATGAGGTTAGCGTGCAGGTTCTGCTGGCGGATGAGATCATGCATGATCCCATCGGATTGAACGATGACGTCTTTGCCGGTGAGCTCAGATAAGTTTTCGACACTCTCTGTCCCTTTCCGCGCAAAAATCGATTGATGAATAATGGCATGCGCAGGCGAGAAGTCGAAATCGAGGGCGCGATCACGCGAATAAGACATCCCTTGCAGTACGTCAATCTCATTATGGAGCAGCTTGGCGCGAGCGGCGTCCCAAGATTCAAGCTGAATAGTGACGTGCATACCCATCACTTCAGCGACTGCGCGCGTCAGATCAACATTATAGCCATCGGGCTCCCCCTGGGCATTGATAAACTCATAGGGCGGATAATTGTGGTCACCGCCAACGATGATGGTCGGATGCGCCAAGGCGGAGAGACTCGTCAGTGCATTCAGGCTGAGCAGTAAACGGGTGTAGAAATGCGCAGGCCGAGCACGCTTCAGTGAAGACATGAAAAGGCTCACTTTATGCCATGCTTGCACAAAGTAGGAGGAGTGATTCATTGACGCTTTTCCCTAAGCCGCCACACAGAATGAATATCGTGTGAGCTGATTGCACGAAGAGTAATAGATTTGATGAATGATTTTACTACTCAGCTAGCTTTGTCGCCATAGTTAACGCTATAAAGTAGCCCAAAAAACAACACTATATGTGTGTTGTTTTCTATCATCCTTATCCCGTTGATAGCCTTTTGATTGATGGCGAGTCGCACGCTTTCTCACTGGTGTAGACATGCGCACTGAACAAATCCCTTAGAAAGATCCTGAGCATAAGTCCATGAATTACAAAATATAACAATGAAGTTCCTTTTCTCCGCTTAGGATGTCGATGTGTATTTCATCATCAGATTGAACTGATGAACATTATATCTCCACATAAAGATACTTGACGTAAGTGTATGTGATTGGTTAAGGTGTATTTGTCTTCACGTAAAGATACTTTAGTGGGGGCGGCTTGTTTCAATGTCAACGATAAGGGAAGAGAAATGAATATAACGATTGTCGCAGGTAGCCAGCGCGCCAACTCACAGAGCCTCAATGTCGCCAGATATCTACAAAAACTGAGTCAGCCACATTTTTCTGAG
The DNA here is from genome assembly GCF_019703835.1 of Thaumasiovibrio subtropicus. Taxonomy (NCBI): domain Bacteria; kingdom Pseudomonadati; phylum Pseudomonadota; class Gammaproteobacteria; order Vibrionales; family Vibrionaceae; genus Thaumasiovibrio; species Thaumasiovibrio subtropicus. The sequence continues at coordinate 2,086,943 of NZ_AP023054.1, read as the reverse complement.
GTGAATGTGTTGGATCTGAATGATTTGAAGCTGCCACTCTGGAATGAGGGGGTTTGGCAAGGGACAGCGGAGTGGGATCAATGGAAGCCTGTGTCTGAGCTATTGAAGTCGTCCGACGCGTTTATTTTCATCACGCCAGAATGGCACGGCATGGCAACCCCAGCGTTGAAGAACTTCTTGTTGCTTACCACAGCAGACGAGCTCGCGCATAAACCCGCATTACTCGCGAGTGTGTCAGTCAGTCAAAATGGCGTCTACCCGATCAGTGAGCTTAGAATGACGGGCAGCAAAAATAATCATGTCTGCTATTTGCCAGATCATCTTATTTTCAGAGAGTCAGATAAACTGATTACGGAAGAGCAAGTTTGCTCAGATGAACGATTCGCGGCACGCGCGGAATACACACTCGAGTTACTCGCCACCTATGCGAGTGCGTTAGCCCCTGTGCATCGCGACATGTTACAAGCGGGAAAGCCTTTTCAGTATGGCATGTAGCTATCTTGTATAACATAAGGCACCTTAAAGGTGTCTTATACTCAAGCATCTTCAGGTGGCTTGAGTATATTCCTCTACAATCGACCTTATAACATTCGAATCGCTTAGGTGAATCCTCCGCTGCCTATCTAGATAATTGTCTGATAAATAGGACATTTCCCTGCCTGCTATTTCCTGCTTTTTACAATTAGCAATACTAACTAAACTATCGATACAGCTTTTTGTTGTATCTACAACACAAATTTGCGACACTTCAATTGATGCAGGTACAACAAGGTTTTGTGATAAAGTACATGTTGAGATATTCGAGGAGTTATTAAGATGTCTGATGACAAAGCAGTGAAACCGACATGTACTCGTTCAATCCCGAAGTTTGAGTCGTCACCCTTTTTTCACATGGGGGTGGTACATCGTCACTTCAGAAATGAGGGGCATCGTCGGTTAATGCAGCACCATGACATTACGACTGAGATGCAAAAGGCGATGGAGATGATTGCCACGTTTCAGCCTATAAGCCAGCAAAAGTTAGCGGATGCGTTGCTCACTGAGCGCAGCACGATGAAGCGATTGGTCGATAATTTGATTAAACGTGAATTGATCGTCGTGACGAAAGATGAAAATAATCAAAAAACGAAACTGCTTTCGTTAACTGAGTTTGGTGAAGAAACCCGAACGTCAGGCAATGTGATCATGCAAGCATTGCAAGCTGAATGGTTAGAAGGGTTGAATGGTGATGAGATATCAACGCTCAATAGTTTGCTAAATAAAATAGCGAAAAAAGTAAATCGATGACCTTTGTTTTAAAGTGCTGTAAATAATAACTGTTCTATCAGGTCTATTTAAAATAATAACATTCGCCAGTTATCTGGTGAGTGCTTATTCAGACGATTAACGCTATTTGATAAGTGCCAAAGCGTATTAATTGTTTGGATTGAATTAATCTTATTGGAAATAAATTAATAACTAACTCGTTGTTCTGAGGACTTATGAAAAAGTGCGTAGTACTGACGGCATTGTGCGTTGCGTCAGGGGTTAATGCTGCCCAAATTAATGATTACATTGAACTGAAAGGTTTAGCTGGTGCATATCAAACAAATGGTGGGCCGTTAGCGGAAGGCGCTCAAAAGGGTAACCCAATTGAAGCGAAAGTGCGAATTAATGGTTTGGCACATTACCCCATTAATGATGAGTTAAAAATTTTCGGCCGTACTGAATATGATCTCAATTTCCTGAATTTAAAAGAAGGCACTGAGATTAAAAATGGTGAGCTGCGAAAGCGCTACCAATATATCGGTGTTGAGCATGATACTTATGGTCGACTATGGTTTGGTAAAGACTGGGGTGCGTCATACGCACACATGCCTATTTTAAAAATGAAGTACCTCGGCTTTCAAGACGTCTTGGCAGGGCAAGCAACGTGGCGTAATCGAGACACACTCATCTATAAGAACCAGTTTGGTAAATGGGGCATTGTTGCCTCGACAGAGCTGTCTGAAAAACGCCGCAAGTTCGATTATAAAGACGATGCCTTTACCACTAATGGTAACGCATTCACGGTGACTTATGGTGCATCGCCTTTCTTTGGCGAAGGTTTTGGTGTCGGTTACGCCTATCACGACGCGGGTTTGTTCGGGCCAAACGGTGCGCTGTATAAAGATAAAGGCGATGCGACACACAACCTTGGTGCGAATTATCGTAAAGGTGCTTGGTATGTGGGCGGTACGATTGCCAAGTCTGACCTCAATGACAACGGTAAGTCAGCGAATTTAAAAAGCACAACTTGGGATGTGGTTGTTGAGTACACCTATAGCCAAGATCTAAAATTTGTTGCCCATCACGCGCAAATTTATGGTGGTTGGGGTACACAAAACGAGCGCTTTACGGGCTATGGCGTGCATTACAGTATTTCAAAAACACTGGGTATGTTTGTAGAAGGTCGCCTATCGAACGGCGGTGACTCAAATACCCTAGAAGACACCCATGTATTTGGCCTTGAGTGGACGTTTTAAAGGATAATGAATATGAAAGATATGATGCTTCAAAAGTTACTCTCAGTATCAGAAAACAATCATTTAGAGCTTATTTTCCGCCTAATGGTCGGTTTCATTATGCTTTACCACGGTTTCAATAAACTACAGAATCCGATGGGTCTTGTGCCTTTCTTAGAAATGAAGGGAGTACCTTTTCCAGTGCTTGGCGCTTACTTAGCGGCAATTACTGAGTTCTTTGGCGGTCTTGCATTGATGTTAGGTTTAGCAACGCGTTTGGCTTCATTAGGATTAGCGGTGTGCATGGTGGTCGCGATTATGACGATGGGAGGATTCAGTGCAGGACTAAACTCTTTGAGTGGTGGTCTTGAATATCAATGGGTACTGCTGTCCGTCTTCACTTACTTTGCTGTTGCTGGCTCCGGAAAAACCTCATTGGATTGTATCCTTGCGCGTAAGTTAATACGTTAAGTTGTATACTCAAGCCACCTCAAAATGCAGGATTCAGAAGCAGACTAGCGGTTCGAGTTCAAGGCAAAGGTGTGAAGGAATGGCTTTCCCCTTTCGAGCGCCTTTAACGCAGAAATCGGGGCGCTAGTCGCTTCCCGAAGGGCGAGTTTTCTAGGCTCGCCACCTTTGTTACTGCTTTTTGATTTAGTCTACTAGACCTTCAAAGCAGTGCCTCGATGGCAAACCTAGAAACTCTCGCTGAACAAGCATCTTGAGGAGGCTTGAGTATAGCAATGTTATCAAAGGGAGACGGTCGGTCTCCCTTTTTACGTTCACGCGTTAGGCTCAGTTAAAAACTATATTTCACTGCGAGTTTGTAGAACATGCGATCGCGATCGGTCGCGTTTTGCACATTGTCCCAACCTTTGCGCTCTTCATTTTGGTGATAGACTTCATACACCAAGTCAAAATCGTTGTTCATTTGGTAAGCCCCAAACACACCGAAGCGGTTGCGCGCTTCTTTCTTGGTTTCACCCATGCCATTTTCAAATTCGCGATGGAGATTGATACGCGCAAACGGTGAAATAGACAAGCGATCAAAGTTGTGCGTATAGATCATACGCAACTGCCACTCGTCCATGGTTTCTTGTGCATTGGTGTGCTCGACACCTTTTGCTTTACTCTGTTCGTTATAGAATGAGATGCGCGCACTTTGCGACTCATTAAACGTCATGTTTAAACGAAAATCTAACTCATGCTTGTAATCGTTATAGCTGTGACGGTCGGCACCGCTGCGTGGCTCTTTCTCTACACCACGATATTCGTCTTTTGCCGTAACAGGGGCAATGAAACCATCTAACGCAAGACTAAAGGTATCGTTTAACTTGTAAGTCATGTTTGGATAGATACGCCACTCTGTATCACGAGTATCGTTATGGCTGTACTCATTGTGACGAATATTAAGGCGTGGTGAAAATGTGAATTGGTCGTTCACTTGGTAGTGGTAGAAGACAATGTACTCTTGACGACCACGGTCATTGCTGTAGGTATTACCCTCAGCGCCTGACTGCTCTGATGCTTGCTTATCACTGAATTTAAATTGGACGTGCAAAGGAGTATCGGCAAAGGGTTGAATACCCGCCGCTAAATAGGGCATGAACATATCACTGCTGCTGTGGGCAGAATTATGGTCTTCCATCTCAAAACCGAGCTCGATGAAGCCTGCTTGGGCAAAACTTGACATAACCAGAGCGGCCACTGGTAATAAAGTTGTTCTTTTCATTGTTATCTCCAAAGTAAAACAATTCACGGTGGGTAAATTGCGCTGAGCGAGAACAGCGAATGGAGATTAACGGCTGAAACTGAATAAATACTGAATGAACTTTTCCGATAAATGGCAATCTTCTAAGTAGGTTATTGAAAATAAAATTGTTTTTGTAATACAAATGATTTTGGGCATGGATCACAACCTGATGATCTCATTGGTTTAAATACATGCTTGAATGTAAACGATAGAAAATAGATATCAGGATAAATTTGTTTTCGCTGTTGACTCTAGTACAGTTCAAGACTCGATAATCCGCGCCGAATTTTTGCTTCATCATTGATATTGGGGGAGTTATGTTAGCAAAAGCCATATACATCGGTGTTATCTTGATTATTATGTTGTACGTTACCTTCTTTTAGGACGCCGAGAGTCTAATTGGCAATGATTCGAGAGAGTAGAGGTGTGGAACGTGTTGTCTAGTGCATTTGATCACGCAGCGTTGATTGTCCAAGGGGGAGGCCAAAAAGGTGCTTTTTCCGCTGGGGTTCTCGATAGTTTTATGGATGCCGATTTTGACCCCTTCGATTTGTATCTAGGTACGTCATCAGGGGCGCTTAATATCGCGCCTTTTGTGAGCAAACAGCGAGGCTATGCGCTCGATTTTATCCTCAACTATACGACCAGTGAGCGTTTTTTTCATTTACCTCGGTTTGTGCGTAAACAGCAACCCATGGATCTTGATTGGGCATTTAACTTTATTCATACGGGCGAGTTTCCACTCGATATCGAGAAAGGCAGAGGCAATTTAGGTAAAGGAAAACAAGCGCTGGCCTGTTTGACGCGAACCGATACCCTTCAAGACCACTATTACCCGATCTTCGCAGAGGATTGGTTCAATATATTAAAGGCCACCTGTGCGATTCCTGTACTTTATTACAACGATATTGAATTTGATGGTCACACTTGGGTGGATGGTGGTGTGTCAGCGACGATTCCGGTGATGGAGGCATATCGCCGCGGTTTTAAGCAATTGGTTGTTATTCAAATGACACCGTTGAGCGGAGAAGTTGTCCTTAAAAGAGAAGATCGCTTTGAGCGTCTGCGCCGAAACTTCGAAGAAAGCCTACTTAATTATCAGCGACGTGAATCGAAACAAGGTGCATCGTTATCGTTGGCATCATCGACGGAAAATAGCGAACCCACGACGCCACGGTCTTCCCTGCTTGATCAGATAGAGAAGAAGGTGGATGCGCTGCTTGCCGAGAAGAAGCGTCAAGAGACGTTTCTGCAGGAACAGACACGGGATTGGGGTGAATATTTGGAAGACTTGCTGCGCGTCATGGTCGCTAAAGCGCGTCAGTTTGACTTTGATGCTTCAAATGCAAAGATGTTGGAAATGTTGATCGCGCATTATGACAATCATGCTCAGATAGAAGCGTTTCTAGATAAGCCGCCTGAAGAAGCCAACATCTTTCGTATCGCACCGATGCGGCCGTTGAAAAGTAGTAGCTTGATGAGTGAACGTGATGATCTTCTCGAGGATTATCAGCATGGAAAACTGGTCGCGATGGAGTTCCTCAAACAACATGTGAGTTAGAATGTGCACCGCCTAGCGAGCAGGCGGTGCATTGATATGCTTAAGACACCTCAAGATGCTGTTGAAAGAAGGCGATGGTGCGCTGCCAAGCAAGTTCCGCTTCTGCAGGCGCATAGCGACCTGTCGAGTCATTGTGGAAGCCGTGATTTACCCCATCATACATGTGAGCGATATAGTCGGCATTTTGGGCTTTCAAAACCGCTTCATACTCAGGCCAAGTGGCATTCACACGTTTATCTAAGCTAGCAAATTGCAACATCAATGGGCCTTTCACTTTATCACGTAAGCTCTCCGCCGCAGGTGTGCCATAAAAAGGGACACCAGCATCAAGTGTATTCGGCATCGCAGCTGCCAGCATATTGACAATGTAACCGCCAAAGCAAAATCCTACTGCGCCAAGTTTTCCATTACTGAGCGGATGATCTTTTAAATACAGGGCTGCGGCAAGAAAATCAGCCTCGATTTTGCTTCTCTCTAGCGCCTTTTGCATTGCGCGTCCCTGATCATCATTGCCGGGATAGCCACCTGCAGGGTGAAGCGCATCGGGTGCAAAGGCGACAAATCCCACTTTCGCCAAGCGTCGCGCCACATCTTTAATATAAGGGTTCAGGCCACGGTTTTCATGTACAACGAGTACAGCTGGCGCGGTCGATGCTAGGGCTTTTGGTACCACAAGATAACCGCGGCCCTCTCCGTGGCCCTGAGGTGAAGGGAAGGTCTCGAATGTTGCGGTAATATCTGGGTCGTTGAAGGAGATCTGTTCTGCCAATGCATAATTTGGTGTGAGTGCAGCGGTAATGGCACTTGCGCTTAATCCGAGTAGGGTTAAACCGCCTAATCGCTTCAGAAACTCCCTTCTATCAATAATCCCATGCGCATATTCGTCGTACCAGTCGAATGCTTCTTGAGGTATGGCTATCGGTGCGGCGTCGTTTGGGCTCGTGTTGCTTGTCGGTTTGATGTTGTTTTCGGTCATGCTTTGCTCCAGTGTCATGAATAGAAGAGAAATAGACTGGTGCTTCCGGTAGACACTGTATTACCACGCTCAGTTAGCTGACCGACCAGTTTAGTCCTTTTGAGTATACGAACTAGACACTAATGAGTTTGTTTTTTTGTTACTAGCAAACAGGTTTGTGACAGAGATACGGAAGTTAATCGTGCTTTTATTTTGATAACGAATACTCCCTTTTGTTTTCGCCTAAATAAGCTAGTTTGAATACACGTCGATCAGCAACATTGACTAAAAAGTCTCGTGGGGGCAAGAATGATTGAGCGAATTGTCTATATCAGTAAATCTCAGGTACGTTTCTCACAGCGTGAACTCGATATGATGTTGGTAGAGTTTCGAAAAAAAAATCAAGCGGAAGGCATCAGTGGTGTACTGCTTTATTCTGGAGAGACCTTCATTCAGCTGTTTGAGGGAGAGGCAACGTCTGTTGCGCGTTTATGGCTGCGTATTAAAGCAGACTGCCGTCATGAAGAAATTGTGCTCCTTGAGCGAAGCGTATCCCAAAAACGTATTTTTGGGGGCTGGGCGATGGGGTTTGTACGCGTTAGCCCTCAGGTTAGCGAGGGGTTCTGTGATTATTTACGACAAGGAGAATTTGAGCATCAGCGATCAATGAGCAGAGATCTAAAGGCAATTTTTGCGCAGTTTTTAGCTGACTATGTTGACATTGAGACGGACTAACATGAGTCATTTTTGACGACAAAACTGGGCGAAAACAAGACTGAAATAGGTATCTATCGCAACTTTTCTCGTTTGGTATTGATGACAAAAGTCCCAACGTTGGTAATGCGTTAACAACATGTTGTGCAGCTAAATCAATTCCTCGTTTACTGTGGCCACCAGGCCGTACGTTTTTCTCTATATTGTGGAACTGTTTTTATGCTGGCGTATCTTGAAATAGGAAGATTATATGACCATTGCGAAAGTAACAGTGAATGAAATTGAGGCGACAGCGTCGCTATTTGATGCTTATAGAGTTTTTTACGGTCATGCCTCTGATATTGCCGCTGCGAGAGAGTTCATCAACGCGCGTGTCGTTAATAAAGAATCCGTGATTTTGTTAGCTCGCGATGAGGGTGGTAAGGCGGTCGGGTTTACCCAACTTTACCCTTCATTTTCGTCTGTTTCTGTTGCGCGGACATGGATCTTGAACGATCTGTTTGTGAATGAAACGCAGCGAGGGAAAGGTATAGGAAAGCAATTATTGAATGCCGCGAAAGCGCATGCGATTGCAACCGGTGCAAAAGGTTTGTCTTTGGAAACCGCGCGAGACAATACCAACGCTCAAGCGCTTTATGAGTCACTCGGGTATGAGCGAGATAACCATTACTACAGCTATTTTCTAACGGTGTAACGGCTTTAACCGGAGCAGCAAAGTGGCAGAGACAGGCTCTGCCACTGATAAAATTAGCTCAGAAGTCGCTCAAACGCCTCAACATCTTTGCGAATAAGATCCATACTTTGTTGCCAAAATTCTGGTTTGCGAATGTCCATTCCAAGGTGTTTTTGCACCACCTCTTCCGCTGACATACAACCCGTATCCATCAATAGTGCCTTGTAATCCTGATAGAAACTGTCTCCCTTTGCTTCACGCTGTGCATAGACACCTTTGCTGAACAGGTAGCCGAAGAGGTAAGGATAGTTGTAGAAACTGACGCTATCGATGCTGAAATGAAGCTTACTTGCCCAAAACATCTCGTTGGTTTCTGTCATCGCCTCGCCGTACCATTTCGCCCATTTTTCGGCCATGAGAGCACGCAGTTGTTCTGCGGTCAGCTCGCCTTGCTGGCGTTGCGCGTAGAAGTTGTTTTCAAAGTCGAATCGGACCGGGATATTGATCGTTAATGCCAGTGCGGATTGGGCTTCTTCCCACAGCATGTGAAGTTTCTCATCATCCGTCGATGTTTTGGCGAGCAAGGCATCTCGTACGACGTTCTCGGCAAAAATAGAAGCGGTTTCTGCCAATGTCATTGGGTAGGATGCGAGCGCTAATGGTCGCTCGTTAAGTACCCAGTTGTGGAAGGCGTGGCCTAACTCATGGGCGAGGGTAATGACATCCGACATACTGTTACCCCATGTCATGAAGACCAATGGCGTGCGGGTATCAGCAAACCGAGTACAGTAGGCACCCAACCGCTTACTTTGGGCTGGCGCGGCATCGATCAGCTTTTGGTCTACCATATAGTCGACAAAGTCGGCCATTTCAGGGTCTACGCCAGCAAAGGCTTCTTTAATGATCTCAATGGCATCCTCAAAACTGTACTCGCTGGCAACGCCCTTCTGAGAGGGCATCGATGCGAGCTCATCCCATGGCTTTAGTTTGTCTGTACCAAACATTTTCGCCATCAACAAGCCTGCTTTTTGGCCAATGTCGCGGTTTTCCCACGCGACGTCCATTAATGCCTCTAATGTTGCGCGTTCAATACGGCTGTCATTGAGAGAGGGCGTTAAGTAATCCAGTGTTTCGGTATGGCTGCGTTTTTGATATTCGGTTAAACGTGAACCGGCGATAGCATTAAGAATTGCCGCGATGCTCACTTGGTGCGTTTTCATAATGTCACTGATCGCATGCCAAGCGGGTGCTCGGCGTTTTTCATCTGAGCCATAGAGAATGCTTGCCGCGGTTGCAAGACCGATAGTCTCTTCCGTTCCGTCATCGAGCTTGAGTGTCACTTCTAAGCTGCCTGTGAGATTGTCGTAAAGTCGCCCCCAGGCTTCTTTTCCATCCACATTCATCGCGGCGAGAAGTTGCTCTTCTTTTAAGCCAAGCTGGAAAACACGCTCTTTACGTTGTAAGGCGATAAGAAAACCGTGATGGGCTAGCGATCCTGTCTCGTTATTGCCTGCGAGTACCGCCTCGACCGTCTCATCATCATGGTTAACCAGTGCGAGGCGCAGTGCGCTGCAGTGTTGGTAAAAATCAGAGTTGAGTTTGCTGCTTTTGACGTACAGGCTTCGTGCTGCCTCATTGTTGGCATCTGTAGAGGCGATGCAACTGCTGTAGCTTTGCAGTGTCAGAAGCTGTGTTAAGGCTTTATCATAAAGCGCCAGTGCGGTTTGCATCTCTTCGATGCTATCTGTTGATAACGCAGCGATTTTTTCGCCAGTTTCGCGGACAAATTGAATGTCGCGTTGAATTTTCTCATCCGTGAGGCTTTGGTAGGCAATGGTGAGATCCCAGACAGGTGCGCTCATACTTCTCTCCCTGATCGAAATAACTAGCGATGTTAGTAGGTAATTAATCGCGTTAAGACTGTTGCGAGGATGCATCATTACATAGGGATGAAAAAGGTGCGAATCTAATTCGGCTTTACTCGTTAGATGAGCTTTTTTTGTTCAGTAAGTGAGTTGTAATGCTCTCTTTACGTGCTTGCCGATTTATCATGCCAAGGAATGGGTAATTCGACAGTGAAATGCGTACCAATGCCTTCCTCGCTCTCTAGGGTGATTTTGCCGTCCATGAGTTTGACGAGCTTTTGGACAATCGCAAGGCCAAGCCCCGTACCACCGTAATCACGAGTGGTTGAGGTGTCAGCTTGTTCAAAGGCATCAAAAATCTGCGACTGTTTGTCTGCTGCAATACCAATGCCCGTATCGTTAACAGTAAAGGTTAGATGCTGGTTACTCGGCTCAAGCATGGACTTGATCAGTACTTCACCTTCATCGGTGAACTTGGCGGCGTTGCCACCTAAGTTGAATAGAATTTGTCGTAGCCTTGCGCTGTCCCCTTGAAACTCGATTGAGTCTTCGATCTGATTATCGATTCTTAAGTTGAGCTGTTTGCTATCAGTAAGTGGTTTTATTGCGCTATAAACTGGGTTGATGACTTGAGATAAAAGAAAGGGTTTCTGGTCGAGGCAGAGTTTGTTTTGCTCGATTTTAGCGAGATCGAGTATGTCATTGAGGATGGTCATTAGATGCTGCCCAGATTCGAGCACCATGCCTATGTGAGTTTTGGTTTTTTGTTCCTTCGTTTGCTTATCAATCAGCTGAGCTAGTCCCAGCACACCATTCATAGGGGTGCGTATTTCATGACTCATTGTCGAGAGAAAATCGCTTTTGGCTTGCGCGGCGGCTTCGGCTTTGACTTTTTCCTGTTGAAGCTGTTTATTGTTTGCCCGCATGTTGTCGTCGTACTTGACGAGATTCGCCGCCATGAGATGGAAGCACTGAGTCAGTTCACCAAGCTCATCCTTATTATGTAAGGCGTGACATTGGGCGAGGGTGGCTTCGGCTGCAGTCAGGTTGCCTGATGATACCTGCTCAGTCGCAACGAGTAGGGTACTAATGCGGTTTTTTTCTCTCGATGCAGCTGTTATTGCGACGAAAACGGCAATGATGATCGACAGGATACTGCCCGCAATGAGCGTCAATTGGGTGCGAAAGGCTGACTGTTCAGATTTCTCTATGCGTTTTTCAATCAAAGCGTGCTCAATCGCGATAAACTCCGCAATCTCTTGACGTATTTCATCGATAATGCGCTTGCCAGTCTCTTTCTGAATCAATGCGATGACGCTGTCTTGTGACGCTAATCCGATGTTTACTCGTCTACGCTGTTCAATTTCATACTCCCCAGCGAGGGTTAGCCATGAAAGGTGAAGTTCAGCGAGCCGATCTAAACGGGCAACTTGCTCAGGGTTATCGCTCACTTGATTTGATAGGACGGTAATTTTGTTGTCCCATTGTGCCAGCGCGTCATAGTAAGGGGCCAAAAAATTGTCTCGCCCAGTGATCAGGTAACCTCGTTGTCCGGTTTCCATGTCCACCACTAAAGTGAGTAACTCTTGGGCACGCGCGATTGCCTTGTGGGTGTGTGCTACCCAATGGTTATCGTGGACCATGGATTCGGTATTTCGAAAAGCGGCAATGGAGACGATGAGAATCAAGGCCACTGGTATAGAAAAACTCAGCAACATCTTCTTTTGTATAGAGAGGTCATCAATCCAGTTGCGCATGTGAATAAGGATAAATCCTTGTTATGAGTGTGCCTTAATCAAGTGTAGAAGAAAGTGTTGAAAAGTAGACACTCGCACTGGGCTTATGTAATATCCGTACAAAACTTGTACTATTACTTCAGGTGTTAACACGTTCACCTACCTACACAGAGGAATGAAAGCTCACCCTTTCTTATCATGTTATGTAATTGCTAATCCTTCGACTCTGACCACTCAGTAAGCCTACTCCTGTAGCAGGATAGTTACTGGTGTTTAAAATTTGACGTTAGGATAAGTATGATGACTACTCGCATTAAATACCCCCGTACACCCCATTTACCCTGGTCACAGGGTGTGACCAGTGATGATATTCGCTGTGTCGATACCACCGTATTTGAAGGCCAGCGCGTTGTCGTGACTGAAAAAATGGATGGTGAGAATACCACTTTGCATCGAGATTATTGCCATGCTCGGTCGCTTGATAGTGCACACCATTCATCGCGCGACTGGATAAAACGTTTTCATGGGCGACTGAGTTACCAAATCCCAGCAGGATGGCGGATCTGTGGCGAAAACCTATTCGCACAACACTCGATCATTTATACAGAGCTAAAAAGCTACTTTTATGGCTTTTCAATCTGGGATGAAAGCAACTGTTGCTTGGATTGGGATGATACCCAGTTGTGGTTTGACCTTTTGGGCATCGTTTCCCCTGCTGTTTTGTACCGTGGTGAATGGAACTTGGATGTGATCAAGGCACTGGCTTTTGATTCTGAGAAAGTTGAAGGCTACGTGGTTCGTCTCGAAACGGGCTTTGTCTATGGTGACTTTGCTAAGGCTGTCGCTAAATGTGTAAGAAAAGGCCATGTCCAAACGGATCAACATTGGATGCATCAAGCCGTTGTGCCTAACGGGTTGATATCTCCTGAGGAGGACATGTAATGGAGGCGTGGTTGAAATCCCTAGCGGTTGACGCTGAACCAAGCATGGATGAATGTGTCGCGATATTAGGGAAAGAACTCGAATGGTTGCATGAGTTAAAGCACACCTCACAAGATCCTGAATGGCACGGCGAAGGCGATGTTCACGTCCATACCGGAATGGTACTTGATGCACTTTATCTGCTGTTAAGGAGTGAAGCGCAACATATCCGTGGCTTACAGCGCCAAGCATTGATCCTTGGCGCGGTGTTACACGATATTGGTAAACCGCGTAGAACCCAACAAGTAGAGATTCGTGGTGTCCCGCGCATTGCTAGCCCAAAGCATGAAGAGGTTGGACGAAATTATCTCGCGATTAAGTTGATGTCGTTGCCATTGGCTTATGAGGTCATTTGGACGGTATTAGGGCTAGTGGGCGAGCACCATATGCCTAAGCTTCTTGTGGTAAAGAACGCGTCAAAGGGAGGCTATCTGACGCTTTCTCGTCGTGTGGATACTGAGCTGCTCTATTGGCTCGAAGTGGCAGATATGCGCGGTAGGATATGTCCCGACTTAAGTAAGCAGTTGGGCCTTCTAGAAGAGTTCAAGCTTTTCGCTGATGAGTATGACGTTTGGGGAAAAGCCTACCAGCCACGGACCTTAGATTCGCATATCAAGACAGAGACCCCACAGGCACAACGTTATTTGCGAGCAATGACAATAGCAGATATGCAGAATGATCAGGTTGTTCAAGAGGAAGAGTGCTTGGCTCGGCATTTTCGGCATAAGGAAAACTATGCACACTTAGTGGTGCTTTGCGGGCCAAGTGGGGCGGGTAAGTCTACGTATGTCAGTCAGCATTTTAAGCACTACCAGCTTATCTCTTTGGATGAGATTAGAGAAGAGATCAGCGGTAACCGAAGTAGCCAAAAATCTTCTGGGCAAGTCATGCAACTGGCTAAACGTCGTTTAAAGGTGGCGTTATCGCAAAAAGCGGATGTGGTTTGGGATGCGACAAACTTGCGCCAAGATTTTCGGAAAATCATCGTTGATTTTGGCAAAGACTACCACGCACTGGTCACCTTAGTGGTGTTTAGTTGTTCTGAAACAGCGTTACGAAGCGGCAATGCGAACCGACGCTATTCGATTCCTGATACTGTGCTGACGCAGCAGTTGTCAAAATATCAGTTTCCTGTTGTCGATGAAGCACATGAGTATCTGGTTATTGGAGAGAAAGGTGTGGAGTTGTTTGCGTGTTGAGCCGCGTATGTACTGATCTTTAGCTGTGATGGTGGACTAAACAAATACCAGAATAGATAAGGTGATGTTGAAGAGATGTCTAAGAGAAGAGGCGGTTGGGATTGAGATGAAAGAAAACCGCAGGCAACAGCTGTTGCCTGCGGTTTAAAAGTCTTACAGAACTTCTACGTTCGCAGCTTGAAGACCTTTTTGACCTTGCTCTACTTCGAAAGCAACTTTTTGGCCTTCAGCAAGAGTTTTGAAACCTTCACCAGTGATAGCACGGAAGTGAACGAATACGTCAGCGCCGCCGTTGTCTTGAGTGATGAAACCGAAACCTTTCTCTTCGTTAAACCACTTAACGATACCAGTTGTTTTAGACATGTTATGTCCCTTACTAAATTAAAAAAATGTTCGCAGACAAATTGCGATTTACTGTGGTCGCGAATTATTTAATTGCGTGATGAAGCCAAGAGGGAATGCTAAGAACAACGAACAACAACAGTTACGATGGTTTACAGAGAATTCTACTTTACTCAATTTTTGCGTTTAATAACTCTGAACTACAGAGGCCTACAATTATGATTGGGCTTGCTGACATTGTAAAGGACTATCTAAGTATGAATGTGCTTATTTGGCCATTGTGCCGCCATTTGTGACACTTAATCAGCATTATGCCGTTGTAAACCCGGGTATGACACCTCGGTTATGTGGGCTAAACGACTGTTAAGGTCGCCAACATGAAGCTCTAACTTGTGACCATCGGGGTCAAGAAGGTAGAGCGATTGCCCTTCACTACGGTTCACTTTCCACTCCTTTATACCAAGAGAGCGAAGCCTAGCCGCAAATGCGTCAAACTGTGAAGGGGCAATACTGAAAGTGATATACTCAAGTCACCTCAAGATACAGGCTTCAGAAGCAGACTAGCGCGTCGAGTTCAAGGCAAAGGTGTGAAGGAATGGCTTTCCCCTTTCGAACACATTTAACGCAGAAATCGGGGTGCTAGTCGCTTCCCGAAGGGCGAGTTTTCTAGGCTCGCCACCTTTGTTACTGCTTTTTGATGTAGTCCACTAGACCTTCAAAGCAGTGCCTCGATGGCAAGCCTAGAAATTCTCGCTGAACATGTATCTTCAGGTGACTTGAGTATACGACTATAATCGCGAGCAGGTTTAGCGGCATCGACAGACAAACAGAACCACAAATCACCGGCCGAGAGGTAGGCGCCATTGTCCCATGTTGCATGTAGACAAAGCCCGAGTTTATCAACGTAAAAATCGAGTGATGCCTCTAGTGAAGAGACGGCAAGGGTGAGGTGGTTGAGTCCGGTTATCATAGTGCGGCAGTTGCAATGGGTTTCGGGAAGAATACCTGTTGTCACGGATAGAAAAAAGCCCCCGGGCCAAATTGGCAACCGGGGGCGAAGGGTGAACGATACAACAGTGTTAGTGCTCGACGAGTTGTCGCGTCGTGACTAAACAGAGTGTTGAAAATTGCTCGGTTAAGAAAGCTTGTTTTCCTTGAATCCGCTTACTGACAAGTACGGATGTATTGTCGTTGAGCTTGCCTTGAAATTGCCACTTACTGAAGGCTTCATGGCGTGCATCAGCACAAGGCGTATTGAGCACGTAGCTCTCTGTCACAGACGTGAAACACTGACCTTGCGCATTCTCGACACCATGGAAAGTGATGTGACTATCTCTATCGCGATACTGACTCACCGCGAGGGCATTAAACAGATGGATATCGGCATCACCGTTTTGGTAGGCCAGTAATCGGTGAGGGTTCTGCTTTAAGTTCTCTCTCGCGACTGTTCTTAGCGCCGTCTCACAGGGGATAGCTTGCTCAGCAGCCAACTTGTCCATCGAGGTCTCAACCTCATGCTTTTCGCTAGCGAAGAGATGAGAGGAGGTAAAGGCGAGAAAAAAGCTGCCTGCTGTCAGTAAATAGGATAATTTCATTCTTTCTCCACCACGTTTGAGTCGAACGATTTATAGCTTGTCGAGTTGTTTAACGGACAACTGTACTGTGTAGCGATTATCCTTGTCATCAATCAAGACGACATCAAAGGTTTCTCCCGCAGTAAAGCGTGTTGTAATCCCCATAAACATGAGGTGGTAACCGCCTGTTGTGAACGCAAAGCTTTCGCCAGCTGGGATCTCGATAGCCTCCATTTTACGCATCGCCATTTTGTTATCTCGCATGAACATGCGATGAAACTCAGTGTGCTGAGACAGGGCAGTTTCGGCAGCAACGAGACGTATCGTTTCTTGTCCAGTGTTGGTCAGCGTAAGATAGCCCGCACTGACTTTTATGCCGGGTATGGTGGCTTTGGCAACAGCATGTTCGGCGAACAGCGTATCACTGAGTGGCTGCCTACCTGATGCGAGTGATGCGAGGTCAAGTTCTGGCGCATCATGATGATGGTGATCATGCGCTTCACCATGGTGATGATGACTATGTTCGACTGGGCTGTGCGCGGGCGCTGCGTCTTTTTCAGCACTGTGATCATGGGCATCACAGGCGGCTAATGGCAGGGCAGTGAGGGCGAGCGCCATCGCCATTGCAATACGAGTTTGGTTCATTTCATTTCCTTACTGCGCTGGGTAGCGTTGTAACGTGCGTTCGATGCGCGCTGCCAGTTCAACTGGTGTGGTGCTATGACTCATCGCATCGATCAGTTGGCCTTGAGGGTTAATGATGAAAAAGCGCGATGCATGATCAACGGTGTAGTCGAGTACAGAAGATTCCATGTCGACCAAATCGACATAAACGCCAAACTGGTCGGTAATCGCATCGACCTCTTCTTGGGTACCCGTAAGACCGAGAATTTGCGGGTCAAAGTACTGAGCAAACTCATGCAAAGAGTCTAAATCATCGCGGTTTGGGTCTACGCTGACGAAAAAGCCTTGTACGTGCTCGTAGGTTTCTTTTTCGAGTAACTTAAATGACGCAGACATCACCCCCATTGAGGAAGGGCAGACTTCAGCACAGTTAAGAAAACCAAAGTACATGACAACAACTTTGCCCTTATGGGCTTCAGAGTCAATCGCGCCTGTTGCGCTGTTGAGCTGGAAACGCCCACCGAGCTCTTCAAACTGTTTTGGTCTTTCACCGATAGGGATAGTGGTGTTGTCGATATACAGGGCAATGATACCCGCGATGGCAAGCACGCCGGCCATGATGACCCAGCGAACAGGGTTGTTACTCATTAATTTAATCCTTCAACAGCAAAAGGACTCGTCATGGCAGTAGAGTCCTGCCATGCGAGTTGAGGTGCGGTGACATCGGTTGGCATGAAGTCGACGGAGATGAGTACGCAGAACACCATGATACAGACGATAGAAAACAGCATTAGACGCTTGCCCCATTGTTCCGCTGGCATTTTTTGGAAGCTGACTTTTGCAATGTATAGCCAATACAGGCTGGCTAAACCCATGCCTAACGCGTACCAGCTGCCCGCATAACCGAGGTAGGTGAGTGCGAAGGTAGCAACGGCAAAGGCAACGATGTAACCGATGATGTGGTAACGCGCTTTATCGATCCCAGCTTGAATCGGCAGGACGGGGATATTTGCAGCCTTGTAATCATCGAATCGGTAGATGGCAATCGCATAAGAGTGCGGAATTTGCCAGATGATGAAAGTGAGAAAAAGGACGGCTGCACCTGCATCAAACTGATGGGTAACCGCACAGTAACCAATAACCGGAGGGCAGGCGCCCGATAAGCCACCAATCAAGGTACCGTGTACAGATTGACGCTTGTAGTAAAGGCTATAAAAGCCGACATAGACGATAAAGCCGAGTAAGCCGAAGCCAAAGGCCGTCACCGAGGTAAAGGTGTAGAGCGTGAGAAAGCCAAGCAGCCCCAGTACAAAGGCAAAATTGAGTGCATGAGAAACGGGTAATACGCCTTGCACGAGCTCTCGATTACACGTTCGTTTCATTTTGCCGTCGATATCGCGGTCTATCACGTTGTTGAACACGCAGCCAGACGCCACGATGAGCGAAGTGCCCATCGCGACGGCCAGAAACAGTATCCAATCAATCTGGCCCTGTGAGGCCAGAAAGAAACCACCTGCCGCGGCAACAAGGTTGCCACGGATAATGCCAGGTTTGGTTAGTTGCAGATAGTGTTTAAACATAAAGTAACCGTTTAGTGGCCCATCAGCATGTTGTGGTTCAAGTGTTGCATGATCCACAGCGAGCCGACCAATATGATGGCCACAATGACCACGGTAAATACCGCCGAAGTGGTATTCCACATCTGTTCAGATGAGGTGTTCATGTGGAGGAAGAAAATCAGCTGAACCAAGATTTGTGCGACCGCACAGATCATGATGACACCAATAGTCATCTGTGGTGAGCCGATATCCATCATTACCATCGCGAAAGGGATAAGTGTCAGGATGACAGAGTAAATTAGACCATGGGTATACTCTTTCACACTACCGTGCGCTTGACCGCCCTGACCGTGTTCGTTTGACTGTCCCATTACATCACTCCCATCAGATACACAACGCTAAAGACACAGATCCAGATAATATCGAGGAAGTGCCAGAAGAGGCTGAGACAGGCAAGACGTGTCTTGTTGTCTTCGGTAAAGCCATCGCGTTTAAAGTGAACAAACAATACGAGCATCCAAACCAAGCCCGCAAAAACGTGCAGACCGTGGGTTGCTACCAGTGCATAGAATGAAGACCAGTAAGCACTGCTATCAAAGGTTGCCCCTTCATTGCTAAAGTGCCAGAACTCGTAGAGCTCCATGACTAGGAAGCTCAAGCCTAGGGCGAAAGTAATACCAAGCCACTTAAACATGCCTTGCATGTTGTGATCTTTGGCTTTTAACATCGCGATACCGAAAGTGAAACTACTTGCTAGAAGCAGGGCGGTTTCACCTAACACAAACGGTAGGCTGAAGAGGTCTTTCGGTTCAATGAGACCTGCAAAACTGTTTGAGAACACGGCATAGGTCGCAAATAGCGTACCAAACAGTAAACAGTCACTCAGGATGTATATCCAGAAGCCGAAAATAGTGTCACCCGCGTAATCATGATGGTCATGATCATCGTGTGTATCATGGTGCGCCGTTGCCGACGCTTCCAGTGATTGCGCGTTGTGCGCAGTATTAGTTGATGTGCTCATTATTTCTCTTCAATCCTTATACCACGGTGCCTTCTGCATCTTTTGACGCAGGGCGGTATTGTGGATGATCTTGGTATACACGCTCTAGATGCGGGCCTTCAATGGCTTCAACCTCAGCCACTTCAACGAAGTAGTCTTTGCTGCGTTGGAAGCTGTAGGCGATCCAAGAAACGACAATCGCTAAGAAGCTGGCGATAACTAGCCACCAAATGTGCCAAACAAAACCAAAGCCAAGCGTCAGTGAGAAGAAACTGATCACAACGCCAGCCCAAGTGTTCTTCGGCATGTGGATACGCTTGTAACGCTCAGGGGCTTGATAGGCTAAACCATTGTCTTTGCAGTAAGCATGCTCATCACGATCATGGATCTTTGGCAAGGTCGCAAAGTTGTAAAACGCTGGTGGTGACGACGTCGACCATTCAAGCGTACGGCCATTCCATGGGTCACCAGTGGTGTCCATGTTTTGCTTACGATCACGAATTGAGATGAAGAATTGGTAGAACTGCGCGGCGATACCTGCAGCAATAATGCAGACACCAAACGCGGCTATCCATAGCATTGGAGCCCATTCTGGGTTTTCTGCAACGCTTAGGCGGCGCGTCATGCCGTTGAAGCCCAGTACGTAGACCGGCATAAATGCAACGAAGAAACCCACAGTCCAAAGGACACAAGAAATCTTGCCCCACTTTTCGTTCAGCATGTAACCGGTTGCTTTCGGCCACCAGTAAGTCATACCTGCAAAGTAACCGAAGACCGCACCACCGATAATAACGTTGTGGAAGTGCGCGATAACGAACAAGCTGTTATGCAGTACGAAGTTCGCTGCCGGAATAGCAAGCATAACGCCCGTCATACCGCCAATGGTAAAGGTGATCAGGAAGGCAATGGTCCACCACATACTGGCCGAAAATTCGACGCGGCCTTTGTACATCGTAAACAGCCAGTTAAATATCTTAACCCCGGTGGGTATCGATATAATCATGGTCGCAATACCGAAGAAGGCGTTAACACTTGCCCCAGCACCCATGGTGAAGAAGTGGTGTAGCCATACAACGAAGGATAGCAACATGATAACCGCCGTTGCCCACACCAATGAGGTGTAGCCGAATAGACGCTTACGAGAGAAAGTAGCGGTGATCTCTGAGAAGATACCAAACGCAGGTAGCACAAGGATATACACCTCAGGGTGACCCCAAGCCCAGATCAAGTTGACGTACATCATCTGGTTGCCGCCCATGTCATTGGTAAAGAAGTGTGTACCAATGTAGCGGTCTAGCGTAAGTAATGTCAGCGTGACAGTTAGGATTGGGAAAGCAACCACAATCAAGGCGTTTGAACAGAGTGCCGTCCAAGTAAAGACAGGCATCTGCATCATTTTCATGCCCGGCGCACGCATGCGTAGGATGGTAACGACAAAGTTAACACCCGTTAAAAGGGTACCGATTCCCGAGATTTGCAGAGACCAAAGCCAGTAGTCAACGCCGACCCATGGGCTGTATTCCATGCCAGAAAGTGGCGGGTAAGCCAACCAACCCGTTGCACCGAACTCACCAACGAAGAGTGATACGTTGATTAGAATCGCGCCAACCACAAACAGCCAGAAGCTCAATGAGTTCAAGAACGGAAAGGCGACGTCTCGGGCACCGATTTGCAGCGGCACTATGATGTTCATTAGACCTACCACGAGCGGCATGGCAACGAAGAAGATCATAATTACACCGTGCGCGGTGAATATTTGGTCGTAGTGTTCCGGGGGGAGATAGGAGGCATCTACCGTTGAAAGCGCTTGTTGTGAACGCATTAATACGGCATCTGAGAAGCCTCGTATCATCATCACCAAGGCGACAATGATATACATGACACCAATTTTTTTATGGTCGACAGAAGAGAACCACTCCTCCCATAAATAGCGCCACTTACCCATGTAAGTGATGAGGCCCAATAGGCCAATGCCGCCAAGAACGACAGCGATCATTACCGGCAAAATGACCGGATCATAATAAGGGATAACGTCCCAGTTCAGTTTACCGAAGATTGGATCCGGCTCGGCATATACATCGCCCTTATAAGCCATTTTGGACTCCTGAGTGTTTTTCAATGATGTCTTTGAATCGAAGCGGATCGACCGATGAATAGTAGGTCACCGGGTGAGGCGCTTTAATCTGCTCTTTGGCGTTAGCAGTCAGCGCGTCATAAGTTGCGTCGTTGAGTTCGAGTTGAGAAGCTTTCACCGTGTCAATCCACTGGTCGAAGCCTTCATCACTCACAGCGTGAGCTTTAAAACGCATATTGGTGAAACCAAAACCACTGTAGTTTGCTGATAATCCACGGTATTCACCTTCTTCAGAGGCCATCAAATGAAGACGGTTTTCCATCCCGGCCATGGCATAGACCTGGCTACCGAGTTGTGGAATAAAGAATGAGTTCATCGTTGTATCTGAGGTCACTAAGAACTCAACAGGGCGATCAACTGGCAGCGCCAGCTCGTTCACTGTTGCAACTTGCTGCTCTGGATAGATGAACAGCCATTTCCAGTTCATGGAAACAACTTGGATAGTCAGTGCAGGCTTTTCTGAAGCAAGCTCTTGGCGAGGGTCAAGGGAGAAGGAAGTTTTATAAGTAATCCAACCCAACGCTAGAATGATCAGGCACGGAATCGTCCATACGATGATCTCAATTTTGGTTGAGTGCTCCCAATCAGGCTTGTATTCAGCCTCTTTGTTGCTGTGGCGGTATTTGTACGGAAAGTACACCGACATAAACAGCACAGGTACGATGATGATTGCCATAAGCAGCACTGAGGTGATGATGAGCGCTTCCTGCGCTTCCCCGATGGGGCCTTTCGGATCGAATAACACCATGTTGCTACTGAATAGTAAGCCCAATAATATGAGCGATACTACCCCGAGCAATATCAATGCAACTGGTTTGTTACATCTTGCTTTCATTCTTTCTCCAGAGAAACTTTGTAGTAACAGTTGAGTCATAATTTGACGGCGGCGGTAACATATCATTTAGGGTAAATAGATTAAATAAACCAACGCACAAAATGCAGACAAACAAATAAAAAATCGCATTATTTGGCTTGAAATAAACAATTTATTAACATTTAATGGTTATTAAATTAACAATAAACCATAAATAAAAAGAGGTTATTGGCCAAATAAAGAGCAGTCCAGTTTTGTATCGATAACCACTTTCTCCAAGCCTTATCTCTGCCGCATTAAGAATAGTTCTATCTCTACAACGTTATATACGTGTGACATGTCTCTTTAGTTTAATGCTTAGTTGGGATTTGTATTTATGTGTTTGTTTTTAAAAGTTAATGTTGTTCTTGGATGCCAGGTTGAGTTTGAATGTTGAAGCGTGGCAATCGCTGGGAAAGATAATGCAGAGTTGCACCGCTATTACCATTCTACTCGTTGTGGTTATTGTTGGTGCTTTTTTAATAAGGCAATGTTGGCTGGTTAAACATTGAGCAGGTTGAGGGGTCTTTATAATTAGGCGGATCTGCAAGGCTATTTTTTACAGGCAAGTAACCCTTATATTAGTGTGGATGTTGTGTAAATGTTGCATTTACTGATATTTCTATCGCTGTCTAGAAAATCGACACTTAGGGAGAGTGTTGGTTATTTTCTTGCTGGTTTTTTGTTCAATGTTAAGGTTGTTTATCAGTTTGACGCTTCGGTCATTTGAGTAACCTACTATTAACATTCTAGGTTTGGGATGTTGATTTTTGGAGTTCCAGCCACGCGATATTGGCGTACTCGGGCTCAACATAAAAAAGCCGATCTCAGGTGAGACCGGCATTTGCCTACAGCGAGTAGGGAAAGTTAAATGCTTGGTAAGAGGTTATCCGGCATCAAACGGTTATAGCTCGCCTCTTTGAGTAGCGTGTCAGCTTTAGCGATGTCAGGCGCAAAATAGCGGTCTTTGTCATAAAATGCGACGTGACTTCTCAGTTCGGCTTTCGCTTGCTCTAAGCGGACACTGCTTTTGTTAGGTGCTCTAAAATCGATGCCTTGACAGGCTGACAAGAGCTCGACGGCAAGAATACCCCGGGTATTGTCCGCCATCTCCGCTAAACGGCGACCTGCAAAAGTTGCCATTGAGACATGGTCTTCTTGGTTAGCAGACGTGGGCAGACTATCTACCGAGGCAGGGTGGGCAAGGGTCTTATTTTCACTGGCCAAGGCGGCAGAGGTGACTTGGGCGATCATAAAACCAGAGTTTACGCCGCCATTGTTAACGAGAAAAGGTGGCAGCTTGCTAAGGTTGCTGTCAATAAGCAGCGCCATGCGGCGTTCAGATAACGAGCCTATCTCGGCAATGGCAAGGGCGAGGTTGTCTGCTGCCATCGCTACTGGCTCTGCGTGGAAGTTACCACCAGAAATGATGTCGCCATCATCAGGAAAGACCAATGGGTTGTCAGAGACGGCGTTAGCTTCAACTTCGAGCACCTCCGCAGCGTGGCGGATTTGGGCAAGGCATGCTCCCATCACTTGAGGCTGACAGCGAAGTGAGTATGGGTCTTGTACTTTTTCACAGCCTTTGTGGCTATCGCCGATTTCACTGTGCTGCTCCAATAAATGTCGATAAGCCATCGCGGCATCCATTTGGGTACGATGCCCTCGTGCTCGATGAATTCGTGGGTCGAAGGGACGGCGGCTTCCCAATGCGGCTTCGACAGAAAGTGCACCGCATACCGTTGCCGACGCATAGAGATCTTCGGCGGCAAACAGCCCTTCGAGCGCGAAAGCCGTTGAGGCTTGTGTCCCATTTAAAAGCGCTAGACCTTCCTTGGGGCCAAGGGTGATAGGCGTTAGTCCTGCGATTTTTAGCGCTGCGGCACCGGATATGACTTCTCCCTTATGCCTTGCTTGGCCCTCGCCGAGTAGTACCGTACTCATATGGGCGAGGGGAGCGAGATCGCCTGAAGCACCGACAGAGCCTTTTTCTGGTATGCAAGGATAGACTTCGGCGTTGATCAGCGTTGTCAATGCTTCGACAACTTCATAGCGAATGCCGGAAAAGCCGCAGGCTAAACTGTTGATCTTCAGTATCATCATCAGGCGCACGGTTTCATCGCGCATAAATGTGCCGATACCCGCAGCGTGTGAGAGAACGATACTGCGTTGTAAGGTCTCAAGATCTTCCGTTGCAATACGCGTGTTCGCAAGTAGACCAAAGCCCGTATTGATACCGTAGACAACAGAGCCATTATCAATGAGCTCGGCGACGGTATCGGTACTCGGCTTCATTTGTGCCGCGATGTTGGCGCCTAGTTTCAGTTGGGTCTTTTCGCGACTCACTCGGCGTAGCTGAGGGAGAGTCAATTCACCAGGGATTAGGGTCAGTTCGTACATCTGTTACTTCCTCTGAACGTTGGCGTTATTGACGCGGTGTGTTGGGTAGATCTAGCAAAGGGAGATCGAGTTTCTCTTCCTTCGCACAATTGATGGCGATGTCGTAGCCTGCATCAGCATGGCGCATCACCCCGGTGGCAGGGTCATTTTTTAGTACTCGGCCAATACGCTTTGATGCCTCTTCGGTGCCATCACAGCAGATAACGACGCCGGAATGTTGCGAAAAGCCCATACCGACACCGCCACCATGGTGAAGTGACACCCAAGTCGCGCCGGATGCGGTGTTTAATAGTGCATTCAGTAATGGCCAATCTGAGACCGCATCAGAGCCATCCATCATGCCTTCTGTCTCTCGGTTCGGGCTGGCAACAGAGCCGGAATCTAGGTGATCTCGACCAATGACAACCGGTGCCTTCAACTCGCCGTTTTTGACCATGTCATTGAAGGCTTGGCCTAGGCGTTCGCGATCTTTTAATCCGACCCAGCAAATACGCGCAGGCAGTCCTTGAAACTGAATGCGTTCACGGGCCATATCTAGCCAGTTATGAAGGTGCGGATTATCGGGGATGAGCTCTTTGACTTTTTGGTCTGTTTTATAGATGTCTTCTGGGTCGCCAGAAAGCGCTGCCCATCTAAATGGCCCAATCCCTTCACAGAACAGCGGTCGGATGTATGCCGGCACAAATCCAGGAAAATCAAAGGCGTTATCTACACCCTTTTCTAGCGCCATTTGACGAATGTTATTTCCGTAGTCGACCGTGGCTGCGCCGCGGCTTTGCAATGTAAGCATGGCGCGAACTTGGACGGCCATCGAACACTTCGCTGCGTCAACAACGGCATCTGGGTTCGCTTCACGTTCAAGCTTGGCTTTTTCCATGCTCCAACCTTGAGGTAAGTAACCATTGAGCGGATCATGGGCAGAGGTTTGGTCGGTAACCACATCTGGCGTGATATTGCGCTCGACTAACTCAGCAAAGATATCTGCGGCGTTACCGAGTAGGCCGACGGATACGGGTGTGCTAGTCAGTTTGGCTTCTTCAATGATGGCAAGCGCATCGTCGAGGGTGGTGGCCTTTTTATCGACGTAACCAGTGCGAAGGCGATAGTCGATGCGTGATTCGTCGCATTCAACAGCGATCATCGAAAAGCCAGCCATCGTGCCCGCGAGTGGTTGAGCACCACCCATACCGCCGAGCCCGCCTGTTAGAATCCATTTGCCAGCCGCCGAGCCGTCAAAGTGTTGCTTTGCCATCGCGACGAAGGTTTCGTAGGTGCCCTGGACGATCCCTTGAGAGCCGATATAAATCCAACTCCCTGCCGTCATTTGGCCATACATTGCGAGGCCTTTTTTGTCTAACTCATTAAAGTGCTCCCAGTTTGCCCAGTGAGGAACAAGGTTTGAGTTAGCGATGAGCACGCGGGGGGCATCAGCATGGGTTTTGAACACACCGACAGGTTTGCCTGACTGGACGAGTAACGTCTCGTCGTCTTCTAGGCGTTTCAGTGTTTCAACGATTTTGTCATAGCATGCCCAATCACGTGCAGCACGACCGATACCACCATAGACGACAAGTGACTGCGGATGTTCTGCGACGTTGGGGTGGAGGTTATTCATTAGCATCCGCAACGGGGCTTCCGTTAACCACGATTTTGCGTTGAGTTTGGTGCCCGTCGGGGCATGAATTTCGCGATCACTGTCCATTCTTGGGTCGGTCATTGCAAACTCCTTATGAGGGTGATGTTTCGTTATTATTGAAAGTCGCGCACAGTTGCCAAATGAGGCGTGCTGCGAGTCGAGCGGTTTGATTATCTTGGTCGACGGTTGGATTGTATTCAGCGATATCAGCCAAGCGTAGTAGTCGTTGTCCTTGTGCATCTCTCAATGCAGCAATAGTGCGGATCAATGATTCCACGATGCGGTAGTCGACGCCAAGCACTGCTGGGGCACTGACGCCGGGCGCTTGAGATGCAGGAAAGACATCAAGGTCGACGGTGAGATATAGGGCATCACAGCCAGCAGCAAACTGAAGAATCTGTTGCAATAGACGCTGTTCGTTAGCGCAGTCAACATCTTCAATGATGGTAACGTTCAACGCTTCGGCGCGTTTAAACAAGGTTTGGGTATTGCTGGTACGGCTAACCCCGATGCAGGCGTAATGAAAAGGCCAGCCTTGTGCCTCACAATATTGGGCGATTTGGTTGAATGGCGTGCCAGAGCTGCCTTTTCCCTCCACCAGCGGGCGAAGATCAAAATGCGCATCGAAGTTGATAATACCGATGCGCGGTGGCGAATCTTTACGCGTGCTCTGCTGCTTGGGGTGCTTTGCTTTAAGTTGTGGTTGTTGCAGATGCTGCGCTTTCAAATGAGAGGCGAGGCCCTGATAGCTACCCCAAGCGACTTCATGGCCTCCGCCTAGTATGATAGGGAAGTGCCCTGTATTCAGGCTTTGTGCCACGCTATTGGCAAGTAAAGTCTGTGCGTCTGCGAGTGGATCTCTGGTCGCGTCTGAGCTTGAATCACAAGCAATGTCACCAAGATCGCGAAGCACACAGCTGTGGTGCCAAGCCATGTTCGAGAGCGCTTGTCTGATGCGTTGAGGGGCTTGCTTCGCACCTAAACGCCCTTTATTGCGACGGACACCTTCTTCACAGGCAAAGCCGATTAAATCCACTGTCGATGACAATCCGCTGGCGTCTGTTGGGGGCTTGACGGCCTGATGAAAACGGAGTCCTGCTGCACCATCTTCGGGATCTTCTCGCCCCTGCCACACGGATAAGTCTGGCTGCGTTGGTTTATTCTCCATGGTGTTGTACCCCTTTGATGACTCGGAAGGCGAGAGGGGATGTCCCGACCTGATAGCTGAGTTGTGCAGGAGAGGTTGCTTGCCAGACGGCGAGGTCCGCTTGCATGCCTTTGGCGATATAGCCAGTATGTGTTTGGCCGAGTGCTTTGGCGGCATGGCAGGTGACCCCTTGCAGTGCTTCTCTCGGTGTTAACCGAAATTGTGTGCATGCCATGTTCATCATCAAGGTGAGTGACGCATAGGGTGAAGTGCCGGGGTTGAAATCACTCGCGATGGCCATCGGGACCTGATATTGGCGGAGTAAATCGATAGGCGGTTGTTGCGTTTCACGCAGAAAGAAAAATGCACCCGGTAGCAAGGTTGCCACTGTGCCATGAGTTGCCAGTGCTTGAACGCCGGCCTCGTCAAGATATTCAAGGTGATCGACTGACGTTGCACCGAGTTCAGCGGCAAGTGCGCTACCGCCAAGGTTGGAAAGCTGTTCTGTGTGCCCTTTGACCATCAAACCATGGGCGTGTGCTGTTCTAAATACTTTTTCCATTTGCGCAGGGGAGAACGCGATTTTTTCACAGAAAACATCGACAGCGTCGACCAAATTTTCATTGGCTGCGGCGGGAATTATCTCGTCACAAATGTGCTCAATGTATTCTTCAGCGCTGTGTGCAAACTCGGGGGGAAGGGCATGGGCGGCGAGCAGTGTTGTGGTGATATGCAGGTGGACATGTTGCTGTAGCGCTTTAGCGACACGCAACATTTTGAGTTCGTCGTTGAGTGTTAGGCCATAACCGGATTTAATCTCAATACTTGTGACGCCGTCACGCGCTAGTGCTTTGGCGCGTGGGATCGCTAGGGCGGTAAGCTCTGCCTCCGTTGCGTTACGCGTGGCCGTTACTGAAGCTAATATGCCGCCACCTTGCTTGGCGATCTCAGTATAAGGCACGCCGTTAAGACGCTGCTCAAATTCATTTGCTCGACATCCTGCGAAAACAAGGTGGGTATGGGCATCGATCAGTCCGGGGGTGACGAGCTTGCCCTCAGCATCAATACAAGGTGTTCCTGGTTTTACCTTGGGCGCATATTCACTCGTGCCTATCTGCTGAACCTTACCGTCGGCAATATGTAGCCAACTGTCTGTGACGACTTGATATCCCTGTTCATCGGCGTCGGGATCCATGGTGACGAGATTGCAATTGTAGAGCACCCAACTTTCAGTCACGATTGATTTCCTTGTGCGATTTATTTGTATAGACAAATGTATAGTCAAATCCGCGCGAAGGATCAATAGCGTATGTTATCAGTATGTGATCATGGTCGTTTAATATCCGGCTAAAATTAAGTCGAATATTGTAAAGCTATGGCTACGCTTGCCCAAAAATACTGCACAGTAACCAAAGGCCGGATGATTATCTGCTGGGGGGGAGGTCAAGCGCGCGAGGTGTTACGCGCCATCATTGCGAGCCGTGAGTTTATAGCGAGAGCCTGGATGATAGAGAAGCGCCGCCGAGATGAGCTGCTGGTCACTCCATGTGCGACGATGTAATAGCAGGCAAGGGGAATGTGAAGAGATAGCAAGCCATTGGCAAATCTCTTCTGGCGCTAACACGGCTTCGACTGTGTGTTCCACGGCGCTGAGGGGTTTAACCGTAGAAAGGTATTCATTAGGCGTGAGAGTGCTGAAATCTTGTTGTGCGTATTCGGGGACGTGCTGCGGGTTAACCCAGCGATGCTCATATTGAATTGCTTGATTGTCAGCATAGTGGACAATCGCACTCTCATAAATCGTGCTGTTATGCATCACCCCAAGACGTATCGCGGCCTCTTCATCGGCAAGCACTTGTGCGACAGAGATGACCTGACTACTGTACTCTTGGCCGCGCGCTCTGACTTCATCGGCAATATTACGAATGTCCATTAGCGGGGATTCTGCCTTAGGATGGCTGACAAAGGTGCCAACACGAGGTGTACGTTCGAGTAGGCCCTCATTGACGAGATCTCGCAACGCTTTGCTTACTGTCATCCGGCTGACCTCAAAAAGGCGGCACAGTTCAGCTTCGGTTGGAACGCGATATCCCGGTGGCCATTGCTGACTTTGAATGCGTTCGCGAATGTGATCTTGAATTTGCTGAAAGCGGGGCGCGCGAGTAATTTTCGAGGTCGTCATAGATGTATTCAAAAGTCATTAATTGTCTATACAAATGTAGTCTGCCTGTCTCTATTCGCAAGGTCAAGCGATCAGCTTGCTGATGGTCAATCCCTGTTTCTTGTTCTAGCGCAATAATTCTGTCCAGATTCTTGATATAACACTCTTTTTGTCATTGAAGACGAGGTCGTATGAAAGCCTTCATTAGTGAGCTCTATGACGAGCAACTATCTGAGCTTAAACAGCAAATTGCCGAAAAGGAATTGGCGGTAGAGTTAACGATCGTTACGGTTGGGGACGATCCGGCGAGTAAAGTGTATGTGCGAAATAAAGTCCGCTTGTTTGAAAATTTAGGTTTGCCTTGCCACCATCTCGTGTTGCCGGAAGATGGGACGACACAAGCAGATTTGGATGGGCTAGCGCAAAGCACATCACACCCTATTCTTTTTCAACTTCCGTTGCCAAATGGTTTAGAGGCGCCTGATTTGCCTGCCACAATCGATGTTGACGGCTTTGGCTCTGAGATTTTAGGGCAACTGGTACTTGGCCAAAATGCCATTCTCCCTTGTACCGTTCAAGCCGTCATTGACATCATTGCGGCGCATCGTGGTGACAACGCGTTCTCAGGCACCAAAGTTGCGGTGATTGGTCGCAGTAATATTGTTGGTAAGCCTCTCGCGATTGAACTGATCAATCGACAGTCAACGGTGTCGAGTTTCAACAGTCGGTCTGATTTAGCGTCTGTTGATTGGCATCAATTTGATGTGATTGTTGTCGCGACGGGATTACATGGGACGTTGACCAGCGACCAGTTCTGCGAAGGGCA
The DNA here is from genome assembly GCF_019703835.1 of Thaumasiovibrio subtropicus. Classification (NCBI taxonomy): domain Bacteria; kingdom Pseudomonadati; phylum Pseudomonadota; class Gammaproteobacteria; order Vibrionales; family Vibrionaceae; genus Thaumasiovibrio; species Thaumasiovibrio subtropicus. The sequence goes on along the minus strand of NZ_AP023054.1, from coordinate 2,056,767 downwards.
GTTAGTGGTTGATGTTGGCATCAATCGCGTCGATGGACAGCTGGTCGGTGACATCAAACACATTGATGGGGCAGAGACTAAAGCCGCAATCACGCCTGTACCCGGTGGTGTAGGTCGTTTGACTTGCATGAATGTATTGGGGAATGCGGTAAGGCTGATCGCCAACCGCTAAACTCGGTGCAATAGTACAAAGGCAACCTCAGGGTTGCCTTTATACTCAAACCACCTCAAGATGCTTGTTCAGCGAGAGTTTCTAGGCTTGTCAACAAGACACTGTTTTGAAGATCTAGTGGACTAAATCAAAAAACAGTAACGACGGTGGCGAGCCTAGAAAACTCGCCCTTCGGGAAGCGACTAGCGCCCCGATTTCTGCGTTAAAGGTGTTTGAAAGGGGGAAGCCATTCCTTCACACCTTTGCCTTGGTATCTTTACCTTGACTTCGACGCGCTAGGCCGCTTCTGAATCCTGCATCTTGAGGTGGTTTGAGTATATTGTTTGTTACTGGGTGAGAGAGACTAAATCTGCCGGGCGATAGTAGACAGACTTCAGCACCTTACCTTGGCGAATAGTCTTGCCTTCTAAAGTCACGTCTTCAGCACATTTCGCTATCACATAATCCCCTTTCACTGCCGAGAAGAGTTTTACCCCTTGTTTCGCATAGTGCGCTTCGGTATCCGCATACTCTTGTTGGTTGCGGCAGACTTTACTCATGTTACTGCTGTGGACTTCATTCCAGCACGGTAAGAAGTCAATATTTTGGTTAGCCGCAACGTGTAGGAGTAGGTCAATCATATAACTGATCGCAATATTCTCTTCCATCTTGTTATGGCCAAGGTGTACAAGACGGCCAACAAGTACATAAACGGTATCAACAATCGCATCCGCGCGCTCGGCTTTACAATCTGCTTCGGCGAGTTCGGTGAGTTCTTCAATGGCAAGCGAGGTATGCAACTGATCAGCCTTGTCATCTAATGTCGATGGCGCGGCAACCGGTAAATCAAAGGTGGTGCGAAACTCAGTGATGTCGCGGTAAAGTTGATCATAAAGTTCAGTAGTCAGTTTGCTGAGTTGCATTGTAGGTTCCAGATAAGCATTGAAAGCGGCTATTGTAGTGGATGATGGGATTGATGTCGCCTTTGTCCGCAGGCTGGCGTGGCCTGAGCTAAATGCTGATACGGGTGATGATTTAACTGACCATACCGATTATGCCTACTGGCTAGGGGACGCTGTGGAGTTGGATTTACGTCTGTTTTTGGCTAGTTAATGAGTGTAATCGCTTTCCTTATCACGACTCTTATTGTAGAAGTTAGCAATTTTGTGGCTATCAATGTATTGGTATAAAAATAACGATGCCATTCAAGAAAAGGTGTTAACGAAAGGGAAAAATATGTCGAATGAATTGAAAGCGTCATCCTCAAGGGTACAAGAGTGTTTATCTCAATATGGTCATGATTTCATCGTACAGCAAATGCCAAGCACGACTCGAACTGCTGAAGAAGCCGCGAGCACTATCGGTTGTATGGTAGGGCAAATAGCAAAATCACTTGTTTTTATACATGCGGAGACAGGCGAACCAGTATTGGTCATCGTGTCAGGGCTTAATCGCGTGTGTGTAGATAAAGTCAAGGCAAATACAGGCCTTACCTTGAAAAAAGCAAGTGCATCTTTTGTTAGAGAAAAAATTGGCTTTGCGATTGGAGGCGTTCCGCCTGTTGCACACAATAATAAAGTGAATACCTTGCTTGATAACGACTTGCGACAATACAAAGAAGTATGGGCAGCGGCAGGCACTCCTAATTCGGTGTTTAAGCTCAACCCTGAACACCTCAATGAACTGACAAAGGGGCAGTGGATCGACTTATCTCAGTAGTAATGGCTTTTTATCCTCTATTATGTTGTCTGTTTAAATATGGCCGCGCTTAGTTTTAAAAAGCTATTCTGAGTGATGAACTGATAATAGCTTTATTTATTAAGTGGTTTCTATGGAAGCATAAAAATGCACCGCACCTCTCGTAACACACCGAAAGAGATCTACCATGGTATTCCAAACGGATGGAAGAAATCGCAGATCCTTAAAAAATACAGCCAACTTGGCGGCACGAATCTTCATACCTACGATACGAGCGATAACGCAAACGTGACGTCTTTTCGACAAGCGTGGGTAGATTACAGGGATACGCTGCGTGAGATCGCGGAGTTAGTCAGAGTAGGGGATGCGGCTGCAATTGAGATTGCGGTGCAATATATCGAATTGGATTACTTTGGTTCATACTCTGGCTATTTAAAGGAACGTCTAGCTAGGGTACTCAAGCACCAAGAACTTACTCAGCGACAGAGAGTGCGTTTACGTCATCATATCGTCCGTCTCCAAAATGATGGGGTAAGTTTTCAAGAATTCCGAGAGTACAGAAAGCTGTTAACGGCGATTTAATATAAGCATGCCGTCTAGAAGGGGCTTGTGTCATCAACGCAAATTAGACAAATAACACGTGCTACACCCTGTTTAATAAGACGTGGCTCGCACGAACTCATCATCCTGAATGATTGAATACTTAAACGCCATAAACTGGATTCTATCGTTTATGAAATGAAGCGCTAGTTAGCGGTGAGAATAGAGGACGTGATGTTAGAGATTATTGGCGTTAAGTTAAAACAACTCGAGCGGTGTTTTTGGAACCACCTATTTCGACCTTTGGTCTTGTTAATAGGTCTCTTCTTCAATCTTTCGGCCTTCGCGAATACCAGTGACCCTTTTGTCGGTGTCTATCATGCAAAGACTGATACCTTGGCTTACCTGATCATTAAACAGAGTGATGGACGTTACTTTGGGAACACGGCTTATGGCTCAATGGAACTTGTGATTAATGACAACGGCAAGTTACGCTCAAAGGGTTCAAACTATGAAGTGACTGGAGAGTTTAGTCAGCCGCTAGATGGCGTATATCAACGTGTTGCCGTCAATGTGGCTGATCTTGATTTAACGTATCAACGTGTAGAGGTCTCGAATGAGGATCTCATCGCGCTTATGTATGGCGCAGAGCAACATAGCAGCGATTTTAGCAGTGCGATGGTATGTAGTGAGCGCACCGAAGTGCCGTCAGATGTCGAATATAAAGCAGAGTACCTTGACGATCTTATCTCCAATATCGAAGTTGGTCGCATGAACTACAAAAACACCAATAGTCTATTGGTGATGAAGGATGGGCAACTGCTGGTTGAGGAATATTTCAATGGTTGGACGGCTGACGAACCTCATCAAGTTCAGTCTGTGAGTAAAAGTTTGACGTCTTTACTCGCGGGGATGGCGATCACCGAAGAGAAAATCCCCGGTTCTGATGCGCCAGTTTCCACCTTGCTGCCTCGCTATAAAACGCTTTTCGAGGGTGCCAAAGCCAATATTACCCTGCAACAGTTTTTAACTATGTCGGCGGGGCTCGAATGGAACGAGTGGTCATCATCCTACGATAACCCTGACAACGTACGTGTAAAAGAGATGGAAAGTGCTGATTCTGTTGCCTTTACATTAAAACGCCCTTTGGTGAATGAGCCGGGTTCGACATTTAGTTATAGTGGCGGCTTTGTTTCTGTTGTGGGGGAAGTGATTCGTGAAGCGACTGAACAGGCGACTGTCAGTGACTACGCTAAAAATGGGCCGTTATCTGCGCTTTGTCTTAAGAACGCCTTTTGGTTTAAGCAGCAAGACGGGCGGACAAATGTAGCGGGTGGCGCGTATATGCGTCCCATCGATATGCTAAAAATCGGTCAACTCGTTTTAAATGACGGTGCTTGGAATGGGCAACAAATTATCGATAAAGATTGGATGATTGAATCTACCACCCCTGTGATTGATTCGAGCCTACCCGGAAAACGCTATGGATATTTTTGGTGGGAGACGGAGTTTAGCATTCAAGGTGAAACCTACTCGGCGATTATGGCGCAAGGTTGGGGTGGGCAAGACATCGTTATCATCAAGTCTCTTAACTTGGTCGTGGTAAAAACAGCAGAAAGCTTTAATAGCCAATCCCCCATTGGCACTATGATGATTTTACACATATTGCCTGCTTTGGTGAGTTAAAGCCCACTATTTGTGTTGCGTGATACATGTTAACGCCCCAGCCGCAACCCGACTGGGGCTTTGTCAATCGAATAGCAAAGACGGTCAATACGCCTCCACTTCAATCAGAGTAAACTTACGTAAATTCAGCAGACAGACAGAAAAACTGCTGTATTATGAACACTGTTTTCAATGACTAGTTTAACAACAGGTGATGCTATGAAAAAGCTGACAATGGCGGCAGGGCTGATGATGATTGCGATGAGTACTTCTGCGAAAGAGGTGAGCGTACACATGTTCTCGACTGACATGTACCCAGAGTTGACCATGCACTCTTTCATCCTTGATGCTCGCGCAGAAGAGCAAAATGCGTTGTTGCAGTTGGTTGCCAGTAAAACGATGGAAGTTGACTGCAATGTGCGTCACTTGAACGTAAATGTTGAGCGCAAAAGCCTAGAAGGGTGGGGGTATCCTTACTTCGTCATTACTGAAGCGCCAACCATGGGCACAACCTTGTTGCCATGTGATAAAGAGATGCGTGAGCTTGAAAGTGCAAGAGGCGAGTTACACAGGTATAACAGCAAAGTGCCTCTCGTGATTTACGCGCCGGAAGATCTTGATATTGATTATCGTGTCTGGAGTGTGGAAGAGTAATTCCGTCGCGATGTTTTTCAGTTGAATCAACACAAGCCTGCCTAAGTGCAGGCTCAGACTGCTGACAAAGGTCTAGCTTTCGAGCTAGACCTTTGATCTAATAGGGGTATCGAAATATGGACACTCCGTTATGCTTCAAGAGCCTACTCCGCAACAATACGAACTGGAAATGGTGACGATGGAACAGTTAGTTCCTAAAAACCATTTAGTGCGTAAAATCGATAATGCTATCGACTTCGAATTCATTCGAGATGAAGTCGCTCATCTTTACTGTAAAGATAATGGACGCCCACCTGTTGACCCTGTCCGCCTCTTCAAAATCATCTTACTTGGCTACATCTTTGGCATAAAAAGTGAGCGTCAGCTCGTCAAAGAGATTGAAGTGAATGTCGCTTACCGTTGGTTCTTGCGGATGTCATTAACAGAGAAAGTCATTCACGCTTCTACTCTCAGCCAGAACCGCATTCGTCGCTTTAATGGCACGGATGTATTCGAACGTATTTTTATCAATATCGTAGAGCAAGCCATGTCGAAAGGCTTGGTCGCGGGTCAAGAGCTCTTTACGGACAGTACTCATCTCAAAGCGAACGCCAACAAGAATAAACACACCAATAAAGTCACGGCGGTTCGTGCCAGTACCTATCTTGATATGCTGGATGAAGACGTCGCTTTAGACCGAGAAAAGCAGGTAAGAAGCCACTTAAGGCTCGGGAGTCAGAGCCAAAAACAAAGAATACTAAAACCAGCACCACTGACCCAGAGAGTGGCTTCATGACTCGTGATAATAAGCCTCAAGGCTTCTTTTATCTCGACCATCGAACCGTTGATGGTCAACACGGAATTATTCTCGATACCTACACCACCGCGGGTAACATCAATGACTCACAGCCTTACGTTCAACGCTTAGATTACACGCTTGCCACATTCCAATTGAACCCGATAGCTGTTGGACTGGATGCGGGCTACTTTACTGCTCCAGTGGCGGAGTCACTTGAACGTCGAGCTATTCTTGGCGTGTTCGGTTATCGACGTCCATCTAGAACGAAAAATACGTTCAAAAAGAAGCACTTTACTTACGATGCGCAAAGAGACAGCTACCAATGTCCGAATGGTCAGGAGTTGCTTTATAAAACTACCTCACGCGATGCGTATCGAGAATACCACTCAGCCCCCAAAGAATGTGCGTTCTGTCCAATGAGGGATGACTGTACTCAAAGCAGAAATATGAAGAAAGTGATTACACGGCATATCTATAGTGACGCAGTAGAGAGGGCAAACCAAATGCGGCTCTCTTCCTACGGCAAGAAGACTTATAGACGTCGAAGTGAAACAGTAGAACGTAGCTTTGCAGACGCTAAGCAACATCACGGTCATCGTTATGCTCGCTTCCGCGGTCTAGCCAATGTGCAAATGCAATGTTGGTTGGCAGCGGCAGCCCAAAACATCAAGAAGATAGCGCTGGTGATGAACTATCTCCGAAAAATAGGCTTAAACATGGCAGAAATGAGGCAAATACTTGCTTCTGTATGCCTATGTAATGAACGGAAACTTCTGCGCACGACATAGCAAAAAATATCGCGATCGCGACCTACGGTCGCTTCCAAAAAAGAACCCCGCTTAAAAAGCGGGGTTCGTCATCAATCTGAGCCTGCCTAAGTGCAGGCTTTCTTTGTTTAGGCCTACTGCCGTTTCTTCGTAAGATGAGTGCATATGTTGATTAGTTTGTCATTGCTTTATTATGCAACACCTTGTTAAGGTTAAGGGTCCTTGTTTACGATAAGAGCCTAATAAGTTGCGGATAGACCAAAAGAAAATACTGTTTGTTGTTAATGGAATGACAGCGCTGGCGTTTGCCTTTGTATTACCGATTATGAGCCTCTTTCTGGTTGAAGAACTCAATGCTCAGCCCATGTATATCGGTCTCTACACGACGACCGCATCGTTAATGACCATTCTTATTAGCCCTAAGTTGACAGGGTTGATTGATAAAGGTGTCTCCAGTAAGCATGTTTTTCTGCTGACACTGGCAGGGATTTTCTTTGGCGCATTGGGCTTTTCAGCAGCTAGCGAATTTTGGCATGCATTGCTTATTGGCATGTTTGTTATGCCCTTTGCCTCTTCTTCGATTCCAGTTGTACTTACCATTATTCGTGGCTTTGCCGACGCAACGGGTGAAAACAGCACACAACTCAACTCGCAGATGCGATCGTCAGTCTCTTTGTTGTGGATATTCGGTCCACCTCTTGCATTTGTCTCTGTCGATAAACTGGGCTTTACCTTGAACTACTTTTTAGCAGCGACAATAGCAAGCCTCGTTTTTCTGTTTGTGGCGGTAATGTTGAAATTACCCGCTGACGCCAAAGCGAGTAAGAGTAACGTTTCAAAAACGGTCGAGCGTTTACCGAAAGAGGTATGGTACTTGGCTGCGGTAATGTTCTTGGCCAATGTTGCGAATAGTACTTACTTAAATGCCATGCCTATCTATTTGACTCGCGAACTCGGGTTGCCGAAATCCTATCCAGGCATCCTGCTAGGCCTGACCGCAGCGATTGAAATTCCGATTATGTTGTTGGCAGCAAAATGGTCTAAGAAACATGGCAAAGGCGGGCTGCTGAAAGTGGGTTTTGCATCGGCAATGTTGTTTTACATTGGGATGTACTCGTTACATGATTTTTATCTGCTGCTACCACTGCAGCTCATCAATGGTGTTTTCTTCGGTATCTTTGTCGGATTAGGTGTGACTTACATGCAAGACTTGGCACCAAAAGCGATTGGTAAAGCCTCTGCCTTCTACACCAACACTATGCTGGTGGGAACGATGGTCGGTACTTCGTTGATGGGTGTGATTTCTCAAGGGTTTGGCTTTAAAGCGCCACTGATTCTTTGCTTATTGGCAATAAGTCTCGCGCTCATCGGGTTAGTTTGGTTTGATAGATATCAGAAACGGCAGATGAACTCGCCTGTCGCCGTTTCAGGCTAGCACTGTTTCCAAGTGAATATATTTCTAGACCAATTTCGAAAGGAGACAGTCGAGTATGAATGCACAGCAAAGTGAGTACCTGAATCAATACCTTGAAACATTGAGTTCAGAACAACGCGCAGCTGTTCCGCAGATGATCGCTGAACACTTTTGTAGCGATGAAGAAAATGCCAATACTTGTGCAGCGCTTATCTTGGCAGGAAAAAAGACAGCATCATGCAGTTTAAAGCAGGCTTATCTGATTGAAAACGAACCCTTACCCGAAGTAGGGCGCTTGACTGTGGTTTTGAACTGGGCCCAAGAGCCCGTTTGTATTGTTCGACTAACCCAAGTCTCTACTGCTCCTTTCAATGAAGTGACTGAAGACTTTGCTCGCGCTGAAGGTGAAGGGGACGGCAGCTACACGTGGTGGCGAGAGGCTCATATCGCCTTTTTCACTGCATATGCTAACGAGATAGGCGCAGAGTTCGATGTGTCTTCTGAACTGGTCTTGGAGCGCTTTGAGAAAGTGTATCCGTTACCTTAGTTTGCAGGATGTTTGATCGGGCGGCGAGTGTTTCCATCGATGCATCTTGGTTGCTTTTCACATACCGGTCTCAAACTAACTACAATGGAGTCAGGAGCCCACACTCGAAACCATAAACGCTCTAGAACGCCCAGTTTTCCAATTGACTTCGTGTTTACACTTGGGGTTTTTAAAATCAGCATAGCGAGACTGTGATTTCACCTGTGTTTCTATGTCGAGGTCATCGATATTAATTGTGAAAGATGGCAATGATGGCGACTATTTATTAGAGATGACGGGATTACTCGCTTAGGTGGACATTGGGGGGAAACAATGCATGGTCGCTATAATGAGCCAAACTATCGAAGCTATAATGCTACACAGGCTAATCACGGATATGTTCCGATAATGCTCAATACTGAGAATAACGGAACAACAGCATGGCAGGAGATACTCAATGCAACTAGATAACCGACTCGGGCGAAAGTTAATCAGCGCTGTATTGCTGGTCGGGATTTGTGGTTGCTCAGCACCTACAGTTGAAGTGACGTCGATCAAATATACGAACGAGAGTATGTTTCGGGGAGGCGAGTTTATAGATAATCGCTGGTGCATGGAAAGAAGCTTACAGGACAAGCGCGATATTCCTGCGGTTGAACTCGGTCTTCTCGTCGATAGAGTGATTTTTGATAGAGCACTTGAAGAAATAGGGTATCACGCTGAGTGTAATCAGATTATGTTTGCAGATGTTTATTGTAAAGACAAACAAGGGGAATTTGTTTATTTAAGTGAATTAACCCCTTCGCTTTCCCCAATTTTCCTTGTGAAAAAAAAGGGAGTATTGCGAGATTCGTCAGACGATATCTTAATTACATTAAACATGATGTTACTTCCAGCTAAGTCGATTAATTCAGATAGTTATGAAGAGCAGCTGAATGATGTGAGAAAACAGATCTTCGAAGAGACTCAGGGGCGAACGAAGCAGTGCGGTTTATCTTATGGCAGTCGTATTTTTGCGAGACGTACGAGTCGTGTTTTTGAGATTGATTTCCAAAAGATTATTGATGTCATCCCAATAGCGCCCTGAATTTAGCTATGTATTGAACTCATTTCGCTGATGTGCGTGGCAATGCGTTGGGAGATTTTGGCAAACTATGCAGCGTTAGAATATGATGAAAATTTGATAGAAGAAAAGTATGCAGTTGCTTTGCTGCTAGCTTCAAGCAGTTTATGTACATCTTAAAAATAGATTTATTACGTTGCATTAATTCATAGAGAAAATCTCTCACATATATATCTGCTAAAGAACTCCTTCACTCGCTGAGAAGGAACTGCATACTAATTTCTTTGGGGGCGAAGCGCGAGAGTAGATGAAAAACTGGAAATAATACAGCCTCTTTATAAGTACATTGATAGAACGCCAGATAAGAGCTTTCTGCCTTTTAGTCCGTGGTCTTCTAATTATTATAAAATACCGGGCATACCGAGTTGTTATACATTGGTTTTTGTTTGTGGTGGGCCAAGGTTTCATATTTATAAGGATAGAAAGCTCGTGGCGGATATAGTTAGTGGTGGGATTTGGCGTTTTTTTGATGGTCAAGATATGAAGGGTCGGATGAAGTTGGGCTTTTTTTATTCTGAACTATTACTACGGGATAATCATGTATTGCGCTTTGAAAGAAACGATAGGCAAGAGAATATTTCTGTTGACGGTCAGTATGCGGGACGAATTCGAACTGGGTTCCGTCCTTGGTACTGGTTTTCGTGTAAATACATTAAAAAGTGTGAGTACGAAGAGCCGCCCGAATACATTGAGGTGGAGTATGACGAACAGCTAATCAGCGAAGAATTAGCTATTACTCTGTTAATGATAGATGCAATAAGATTGGATCAATAAGTGAAAGTGCTGATTGTGGCTCTCAGCGATCTAGTTCAATAGGTAGACACTTCATATCGATACGTATTGTAGTGGATTGTCAATTTTATTTTCTGTGAACGAACATTCCCGGCCTAGTGCCGGGAATGTTACTCAATGGCGATGTTTTTTAGTGAGCGGGGTACGATGATTTTATGCATTGGCTCAACAAAGAGCATGTAGATTTTGCCAAGATCATTATTGACATGAACCGATGTTGAAGCGTGCACCACGGTAGTGTCTCCTAGGGGTTCAATCAGAAAAGAAACCTGCACATTGAGTATACATGAGCAGCGCTTATCTTGGCAGGAAAAAAGACAGCATCATGCAGTTTAAAGCAGGCTTATCTGATTGAAAACGAACCCTTACCTGAAGTAGGGCGCTTGACTGTGGTTTTGAACTGGGCCCAAGAGCCTGTTTGCATTGTCCGACTTACCCAAGTCTCTACTGCTCCTTTCAATGAAGTGACTGAAGACTTTGCTCGCGCTGAAGGTGAAGGGGACGCCAGCTACACGTGATGGCGGGAGGCTCATATCGCCTTTTTCACTGCATATGCTAACGATATAGGCGCAGAGTTCGATGTGTCTTCTGAATTTGTCTTGGAGCGTTTTTAGAAAGTGTATCCGTTACCTTAGCTTGCAGGATGTTTGAGCGGGGCGGCGAGTGTTTCCATCGATGCATTTAACCACAGCCCCAATGCGGGCCGAAAATTGCTTGGCGATGGAGTCTGGATATCGAACTAGAAAGCTTAAGAGAAGCTCTTGAGAACGAAGCTTACTAATTAAGTTGCCGTCTATGTTTGAGTTATATTAGTCTTCACCATAGTCAGAATGTGATTACAGCTGTGTTTCTATGTCGAGGTCATCGATATTGCTTGTGAAAGATAGCAATGATAGCGATTATTCCATTCGAGTTGACTTTTACTTTGTTGCGCTTAAAGGTAAAAAATGAAAGTAATTAAGTATTCTAATGGTGGCTTTGGGTTGATCACTGAAGGGCAGTTCAAAATTAAGGGGAGGGATGGGAAGGACATAGATTAGGCCTTTTGCCTAACACGTATGGGTTAGCCCAATACGGGAAGGAGTTGGCTGTAGTAGGAGAGGATAAAATTCGATTTTACGATGGTACAATGAAATCTTTTTATAGAAACAGACATGACTTTGGATGGAGTGTTCTTAGTAAGCAGGGAAAGACAATAGAGTTAAAGTATGTTGAGGTTGGAACATATGCTTATAATGGAAAAATAGCTGCTCGTTATTACGTTGTAGGGGGTATTGTTAGAGAATTTTTGAATTTTATTAAAACAGGACGTTGGGAGATTTTGGCAAACTATGCAGCGTTAGAATATGATGAAAATTTGATAGAAGAAAAGTATGCAGTTGCTTTGCTGCTAGCTTCAAGCAGTTTATGTACATCTTAAAAATAGATTTATTACGTTGCATTAGTTCATAAAGAAGATTTCTCACATATATATCTGCTAAAGAATTCCTTCACTCGCTGAGAAGGAACTGCATGCAATTTCTTCGGGGGCGAAGCGCGAGAGTAGATGAAAAAACTGGAAATGACACAGCCTCTTTATGAGTACATTGATAGTAAGCCAGATAAGAGCTTTCTGCCTTTAAGTCCTTGGTGTTCTTCCTATTATAAAATACCCGGTATACCGAGTTGTTATACCTTGATAGATGCGGGTGGTGAGTTTTACATTTATAAGGAAATGAGGCTCGTGGCGGATATAGTTAGTGGTGGGATTTGGCGTTTTTTTGATGGTCAAGATATGAAGGGTCGGATGAAGTTGGGCTTTTCTTATTCTGAATTACTATTACGGGATAATCATGTATTGCGCTTTGAAAGAAACGATAGACAAAAGAATGTTTTTTTTGATGGCCAGTATGCGGGCCGAATTCGAACTGGATTCCGTTTTTGGTATTGGTTTTCGTGCAAGTACATTAAAAAGTGTGAGTACGAAGAGCCGCCCGAATACATTGAGGTGGAGTATGACGAACAGCTAATCAGCGAAGAATTAGCTATTACTCTGTTAATGATAGATGCAATAAGATTGTACTATAATTGAAAGTGCTGATTGTGGCTCTCAGCGATCTGGTTCAAGAAGTGGAAACTAGATATCAATACGTATTGTAGCGGATTGCCAATTTTACTTTCTGTAAACGAACACTCCCGGCCTAGTGCCGGGAATGTTACTCAATGGCGATGTTTTTTAGTGAGCGGGGTACGATGATTTTATGCATTGGCTCAACAAAGAGCATGTAGATTTTGCCAAGATCATTATTGACATGAACCGATGTTGAAGCGTGCACCACGGAAGTGTCTCCCTCCGGTTCAATCAGAAAAGAAACGCGTACATTTAGGTGTTTATCCCTGTCCTCTAACACCACTTCAGATACACTGTTTTTAACGACGGTGAAAATACCTACTTTATCGCCTTTCGAATAATCCGTTGCCGCTTTATCGAAGTCTATATCATCAAGTGCGCCGAGATGTTTCAATCCTAAGTGACTGACAACCCAATTACGTAACGCCATCATTTGGTTGACCCAATACGGGATACGCCGAGCCATTGTTAGGTAGTAATCCAAAGCGGTTTCACCTTGATAAACCGCGTTAACACTGAAGGTGTCATAAAAATAGGCGGTGGCGATATTTTCGTTCAGTAACGACGCAGGGGGTAATACCATGAATGCCTCGGTTTGCGTTAACGTGAGTACACAACGTACCAGATGGGCGAGGCTCTAGGCTGTAAGATTTTGTAATGTGAGCCACCGTTGAAAGGTGGCTCTGCGTCGATTCTTACCCCTGAATAAGGGGTTAACCGCGTGTTGCTGTCTCGATATAGCGCATTTTTATAACAGCATCGATCGCTTCAATACGAGCTTTCACTGCGTCAGACAGTGGAGACTCGATATCGAGGATGCTGTAGGCGATGTTGTCATGACTTTTGTTGATCATATCGGCGACATTGATTTTTTCATCGGCAAGGATACTCATCACATCCCCAAGTACGCCGGGTACGTTTTGATTACAAAACGTAATCCGATGGCCTGTACTGAGTGAGAGGGCGGTGTTAGGGAAGTTGACGGAGTTTTTGATGTTGCCGTGTAACAGAAAATCGCGCATTTGATCGGCGGCCATGACCGCACAATTGTTCTCGGCTTCTTGTGTGCTGGCACCAAGGTGAGGCATAAGTAGCACTTTAGGGTGGTTTAGCAGTTCGGCAACCGGGAAGTCGCTGATATATTTGCTGACGATTCCCGCTTCGAGTGCACCGCTGATCGCTTGGACATCGACAATTTCGTTACGGGCAAAGTTGACCAACACTGCGCCTTGTTTCACCTTGTGTAAGCTTTCTTCATTAATCAGACCAATGGTACTTGGGATAGCCGGCACATGAAGGGTGATAAAATCCGCTTCTTTTAATAGGGCTTCGAGGCTTTCCATCTTAGTGACAGCGCTGGGGAGTCGCCATGCCGCATCGACAGAGATGGCAGGATCGTAACCCAGTACGTTCATGCCTAACTCTAAGCAGCACGACGCCACATTGGCACCGATGGCGCCTAACCCGATAACACCGAGTGTTTTTCCTTTGAGTTCGACGCCTTTGAAGCGTTTTTTCTGTGCTTCTACATCTTTGTTGAAGACCGCTTTATCCTGACTAGGATCCATCTGGCTAACGTACTGCATGCCTTCAGCAATACCGCGGCAGCCTAAGAGCAGGGCAGTGATCACCAACTCTTTGACCGCATTGGCGTTTGCGCCGGGGGTATTAAAAACTACTGTGCCTTGTTGGGTGCAATGGTCAACCGGGACGTTGTTTGTGCCTGCCCCTGCACGCGCAATCGCAAGAAGGTCGCTCGCACACTCTTCGGCAAGTAGCTTGTGTGATCGCAAGATGATGCCATTAGCCTGCTGATGGCTATCGCTGACATTGAATAGCTCAGGCTCTAGCTTGTTGAGGCCAAGTGGAGAAATTTGGTTATATGTTTGGATGTTGTACATTTCACGTCCTTGTGTTTCGTTTGGATGTTGCTGTTTGCAAGCAAAAAAACAGCGCCTCATAGGGCGCTGATGAAATTGTTATTATCGTGCGACTTGTGCATAAGCCCAGTCTAGCCAAGGAAGGAGTGCTGTTAAGTCACTGGCTTCAACTGTGCTGCCACACCAAATACGTAAACCAGCAGGCGCATCTCGGTAAGCGCCAATATCATAGGCGACACCCGCATCAGCAAGCAGCTTGATAAACTGTTTTGTTTCGTAGTCATCTAGCTTGAGGCTGAAGCACACACTGGTGTTGGAACGCGTTTCTGGCGATTGGGCAAGGAAATCGATCCATGGTGTGTCGGTGACAAATTTACTCAACACGGCTAAGTTAGCTTCTGATTTCTCTATCGCTTTGTCTGTCCCACCGATAGCCTCTACCCAATCGAGGGCGTCTTGGTAATCCGCGACACACAGCATGGACGGTGTATTGATGGTTGCACCTTCAAAGATGCCATTGATCAACTTACCAGCCTTGGTGAGGCGGAAGATCTTGGGCAAGGGCCAGCTAGGTTGATAGCTTTCTAAGCGAGCTACCGCGCGAGGGCTTAAGATAAGCACGCCATGTGCGCCTTCGCCGCCGAGCACTTTTTGCCAACTAAAGGTAATGACGTCGAGTTTTTCCCACGGCATTGGCATCGCAAAGACCGCCGAGGTTGCGTCACAAATGGTCAGCCCCTGACGATCATCCTTAATCCAATCGCCGTCAGGCACTTTGACACCAGAGGTGGTGCCGTTCCATGTAAAGACAATGTCGTGATCTGGGTTGGTTTGACTTAGATCGGGAAGTTCACCATAACCCGCTTCAAATGTGCGTACATTATCGAGTTTAAGCTGCTTGGTAATGTCGGTGAGCCACTCTTTACCAAATGACTCCCACGCGCAGACGTCGACTGGCTTAGGTCCAAGCAGGTTCCACAGTGCCATTTCCATGGCGCCCGTATCGGAGGCGGGCACGATACCAACCAGATAGTCTTCTGGAAGATCGAGCAAGGTTTTTGTATCGTCAATGGCTTTTTTAAGCGCAGCTTTGCCGACAGCGGCTCGGTGAGAGCGTCCTAATGTCTCGGTATTGAGTTTTTGAAGGTCATACCCAGGTCGTTTCGAACAAGGGCCTGAAGAAAAGTTGGGGTTTTGCGGTTTTACTTCTGGAGTCATATCTCTTCCTGAATTCCAATTTCTAAACACATTTTCCTTAAAGCCAACGAGAAGGTAGTAGAATGACTTTTACAAAGCCTAAAATCACAAATTAAATAAATAATAATTCAATTTGAAAGTATAACCATCTGTTTAATATGGGCTTATTGATTAGAATTTAGCATAGTAATTCGATTGTCGGGTGTGTCAATTTTGTTGCAAATGAAAATTTGAATCCGCTACACAGAGTTATGAAAGCTGCGCAGTATGAAAAGAGGCGAGTTGTGAAAAAGGGTGAACGCCATGACAGGATGCGTCATGGCGTTCAGAGGCAGAAGTTTATTGCACTTTGTGAGAGGCTGGCGTGGTTGGAAAAATGATGCTGTCCCGTTGTGCATCGCTTAAGCGGTCATTGAGTTGTAGATAATCTTTTGCGCTACGGCCAGCACTGTCCGACTGAGATTGAACGGTAGGCGGGACATGTTGTTGCAACCACTCGATCATATCGAGACTACCGTTTTCAAATCCATAGGTAATCACAGAACGATTGGCTATCTTTGGCGGCTCATAGCCCCAAGCGTAGTATTGGTAAATTGTGTCCTCTTCCAGCAAGTTGTTCGCCGTGGTGGTCGCGGTGGCGAGTTGCGGGTAGTGCGTTACCAAGTATTCAACCGCGGGTAGATGATTATATTGTGCGGCATACATAAGGGGGGTTTTATTAAAAGTGCCCCATTGGCTGGGTAGAGTCTTAAGCTCGTCTATTAATTGGTATTCGGAGCCACCGAGTGTCACCGCCATATTAATGATTTCTTGTGCCGCAATATCGGCGTGATTGTTAGTTAGCCACTTTAGGTAGGCTTTGACATCATAGTGGTAAGGTACGGGCGGGAGTGTACTTTGCGCCATTTGTGTATCAGGTTGGGTGCTGGCAGCGGCGCTGCTTGTTGGCTCGGTTGAGGTTTGCACCGCGGTGGCAATCGCCATAGGTGAAGGAATATCGACCTCAGAGGCTTGATAGGCATTGATGAGTAAGTAACCGCCCAAGAATTTTAACTGCTCAATGCGCTGATATTCATCAAACACGTCAGGGGTGTTGACCACACCGACCCAACCACGCGCTTCGATTAAATCCACCATCGCGTTGTATTGGATTTCGTGACGGGGGTGAAATATAAACCGAGACTCCATCAAATGAATGAAAGTATCCGCCAAGGTGCGGGCTTCATTGGACGCGATGTTATGAATTTGCGCAAGTTGTGGCGTAAGCGACTGCACCAGTGCTGTTTTTGCTTTTCGATAGGCTTCGACTTTATGAAACTCATAAGCGCCGTGATATTGCCAAAGGCTCATCCAATCGAGCCTTGACTGACTGACAGGGAGGTCGGCTTGTGCTTCGAAATGCGTGGCATATTCGCGCTTAAGGTGCTCAGGTGCCATGGTTAATAACGCGTGGTAAATGCGCTCTTGTTTAAATCGCGCCTGACGAATCGAGCCGTGATAAAGATCTTTCGCTGGGCTTTCGATGTCATCAAGCAGTGTTCGCCATGTTTGATATGTGTCGCTGTTAAACCCTTGCCAATCTTCGGGTGTGGCGATATTGAAATAACCATCTCTGTTGGATCCCCAGGTGGGCGTGCTTTCTGCAATTAAAGACGGCATGGTTCTCATCATGCTGGTAGGTACGGTAAAGACGCGGTTATTCACTAGCCAACTATAGCTGGCGGATAAAACCAATTCTTCAATATGTAACTCAGACAGATTGTCCATGTAGGTGGCTTCTGGCTGATAGTGAGCCAAAGCCGCAATGGCTTTTGACTCTTGTTGAGAGACTGCCGCACTAAAGAGCGCTAAGACGAAGTACGTATCCTTAATATGGGATTCTGTAACCTGATTAGAAATCGACATCAGATCATCAAAGCTGGGTGAGGTGCCATTACTCTTGATGATATGGTCGAGTGCCGACTCAATTGCAAGAGGCTCTACAGAAAAGGCTTCCACATACTGCCACGCGGGGGCAGCGTGCGGACTGTTTTGTGCCAACGACGAAGGGCCGCTAAGTGCGGCTATACAGAGTGCGGTGGCACTCCAAAAAATGCGTTTTTTCATGGTTCAATATCCTGTCTTGGCGCAGCGATTGAAAACCAATCTCTACCTTGTCCCACTATGGATATGACGGCGAGATTGTACAGAGCGCGCGGCGCGAAGACTTAACTAATAGGCGGTAACGTCAAACTTAAGCAATAGCCTCGGCAAAATGTCATCGAGGTTTTGGACGTCATCGTCATTCAATTCAATCAAATTAAAGTTGTACTTTTTGTAGATGTCTTGCTTTATCTTTTTCCTATCGGCGTATTTGGGGTCATTTTCTAAGCCCCAAAACTCGATATAGATTTTTCCTGCGGGGAGGTAAAAATCACAGTAGACATCTTCTTCCACGGGGAGCTTGCGCTCATAAGCGTGGACAAGGCCAGCCATGTAGAGCCAGTTATCAATCAACATCTCGGCTTTAGAGCGGACGTAGTGACCATCCGTAGATCGATGTTTAGCTTCGAACTTTTGTCTAAAACTCGAGATAGAGTTATCGGTTGAGGTCGCTTCTGCTTCGACCCCAAGAAATTGCTTCACTGAATCGGTCAGGGCTTTACTGGACAGAATCGATTCGTTCCAAGCCACATAGGGAATGCCCGAACGGTTGTCTTCTTTCTGGACCCCGCCAACGCGCTTGCCAGCATCCGTCACCTTCCAACCTTTTACCGCCTTATTAATCCAGCCTAACTCGTCCAGTAACTGGTTAAGTGTGCGGGCACTAATGTTGAGCGCTTCGCCGAGCTTTGACGCAGTGAGTAATTTACCTGCGGGTTTTATCTCGACGTCTTCAGGCCAAACGATATATCTGCCGTACTTGGGGCTCTCTTTGTACTCACCCCCAGCTTGACTTCCCGCATTCGTTAATACCCATGCATCATTTTCGCGGATAACAAATCCTGCTTGAGTCAACTCATCAAAAAGTGCTTTCGCTTGGGTACCCCGCTTTTTGGCTAGGGCAGAGGTTGAGAGGGGCGTCATGAGATTCTCCGAATTCAGTGAAGTTCTAGAATGGAAAATCCCCTGATGTAACTCAAGCGGTTACGCGGGTTTCTGAAAACTCTGTGAGATGGTTCAAATCAAAACGTGGTTTGATTTTGTGGGATACGTCTAGAAGAGCGGCAGAACGGCTTTCTATCATTGAGGTATTTGTGACCCGAATGCCGATTTCGTTAATTTTAACCTTAAACATCATTATGTTAACAATGGCTGTGGTTTTAGGTTGATACGATTGGGTGGGCTGTCTAATCAACTTTATCCACGGAAATGTCTCAGGTATAACTGTCTAGCTGGGAATCGCATTCTAAACATATCGTCGATAAAAAACACACTGGGATCTGAATCGCGACAGGCAACAGGTTAAGGTCAAAAAATGGTATTGAAGAAATTAGAGTGGTTGGCTAACGAGAAGTTGGCAGGGATTGGAATTCTTGTTTATGTTGCACTTATTTTTATTGATGCATTTCCACAGGTGCATGGTCGATTTGGATTACTGATTGACGGTGCGGTGTGGGCATTGTCTTGTTACTTTATGGCGGAAGTCATTGTTCGAATGCAGTTGAAAGGCGCGAGGACGTACTTTTCTCAAAAGAGTAATGTCTTTGATTTTGCGATTGTGGTGATTGGTTTTCTCGCTGTGGCCTTACCGTACTTCTTTGTGATTAACATTGGTTTTCTCCGTGTGACTCGTCTATTGAAGGTGATGAGGTTGCTTAAGTTTGTACCGCATGCTGAAACCGTGTATACCAACATCGCGCTGGCGCTAAAAGCAACAACGGCAATTTTTGTTATGTTGTTCATGATGATGCTGATATTCGCCCTGTTTGGAAATGCCTTTTTTGCCCACCTGCTTCCTGAGAACTTTGGTGATCCGATCCAATCACTCTATACCATTTTCAGTGTCTTCTTTATCGAGAACTGGAATGAGATTCCGGATGAAGCCATTGCGGATGGAATGCAATATGCGTGGTTAATACGCCTGTTCTTTATGTTTGTTTTGTTTGTCGGTGGTTTTCTTGGTCTATCGATCGCGACAGCGGTGTTCGTTGATGAGATGGCAATCGACAACAACCGCAAACTGGAAGGGCAAGTCGCTGAGCTCAACCAGCGTTTATCAGACCAAGATGAAAAAATGGCGAAGATGCTCGCGTTACTCGAGCAGCAAAACAGGGCGCCAGACGACAGCGTCAGTCACGTATCTGATTAGATACCAGTCAAGCAGTACTATTGGAGAGAATAAATGAACAAGATCGAAATCATGCGTGAGTACAATGGGCATGAACGGCAGCGTATTAACGCATTCAATGGGGTGTTGACGTCCGATAAAGACCTATCAAAATTTGTCAGCGAAGATCGTTATGGAAGTTATATTTCCTATTATCGTTTTAATGAAAATCAGGCTTCGACCATTGTTAAGCAGCAGCTAGACTACTTTAACCGCCGCAACGTCAGTTTTGAGTGGAAAACTTATAGCAGCGATGAGCCTAAGAATCTCCCAGATTGCTTGCTGGAAAATGGCTTTACGCAAGAAGAGACTGAATCCTTCATGGTTCTCGATCTGGCAATGACGGATAACATTGCGGTTGAGGAATCATTGATAACCGAAGTGTCTGATAGTCAGGGGATACGCGATGCCATTGACGTTCAGGAGCAGGTCTGGGGAGGCGATCTTGAGTGGCAATATCGATACCTGCTAGCGCTTAAAAAAGCCTCACCCGATTCGATTTCTATTTATGTGATTTATGACAATGGGCAGCCTGTCACGTCAGCTTGGATAACGTTTAATGGAGATAGCCCATTTGCGGGGATTTGGGGCGGCAGCACGATTCAGTCTCACCGAGGTAAGGGGTACTATAGCTTGTTATTAAATAAGCGTATCGCTGACGCTAAGACTCGTGGGCTCAAGTATCTCACCATTGATGCTTCTGATATGAGTAAGCCAATTGTCTCTAATCGGGGTTTTACTGTTATCGCGACGACCACAGGATATACGTCTCCCACTCGCTAAGCTGACATGTGAACACCAAGCTTTTGCTTAGAGATGGTGAACCCTTTCACTATTCTTCTCCTTCGGGTAGCTTAACGGTATCAGGCGCGCAGTTTGAAGCGCGCCTTTGCACCTTCTGTTACTGGCGTTTTAAACTGATAGTTTGTTTATCATCGGCATAGCTCACCGAATACGTGATTTCATTTTGATTAAACGCTATCACTTGCGTGCTCACCGCGTTAGTACTCATTTGATCTAACAGCACACGAAACTCAGCCAAGGTCACGCCTTGCACTTTTGGCAGGCCATGTTGAGTGGTGTAGAGGAAGGGGCCTTCAATGTCGCATGGGCTATTGTCTGCATATTCTGTGGTATTCATGGTTACCATTGAGGTAGTAAAGGACAGGGTGCCACTAATAGGTTGACCAAGGCAGGAATCTTTATAGCCACTGAATTGCCAGTCACCAATCAAATTGACGCTCGCTGCATTGGCCGGGGCTGAAGGTGTCATGATGAAGTACTCAATACTGCCGTCAGCCGCGTCATCAATTTTTACGCGTATCCCCGCGCTGTCAAACGCTTCGAAGGAAAACGTAAAATTGTTACTGCTATAGTCACCAGATCGAAGGAACTGGCTGAACTCCGCTTGGCTAACGGCACTTAAGTTTGGAATTTCATGGGTAAGAATTTGATTGATTGGCGAAAGGCGACAATCATGATGCCAATTTGATCCAATGACTTGCGCACCGGATGGCGTGAAGGTGATTGTCCCTGTCGCTTTATAATCCCCACAGCCGACGTAGTAACCCGTATAGGAATGTGGCCTAGTAAGGTCGTAACCCGATAAGTCTGGGCTGGAAGTCGGACTGCTATCCGAGCCGCCACTATTACAGCCTGAAAGTAAAATCAAAGCACTGCTTAGTGCCCAAATCATGTTTTTCATACCTTGCTCCATTGAACGAAATCCATCAGGCGACCAAAGGGCCGCAATCCGTGTTCAATGTAGGTAAATAGCTTGAGGAGCAACATGGGTTAAATAACCCATAGTCTCAAGTCACCTCAAGAGGCAGGATTCAGTTAGGACTACCGTATCAGTCCGGTATCGATGAGTTGCCAGCGGATGGCCATCGCACACGCTTGGGCGGTGTTACGCGCATTCAATTTACGCAGAATCTGACTAACATGTTTGCGCACGGTGCTTTCGCCAACGCCGAGCTTTTGCGCGATTTGCTGATAGGTAAATCCTTCGCTTAACCACAGCAATGTATCTTTCTCTCGAGGAGAGAGAATGGTGCTAAATGGCTGGGTAAAAAGGCGTGGATTTGCATCGAGTAAGGCGTGACTGGTGGCATGTGCGATGGTTTTTAGCATGTTTTCATGTTGATGAAACTGAGCCTTGAATTGCTCGGCTGTCCCATCAAAGCTAAGGCTGAACGTGCTGACGAGCCCACCGGGAAGTTGACAGGGAATGGTTGTCCCGACAGCAAGGCCGGCGCTTTCAGCTTCCAAGCGTACAATTCTCTCTTTCGCGTTATAGCCATTGAGCATTTTGTTGGAAGGCCATATTAACGGGGTGTCAGGCTGGGCTAGGCAGTGTTGCAGGGCTTTGTCGTTAAGGTGATAGTGCTTATCAATGTAGTAGGCCATCCAATCGGCATCGAAGTTTGTGTAAAAATGTGGTTTTGCTTTTACTTTCGTCGCGTAAGTGGGCACGGCAGTAAACAGGCATTGGTCAAAACCCAAGGTGTTCAACTCCGAGAGGAGGGCAGAAAATTGCGCATTTTTAGACAGTGGAGATAAAGAGACGTGCGCTACGGCATGACTTTGCAGGCCTGTTTTCTCCAAACTTGGCGTTGTTGGCTTGATGTCGCAGTCATTAGGTAAAAACAATGTTTCACAGATGTCTAAAAGCGTGCTCATTGAAGGGTTACCAACCTATTCTAACTGATCTACATCTTGAGGTAGTCTGATTGCATAAGTATAGATTATCGGCATGACTGACTTGAATTATGTTTATTTGCTTAATGTGTGATGCGAGGTGTGTATTGTGGATGTTTTTGGTATTTACGTTAGCATTATGCCCATTTATGCATTGCCACGCGAGAGACAAACAGGTAACAAACTGTCGACACTTCAACAACATGCTTTGATGCAATGTTGTTGAAGTGTTTTTGTTTGCCTTCTTGAAGGGTTGCATTGTATTGCACTGCTATTCGCTATGACACCACGATTGGCCCCCTTTGATGTACCTCCCACTTTCCTACTAATTATTCCCTTTTATCGACTTTTTATTCTTGGTTGTTTTGTGATCAACTTGTAAACAAAAGACGATCTAAATCACAGAAAACTTGCTTATCTTTATTGCTCATGATAATTGTTATCATTCATATTTGCGTAACAAGGTCAGGAAGATCTTTGTTGTGTGAGCAAAGCGAAAGGCTTCGGCACTGTAGTGATACATGCCAAAGGGACCTGTAGCCCTTGCGCTGCAAGCAATCAAGGAAACGATCCAATGAATCAGAATTATCGCTCGCTGTATGATCGCGAGCATGAGCACTCGAGTTGTGGAGTGGGTTTCATCACGGATAAAACCGGTGAGCAAACTCACGAACTACTGCAACTATCTCATGAAGCTTTATGCACTATTCCACACCGTGGCGGCATGAACGCCGAAGGTATTGGCGATGGTGCTGGCGTCAATATCGATCTTTCGGTCAACTTCTACCGCTTTTTAACGGCCAAGCCCACTCTTGAAAAGGGCGACTTCGGGGTAGCCAACTTCTTCTTTCCTTTTGATGCGAGTCAAACGGACAAAACTAAGCAGCTTATTGAAAGCACGTTCGCCGCATTTAAATTCGAGATTGACCAATGGCGTGAAGTGCCTGTCAATCTCGATGCTGTGAATGAAGCATCGCAACAAGCGCAGCAGACCATCCATCAGGTTGTCTTTCTTCGCGGTGATGCCTACGCAGATGCAGTACAGTTTGAAAATGCCATTAACCTTGCTCTCTCCGAATTGGAGTCAACCGGGTTTACTGATGGTGATTTAGAAGGGTTTTACCCCCTTTCAATGAGCTCCAAAACACAGGTGTATAAAGGGCGTTTGAATTCGGGTGAAGTGGTGCCATTTTTTGCCGACTTATCGCACCCAGAACATAAAGTGACCACGCTTTTCTTCCATACGCGTTTTTCGACTAATACCGCACCGGCCACGATGATGGCGCAGCCATTTCGTCGTATGGCGCACAATGGTGAGTTAAATACGGATAAGAAAAACCGTTTAAGCGAAGATGCTATCGCGCGCCAGCAACACAAAAAGGTGATCTTTCCAAAGGGGCAATCTGATTCAGCCCGTTTGGATCAGACCTTAGCGCGTCGTGTGGTTGAAGATGAGATGGACATTGTCACCGCTGTGTTGGCGATGATGCCACCTGCATGGGAAAACGATCCATCGATGTCTGATGATGTGCGTGCCATGTTGGAGTACTTCAGCTTATCGGAAGAAAAAAATGATGGCCCGGCAGCATTGATCTTCTCTGATGGTCAGAAAGTGGGGGCGCGTCTCGACCGCTTGGGGCTGCGTCCGTTGCGCAGTGTAGAGACAGAACGCTACCTCGCGGTGATGAGCGAATCCGGACAGATAGATTTTCCACCAGAGTCGGTGACACGCTACGGTCGTATTCAGGCGGGGGGCATGATCTACTTCGATCACGCAACAGGCCGCAGCTATGAAACCAATGAAATCCTAGAAACCCTAGCCAAGGCGCGTGATTATAAAGGCTTGTTGGCTTCTGCGCGCATTACGCTTGATGATATCGAACCTGTTGGTATCGAAAAGATTCAAGATAACACCCAGTTCTCAACCTATAGCCGTCATGTGGCTTACTCTTTGAACCAAGAGAGCTTTAAGTTCTTTTTAGACCCCATGATTGAGAATGCCGCTGAAAAAATCTCAGCAATGGGTTTTGGCCTCGCGCCGAATGTACTGACTGATGAAGAAGGCGGCATGTCGAAATACTTCAGTCAGCGATTTGCTCAGGTCACCAACCCGCCACTGGATTCCTTACGTGAGTCAGATGGTATGACTTTACGCGTTGCTCTGGGGGCCAAACCCAACTTTAGTCCTCGGGACAGTGTGCAGTTAGTACTGCAATCACCCATTTTGCAGCCACAACAGTTAGAGCAGATATTCACGCAAACACAGATCGGCGTGGAAACTTACGATGCCTTGTTTAAACCGACGCTTAACAGCCGTGAAGACAATGCTGTTCGTGTTGAAGAGGCAATTGCTGCCCTGTGCGATCAGGTTGAAGATGCTGCACGTCGTCGCGTTGGGATCGTGGTAGTCAGTGATAAGCAAATTAGCCAAGAGTACGCGGCGTTGCCTGCCATCTTGACCGTCGCCGCATTAAACCAACGCTTAATTCAGAAAGGCCTTCGTTTTAATACCAGCTTGGTCTATCTCACGGGGCAGGCGGCAAGTAGCCACGACATTGCTTGTTTACTTGGTTTTGGTGCGTCAGCGGTTTGCCCACTTTCTGTTTACCATCGGGCGCAAACGTTATCGAATAACCAAACGGTTGAGAAAGGACTAAATAACTTCCAGAAAGCGGTCGAAAAGTCCTTGATGAAGACCATGGGTAAGTTTGGTCTTTGTACTGCGGAAAGTTACATTGGTGGTGAGTTCTTTGAGTCCAACTTTTTGGATTCAGATTCGGATGGCCTTAAAGCATACTTCCCTAACATAAGTTCCCCGGTGGGTGGTGCGCAGTTTGATGATCTCGCTTGGAGTGCGGCGAAATGGCACTTCAAAGCCCTAGCAATCAATGAAGAAAATCAGATCCCACTCCTCGGTTTGTTCAAAGAACGTCAAGATGGTGCGGGGCACAGTTTTGGTAATACGGCGGTACGTGAATACATTAACATGACGCAAGAGTCGGTACAGTATGCGGATGCCAGTGCTGACCAAGCGGAAATTGCCCTAGATAAAACCAGTGAGTTTGTGGGTGAAGACGTCGATTACAAAGATAAAGGCTTTGATAAACGTACCCCAGAGCAGATTGATGAGTTTGCTATTACGCCATCCTACCGCGCTTTTACGAGCAACTTGTACAGCGAGCGTGAGACACGTCCGGCAGCCTTGCGTGACATTCTGCTGTTGCCACTCGATTTTAGTGCGGCTAACAGTGTTGATGACGTCGTGAAGTTACTCGACCGTTTCCATCGAGAAGGTAACGTCAATTATCTTTGGCAGGGCATTACAGTAGAGGCGCTGGGGGAAAGCCGATTTGCGTTGGCGCTCACGCAGCGTGAGCCGCAATTACTCAAAGCGGCGATTGAGCGAGTTTGGCAAGATCATCTCACCGACATAGCGATTGAGTTCGACAAGGTCGTCATCCTTGCGAACGAACGTCTTGCAGTTTTCTTATCTAAGGTTCGCCAAGCAAAAACACCACTTGCTATTAATGAGGTTGAACCTGCGCACCTCATTACACCGACACTGGCCTCTGGCGCGATGAGTCACGGCGCGTTGAATGCCAATGCACATATTGCTGTCGCGCAAGGCACGAACATTGCGGGCGCCATGAGTAACAGTGGTGAGGGTGGCGAGCACTCGAGCCGATATAACTCGATTAAATCGAGTAAGATCAAGCAGTTTGCTTCAGGGCGCTTTGGGGTATGGGTAGGCTACCTTGCTGATCCACAACTTCAAGAGATTGAGATTAAGATTGCCCAAGGGGCAAAACCGGGTGAGGGTGGCCAGCTACCCGCCCCGAAAGTGACGGTAGAGATTGCTGCTGCACGTGGCGGTACGCCGGGCGTCGAGCTGGTGAGTCCCCCTCCTCATCATGATACTTACTCCATTGAAGACTTGGGCCAGTTGATCCATGACGCAAAAGCGGCGCGTGTAAAAGTGATTGTGAAACTGGTCTCTTCGGAAGGGATTGGTACGATTGCGGTGGGTGTTGCGAAAGCCGGGGCCGATGTCATTAACGTAGCGGGTAACACCGGGGGAACGGGGGCTGCCGCGGTAACCAGTTTGAAAAATACGGGTCGCGCCGCAGAAATCGGGATTGCTGAAGTACATCAAGCGTTGAGCGAAAACGGCTTGCGCGACAAAGTGGTATTGCGCTGCTCAAACGCACACCAAACCGGCATGGATGTAATTAAGTCTGCCATTATGGGGGGCGATTCCTTCGAGTTCGGTACAACCGCCCTGATGATGCTCAAATGTGTGATGGCGAAGAACTGTAACGTCAAGTGTCCTGCCGGATTGACCACCAACCCAGAGCTCTATCAAGGTGATCCCCGAGCGCTGGCGCAGTACTTCTTAAATGTCGCCCATGAGGTTCGTGAAATCCTTGCCGCGCTAGGCTATTGCAGCTTACGTGAAATCCGTGGTCGAACAGAACTTCTGCATTTAGCCAATCACCACAGCATTGTTGGCCGTTTAGATGTGACAGGCCTGTTACGCCCGGTTGATCTGGTTAAGGTCGCGAAACCTGTTTATCTAGAAGCCGATTTCACGCCAGATCAACACTTTATCGATGCGCTTTTCGAGTCCTACTTCACCGCGGAAGTGGCGCAAATTGAACTTGAGAGCGTGAAGCTCAATAACCGTAACAAATCGACAGGTGGGCAACTCTCCATCGATGTCGAGCGTTTCTTAAATTACGGCAACGGCTACGCGACCCAAGGTCGAAAAGGTGAAGCGGGCGATGTATGCGTCAACGCTCAGTCGCATCCTTCAATCTTTACGTCCGCCAATGGTCGACGTTTCCTTGCACCTGAGTCTGTTAAGGTCAGAACCCATGGTAGCGCAGGTCAAAGTTATGGCGCATTCAATAACTCCGGCATCATTATGGAACACACGGGTGTCTGTAATGATGGGGTCGGCAAAGGATCCAGTGGCGGTCATATCGTCGTGCGTTCGCCGGGTGGCGGCGCGCTAGAGACAGGTAAGAATGTCCTGATTGGTAACTTTGCGCTGTTTGGGGCAACCGGTGGTCAGATATTTGTCCAAGGTGAAGCGGGTGACCGCTTTGCAGTGCGTAACTCTGGCGCAGTGGCAGTTGTCGAAGGTGTCGGTGATTTCTGTTGCGAATACATGACGAACGGCAGCGTGATCAACTTAGGTGATTATGGTAAAGGCTTTGGTAACGGTATGTCTGGTGGCGTGGCGTATCAATATGATGTCGATGGTAGTTTTGCTGCGCGTTGCAGTGAAGATTCTGTCACGGCGTTACCTTTGATCGAACACAATGAAGGCTATGAGCAGGCGCTAAAATGGCACCTTGAAGAGCACGTCCGTTTCACACAGTCACCGACAGCCAAAGCACTGCTTGATGATTGGGCTACAAGCCGCACGCTATTCACGCTGGTGTTCCCGCTCGCGCTCACTCAGAGCCAGCATCCTGACAGTATTCTTAAAACGCACTCACGCAAAAAAATGCTAGAAGAGTTGATTGCCGGTGAAGCGAATCGTTTGATTGAAAGTGTCCACCTTGCCTATGAAAGTGGCGAGGCCTTATCCGATGGCTTGAGTCCGCAATATGGCGATATGGACACGGTGCTGATCTTCGATTTGCTGACGCAAAGTGGTGTATTACACCGCGCGCATCAACTTGTTTCCTCGCAAAGTGAATGTGAAGTACAACAGTCGCGCTTAGTGAAACGTCTCTTTGAACTTCGTGACAAGAAGCTACTTGATACGTTGTTGAAAGACGTGAAGGAGGCGGTCTCTAACTATCGTGATGAGGAGTTGTCTGTACTGCTCGCCCACAAACGTGTTGTTGATTACAAAACTTCGCTAGCACGTCGCGATGTGACTGATACCCATTCGCGAGGGACATCCGTTTGGATCATTGCGCGTGAGCAAGAGATCCAGAAACAGCTACAACAGATTGAGCCGCTTGCTCAACGTATGGCGACACTGTATTGCCATACCTTTGCCGATGTGATCCGGGAAGAGATTGAGCAAGAGAAAGCGCAGGCTGCGAGTCAGCAAACTGCAAAAGCCCAAAGCGCCTAGGATGGCCAAGAATAAGAGATAGGAAGAACAATGAAAGTACCTCATTTGCCACAAGATATTCCGTTTAACGACGATCAAAAAACATGGCTTGCAGGCTTTTTTTCGGGGCTACACTCGCGCCTGTTAGTGAAAGAAGAGTCGGTCGTACATGCTGAGACTAAGCCACAGGTTAAGGCGTTAACGATTTTGTATGGATCGCAAACCGGCAATGCTGAGAGTGTTGCTTATGATACGGCTGAAAAAGCGAAAGAATATGGCATGGTGGCGACTGTGCATGATATGGACGATGTCGATGCACAAATCTTTGTGAAATCGTCGCGCGTGCTGATTGTGACGAGTACCTATGGTGAAGGTGAGCATCCAGATAATGCAGAGACATTGTGGCAAACCATGTCGTCTGACAACGCGCCTAAACTCGATGGCACTTTCTTTTCAGTGTTGGCGCTGGGAGACACAAGCTACGATGAGTTCTGTCTTGCAGGTAAAGAGTGGGATCAACGATTAGAAGCATTGGGGGCAACCCGTATCACCCCGCGCGTTGATTGCGATATCGATTTCGAGCAACCTGCAGAAGATTGGATGATAGCTACGTTGCCGGGCATCGCTGACAAGGGCGATGATGGTGAGGCAGCGACGGCATCGGGGGGCAGCGCCCCAAAGGCGAAATCTAAGTACAGTCGTAAGCAGCCACTGCTTGCGAAGCTCAAGCATAAGCGCGTTTTGAACCAGCCGGGATCGAGTAAAGAGATTGTTCACTATGAAATTTCTTTGGAAGGCAGTGGTGAGTTCTATAAAGCAGGGGATGCATTGAATGTGATTCCTCAGAATCAGCCAGCCCTTGTGCAAGCTTTCCTTGAGCACTTTAATTTTAGTGGTGAAGAGAAGCCGTCATGGAATGGAGAAAACCATAGCCTACGAGAGATCTTCACCCAGTATTTAGATATCCGCACACCGTCAAAAGAGTTTGTGAAAGCCCTCGCGGAAAGCGCCAGTGATCACCATCTGATTACCTTATTAGGTAATGAAGATACCAGCGCACTGAACGATTATCTGTGGGGGAAAGACATTCTTGATTTGCTACGACAGTATCCGGGTGTCACCTTGTCTCTGGCTGAGATTCTCTCGCTCCTGAAGCCGATAGCGCCACGGGCTTATTCTATCTCTTCGAGCCTGAATAAACATGAAGATGAGGTGCATTTAACGATTGGTAGTGTTCGCTATGCACGCGACGATCGTGAGTACCATGGCACCTGCTCGACTTGGTTAGCCGACCTCGTCGATGAAGGCGACACGGTACCGTGCTATTTTGCTCCGAATAAGAACTTTGCTGTGCCGGAAGATGACAACGCACCTATGATTATGGTCGGTCCGGGTACGGGAATTGCACCGTTCCGTTCTTTCCTTGAAGAGCGTGAGGTACAAGCATCGCCGGGCGATAATTGGTTAATCTTTGGTGACCGCAACAGTGCTACTGACTTTATCTATCGTGAGGAACTCGAAGCACTGCAAGAGAAGGGGGTGTTAACTCGCTTAGACCTCGCTTTTTCGCGCGATCAGGCGGAGAAGATTTATGTTCAGGATAAGATGATTGAAGCGGGTGCTGAACTGTTCGCGTGGTTGGAGCGTGGTGGTTACTTCTTCGTTTGTGGCGATGCTTACTACATGGCGAAAGATGTGGATAAGGCCTTGCATCAAGTGATCGAAACACATGGTGAAATGTCATCTGA
Source organism: Thaumasiovibrio subtropicus (assembly GCF_019703835.1). Classification (NCBI taxonomy): domain Bacteria; kingdom Pseudomonadati; phylum Pseudomonadota; class Gammaproteobacteria; order Vibrionales; family Vibrionaceae; genus Thaumasiovibrio; species Thaumasiovibrio subtropicus. The sequence goes on along the minus strand of NZ_AP023054.1, from coordinate 2,026,642 downwards.
TGAGGCAATCGAGTACGTGAGCAAGCTTAAGAAACAGAAGCGTTATGTGCGCGACGTGTATTAACGGGGCGGCTCGGTAATAGCGCTAGATACGCGAAGCTTAACGCTAGGGTAAAAGAAAGGGGATGCAGAGAAGCATCCCCTCTGTTGTTATGCATGTGTTCTACTGACAAGCAACCTCATCCCAGAACCAGTTTGATTGGGTTGGTGTTTCCCAAACGCCCGGGCTGTTTTTAGCGACAAAGCATTTGCCATTATGCGTTACCTTGTCGCCATCTGCCGCTTTTGTTACACCGGCTTGCCAAACAATGGCATCGGTTGCAGGTGGTTCAGTCACGGGTGGCTCAGTGACCGGAGGCTCTGTTACAGGTGGTTCGGTCACAGGCGGTTCTGTGACGGGTGGCTCAGTCACTGGTGGATCGGTGGGAGTGGTATTTTCAACAAATTCCCAAGGTCCACCATCGCTCGGAATATTACCTTGCGTCCACCATTTGGCGCGGTAGATAGCGTTTTGATAGGTAACGGTATCCCCGCCAGTATAAACCGCCGTCGCATCCCAAGCTGGGTTCTGAGGATCACCGCCCGGATTGCCGCCATCACCCGGTGGCAAAGTATCAACGACGCGGACTGCAGGCCAGTTAGCATGTGACTCATAGAAGTTGGTCACACACTTCTCGTAGTCGCCAGGGACAAGCGCAGAGTAGGCAGTTTGGTAGCCAACAAGTTTACACTCAAAGGAGACACCACCCGGACGATCTGCATGATAGGTCCAATCGCCATCCCAGTTGGTGTAAAGGACATCTTTCGCACCTTCGAGATTGATACTGCCGTAGGGCGTTTGCTGCCAGCAGGTATTCTTCTCATCGGCTTCAATCGGGATTTGGTAGAAACTTGATAGGCCTTCCCAGTAGCGGATGCGGTTAACCGGTTGTCCTTTATCTTTGTTCTGCTCGCCACACTCGATACCACCATTGATGATATTAATGGTGGTACCAAAGCCATATCCAATGCCGGCATCAATTTCCCGTTGTGAGGGTGACCAAGTCCGGTCAATCACGTGCAGCATGGCAGGTTTAGGGGCTTGAGGAGTAAGGAAGAACCAGATAGCAGAAGCGAGATTTAACCAGGTATCAGCGACGAGTGCTGGGTTGTTCAACAAGACCGTTGCATCACCATCGTACATGACTTCAGAGAAGGCACCGTAGTTAAAGTGATAGGAAAGTTGCTTGGCACCGCGGCCAAAATAGCCTTGCCCATCTGCACACGGCCAGCGTTTGTTTTGCCAGTCATTTTGGCCACAACCTGTGGTATAGCCGACTTGACCTTCAGACCAACCCATTTCACGCACGTGCACGAGCGCTTGTTGCCACTCTTCCAGCCCTTTCGGGTTATCCCAAACGTTATCGACGGCAATATGTCCCCCCGTTTCCTGCGCGAAATGCGCGAACGCGGTCACGATAGAGCGTTTACAAATTGCGTCCGCATCGCGGCCATCGGTGTAGTCACCACAAAATGCAGGGAACTTACCAATCGCTTGTAAGAACTTGGTATACGTGTATTCAGGGGCCGCCATGTCCGTCAGAAAAATCCATTCAGTTTCTGGGAACACGCGCTCTGCACGTACAACGTTGGCCGGGTTAGAGGCGAGGCCGGGACGAATGGCGTCGACCACCGTGTTTGGTGCCGTTTCGAGTGCTTTGGCCCAAATCGCATACATGGGATCCGAGGTTTTGGCCGCTTCTGCTGCCGCGACATCCGCTTTGGATACCAAGTAACCATTCGGTGTGTCTGGATCGGGTTGGATGTTCATTGCCAATGCATTGGATGCAAGGCTCAGCCCGACAAGAGCTGTGAGGTACTTTATCTTCAACATGTCTTTTATTCCGTTAGATGAATAATCCATAGTTTGAATTTTCGACCGCATAGCAAGAAACAGCACAAGCGTTGCTAAAACGTGACCTTAAAAGAGACTTGTCCACGCAACCTAAAATTCAAGTCAGAAGTAATATACAACCTTGACAGTATTGGCTTGGGCAATGTGATTGCTGGTTGTGTGCTGAAATATGTGAATTCTTGGTGTTTTATGTCGAGGTTCGTCTTTTTTTATGGGATTATTCGAATATTAGATTGGTTTTGACTTTTCTCTGACTTGTTTTTTACCGCAAATTTTTTATTCGGTTTTTAAACGGAAATGTGAGGCGTTTCTTTGAGGATGAAATGTAATTGAGCGACATTTCAAGAAAATTTGAACCGTTGATCGAAATCAACGGTTCAAAGGGTTCTGAGCGTTAGGGTCGTGTCGCTCAGAGTGTGGCCGTAACGGCCTTCGCCAACTGCTATCAGTTGTTTATGGTTATAATTATTCTTAAATAATTGTTTTTAAAGTTTATTTTAGTGGGAGTGATTTGAGTACTTTCGCCAGTTGCATCTTTGCATCCGCGGGCAAGGGTTTGAGTGGTGAAGGCAAATAAGGTGCGCGAACAAGCCCGAGTAATTCTGCTGCCGTTGCAAAGACGCGCAAGCTGCCACGGTTATAGAGGCAAAGATCCCATAAGGGCTGAAGCTTATCTGAAAGGTTTTTTGCCAGTAATTTGTCGCCTTCTTTTGATGCGTTAAAAATGTTCTTGGTGGTTTCAGGGAAAATACCGCCAATGACACTGTGCCAGCCGTCGCATCCTGCATTAAGCGCTGTTGCTGCGGAGGCATCACCACTGATTCCAATGGCGACATCTTTCGGGAGATGATTTCTCAGTAATCGAATCCGTGCTTCTGCCAAACTGGGTTGTAGTTGAACTGGGGGAAGTTTAATCGCTTTGACGGGGTTAAACTTCGCGATTTCGCCCAGCAGCATATCGCTAAAAGTGAAATTTGTTGTGGCGGGATTATCGTAGACGCACAAGGGGACTGAAACATGAGCAGAGACCTTTTCATAAAGATGGTACACCTCTTCTTCAGAGAGCTTTTGATAAGACATTGGTGCCAACAGTAGCGCTTTTGCACCTGCATATTGGGCGTCTTCAGCCAGTTTCAGTACATCTCGCGTTCTTAGAGCACTGATACCGACAATAACTGGGGTAACCCCTGCTTGTTTGACGGCTTCAATCGCAACACGCTTTCGCTCCTCGATCGACAAATAGACTGCATTTCCTGTAGAGCCGAGCGCGCCAATACCATCAACACCTGCTTCAACGAGTCTATGAATGAGACGTGAATAGGCAATAAAATCAATCCCACTTTCATCCATTGGGGTAATGGGGTAGGTGGTTAATCCGTGAAACATAGCTGGCTCCTACGACCGTCGCTGCGGTACGTTTTGTTAACTCTTTTTTTACGCTATCATTGTCTCAGTCAAAAATAAACATTGTCATAGGACAAAGTTGCATGTTTAAAGGAAAAACCGCTGCCGAGATCGCTGAATCGGTTCGATTATTAGTACGCGAGGGGCAATTAAAGCCTGGCGATCTGCTGCCCTCTGTTCGTGAGTTAGCCGAGACGCTCGGCGTCAATCGCAATACCGTGTCGTTGGCTTACCAACGCCTATCAAAAGCGGGCGTGGTAAAGTCGCGAGGGCGATTAGGGACGTCGATTTCTGAGTTGCCTCAGGCTGGAGAGTTGGATGGTATTAGTCAAAGCACCGTTTTAATTGATTTGGCGGACGGAAACCCAAACACCTGTTGGTTACCAGACCCTAAAATGTTGCTATTGGAGAGTGATGTTGGCCAGTCACTCTATGGCGAAGCGCCCGTTTTGCCTGCGTTAGCCCAGATTGGTCAGCAATGGTTGTCGGACGATTGTCCCGGAACCCATGAAATTTTGCTGTCGCATGGTGCAGTTGATGGCATTGAACGCACACTGATGGCGTTGCTCTCTGTTGGGGATAAAGTTGCGGTTGAAACGCCCTGTTTTTTGGGGTCGGCCAATGCGATTCGAAACTGTGGTTTTGAAGCAATTGGAGTGCCTATTGATGATCAAGGCATGACAACCGCGGGTCTTGAAAAGGCGATTCTCGCTGGTGCGAGGGCAGTATTGATCACCCCGCGAGTCCATAACCCCACCAGTATCAGTGTAACGCGAGAGCGTGCTGAAGCGATCAAGACAATACTTGCGAAGCATCCAGAGATTGTTGTCATTGCTGATGATCATTTTGCGCGTTTGACGGATGAAACTTACTACAATGTCATTCCGGAAAATACGCAACATTGGGCGCTAATTAGAACGGTTTCAAAGTGCTTTGGCCCTGATATGCGACTCGCGTTTGTCGCGTGCGATAAACAGACGAATCAGTTCATCACAGCAAGGCTTGCCAGTGGTGCGACTTGGGTCAGCCATATATTGCAACATATTGTTTTAACCGCGTTCAGAAAGGAAAGTGTGACCCAGTTGGTACTGGATGCCCGCGCTGATTACATGACAAGGATGCAGTTTCTAAAAAACGCAATGAAGAGGGCTGGTTTACCGGTTCCGAAGGCCCATACGGGGTTGAACTGTTGGATTCCGGTTAATGTCGACAGTAAAGAGGTCGCCATGCGACTCGCACATAAGGGCTGGCAAGTCAGACATGGTGCCATGTTTGATGTGGATGGCACCAGCGAGGCCATACGTATTACCACGTCCAAAATGTCTGAAGATCAAGCAGCAGCGTTTGTTGAAGATTTAAAGCAGACACTGTAGATATATGCAAGTCGCTTTCCTTCGGACGAGTTTTCTAGGCTCGTCATCGTTGCTACTGCTTTTCGAATTAATCCACTAGAACTTCAAAGCAGTGCCTTGCTGATAAACCTAGAAATTCTCGTTGATGAAAGCATCTTGAGGTGGTTTGTGTACATTGCTTTTGTAAGTGGCTTTTTGTACTTCTAAAAGGAAGAAAGCCCTCACCGTGGTGGTTACCTTTCGTCCTTGTAGCGATACTGATGAGATTTAATGGCAACTAGTGTTAGTGCGCCTGATAACAACACTGTTGAGACTTGGTTTACGATCATGGTTAGTTCGGCCTCAACGAATAATTTTTGACAAACAGCCATTGGAAGAAAAGCACTGAGGAGTAAACTAACTCTATGGTGGAAAAGATGATGTTGTTTATGCCTTTTACGATAGTGGTATCGGGTGAAATCCCCGTACATAAACAGAATTGACAATATCAGTGCGAAAGCCCAAAAAATCATAAGTCCCCCGGTAATAACAAACCTCGATTGAGAAGTTCTTCGCGAGCTTTCTTGATTTCGATGTCACTGAAGTTTTTTAGCACACTTGCCAAAATGACAGCGACGAAGAAAGCCTTTCCTCCAAAGCTAGTCATTTGGCTTGAAAGACGCAACTTGCGAAGGCAAGCTTCTATTATATGAGTTGAAGCTTGGTCTCTTAAGTAGCTACTTACTCCACCTTTAGATATTTGATAAATTGCGACTGCTACAAAACCTGCTTCCAGTTTACCGTCGAGGGTTACAAACCAAGTAGATAAAAAGTCTGATACGTCTTTATTTTTACTAAAGAAGTCTCGTAACTCTTGATCAGATAGGCTCCAAGGATTCCAACTAGGCTTTGCTATTACTTGCGCAATGATAGACTGTACTTTGCCGAAAAATTTTGAGTTCCCAGTACTATAGGCGGACTCTAGTACTTTTCGTTTACTAATATGGTCTAGTTGTCGGTAAACGATGATCCCAGAAATAATTGGCAGCATGAGCTCTCGGTTTTCTCGAATGTAAGGTATTTCACTTTCGAGGCCAATTAACTTCGCTAGCTGAATGACTGGATCATCTTTTAGCAGGTTTTCACTATAGTTTCTGGTCATTGCCTTGCCCTAAAACAAATTTACTGGTGATTCTAAAAAATAAGGCCATTCAGTCTAACTTATTGGTCTTTAGGTTCGGTCTAGTTCAATAAAATTGTTCTTTTAGAATGTATATTGCATGTTTTCTTAGTGCAAATTCGATTTTTAACTCTTTGTTTGAAAAGGCATCCTTAGATGCCTTTCGTATTCAATCTCATCTTTACGTATTGCTGGTGGCGTGTTTCGCTGAGCGGTTAAGTACAAAGCGCCAGATAAACAACACCACAGAAATATAACTCAGACCTACGCCGAGCGCCTGCCAGTGCATACCGTTAAACATCGCGATGGGCATCAACGAAATGATAAAGATATCGGTGATAGAACCTGGTACATACGCGATGGCATAGTCGTCGAGCACCTTACTTCTCATCTTAGGATCAACGATACGCAATAGTGCGATGCCCATGGCAACGGTGCCTGTTAACCAGCCCCATGAAAAGATACCTTTCTCAAACCAGTTTTCACCCATGATACGAGGAGCAACCCAAAGAATCAGCCAAAGGGTAAAACAGATACCGCCAGCAGAGAGCAACACCATTGGCATGAGGTATTGTGCTAGAACAGTGATTTTGATGGCTGAGATACCAAAGATAATCAAATAGTCTGTACTGATGCCCGCGGCGTGCTTAAACGCGCCGTCGCAGAGGTAATCGGCAGCATTTGTGCGTTTAGCGATGATACGAACGAGCATGCCGCCCAAAAAGCCAGTGACAAAGGTAGGCACTTGTACTTGCTCGTTGAACGAGGAAAGAAAGTTCGCTGCGACGTATGAGAACGCGGTAACGGCGACGACGAGTGCAGCATGAATGGCAAACGAGTCAACGGACAGTGAGGACATGGTATCTTTCATGACAACTTGCTGTTGCTCGGGTTTGACCAGACCCTTGCGCTCATGTTCGTTCATACTGTCAAATGTCGTAAAGGTGTTGATCAACCCGACTTTTAGTGCAAATTGCAGTACTAGCATGCCAATCGAAATGGAAAGGAATATGCCGACCGTGGCAAAGGTTAAACCCAGCGTAAAGCCATCTTCCCAGCCGAGTGATGTAAAAATATCGCCAACGACGGACGCCGAGCCATGTCCACCCATAAAGCCCGCTGACATGGTGACCCCAAAGCCCGGGTTAATGTGTGGCCAGAAAAACGAAGTGAGAAACAGGCCAAACATGGCAGCAAAGAGCCACTGCGAGACAGATGCAATTTGATTAAATGCCCACAATGATCCAGCACGGCGCGCGACGGTTTTTGGTGACGGAACATCTGTCGCTAAACCCAGCGCCGAAAAGAGGGAAGCGGTGAGCAAACTTGCGTTGGCTGTAAAGGTGTCAGTCCAAGGGAGGATATCTATCCCTGCAGGGCCCAGCGCGAGGCCTATTAAGCCAGCTAGAACGGCTGACGGCATATAGATACGCTGCAAGACAGTGAGGTGTACACGAAGAATTTTCGCAGCAATCAGTAATACGCCAGCAATGGCTAAATCAGTCAACATAAGACCTTGAGGCATTTATCCTCCTATATAAGCGATTTAAACGATAGAACTCCATCGGCTCACATGGCGGTGAGGGCTATGCAGAACGGTTTGCGATAGCAGGAGTGAATAGACGTAGTTTGCAGAGAAATGATTTGAAATTTCTCAAGTAGAGTCGAATCCCTAACTCAAGGGTGGCGTATCCTAGTGGTTTTAAATGTGGAATGCAAATCACAACAACCGAATCGATGTTAAAGTGACCATGAGTTTGCGTTACGTCAATAATCCTTGTACTCAGGTTATCTCAAGAGGCTTGAACTAAAAAGAAAGCAATCCAACCCCATAGAAGTCATAACAGCAATTCAAACGGTTTACCGATGACACGGCAAATGTTGAGGAACCAAATCTTATACCAGGGCGCTTGCTGGGTGCGGGCGTGTTCGTCGTCAGTACTGTAGCGTGTGAGTTTCATGGATTGATTTTGAATGCGTTTAAGCTGAGATTTCAGTTGTTGTGCAAACATCTCGCCTTCAATGATCAGCATAGATTCAGTGCTTAAATAGAGGCTTCGAGGATCAAGGTTGAACGAACCTATCACAGAGAAACGATCGTCGATAAGCAGGGATTTACCGTGAATGGAGTCCGCCGGGTGAAGGTACTCGTAAACAGTTATCCCTTTCTCGAGTAAACGCGGCTTATGGTTGAGGTAGGCCGAGTAAGCGGGAAAGTTAGGGGTAGAGGAGGTTGAATTGGTAATAAAGCGTACATCAACATGGGAAGCGAGATCATCAATCGCTTGATAAATGCCGGTGGTAGGCACGATATAGGGACTTTGCAATAACACGCTATGCTCCGCGTCGGCGACAAGTGCATGAAGTGTGCTGGCGACTTGTGGTGATTTGAAGCCAGCGGTGATTGGGTTGTGCACTAGGGTAATGCTATCAACTGGCAGGGTTTCCCGGACCCAGTCTTGCAGTGCGCGAGGTGGTGATAACAAGATACTGTTAAACGGTGTGCGGTCAAAGCCGGGCTTGCTGGGCTGTTCGAGCGCGACAGTGTAAGGGCTTTTTAGCAATTGATGGACGTAATAGCTGAGCTGCGCCAAACCACTGTTAGGGTCTTTGATATCATTGACGATAAACACATCGCGATCATGGGAGATAGCGCCGTCATAATGTGCGGGTGCAAAGTACTTATCAGCAATATTTCTGCCGCCCATTAATGCATAAGTCTCATCAACAACAACAAACTTGTCATGAAGGCGATTGTTCCAACTGCTGATATCGCGGACGGTGGGCTTTCCATAATAGTAGACGTTAATATGTGGGTGAGAATGGAGTGCCAATGCAATACGGTTGGGTAACCCACCCATCAAGCTATCTAAGATAATCGTCACTTCAACACCGCGGTTTGCTGCTGACACTAATCCCATAAAGAACTGCTGTGATGATGGATCCCATTTAACGTTGTGATACACCACGTCAATGCGCTGCGTCGCATTTGCAAAAAGACTTAATCGAATGTCGAGTGCGTCGCTGGGTGATTCAATGATACTTGCGCGCTCTAGAGATTGTGAGAGGCTCATGACAGGCGTTTGAGGTTCGGGTGCGGGAGGAAGTGCGACAAACCCATCGAGCCAAATTGCGGCAACAGCATAGAGAGCGATGGATAAATAGACGAAGAGTTTGACGATTCGTTTGAGCATTACACCGCCTTAAAGAGAGTCAAGTTAGGTTAACAGTATCAAAAGTAAAGAGAATACACACGACGAGTGACTTGAGTCATCAAGAAAAAGTAGCATCGTGCCTATACTCAAACCACCTCAAGATGCTTGTTCAGCGAGCGCTTCTCGGTTTGACAATAAGGCACTACGTTGAAGGTTGTGGGACAAATAAAGGAATAGACTAAATTGCTTAATGCTATTTTGCTACTCATATTGATGATATTACTCGTGATGATGTTTAATGGTCTGTGTAGTGCATTGAGTGAGAAGCGCTATTATCGAAAATTACGTCGTGCCACGCGGGCAAATATTGCATACATGGACCTCCCAACCCGTGAAATGACGGTCGATGAAAGAAAAGCTTTTCGCTTGTATTACAATCGACGTGCGAACAATATGTCTGTCGCCAAGCTAGAAGGGAAGCTCGCAAAGACGACCTTTATTAGTGGCTATTTTTTTCACTTTGAGGCCATGGGTCTCTGTAGTATTAACGGCAGTTTTCGTGATGCGGGTGAAGTGCGGGATACCATGACCGTTGAGTTTGTTGTGGAAGGCAATCAAATCTATCCCATTGCAGTTGGAGATCAGTGGTCTATCACTCAGAAGATGGCGAAAGACATTGTTGTTCGTTTTCCAACACTGGGTAAGTCGAGAGCGCTCGGCCTCGATATTATTTCATATCGTCCCATGCGGTTATTTGAGTACTGCTGGTTACAAGGTATTGATGCGAAGGCATTGACCTATTTTGATATTGCTGTTTTTGTTGTCTTTGCGGCACTCAATGCGCTGAGTTTTGAATATAATGCGGCGCTATCAATCGTGATCCCTGCAGTATTTTTCTTCTTTATTGTTTATGGATTTTTTTATTCATTAACGTCTCGTTATGGCTTATTGATCGACAAAGACTCCAATGGGCAATGGTCGGATAAAGTGATATTGACGGCAAGAGGGAAGATAGCTGTTATTTCGGATGACCGGATTTTCTTTGATTTTGTATCAGACGAAAACAGTGAGATGTGGCTACCTGATTGGACGCTAGGGTGCCAGCCTTTACCTGATTCACTGAGCGTAGGTTCGGAAGTAGAAATAGACTTTACGACGACTTGCCTCCCAGGCGAGTTCATGGCGGTGAACATAAAAGGGCACTACGATGCAAACAAAGTGTTCGCTGACAATCCATCAACACATTGGCTAAGGTTTAAGTACTCTTTTGGCCTTACTGCAGCCATGATTACCGCATTAGTGATTGGTTTCCTTGACCAAGGCTTTGACAACCTATCGGTTTACAATACGTTTATTTTGCTATTTCTGATTGGGCTATGCGCCTTCGTTATCGTTTCAGGCGCACGCTATGTATTGAAGCGGTTGACTTTAAAAAGAAAAATACTATACGTGTACAGGTGAATGGAGTAACAGGTGAGTTAGTTCGCTGCGTTAATGTAGGCATTGACCTGATTCATTGCGTTATTGAAGGCATCGAGCAGGTTGTTATTGGACATCATTAACGCAACGATCACGGCCATGCTTAAGCCGACAACCGCATATTCTACAACGGTGATGCCTCGTTGCTTATTTCGCAACGGCTTACTATGGCAGTGCTGTTTGTTTCCGTACATGATCATCGCCTGTACACGTCTATTTGTTACTGATAAGAGTATAGCTTGCTTTAAGGATACGATAGACATATTGACTGTTAACCCTTTGCGTCAGCCACAGAGTTCAGCGCCCCAGCTCGCGTCTGAACCTTTCATCGTAAGGTGGCTTGGCGATCGAACAGTGATGCCCTTAGCAAGACGCCAAGTTCTTTTCTCACTTCTTTTCCCCCCAATATCGCAAGCATGATTAACCCGCCGGGCAATAGCACCGCCATCAAAAGCGGGCCAACGACAAAGGCAAGGACAAAGAAGATAGGGCAGATCAGCAGTTTTTGAAGCGACAAGATGATTGAACGCATGTGACTCTCCGTTATTTTTGAGCGCGCTCATTTTATAATTGAGCGCGCTCACTTTGTCAACGCTTGAGCAGGAAAACCGCTAACGGTATGATGAAAGGGGTGAAATGCTAGGAATGTTAAATGATGAATAAACGCCAACTGACGCGTCAGAAAATCCTCGAGTCCGCTTGGTACTTGTTTGCAGAGCAAGGTTACGAAAAGACCACAACAAGGCAGATTGCGAAAGAAGCGAAAGTGGCCGATGGCACCGTATTTAGTCACTTTCCTACCAAACTCGAGATTCTTCGTGCGGGAATGACGGAAAAGTTGGCAGCATTAGATAGCGCTGTGACCATGGAACCGGAAGGTGATCTGCTCGCGCTCGGTTTGCAGATGGCGACAAGATATTACCGATACTATTTTGAGAACCTTGATTTATCTCGCGCATTGTTGAAAGAAGTGATATGGGATATGGCTTATTACGAAGGCTTCAACCAAGCGCTGTTTGCACGCTATGATGAAAGCGACGCGATTCAGCCCATTATCCCTTTAATCATTGATGCGTATTTTATGACGCTAGTGTTTCACCTCAGCAAAGATACCCCAAGCCTCGATGAGGCACTTAACGATCTTGAACACAAGTATCGCCTGTTACTTAACGCAATGTGAGTCGGGGCTGGTGAACAGAACGGTCATGCCATGCGCTTGCGATCTTTTATGTTCAGGTCATTGAAAGTGGAGCAGCGTTTCTGTGATATATCGCTCATCTTGTTTGGCGTAGGTGAGATTGTCTAATCTGACAACGGCACAGGCCTGTTGCTGGCATTGGTACACGGGTATGGCGTCGGGGTAGGTGACTTCAACACCCTTGCTATCAACGAGAAAGAGGTCAAATTGACCGTTTAAAAAGTCTCCTAAGTCCTTATAACTGTGATAGATCTCAGCACTGTTATCTTGATAGACGAGGTGCTGAACGCCGTCTTCATAGGAGTTCTCCGGGTTAAAGATAAAATCGTCTTCAGCCGTTGGCACTTGGTTGATATAGACGAAATCATTCTCCAAAGCGTCACTGAGGGTGATATTGAGGTTACAAATGGCTTTTCTCACCCCCATACCATTTTGTGACAGTTTATCTCGGTAGTAGATGCAATCGACTTGGGCGGCGTTGTGCTTTGAGAAAGTATAGAGAAACTCGGTATCGCGGTGACCGAATTTGAGAATGGCATGATCAAGATTCAGTTTGACTAAGGCTGTGTAGTTCGAAGGATAACTGACGAAGACATCGGCGACCTCGATTTGCTCTGACTCAGTGATGATGAGAAGGGAGCCATCGTTGTTTTTCATGTAGTCAGCACTTGAACTGTGAAAGCTAACGAACACGAGAAAGGTGCAGTAAAGGGGTTTTAGCATGAAAATCGTTATCCTTACCTTGCTGAAAGGGGAAAGACATGCCTTCACACCTTTGCCTTCAACTTGAAGACGCGAGTCTGCGCCTGAATCCTGTATTTCGAGTGAATCGAGTCACTCTTTGGTTGCGGATATAACATGGCTGGGTGAGAGATGACGACAAAAAACAGCCATTGAGACCTGTTGTTGCGTGATGCGTCGAGAGAAAGCGAAATCCGCGTAGATTTAGCAGAAGAGAAAACAAAAACGCCTGCTCAATGAGCAGGCGTTTTGATAGTGGTGGGCGATACCGGGCTCGAACCAGTGACCCCCTCCTTGTAAGGGAGGTGCTCTCCCAACTGAGCTAATCGCCCTAATAATCGCGTTGGGATTCTCTAACGAGAGTGCGATTATTGGAATTTGGTGGGTCTAGGCAGACTCGAACTGCCGACCCCTACCATGTCAAGGTAGTACTCTAACCAACTGAGCTATAGACCCAAATTCTTTCTTCTTACTAGGTTAGGTAAGAAGATTGGTACGACCGAGTGGATTCGAACCACCGACCCCCACCATGTCAAGGTGGTGCTCTAACCAACTGAGCTACGGTCGTATCACTGTGCTTGAAAGCGAGGCTGATATTAGTGATTCTTGCTGAGGCTTGCAAGAGGAAAGGGAAACTTTTTACGGTTTTGTGGTTCAAGTGACCGAAAATAGTTCAGTTTGATGGGATTGTGATCAGCGAGATGCACCGACAGTGAGTTTCCCAAGTAACTCTTTCGCATCAATGGGTTTGGCGATGTAGTCATTCATGCCGGCGTCTAAACATTTCTCTCTATCGCCTTGCATTGCATTCGCTGTCATCGCAATGATCCGAATGCCTTGATAGGCTTTACCACCATCACCAATCCGAATGGCCTTGGTTGCGGCATAACCATCCATCTCAGGCATTTGGCAATCCATGAGAATAACATCGTATTTAGCGTCATGGGTTTCATTGCGCAGAGTTTGCAGTGCTTCTTTCCCATTGTTAGCGACATCGATGTTGTAGCCTTGCTCTTCGAGAATACCGATAGTGACCAGTTGGTTAATCTTATTATCTTCAACTAACAGAATACGCTGTGGTTGGCCATCCTGGCTTGTAACCTTGGCGGGTTGATCCTGGTCAGCTTGTAGATGATTGGGTGTTTTGGATACGGAGCGCCCACCATAGCCATCATGAGCCTTGATGACAGAAAGCGCCTTAAACAGGTCTGCTGTTGTGGTTGGCTTGGTGAAATAGGCGTCGAAGCCGAGTCTGGCAAAGTAGTTGGCATCACCATTTTGGGACATTGCAGTCATCATCACCAATTTGATGTGACGCAATGTAGGGCTATTTTTGATGATGGCTCCGAGATCTGCGCCATTCATTTCTGGCATGCTCATGTCGATCAAGGCGATATCGAATTGCCGTTCCCCCGATGATTCTGACCGTTGACGACAAGCCCGGAGCGCTTCGGATGCACTGCTGGTTTCAGTAACCTTTGCGCCCCATTTTCTAAGCTGATTGCCTAATACTTGGCGGTTGGACCTGTTATCATCAACGATCAGTATCATTAGGCTTGATATATCGTCGACTGGCAATACGGGTCTTGATTGCGCACTTTTTCCCAAGCAGACACTGAAAGTGAATTCACTGCCTTTTTCGGGGAAGCTAGAAACAGAGATAGTACCTCCCATAAGTTGGCAAAGCCGCTTAACGATCGCTAAGCCTAATCCGGTACCACCATATTTTCGGGTGGTAGAGGCATCGACTTGACTGAAAGCTTTGAAAAGCTTGTTGGCTTTATCTTGTGCGATGCCTATTCCCGTGTCTTTGACGCTGCAATCAAAGCGCCACTCATCGTTAAGTGGGATGAGTTCCGCTTTGATGATGATCTCCCCACGCTCAGTGAACTTAATGGCGTTGCCGACAAGGTTAGAGAAAATTTGTCTAAGGCGATTTGCATCACCTTTTACCATTGACTGTTCAATGCCAGTCATGTCGAGTACCAGCTCTAGCCCTTTGTTTTGAACAGCAAGTGCGTTAGCTTCCGCAAAGTCCCCCATAAACTGTCGTAAATCGAAATCAAGCGATTCTAAGTCGAGTTTTCCCGCCTCAACTTTTGAAAAGTCGAGAATGTCATTGATGATGGTAAGCAGAGAGTTAGCACTAGATTCAGCGAGTTTCGCACGTTTGAGTTGATCTTCAGAAAGTGGCGATTTGATGAGTAAGCCCAGCATACCGAGTACACCATTCATCGGGGTGCGTATCTCATGGCTCATACTGGCTAAAAACTCACTTTTAAGCTTAGCGGCTTGCTCGGCACTCTCTTTTGCCTGTATCAGTGCTTGCTCAGATTGAAGCGCGGTTGTGATGTCACGGAAACTCCAGACATGGCCAAGTAGTTCATCATCGTGCCACATAGGCTGACTGTTAACGTCAAGATGACGTCCATTTTTTAAAATGAGTTTCTGATTGGTGATGTTTTTATGGGTGAGAAAGTTGGCAGGAATGGTCCGTTTATCCATATCCACTCGAGAGTATAAATCGTGAACGAGTTGGCCACTTTGGCCGGGTAGGTCATAGTCAATGGAGAATTTCAGTAATCGGGCCAGCTGTTGATTCAGGCGTATAGGCGTGCCCGCACCATCGGTCACTAAGATGCCGTGATCGGTTGCATTCAATGTGGCTTCTGACATTTGTAATGCTTGGCGCATCTCAGACTCTGCCCGCTTACGTTCAAAGATTTCCGCATCGAGTTTTTCTTTGTCGGTGGTGGTGGCTTGTAAGTTCGCGACCATCACATTCATGGTTTCACCCAACTGTGATATCTCATCGTCACCCAATGGCGGGATGCGATAATCGAGATCCCCTTTGCCTATGGTGATAAACCCCAACTCAAGGGCGGCCAATCGTCTCAGTAAGCTCTGTTTCATGAGCATGTAAAGCACGATGGCAAGAAAGATCGCGGCGGCACAAATTGAAACGAAGATCAGTAACTTCATCTGTTGCAGTGAAGAAAAAACTTGCTCGTAGTCGTACTCAATTTCGATATGGTACTTTTTGCCAGCTAGGGCGAACTGTTTGTATTCGAAGTCAGGGATGATCAGGCCTTCGGGTTTGATCGACTCAACCAGTTGCGCATTTTTGGGAAATCCGGTCAGAAGTACATTCCCTTCGTCAAAAATGCCCGCGGCGAGCACGGGGTGGCCTGACGTTATCAGTTCTTTGGAGACGCTTTCGATAACGTCATGATTCAGGGACTCCCAGTTGATAGAGATGACGAACCAGCCGATATGTTCGCCGCGTTTTGTGATCTCTGTAACAAGCCATTGCCCAGTGTGTTCAGGAATGCCTATTTCACGAAAGTAGGGGTCAACGAGCGGCGCACTGGCGTGGGGCTTAATGGGTGACGTGGGTCGAGCGAAGGCAGGGTGCTCAAAAATGGAGTGGAGCAGTAACTGTTCTCCGTCAACCCGGCGATTGTAATGGTCTTGCGTACTGACGGAAAATATGGTGCCGTCGGGCTCGGCGACAATGGCGTAGTTAACAAACCCGTAGGTGTTAGGTAAGTCGTTGAGAATTTGACTGACGCCTCGATTGTCAAAACGTTGTAATGCTTTTTGAATCTCTCGATTTCGTGCGCTGATACGTAAAATATCTAACGTTTGCTCTTGCCGATCTAATATTTTCACTAAGGCGATTGCCGCGTTGCCATTGAGCTGCTTGAGCTGCGTGGTCATCATGGTGTCGGTGACCATTTTTTGCAATGTGTAGCCCAAGCCGCCCACAACAAGAAAGACGGCACCGACTGACGAGAGAACAAACTTAGTCAGCAACTTCATTGCGGTGGAGTCTCACTAGCGTCAGAGGAGGTCACGCGCTCTTCGGTGTAGGTAAAGGTAACTTGCTTATGGCTAGGCACGGGAAGCGCTAACTGTTTAATGCTGGTGAGGTTAATCAGAAAGTGAGGGGGAGACTGTACTTCTGACTCGAGGTCTGTGGGGAGAGTGTTTTCTAAGAGAATTCTCGCCGCTTTCACGCCCGCCATTTTACCGAGTGTGTAAAAATCGGCGACGGGACCAAAGGTTGCACCGTTAACGATGCCTTGTTTATTTGAGCTCAGGATGGGAATTTTCTTCGCCAGTGAAATCGTGATGAGCGCGTCTTCCCCGCCTGATTGCATCAAGGTATCCGTTGTTGTGATAAACATATCGACTTTACTCGCCGCTTCGTTGGCCATGTGAATGACCTGACCAATCGAGGCGGGTTCATAGTTGAGGCTGCGTATATCGTGCTGCTTTAACATTCGTATAAGATTTGAGGCTTGTATACGTGAGTTGGGCTCACCTTTGCGGTGGAAAATAGCGACGGTTTGGACGTTTGGGACAATAAGCCGCATTAAGGTGAGAAAGTGCTCTGTTGGCACATAGTTACTCGTGCCAACAAGGTTATTACCTGAGTATTCGAACGACTCAATTAATCCAGAATCGGCAGGATAGGTCACGATTGAAAACACGATAGGGGTATCGGGTTCAATGATCTCCTTCATCACCGAGGTGCCCGGCGTGGTTAACGAGTAGACCAGATCAACGCCAGCATCGTTAAAACGGTGCGCAACGTTCTGCTGAACGGATTTGCTCGCTGCCGTCTCACCCACTAAGAACATGACATTTTCGCCTTCGACCAAGCCTTTGGAGGCTAAACCATCTTTAAACCCCTGCACGCTAGCATGATAGCCAGACCATACCGCAAGGCCAATTCTGTAGGTTCTCTGAGTATCAGCTAACGCAAAACCAGAGCTGTAACAAATGAGCAGAAGCAAGACTGGGTTGCGTAAGCTGAAGAAGGTATGCATAGAGATCCCTCATAAGGCGCGGGGTTAACTCGCATGTTGGTGTCGATGAAATCATTATCTAAGCTAATGTAAGCATAGACATAACGGAAATATATACCCAAGCGACTTGATGAAGTTTGTGGATATGCCTAATGGGGTGGTTTTATCTGTCGTTATCGTTGCGTTTTGCCAGTTTAGGAGGATCGGTATTTCGATAGGAGACGCGGCGTAGAGGATGAAATGACGCTGGGTACGCAATCGTTTGGTGTTGATCTGAAGCACATTTGTCTGCAAATTCCATGATAATTATTATCATTTAACGTATGTTGTGAACAAATTGATAAAAGCATAAGGCGTATTTATGACCGCACACATTCAACAACTTCGTGCTCACGTGATGGAGTGGATTGCCAGAGATCCCGAGCCTAACACACAGCAGGAGTTAACTCAGTTAATCGACAGTGAGTCTTGGGATGTTCTTGAGGATCGCTTTAGTGGTCGTCTCGCTTTTGGAACCGCAGGTTTACGCGGCGTAGTGGGTGCTGGGCCTGCGCGGATGAACAGATTAGTGATTCAAGAAATCGCTGCAGGGCTAGGTCAGTACCTTCTCAATACGGTACCAGAAGCTCAGGTGCGCGGTGTCGTTGTAGGCTATGATGGTCGACCGGATTCTCGTCAATTTGCTGAAGATACAGCGCAAGCGCTAATGGCGAAAGGCATTCATGTCTACCTTACCCATGATGTTGCGGCTACCCCAATTGCTGCCTTTGGCGTGAAGCACCTTAACGCGGCAGCGGCTGTTGTGGTTACCGCCAGTCATAATCCGCCAGAGTACAATGGTTTTAAGGTGTATTGGGAGAATGGCGCGCAAATCATCCCGCCACATGACGCAGGCATTGCCATAGAAATTGACCACGCGGCGACCGTTCCATTGCAACTGATGTCGTTGGAAGAAGGGGAGTCGAAAGGGTATTTAACGTGGTTAGATGAAGCTTATTACGCCGCTTATCAGCACATGCAGGAAGACAGTGAGCTGCTCACAAATCATCACCAGCCTGAAGCGCTTAAACTCGCGTATACGGCCATGCACGGTGTAGGCGCGAATATGGCAGAGGCGCTGTTGGCCTCGAAGGGGTTTGCTCATGTTTATAGTGTGGCATCGCAACGCGAACCCGATGGGACTTTTCCAACCGTGAATTTCCCAAACCCAGAAGAGCCGGGAGCGATGGATTTAGTGATCGCTGAGGCGAATCAACAAGGGGCTGATATCGCCTTTGCAAACGATCCTGATGCAGACCGTTTGGCGGTCGCGGCGCGCCGACCAGATGGAGAGTTTCAAATGTTGACAGGGGACCAAGTCGGTACCTTGTTGGGGCATTATCTACTCGCGCAACAGCCTAAGTCTCTTGTTGGGAACACCATTGTCTCTTCTTCGTTGCTAGCGAAAATCGCCAATGCAGCGGGTGGCGATTATTATAAAACGCTCACTGGATTTAAATGGTTAACAAACGTAGCGATGGAGAAGCAGACAATCAATACACCGTTCTTGTTTGCGTATGAAGAGGCGCTCGGTTACACCTTGGGCACGGCGGTATGGGACAAAGATGGGCTTTCTGCGTTAGTGGCTTTTGCGCAATTAGCGGCAGAGTTGAAGGAAAAGGGGCAATCGGTTTGGGATCGCTTAACGGCAATCTATCGTCAACACGGTTTCTATTTCAATGCACAAAAAAGTATCGCGCTACGGCCTGATACGCCAAATATAGGTCAAGCATTACGAGAGACACCACCCACGCAGATTGCGGGTCAAACGATTGTGCTTACCGAAGATTATCAACGCGGTATGGCTGTTGATGCGTCTGGTACGGAAACCGCACTGACCTTGCCGAGCAGTGATGTGTTGATTTTCCAACTGGACGATCAGTCTCGGGTGATTGTACGTCCTTCGGGAACAGAGCCAAAAATCAAGTGTTACTACGAAGTGGTCACTGAGATGGCTGAAGACGAGGATTACTTTACGGCGGAAAAAGCGGCCAAAGCTAAAATGATGGCCCTCATGTCTGCGCATCAAGCGGCATTGCCTCAATAGACTATTGCCTCGGTAGACCATTGGTTTAATAGGGCAATATCTAATAGACAACTTGGGGCAATCGCTTTGCCATATCGTGGCGCGCTGTGAAAGTGCGCCTAACGGGAAGCATCCTGCTTCTCGTTTTCTGTATCCATCCTACTTTATGCAAGTTTCTCGTTAAGTGCGGGCCTACGTCGCTATATTGTGACTTTAAACCAGAGGCACTAACACGCGCCTGAGTATATACTGTTCGCCCATTAATTCATTTGATAATACCGCAATACTCATGAACGACGCTGCACAACTTAAAGATACACTACGTCTCTCTCTGATCGCTCAACTTGAAGAGCAACGCCAAACGGCATTGTCTGCGGCAGATAGTGCGCACCATGATGCGACCCACGAGCAAAGTGTTGCCGAAACACAGTATGACACCATCGGTTTAGAGGCAGCGTATCTGGCGCATGGTCAATCTCAGCGTGTCCATGAGTGCGAGCTGGCGATATTGCAACTGAAGACGCTACAGTGGCAAGATGTAGAAGATGAGGGCGATGTTGACATTGGCAGTTTGGTGAAATTGAGCTCGGGAGCTTGGTACTGGTTGCTGCCGATTGCAGGCGGTTTAAAGGTGGATGCGAGCACCATGGGGAAGATTACCGTTGTGACACCTCATTCTCCTCTGGGGGAACAACTCAATGGCGCCTATTGCGAAGAAATGCTCGAAAACGGCAAAACGATTGTCGAAGTACTGTAATTGAACTGTTTACGCAAGCGACTTCAAGAGGCAGGCTTCAGAAGTGTTTGCTGAACAAACCTCTTGAGGTAATTTGAGTCGATCCGCTGGTTTAACAGAAGGAATCGACGTAGAGCTGCTCGACTTTTTCTCTTGCCCAAGGGGTTTTACGCAGAAATTTCAGACTGGATTTAACACTTGGCTCGTGTTGAAAACAACGAATGTTGATACGTTTACCTAACTCTTCCCAACCATAATAGGCTTCAAGATCGGTCACCATCATGGCTAACGTAATACCATGTAACGGGTTATTGGCTTGTGTCACTCGGATTACAACTCTCTATTCAGGTACTTGTACTTGGCGAGAAATCTGCATTTGCTTCAGTATCGCCAGCGCATAGTCTGTGGAACAAGGTTTAGAATAGTAATAACCTTGGCCGTAATTACAACCCATTTCCTTGAGCATTGCTTCTTGAGTGGTGTTTTCTATGCCTTCTGCGACAACTTCAAGGTCAAGCTTGTGAGACATGCTGACAATGGCTTCGCAAAGCGTAAAACTGTCTTTATCTGAGGCCATTTTGGATACGAAGGATTTGTCAATTTTCAATATGTCGATATCGAGTTTTTGCAGGTAAGACAGCGAAGAATACTCGGTGCCAAAATCATCCAGTGCGAGCCGTATGCCCACGGCCTTAATGGCTTGAATCTTTTCTAATACCGCCGGATTGACGTCCATCAACATGTTTTCGGTGATCTCAATGATGATCGTGCCTTCCGGGATATCATAGAGTGAGAATTCTCTTAGTAGCTTATCAAGGTCAAACTGCGGTGAGTTAAATTGGTCGGCAGAGAAATTCACCGTAACGGGCATCCAAAATCCGGTAACTTCAAAAACGCGATGGGCAAAACGCACGGCTTGAAAGAAAACCCAGTAACCCAGATCCGAGATAAAGCCGTTGCTTTCCGCATGCGGTATGAAGTCCGAAGGATAGATAATTCCTTTCGATGGGTGTTCCCAGCGGATGAGGCTTTCAAATTTCGTCCATGCACCAGTTTGCAAATCGACAATGGGTTGGAAATGGACCATAAATTGGTCACCAATCAGTGCCTCACGAAAATCATTACTGATCTCTAAGCGTTGTTTAATCTCGACTTCCATCGATTCGTCATAAACCGAGATGTTGTTTCGACCTTGATTTTTCGAGTAGTACATCGCCATGTCGGCTTTGCGTAGTAACTCCTTACCGCATCCCGCATGTTCTGGGTAGTGGGTAAAGCCAATACTGACGGAGACGTAAACTTTGGTTAGGCGGATTTCAAACGGATTGAGAATCGACTTACGGATGGCCTCGGCGACAGCATAGCTCTGCTTCGCATCCCGATCACAGCAAATCACTGTGAACTCATCGCCACCTAATCGACAGACGGTATCATTGGGTGTGACGGCCGCGGCAATGCGCAATGCGACGGCTTTAAGCAGCTCGTCTCCCGCATCGTGCCCGAGGCTATCGTTAACATCTTTGAACTTGTCTAAATCTAAGAACAGTAAAGAAAAAGGACGGTGTTCCTCCACGAGCTCTTCAATCTTATCAAGGAAGCGGGCGCGATTGTTGAGTCCCGTTAAGCCATCTTGATAAGCGATCAGGGATAGCTGGCGGTTTTTCTCATCGATATCTTTTGTTCGTGTTCTCACTTGCTCCTCGAGAAACTGCTCCTTATGGTTTACTTCATTCATCATTCGATTGAAGTATTCGGCAAGATAACCCACTTCGTCTTGATAATAGACATGGGCACGCATCGAATAGTCCCCTGAACGCGAGACAGAGCGAATCACATCACTTAAATGCAAAATCGGGCCGCTGATGGCACTGTGAAGTAATCGGGCGAAAGTGAGAGAAATAAAGATAGCGATGGCCAAAACGCCGATGGTTATGAGAAAGAAATACAGTAACTTTTGGTTGGTCACAAAGTTATTCGGAATCACTTCCAATACGGCGATGGTTTTTCCATCGGAGACTAAGGGGTGAAGGAGGGCGCTACTGTCGCTAGGGAGGGTCGTGCTCGTCGCGTTGTTTTGAGGATCGATATGGAGATAGATACGCTCGATTGACGGGTTGTTTTCAACCGTTGATAAGATTTCTTGCATGCCCTCGTGGTCATCAAACAGCACGGTGGCGGTGAGCGTGGGTGAAATTATACCGACAATGCTGTGAATGTTGCTTTTTTCGTTGTTCTTCATTTCGATGGCAGCAGAAACGTAAAAGACAACAATAAGCAGTGTAGAGATAAACATCATGCCTGATGCAATCAAAACGACGACCTTGTCCCGTATAGAAAGTCGGTTAAACCAACGCATAAAGTCGCAGTCACTCCTATTATTGATGTGCCTCATACCAGAGGCGATCGCGCTATCATCCCAGTGAGCATATGGTATTCGCTCGATAGGCTAGGCGAATTAGACCTTACTTAACTATAGCGTTGATGGGAGGATTGTGGGGATGATGCAGAAATAGAAAAAGGCCGCGAATTCGCGGCCTTAGCGGAGATTAGCAGCTTTTTAGTCAGGGTTGTGAAGGGTTTGCTACATTTGTCTCACCCTTTGTGTCACTTTCTGCCTGAGAAGACGCCGTTTGCTTTTTAAGACGTTCTTCCCAGTAATCTGCATTCTTGATACCTAATTTGACGGGATCAAAGGTGAAATCGGTGACACCGGCTTTCTGTTGTTCTTCATAATCGCGCAGTGCTTTCATTGCGGGTTTGGCAAGGAAGAAAATGATCAATATGCCAATAATGTTCAACCACGCCATTAGGCCAACACCTACGTCACCCATTGCCCACGCTAAGTTTGCGGTTTTCACCGTACCGTAGAACACTGTCGCAACGATAACGCCTTTAAGCACAAACATCATACCTGGTATATCAAGGGTACGACGCAGATAAGCCACATTGGTTTCAGCAATGTAGTAGTACGCGAGAATGGTGGTAAAGGCGAAGAAGAACAGTGCGAAAGCAATGAAAGGTTTACCGAGACCGGGCAGCGCTGTCTCAATCGCCATCTGGGTAAATACTGGCCCGTTAGCGCCGATATCAGCAGGTAAGTTCTGAATTAAGAATTGGCCTTCTGGACCATGCACGTTGTAAGCGCCTGTGATAATGATCATAAAGGCGGTTGCAGAACAAACCAGCAAGGTATCAATGTAGATTGAGAAAGACTGTACTAGCCCTTGTTGCGCTGGGTGCTGAACGTTTGCCGCTGCCGCTGCATGAGGTCCGGTGCCTTGGCCTGCTTCGTTGGAGTAAACCCCGCGTTTAACTCCCCAGCCAATTGCGGCACCAATACCCGCCATTGGTGTAAAGGCATCGCCAATGATCATGCCGAACACGGTAGGGACTTGGTTGATATTGAGTAATATGATCACACACGCGATGATAATGTAGGCTAAGGCCATGAAAGGCACAACAATCTGTGTGAAGCTCGCAATACGTTTTACACCACCGAAAATGATGAAACCGAGAACAATAGCGATAAAGGTTCCGGTTGCAATTTTTGCAAAACTGATAGTGCCTATGGCTGTTTCAATCATATCGCCGGGGCCGAATGCAGCTTCTACGGCATTACCTATGCTGTTGGATTGCACGCCCGGTAGAAGGACACCGCAGGCAAAGATAGTCGCGATAGCGAAAACCCATGCATACCACTTTTGACCCATCGCTTTTTCAATGTAGTAAGCAGGGCCACCACGGAACTGCCCATCGGTGTCTTCTTTATAAATTTGTGCAAGTGTGGACTCTGCGTAGGCGGTTGCCGCACCAAAGAAGGCGACCACCCACATCCAAAACACCGCACCTGGGCCACCAAAGCCAATTGCGGCGGCAACACCGGCAATATTACCCGTACCAACGCGGCCTGAAAGAGAGACGGCAAGTGCTTGGAAAGAAGAAATTCCTTTCTCTGAGCTTTTACCTGACAAAAGTAGGCGCCACATTTCACGGAAATGACGGATTTGAACGAAACGAGTGAGAATAGAGTAAAACAGGCCTGCGCCCAGACAGAGGTATATCAGAGCGGGACTCCAGATAATACCATTTAGAAAATCTACAATTGCTTGCATGAAATGTCCTTTTCGTTGTTGTTGTGCGAGACCGACTTATCATCTGAGCAAGTGTCTGAGTACTGTCGTTTCGGCATAGAAATACGACGCAATGTCATGTATTTCAGTATGCAGATTTTGATGCCGCCAGTACTAAAATCTGACTCAATTGAAAGAAGGCTTCGCTGTACTTGCATATTTCAACAGTATGATAATTCATATGTTGCTGGTTTGTTAAGAGGGTTGTGTTGTTGTTCTATCTGTGTTTTGTAGTGGTTAATTTTGAATCTATGTGGAAAAGTATGGATTTTAGTTTGGTTTGTTGATTCATTTGCAGTTTTTGTTTTGAGTTTATCTGTTTATTTGGGTTAATATGTTAATTGCTTGTTTGGTTGTTTTTTATGCACAATGCGATATTGAGCAGTATTAGTCTCTCGTGCCTGACCGTGATGAACATAAATTTGGCGCGCGCTATTGCATGCTTGCATCAATGGTTGCAGTGCTGAATAATTGATGAGATTGATTTCTTAAGGATGAGGCAATTTAGTGAGATCTTTGGTCACGGCTTATCATAACGTCGCTGGATTTATTACGGGTTCAGAAAACGATGTATTGGTTCGTATCCATCACGCCTTTATGGCAATAGTTGTCCTCTTCTTGCTCGTGGCTGCGGTATTCAACCAAGTGCTAAGCGTGACACCGACCATTTATAACTTCGTTCTCGTCGTTGCGGCGAGTGGTGTTGTTACCATGTGGTATTTGTCTCGCTTTAAAGGGTATTTTCGGTCGATGACGGTGGCCTTTGCCATTTTTTTACTTGGATTCGCTATTCCTCTCTCTTGGATAATGAATGCAGGATCATATGGACCGACCGGTTTGTACTGTTTAACAACCGCAGTGTATACCTTGAGTGTACTACGGGACTTAGGTGTTCTACGTTGGTCATTTACATTAGTGGCGTTGTTTGTCCCTTCTATCATGCTCGCGATTGAGCACACTTTTCCTCAACTCGTTGTGCCCTATACGGATAATAGTGTGCGCTTTTGGGATCTACAGTTCTCGTATGTGGCTGCGGTTGTGTTGCTACTGATGATGGTGAAAGGTCATATTCATCGTTTTAGAGAAGAAACCATGTTGGCGCGCAATCAAGCCGGCCATCTAAAACGCCTAGCGGAAATTGATGGTTTAACTGGCATCGCGAATCATAGAAAAATCATGGAGCTGGCGCACCTTTACGCTGAAGATAATGCCGCATTTTCACTCATTCTTGCTGACGTCGATCATTTTAAACGACTGAATGATAGAGAAGGGCATCTCGTGGGAGATAAAGCGTTAATGCAAGTGGCATCTGTATTGGAATCACATTGTGTTAGCTATGCATACCCTGTGGGGCGATATGGTGGCGAAGAATTTTTGATTGTTTGCCGCGGCTCAACACAGTTAGCGGCGGCGCTCGCTGAAGAGTTGCGAGTGCTGATTAGTCAGGTTGAAATCGCCAACGACGCGCTGACAATGAGTTTTGGTGTCGCGGGGAGAGATGGCCAACAGTCCGTTTCAGACGTCCTTAACGCGGCGGATGAGGCGCTTTATGCGGCGAAAGCGGCGGGAAGAAATCGTATTAGCGTGGCACCTTCGCTGCAACTAGAAGCGGTGTAAACCGTTAGTCGACAAAGCGGCTACGTTTAATGTAGCGATCATCCAATGATAACCCCCATCGCGATAGTTGGGTTTTGCTAAACACCATTTCACCTTGGCTTGGCGTTGCGATGGGAGGCATTTTTCCATGCGTTAGAAAGTACTCGACAGCGATAGCCGCTTCTTTACCCTGATGGGTACCATTCAGCGTTAAGCCACCAATCGCCATATCCTTTTTGATGGAATACTCCCAAAAAGCGAAGACAGGTACGCTGGAGTGCTCACTCGTCCAGCGACTGATCGTATCAAGCGCGACGTGATTATCTTGGTCATCGTGCACGGCGGCATAGTTCGCGATAATGAGGGCATCAACATTCTCATTTTCTAAAGCCAACACACTCTGTTTCCACTCTTCAAAATTGGAGGTAAGGTGGTTGGTCACTTCAATACCGGAGACGTTTAGGTGTCTTCGCTGATCAAATGCCGTATCCAGAATGGCGTGAGAAGTCACGTTGTTATCCATCATGATGCGGACCTTCTTAACATCTGGGACGATGTCGACCAGCATGGAAATGGAGCGTTTAAGTAACGGTCGCTCTAAGACGCCTCCGATAAACTCACTGCGCTCGAAATAGTGGCGAGGATTGCCGTTAATACCGAGAAAAACGGCATAGATCTTCTTTTCGATGAGCGTCGGTCCGAGCAACCTCAACGCATTGTCATCGGCCAGTACAACGACGTCAGGATTGTTTTCTTCAATAACCGATAAGGCTTCTCGGGCTTTCTGCTTGAACATCTTTTCTGGTAAGCGTTTTGTGTCCATTTCGAATTCGATGACCTCGTGTTCAGTCAAGACATCAAAAAACGCCCCACGGTACTGTTTTACCCAGCGATAATCCGCATGGTAACTGTGGATGAAGACTACCTTGGCGCTGAAAGCCGAATGTGCGACGAAACAGAGAAGCAGAGTAAGCCACTTGAGCATAGAAGTAATCATCCCAATTCATAATACGTAAATACTGATTTAACAATAGCAGGTGTTTGGGATGGTGCTAGCTGGGAGAGAGGTTGGCGAGCGTTTGTGGTGTTCGGCTCGCCAAATGCAGTTTCGCTGAGTGTTAATCTTCCATCAAGCGAATGATAGTGCGGCCAAGAAGAAGTTCTACGTCTTCGTAGGCGGTTTCACCGAGCTGTTTTGTTACATGCTGGATGAAGTTAGCCAGACCTTTTACTGCCATTTCGTTGGTTTGACCTTGAGTTGCAGTAATGATCATCATGTTTAGAATGAGACGAAACTTCTTGAACTTCAGTGCGTCAGTCCAAGACTCTATGAGCGTTTCACGCGAGGCAAAGTTAAGATAATCTAAAAAGACAGGTAGAACTTTACCGCGTAGTGCCTCGCCAAAGTCTGCACGAGAAGGGTAGTAACCCTGTAACGTACTTTTGCGGATATCGGCTTCTTTAGCGATACGATCATAGGTTACTGCATCCCAACCATCTTCCAGAAAGACGTTGGTGATTAATTTATCTAGCCGAAGTTTGTTCGCTTCTTTTTCTGCGGCAGTAATTCGGGCCATGGTCAGTCGTTTCCTTGATTTTAAGTACTATATATTTAATTTTAATATTCGCTAACACTATTACTAAGTATAGATGGGTCATTAAAATAATAACAGGTTATGCGTTCTTTATATGGTTTTGTGCCAAGGCATTATTGACAAAAGTTAAGTCAGTTTCTAGCGAAATCCTCCTCTTTTTCGTTCTGCAATGAAATACAGGATCCACGTCACACCTTAATGTTGTGCAACGTGTCAAAAGCGTCCAAGTTTTGAACCAAGCTCTTTTTCTACTTATCTGTCCCGAGAGCTAGCAAAGAGCTAACTAATTCGCTGCAGAAAAAAGTGCGGATTCTCACCTTAAAGAAGAAGAAAATTGCACGAATAGGTGCATGTAAGCACATATTAATCCGTAACTCACGGAATGCATCGTGTCTTAAAATCTTTGCACTTCAAGATTGCGGAGCGCCAGTCCGTTTTAACGATATCCGAACTGAATAATTATCCGTTCGTTTATTGATCGCGTGAACGATATGTATTGAAACATACATTGGCATTTCATTGTTATATGCGCTTCAAATTATTTTAAACAAAATCTTCATAAATTCTCACTAGGCATTAACGATGTTTTTCCTATGCTTTGCAGTATGATATTTTATGCAATTAATTTCTTATCGTAAATCAAGGAGAGTTAAGTTATGAAAGATAAAGCGTTTTTTCGTGGAACGAGATTACCGAGAAATGTTCTGCGTCCTGTATTTGGATGGATTATAAATGGGTTAATTCTGACATTTTTTGCATTATCATCGTTTGTTTATGCTGAGTCGTCAAAGTTACCGAAACTAGACGCACAACGTGATCAAACGTCCGTTTCAGGTTTGTCATCTGGCGGCTTTATGACCAGTCAATTTCACGTTGCGTATTCGAAAGATCTCGTGGGTGTCGGCGTGGTCGCTGGTGGCCCTTGGCAGTGTGCGGCGAGTGACCCTGATCTGTCACAACCTTTGATGACTGCGACGTCGTTATGCGTATGCGATGACAAATTGTTTAACTGTACACCGCCTGATGTTGACTTGATCACTCAGCTAGCGAAAAAAGCAGAGGCAAATCAAGAGATAGACGCATTGGAAAACTTGGTCGACGATCGCGTGTATCTATTCTCAGGAGAGAATGATCGAACCGTACCAACCGGTGTTGTTTCTGCGGCAAAAGATTTCTATCAGCAAATGGGGGTGGCCGAAGCGCAGATCAACTATGACCACTATATCAATGCTGGACACGGTTTTCTCACCAATGTCGAGGGTGATGTGGCATGCCCTAAGAGTAAGTCGCCTTATATCAATGACTGCGAGCGTGAGCAGGCAAAAGAGATACTCAAGTTCATTTATCCTGATTTAAAACCCCGCCAAGATTACATTGAGGAGAACCTAATTACCTTCGACCAAACTGAGTTTGTTGAGCCGGGTAAGCTAAAAATCTCCAGCATGAATCATGAAGCGTTTGCGTACATCCCTTCAGATTGCCAAGGCGATGCGTCCCAATGTCGAGTCCATGTCGCGATCCACGGGTGTGAGCAAGGGGTGAGCAAAATAGGCATGAAGTATGTGGAAGGGACGGGCTATCTCGGTCTAGCTGAAGCCAACAATTTGATTGTTGTTTTCCCGCAAGTGAAATCGTCAGCGATGACACCATTTAATCCAAAAGGATGTTGGGACTTTTGGGGTTACACCGACCACGGTAAACCACCTTATACGTACTACACGAAAAATGCGGTACAGATGAAAGCCATCAAGTCGATGATTGATCGATTGACGGGTGTGTAGTGAATCGTACTCAAGGTAAACATGTCTGTATAGTTATACCTCTATTCGGGGTTTTGCGGATAGTTATTATTTCCCTTTGATGTTAAGGCATGTTGAAATGCCAAAGGGGTATTTAACGTGGGTGTCAGGCAATAATAAAAAGGCAGCTCTGGGGGGATTAGAGCTGCCTGCGACCACTGCGAGTCAGTTCAGGACAAAGCAGTACAGTATCGACTATTTGGCGACCAACCTCTGCGCATAAACATCACATAGCATTTCTTGCCGACTCTCATATCCGAGTGACTGCCAGTCATGCGCGGTATCAAAACCATAGTTAGTCACAAGCGTGTTCACCCAATGACTTCGAGTGCTTTGAAGCATCTTTTTCAATTTCTTCTCAAACATTTTGCACCTCCTCTGGACAACGCATTCACTGTAATTGGTGATAGTGGTGCAGCTTTATAATATTCAGTTGAATAGTAGTACTTTTCGCTCATTCCACTCTCAGAGGGCAATTTTTTGGTGTAAATTGGTCATTAATAAATACTATTTGTGCGGTGAAGTGAAGATGCAAATCGGTCATGTTGAAAAAGTGCCCCAGCGGCAGGGGATGTCATGGCGTTGTCGCCGCATTCGAGAAACAGTGAAGAACTACGATTGGCATTATCATAGCCAAGAGTACGAATTGGTCATTCATCGCTTCTTTCGAGGAGAAGCGTGCGTGGGCCACTATCAAGGTCAACTTGATCATAATAGTACTATCTTGATAGGCCCTAACGTTCCACATGCTTTTCGGTCTCATCAACGGGTCGACAGTGATGTGTGTGAAACCATTGTTATCTGGTTTCAAAAGGCATGGATAGCGGATTTGATTCACAGTTGTCCGGAGCTACGGAAGTTTCATGACCTTCTTGTTAAAGCTAATAGAGCCTTGAAGTTTAGTCCTGAAACGGGGGAGAAAATTGCGCAACTCACAGACGGATTGGCTTCTCGGAGTGCAATCGCGCAGCTGTCTTGCCTGATTCACATTTTTTCAGTGCTCTGTGAAGACAGCAAAGTCGAGACTCTATTGTCGTTTGGGCCCCCGCGCATTGAGAGCGATGAAAAAGAGGCATTGGTGAAAGTGCAGAAGGTGAGTCAGTTTATCGCACAGCGTTACATGGATCCTATCAGTTTAGAAGACATAGAAGCTTTGCTGCACCTGAGCACCAGCAGTGTGAATCGATTTTTCGCTACGCATTTTTCTGAAAGCTTCGGTCAACATTTAAAAAAGTACCGCTTGAATCAAGCTGCAGAACTGTTGGCGGATACCAAGCTTTCGATTCAGCAGGTTAGTGAGCGGGTCGGGTATCGAAATCAAGCCAATTTTAATCGGCAGTTCAAAGAGTACAAGCAATGTACGCCGCGAGCGTATCGGCAGCAATTTAGCCATTTGCTCCGCTAGCATAAGGAACAACCTCAATCTCTGGCATGGGTTGCGTGTGTAATAATTTAAGTGCTTGAGTAGGTGAGTGGTTTAAATAGACCTCAAGGTTGCTTTCCTTAATTAAGGTGGGCATTCGATGATGATACGCACGATAAAAGGTATTGGGGGCTTGTGTTAGTGTGACCAGTGATGGGGTGGGTGCGACATAGCCGATGGCCGCCATATAAAGTGGTTCAGAGGCAGTAAAAAGGTAGCGTTGAGAAGTGCCGTCTGTTTTGACCCACTCGTACCACCCATTGCAGGGGACAATACAGCGGCGGTATCGAAACGCGTCACTAAATGTGGGCTTGCTCATTACGGTCTCAGACTTGGCATTGATGAGGATTGACTTTGACCATCCAGGCTTGATTCCCCACTGGCCTTGCCATTGGCTGAATTGTCCATTTAGATAGATCAAACATTGAATAGGCTGCGTAGGGCGTAGATCTTGGTTTGTCTGTGTGACAAAAGGAATACCGAGGCGCGCCATAATAAAGCGGCTTAGGCCGTCATCCGTGATGTTTAATCGACCGCACATACCTTGACTCCTAACGGTTTTTATTTCAGCACGTTGAGTTTATTCGTACATCACGTTTATCGTGATCGAGATTTTACATTTCGTCAACGTGAGTAAACTAGTGGTAGAGTTTAAAGAGAAATCGTAACGGGATGACGAGGAGAAGTGAATGGAATTGACAGTAGGACAGGTCGCTAAGCGCTCTGCTGTTGCTGTGTCTGCGCTGCATTTTTATGAGCAAAAGGGATTGATAGTCAGCCACCGCAACAGTGGCAATCAGCGTCGTTATGAGCGCTCCGTCTTGAGACGCATCGCGATTATCAAAACAGCCCAACAGTTAGGTATGTCGCTTGAAGAGATCAAGTCGGCGCTAGCTGACCTGCCGCTTGACCATGCGCCCACAGCCGATGAATGGGATGTACTGGCAACACAGTGGCGTGCAGATCTAGACCAAAAGATACGTCGACTTGAACAGCTCCGTGACGAATTGGGTGAATGCATTGGATGCGGATGTTTATCGATGAAATCGTGTCGTTTACGGAATCCAGATGACATTTTATCCTCTCAAGGTGACGGGCCCGTTCTTTGGAAATAATCAGCTGTCACTTACCCGCAATTGTGTGTGTTTTTATACATTGCCCCTTCTAATAACCTGAAACTTATAGGTCTTTTTTTAAGTTATTTGCCTTAAGCCCAAATTATACAAATGTAATTAATTCTCATTTAACCTATTTACGTCGCTGATTGCATAGGTATAATGCGTGAGAATTATTTTCATTTGCATTTAGGGTCGTATTTAGGATGAAAAGTCAATGGATTGGTTTAGCGCTGGGTGTTTGTGCCTCTCAGGCAGCCATTGCTGCAAGTTCTGTTGATAGCGATATTTCACTTGATAGTGGCGAAAAGGCTGAGCTGGTATTGCAAGCAAGTAAGGGGATGTATTATCGCGGCGCGCTGAAAAGTAGTCACCCAGTGGCCCATGCACGTCTCTTCGATGAAGATGCACAGCTTGTTCAAGAATGGATTAGACCAAATGAGCAAGAGGGAGAGGTGTTTTGGCTTGTTGAGTCCTCACAAAACTATCGACTTAGCGTTGGCGGCGTTTACGACGATACTGTCGTCAAGGTGACGTTGAAACCGATCGAGACGCGGACGCATCCTCAAGGTGCGCAACCCCCCGCTTTTCTTAGCCCGTTTGTTGAACAGTTGTATCTAACCTCTCAGATTGAAGCGCAAGACAATCGCCATTCACAGCTCGACGTTTTGTGGCAAAAAGTCGTCGATAGCGGAACGCCATTGATTGAGCCTAACGCCGACGGCAGTGCAATCGCGACCTTCTTTTGGCGTGGGGATGTGTATGGTGTGCGTGTCTTTGGCGCGCCCTATGGTGGGCACAGTGAAATGGAGCAGATCGGGAACACGGATATCTGGTATCTCAGCATACAGATCCCCGATGGCGCTCGCCTGTCTTACCAACTGGCCCCGAATATCCCACAGTTAACTGATGCCGATCCAAGAGAACAGCGCATGGCTATCTTAGCGACGGCACAGCGCGATCCATGGAACACGCAACCCTGGATGGTCGATGGCGAAAGTAAGTTCGATGTGCAGTCAACGTTTACCTTTGGGGATGCGCCGTCCGATGAGTGGACAAAGCCACTCGGCGCGCCACGTGGCGAAGTAAGCCACTATCAAGTTGCAAGTAAGATACTCGGTAATGAACGCAAAGTGTCACTGTATACACCGCATGGCGAAGCGACCTTAGCCAAAGATGCACCGCTGTTAATTGTCTTTGATGGTGAGGCGTATTTACGCCGAGGGCCAGCGGCAACAATTCTCGATAATCTTATTTATCAAGGACTCATTCCGCCCATTCGTGCACTTTTTGTCAACCCAGCGCAAAAACACTTACGAGGCATTGAGTTACCACCAAACCCGGATTATGCGCGCTTTATGGCAGAGGAACTGATGCCTTGGCTCAAGGCGAGACACGGCGTTGACCCGCAACCAAAAGACACGATTCTGTCTGGATCGAGCTACGGTGGATTGGGCTCTATGTACATTGCATTCCAGTACCCAAACCGATTTGGCAAGGTGCTGAGTCAGTCTGGTTCCTTTTGGTGGAGCCATCCAAATCAAGAGCCGCAATGGCTCACCCGCGAGATGGCGGCGTCACCTCGCAAACCAATCACTATCTATTTGAATGCTGGGCTATTTGAGACTGGGCGCAGCGCGACCGATATCTTGGAGACGAATCGAACTCTACGCGATGTATTGATTGCGAAAGGTTACGACGTCACTTACCGAGAGTTTGCTTCTGGACATGACGCGTTCAGTTGGCGGGTAACTCTGGCTGACGGGCTTATCGCTTTGTTAGCCGATGAAAATAAAAAATAAATGAAAGGAATATCATGAAATTGCTCAAGTTAAGCTGCGCCGTGGCAGCAGCATTAGTCAGCCAAACCGGGTTTGCAAGTGAAGCCGGTGGCGATAATGAAGTTGTGGTAGTGACGGCGACATCTTACGAACAAACGTTACGCGAAGCACCCGCTTCGATCAGTGTGATTGATAGTGCTGAGATTAACCGCGTTCCAGCTTCTGATATCACTGAGGCGCTGAAGGGGGTTGCGGGGATTCAGATCGATAAAACCTGGGGGGATGAACCATCCATTAAGATTCGCGGTTTAGATAGCGATTTTACATTGTTATTGATTAATGGACGAAGAATAAACTCCCGTGAAGCCATTGTCCGCGGCGCGTTTGACATGTCGAGCATTCCGATGAGTGCCATTGAGCGTGTTGAAGTCGTGCGTGGCCCAATGTCGGCACTTTATGGCAGTGAAGCCTTGGGTGGCGTGGTCAACATTATCCTTAAACAACCAACCAATGATATTCACGCTGCTGGTCGGGTAGGTTTTAGCAGCCCTGCGACTGGAGGTGGTGATCTGAATCAAGTTGGTGGCTACGTTGGCGGCGCGCTTATTGAAGATAAACTCCTTTTCAGTGCCAATGTTGATTATACAGATCGCGATATTTGGGCTATCACTGAAAATGACCCAACCTCTTCTAACACTTTAGAAGGGCAGGAGCGTTTGGGCTTTATGGGTGATTTAACTTGGTTAGCGACTGACAATGATACATTCATTGTTGACTTCTCCCACATGGAAGATGATCGCGTTTCTCCAAGGTCTAACAATGATCCTGATGAGCATAGTTACTACGAGAGTAAAAGGTTACGTGCTGGCCTAGCTTACAATCGCGTCTGGAGCTGGGGTGATACCTATGTAAATTATTATTATGAAGATGCTGAGATTATGGAGGACAACTCTCATCCAGCGTTAACCGTAGCGAATGGTAAGCAAAATAATCAGAATTTTGATGCTCGCGCTGTATTTGGTTTTGGCAGTAATCATTGGTTAACTGTGGGCTTGGATTATGGTACGACAGAATTAAAGCATGATCGGGATTACAAGGAAAAAGCTGACAACTCCCAAGTTGCTGTTTATATTCAAGATGAGATTCAAATTACTGACCCGTTTAAGCTAGTGCTGAGCGGCCGTTATACTGACCATAGTGAATTTGGGAGCAATTTTAGTCCTCGTGTCTATGGTGTCTATAATGCATCTGAAAAGTTAACAATTAAAGGTGGGGTTGGTTCTGGCTTCAAGGCGCCTGCAATGTGGCGTTCTTCTGATCAGTTTGTGTTGATCAGTTGTGGCGGACGTTGTTGGTTGGTAGGTAATCCAGACTTGAAACCGGAAACATCCGTCAGTTATGAGCTTTCGGCACACTACGCCGAAGATAACTGGTCGTTGCAAGTTGGCGGCTTCTTAAATGATGTTGAGGACATGATCTATCGAGATACTGCTAACCGATACGGTAGCGGACCAGGTGGGTTACCATATATTAAACACATCAACTTGAATGAAGTTAGAACTCAAGGTATCGAAATTGATGGTCGCTATGACCCATCTGATGTGTTCTCTTTCTCTGCAAACTTGACGATCACAGACAGTGAAGATAAGACAACAGGAAATGAGTTGGAAAACACGCCACGTTATATTAGCAACCTCGCGTTTAATTGGTATCCGACCCAAGATCTTCAGTTTTATACTCGCGTGAACATAATTGGACCGCAGAAAGACTGGGCTAGAAAGCAGCCAGATGGCACATATACGCAAAATGAACTGTCAGCTTATGAAACAGTAGATGTTGGCGGTAGTGTATATATTCATCCAAATATTCAGTTTAAAGCTGGTATAACGAATATCGGTGATACCCGTCTAGAGCGTGAAACCGTTGAAACAGGCCAAGTTGAACAAGGCCGTATCTACTACGCATCACTAGACTTTGAATATTAATTTGGCCGAGCCACCATCATGCTAGCGCAATGGGCTCTGGCTGAATGCAATAGACTCACCTATTGCAGTGAGCTCAAGTGACGGTTTCTTTCGACTAAATTAATCAAGGCTTTCCTATATTAGGAAAGCCTTTCTTTTAAGCGATATACATTAAACGAGAGTAGGCAGACCTACAGTTTAAGCGAGGAATCCGTTGGCAAAAAGATGTCGTCAGTGAGATTCACAAACTCACACAGTTTCGGAATATCAGAGATAACAATTTGAGCGCCATGCTCTTCAATTAGCGCAGCTTTCTTTAGCTTAGTAATGGCTCGAGACAGCGTTTCAGGCGTCATTCCCAATTGGGTTGCAAGAAGCTTCTTGGTGACGGGGAGCGTGATGGTATCTTCATGTCGATGTTGCTGGCGGTAGATCTCGGCAAAGCGCATGACTAAGCGTTGATGTGCGCTGACTTGGGTGAGAATGTTTTGGGTGTTCATGAGTTGTAGAATGTGATTGCTCATATATTGCAGAGCGCGCTCACTGAGTGTCGGGGAATGATAAACTAACTCGTTAATCGCGTAGTAGGGAATCGCGATAAGCTGCGAGTCTTGATCGATTCTCGCGCTCATAGGGTAAGCGCGCGGAGACATAAACATCGCAACTTCAGCGATGATGCCACCTGCCATAAACACTTTAAACAGTTTCTCATCGCCATTCGGCATCAAGCGATACAATGAGATCTTGCCTTTCACGACTTTGTACATATTTGTGGCGTCGTCACCTTGCTCAAAAAGGGTTTCTCCCGCCTGACACTCAATGTCACAGCTTTGCGCAAGTAACTGATCGCGTTCAGCTTTTGTCATTGTTTCGAAAATCGAATAACTCATTGCACTTTACTCGCCTACATTAATCCTGCCAACAATATATTAAATGATAATTCATCTCATCTAAAGCGGTTTGAGCGGTAGGATTGTGCCTCGATTAGCCATGAAACATGTCATCTGTGTACGTTACTTGGGAAAGTCAGGTTTGAAGTTTAATTAAAAGGCGACTTCGGAGGCTGCCATATAAATCAAAGTAGGGTTTGTAAAAATAGAAAAGACCTCTGCGGCGGCAATGCAGAGGTCTTTGATTCGTTCAGGAGTGAATCATATGGAAGCAGCGAACTTCCTAATCACTGATTATTTCAGCGTAACACTGTAAGAAATCAGAACTTTCAGGTCGTTGCGGTCTTTCTTATGAACGATGTCGTCGCCACGGAACTGACCGCGGTGAACACGTACGTTTAGACCTTCTAAGCTACCTTCTTGGAATTTGTAACCCACGTTCCAGTCAAAGGAGTGCATTTTACCGTCATATTTCGCATCGCCGTTACCATCGCGACCAGAGAAAACGTTGTTACCGTAAGAGCCACCGATACCAGCACTTAGGCCTGGAAGACCAAACTCAGCGAAGTTGTAGTTCATGGTCAGTTTGAACGCACGGGTACCATCAACGTTGTAATCTTCAAGCTGTGATGTCGTCTGCATGAAGTTACGGTTGTCAGAGTTTGCCCAAGGCGTTAGTCGGAAGTTATAGGCACTCGCTTGACCTTGCGTATCTGTGGTGCTGACACCCGTTACCCAGGTGAAGTTACCGTGCTTAATTTTTGCACCAAGACCTAAGTAGTACTCGTTTTTGGTATCTTGTAGGCCAGTAAGTTCAGACTCTTCTGAGCGACCGCCATGGTAAAAACCTGAGAGGTCTACACGTGCATCACCAACATTGAAGCCGTACTTAGCCAGCGCCTGCCAGTTTTTGCGGTAATCTTTACCTTCGCCGTAACCTAAATCAATTTGACCACCATCAAACTTGTAAATAGCACCCAGTGTATGGATGTAATCAATTTCAGTATTGATGGTTGATGAGTTAGCTGTTTGATTCTGGTGCCACTTGGTGGTCATCGGCAGGAACTCTTTACGCCAATCATTCTTAAAGCGGTCAGCAATGGCATAGCCAAGAATGAAATCACCAACATGGCCTTTCAGCTCTATGCCGCGGTAAGCGTGTGGGTTCAAACCCCAGCTTGAACGAATAGTACCAATGTTGATACGCGTGTAACCACCGCGCACAGCAAGGCCCGCATTATCAGTGCCAAATTTTGCTTTCAGGGCAGCAATGGTCAGTGCGGAGTATGATTTTTCACAGGCTTCATACTTACCGTCAACTTCTTTACACTTGTGGTCGAAGTAAAGAATTTCCGACATACCGGTTGTGTCACCGAGCTGTAGGTTGGTATTTGCCCACAGGTCTAAACCAATGGTGTCTTTGAAGTAGCCTGACTTGTAGTCCCAAGCTAATTGTAAAGTTTGATTCTCGATGTTTGGAACGTATGTATTGCTGGTTGGATCACGCTCTTCACGATCGCGGATGTAAAGGAAAGTGTGGATTTTCGAAGATGACTCTTCGTAGAAAGCTTGTTTCGCTTCATCCGCCAAGTCAACCGCTGCTGCGCTTTGGTTAAGGACGTCATTTTGATCAAGCGTAGAGGCTTGCACTTGAGTAGAGGCTAGGGCGGCCGCCACTGATAGGCTTACCAAGGTTAGTGCTGTTTTAGTTGTTGTACTCATAACTATTTCCGTCAGTTATTAAACTTCAGTGATGATTCACGAGTTTAATCTTATCGGAATGATGAATTATTAAAATAGAAATTGTGTTTTAAAATTATAAAACCAGATCTCCATCAAATTTGCGGGTTATCTTTGAAACTGAATGTGAGCTGAATCAAACATTGTAAAATGCGGTGAATTGCATATATCTTGCTATAAGAACAGCATAATCTTTGCCTCTGATGTAGTCCGTTAGGTCAACTTGTTGCATTAAGTGTGTCTTAGGTGGGAAGAGAAGAGGTCAGAAGTTGGTGCTAATGATGCGGTTAACGCTGAGTTTTGCGTTAAAGGTGATTGAAAGGGAAGAGTATTCCTTCACACTTTTGCCTTGGTATCTTTACCTTGACTTCGACGCGCTAGGCCGCTTTTAAGCTCGGCATCATGAGGTGGACTGAGTTTATAGCCAAACAATAAGTGCTTGTGAATCAAGGATACAGAAAGTGGAGGGTGTTTTCTGACCAAAAATCGCTTGATCCTTGCGCATGGAACCCTATAATGCGCCTTCCACGATAGTTGTTCCTCTGTAGAATGATATTTTATGCGGCCTTTAAGGATTTAGGCCGCGTTTTTTTCTTCATACCTTGTCTATCAGTACGTCCTTAAGAGCAACTCGCCAAAACGTAGCTAAGCCACTGTACTATTTTTGCTCACCTTTCCACGCTATTTCAAGGTATAGAATGTCTGCCCGGCTAAATCGGCATGCTTAACAAAATCACCACCGGGTGCGCTGGAGTCTTTAGTGCGCCATCCATATAAGCCTTTCTGGCTGGGGTCGGTAAAGCTGTCCAAGGCATTGGATTTTGCAGCAGCAAGTGCCGCATTGACAAAAGTGGCGTATTTCTCTCGCTCTGGGTGATTGTAATTGTTGGCTGTATTGACCAGTGTGAGGAGGTTGTTTTTGATCGAATCAATTAGGCTAGGATAGCTCTCAAAACCATGGAACTGATTCCGAGCAATAACAACATCCTTATAGGTGACATTGGATGTGGCTGTGATAGCAAATCGAGAAGGCTTACTGTCAGCTTTACGGTTTTCGACAACCTGACGCATCCAAAGCATCGAGGTGATCGCTTCGTCTTCTTTATATCTCGGGCTGCTTGGATTAATCGACTCAGCCAAGAATAAGCGAGCAAGCAAACCCTCGTCTGTGCTTGATTGAGGAAGCTGAATCACCTTTTTATCAAACACTTCGATGTCGATAGCAGCACTTTTGTTACCAGACGTCGCTTTTAATGTTGTGGTCCCTACTGTTGTGCCTTTAATGTCAATTGTCCATTGACCGCGAGGGCCGTTAAACGGACTATTCGTTAACGTCGCAGTGATGAATCGCCCGTTTTCCAACTTGATGTCAGTGGCAACCCGTGCCGTTAAGCCGTTGGTTCTAATGCGTTTAGTGCCATTTTTGGGGATGCTAATGGCGCTGATTGACATGCCTCGTGTATCTACAAAATTAACCATTTCTACTCCTTTAACGCAATGGTGATCGCTTCGCCGTGAACAACGGCGTTGAACAGATGTGCTGCCGCCCAAGCTCTATCGACGAGAAAAGTGCTACTGCCAACATCATCCGCACTGGCGACGACATGGTCGACGAGATGGATACGACGCATGTTGGCATTGGCATGAATAAACGCCCAGCTTTCATCTGGCTTGGTACTGATCGGTAAAATCCAAAGCTCTTGTCCTTGTTGCCAATACACATAGGCGGTGAGCGCATCGTTATCGTAATGGGAGATAAAAAGTTGATGCGTTGAGTGAGTTGAGTTCGATGCGGTTGAAACTAGCTGCGAAATTTGATCCTGTAAGGCTGGAAAAGTAGAAAGCGCGCTCACTTTTGCAGGTGGCATTTCAGAGGCATTCGCTAACGAGGACATAAAAAAGAGGCTGATGGCGATCAGGGCTTTATAGATGCAACAGGTCTCAGGGTTCGATTTAATCTTGAACATAACGCGTTTCTCGTAATGAGTAAGGTGTTAACGATTTCCTTACTGAGGAATGACGTGGTAGGCGGCAGGGTATCTTGGTATTCGTTTTCATGATGAATGGCAACGGTATGAATGCGATTCGCTTCAGCTAAATATGGAGTGACTATTTTATCGATTACACGCGTTCTGAATCGATATCTAGATTGAGTAGAGATGAGGCGATTGCACTCCTTGACGATTTTTTCGAGCATATTGTGACGACTTGAGTATAATGTCGCGCACAAACCTGATGGGGAACGATTTCTTCATTGGTATCGCTGAGCTACTTTTGACATGTCAGTCGGTGGCACGCGTGGATGGATGTACCCAATTCGCCATGGAAGTGGCACTTAGTTTTTCTCTTTTCCTTAGGAAATCATATGGCCACTGGCAAAAAATTTACTTATCGTGTTGTTGAAAAGCGTAATGGCTGGGCAGCAGAGATCATTCGTCAGGTTTCAGCGCGACGCACCACCATCTCAAAGCGTGATACAGGCTTCGAAACCGAGCAAGCTGCGATTGAGTGGGCTGAGAAGACATTGGGTGAGTTTGCTCAACAGCAAGTAGAGCGTAACAAGCGAAAAGCTGAACAACGTCATGAGCGAGATGTTGCTAAAGCTGAAAAGCAAGCAGCAAACGAAGCGAAGCGTCCTGTTGTCGAGGATGATGACGAAGACTTTATGGACTTTGACGACTAAGTTGCGTCGAGTTTGAGTACATAGCCAGCGATATTCGCTGGCTTTTTTATCTCTTTTGTTAAAGTACCCTCAGGCACTGCTCTGGTGGCAGACTTAGCAATGTATTTGCAAACGCTATCTTTTCTTCTCGCCAACGTAGAGCAGCGGCATCACTCTGACTGGATTGACGATCGGCGTCAAAGTACTCGCGGGTAGGAAGGCCATCAGCAGGTGTTAAAACCATACTTTGCTCGTTAACGCGTAACGTAAAGAGAAACTGACCCCTTTGCCCCGTTTGTGCTGCCGGATGGTGTAGCGTGGTA
The DNA here is from genome assembly GCF_019703835.1 of Thaumasiovibrio subtropicus. Lineage (NCBI taxonomy): Bacteria > Pseudomonadati > Pseudomonadota > Gammaproteobacteria > Vibrionales > Vibrionaceae > Thaumasiovibrio > Thaumasiovibrio subtropicus. The sequence continues at coordinate 1,985,627 of NZ_AP023054.1, read as the reverse complement.
TCACAGCAGTAGCGCTTGTCTCTCAGTGCGCGGCATGTGTACTCGAAAGCATCTTGGGTTCCTCGTCCGGGAAATGCGGTATAAATGCTGATCCCGTTTCGCTGAAGAGGCTCGTTGCCAGCCGCAATTTTGACGGCATATTGCACGAGGCGAAAGCCAAGCACTAAGCCGCCAACACTGCCAATCCCACTGTATTGAATCGCACTGGCAAGATTTAACGCGAGTTTATCGTTACCTTCATAGAGAAAAAAAGTGGGCTCGGCCCAGTCACTTTCAGGGGTGAGGTGTGTAAGTATGCTTGAATCGTCCATGTTAGTCTCCACAGAATAGTTTTCAGATTAATACCGAACGTTTAACACGCTGCTAATGGTAATCATTATCATTTGTTTCTGCAAAGACTTCATGGCTGGCTAACGTCGTTTACCTTGGATTTCAACGATGCCTCGATTTGTCAAACCAATGTTGTCCGTTTTTCTATTGCCGATAGCTTTGTACTTAAAAGTGATCATAACAAGGTTTCTAGCTTGGCGGCGAGGGACGTTAATTGAGCGACTTGTTTGGCCTCGAAAAAGAGTGCCTAAGTTGTCTTCAACGATCTTGCTGCCATCACGAAAATGTAGGGTGATAGAATCCATGTTGATCATGCCTTGCTTAGACTTGAGACGTACCTGTTGTAGGTCACGTTTGTAAGGGTTGATCAGCACGCGATCGGTATCGGCTTTGTAGGTTACTGTGCGTTCTGTCAGCGTGTCCCACTTGGCGGCAAGTGCGGGTTGTGAGAAGCAGAAGAGAAGTGTGATTAACGTAAGTAGCTTTTTCATTGGTGCCTCAGTGTAAAACTTAACCATCTGAATTAACTTTGGTTATCTTCAAAGTTTGTCTGGGCGCTATTCTGTTTTTTTCATGCGTAGGCTGTGTCAGAGAAATGTAAATTGTACGGCGTTCATTATGGTGTATGTCTTTTCTTTTGCTGTGTTGCAGCGTTGCGTTTATATACTCAAACCACCTCAAGATGCAGGATTCAGAAGCGGCCTAGCGCGTCGAGTTCAAGGCAAAGGTGTGAAGGAATGGCTTTCCCTTTCAAACACCTTTAACGCAGAAATCGGGGCGCTAGTTGCTTCCCGAAGGGCGAGTTTTCTAGGCTCGCCACCGTCGTTACTGTTTTTTGATTTAGTCCACTAGATCTTCAAAACAGTGTCTTGTTGACAAGCCTAGAAACTCTCGCTGAACAAGCATCTTGAGGTGGTTTGAGTATATAGTGAAAAGGATAAATATTTCAGAGGAATGGTTGACCCTCACCGTTAAAATCAGATGAGGGGAATGACGCGACTCCTTAACGTGTGACACTGTAATAAGCGATAACCGCAAGGCCTGCAACGCTAAACAGTGCCGCGAAAGGAGGATTGGCCGGGGTGAGTTTGTCGACTTGATAGGCAAAATAGCCAACAAGTCCAGTCTGAAGCATGATGGCCACCGTCATAGTGGATGCATAGGTCGCTAAGCCTTTCCTTATCGCGAACACGATCATGAGTGAGACGGTGACACCTGATGTGAACATACCAACCCCCGCCGATTTCATAAAGTTCAACGTCATGACTTGCATACCGGGTGACAAGTCTTGCCAAGTCAGTGCCATAGCATCTAGGTGATAGGGCATAATCTCTGTGGCAAATAGATAGCGTAGCCCAGCGCCAGTCAGTGCCAGGGCACAAAGCGAGTAAAGCGTTAGGCTAATGCGATTACGAACTGTAGAGACTGACATACTTAAACCACCTTTTGCTGTAGCAAGCTGTCCGCCGTCGCGATAATCGCGGCGTGATTGGGTGTTGGTTTGTAGCCAAGTATGGTTTTCGCTTTGTTGCTATCGACGCGCAGTTCTAATCCCAACTCTTTGACCACTGTTTTTAGGGCGGGATCAAATAGAGCAACCATTTTCACTAGCCAGTTTGGTAATTGCCGCGTAGGCAGATTTTTACGGTAACTGGGGTATTGGTTACGAAGTACTTCGGCAATGTCACCTGTCCACATAAACTCTGAGGCAGTGATGAAACGTTCGCCAACAGCCTGAGGAGAGGTCATCGCTTGAATGTGCATGGCAGCGACATCTCTTACATCGCATACGGGGAAACCTATTCGAGGCATGCCGGGAAAATCGCCTTTCAACAGCTTAACGATCAGCTCGGCAGACGTGCCATAATCTTTCCCGAGCACTGGCCCAAGAATCACGCCGGGATTAATCACTGATAGTGGTAGGTCATGTTGTTCAGCAAATTGCCATGCCGCTTTTTCAGCTCGAGTTTTTGACTTGTAATAAGGCGTGATAGTGCTGGCGTGTTCAGACGTCCAATGCGATTCGTTGTAGGGGGCGCTGTCACTGTTGTGCACAACTGCCGCTATGGAAGATGTCAGCACCACACGTTTTACATTCTGTGACTTTGCCGCGTTAAGCACTCGTAGTGTCCCATCGACGGCTGGTGCAATGAGGTCGTTTTCGTTCTTAGGGACATGTGCCAAAAAAGGCGAAGCAGCATGAATAACAAAATCTGTCTTCTCCATGACACTATCCCAGCCTTGATCATCCATTAAATCTGCCTGATGGAGAGACAGGTTAGCGACCAGTTCGCCGCAGGATTCTCGTAGTGTATTGATTATTTGAGCTTTTCTTTTCTCACCACGTAATGTGCCTTTAACGATATAGCCTTGATTGAGTAATTGAACCGCAATATGACTTCCTAAAAAGCCCGTAATGCCTGTAACGACCACAGTGGCAGGGGTTGCTGTGGGATTATGTTGATTAACGCTTTCCATAAATACCTCATTCTGACATTTGGTGTTAATAATGTCAGGCTGACATTCTTTGTAATTTATGTCAAGATAGTTTTCATACGAGTCATCACTTACATGAATGGTTTGCTATGCAAATAGAATCGAAAAAAGACAGGATTGCCGAGGCTGCGTTAATCGCGTTTGGGCGATATGGTTATAAAAAAACATCGATGCAAGATATTGCTGAGCAGGCGGGGATGTCACGACCTGCGCTGTATCAGTACTATGCGAACAAGGAAAAGATGTTTGTTGGGCTAGTGGAGAAAATGTTTCAGCGTGCGAGCGAAGCAGCAGCACCGAAATGGGATGTCGCGAGTGATAATATGTTGGAGGTGCTGACGGAAGCGGTGCTAGCCTACGAAATCACGCTTTTTGAGCCTGTGTTAAAAACAGCACGCGGCATCGAATTGATCGAGTTGGCACAACAGTTAACGCCAGAACGCATGCAAGAAGGGCGGGAATACTTACAAGCGAAAATTGTTGCGACGTTGACTCGGGCTGAACAGCAGGGCCAAATCGATGTTTCAAGTTTAACAACCTCTCTCGATGAAATTGCCGTGCTGTTGTTACATGGTATAACGGGGATTAAGTTTTCTATCACTTCTACTGATGAGCTAGCACGGCAGACGCGGTTACTTTTTCAACTCGTTTGGCATGGGATCGATGTCGCCGAACAGCCCAGTAAAGTAGTATCTTGAGGTAACTTGAGTATATTTTTGTATGGATGGAAGTTGGCCGTGTAAATATCTGAAATGCTATCCATTTATGGTTATTTGTGAATGTAAAAGGTAATTTATAAATATTTATATCTTTTAGTTGTAGCAAAGGCTAAAACGAATTTTTTGCGTTTAGAAATAAATGAGACGCTTGGTAATAAGAATTTTTATGCGAGATGACTCGTTAAAAATTGAGTTTATGGTTTGTGAATTAATTTCCTTCTGATAAATAAAGTACCTTTCATAACTCAGATTAATGTAATTGGTATTTAATGATGAAGGTTCTATTCACGCTTCTTTTTTCGTTAGCGCTAACGGCCTGTGCCCAAAAAATCACGGCGCCAACGTCTGGCCCAGTCGCAAACCTGTCGGTCAGTGTTGTTAACTTCAACGAAAAACAGAGCATTCTCAACAACGAGTATGTTGTTTTCAAGATCAACAAGAAAGATGAGAGTTGGGGGGGCGACCATGCGATTAAAGCTGAAGAGCCTAATCAGGCATTTGTGATCCCTGCTAATACAGAGTTGGACTATGTTATTGGCGTTCATCAAGGTGGGGCGGGTTTTACCAGTAATTGTGGCTTACTATTAGATATGGTAGCGCCTGAGAACAAGAATCTACATTTAAAGTTTTCGTTACAGCGACCAGTCGATGATAAAAAGATTTCGGGATGTATTGCAGAACTCTATGCTGATGGTGAGCTAATTGGTCAATATAGTGGTGGCGCAAATATTACCATTTATACTGTTGTCTTTGAGTAATGTGATAAAGCCCCATTGAGTTAAAAACGTTATCAAGCGCCTCCCAGTGAGGCGCTTTTTCATTAGTATAGTTTCCAAGCTTGTTGCCAACTACTGCCAATGCCGGGCTCATACGCACTGTTGCTGCACCAAAGACTGTTGGGCCATGGCTGACATTCATATGTTGCGCCGTGATGGCTAACAATATCACCCGCACTATAGTTAAAACCTGCTTGGTAGGGGGTAGCAACGCTTGGTGGTGTCGGTTCCGTTGTTGGAGGTTCAGTGACTGGTGGCTCTGTCGGCGGTTGAGTGCTTGAACAGTCAGCATTACTGGTTGCTTGCCATACTCCCCACGGGCCTGACTCACTTGGGTTATCCCCTTGGGTCCACCACTGTGCTTGCCATATTTGGTTTGCCCATACTACCTTGTCGCCACTATTGTAGATTGCTGATGCTTGCCATTCAGCGCCACAATCTCCAACGGGAGGTTGAGTCGAATTGGTGACGTTGACAACAGCACGAGCTTGATAAAGCGTCGCTGTCTTATCAATGTCAAACGTTAGCAGAACTTCCGCACTGCCTGGGGAATGAGCCGTGAACTCAACAACGACTTGGCAAGCCTGTTGCGCAGAGAGTGTCGTGAGTGCGCAAGTATTTTGAGAGACGACAGGCACTGTTGCAACACCGCTATGCGAGACAGTGGCACGGTCGACAGTAAAACTCTGTTGGCCATTGTTGGTAATCGTGAAGGTATGTGATTTCACTTCACCAACATGAAAACTACTAAGGGATTGGTGCGGCGTATAGCCAACGGACACGTTCTGCGTCGGTGGTTGATTGCCTATGATGTCATCGATAAAGGGTCGTAATGCCGCAATGTCGCTATAGACGCCATATTTTTCTGGTCTCGCGCACCCAATTCCCCAACTCACAATACCTAGTTGCGTAATTGTGCCACCTTGGTTGATCACAATGGGGCCTCCACTGTCCCCTTGGCAGGAATCGATACCGCCTTGCGTTGTGCCTGCACAGAAAGAAACATCTCCCACCGTCGCGTAATTCCCCCCAGATTGGCGACAGACAGAATCGGAAACGAGGGGGACATCGACCTCCTGTAATACACTTGGCGAGACGCCCCCTTCAGAGGTGCGGCCTAAACCGGCAACAGTTAGCCAATCGCCTATCGCGGCATACTGGCTAACGCCGATATTGGCGATCTCCACAGCGATTGCGCCTGTGGGTATTTGGCTTAGCTTCAGCAGGGCAATGTCATTCCGGTAGGTTGTCGCGTTGTATTGAGGGTGGATGTACATCTGGCTGACGTTTGCACGAATACCGTCGTTGCCGTTGTAGATACTACCGCCAATTTTGACTGCTATCTGTGACGGCGCATCACCGTCGACACAGTGGGCAGCTGTCAACACATAACCATTACCGATATAACTTGCGCCACAGTACGAGCGATTACTGTTGCTACGAACTATCTGGGTAAAGAAGGTCCAATCAGCGGGATTGGCAGGTTGGCCTCCAACGATGCGTGGAGCAATGTTTTGCTGCGCAGTATGAAGTTCTGCATAAGAAAAGCTCGTCAATAGCGCGGTGCCGACCGTGGCGATTTTAAATAATTTATCCACTTTTGAATCCTCTTGGTTTGTTGGTCACGTTATGTGTGCCAGAGAGGAAACAAGCAGATATTCTTTGCGATGCAAATTATGTGTCAATGACAAAACGAAAAGTGTGACACTGACTTCGTTGAAAAATTCAAGTCAGCATTGGGTTGTAATATTTTTGAAATATTGAGTCCAGAACAGTTCGGCGACGCTCATGTCATTTACATGTAATTCAGATGCTTAAATATGCATTCTCTAACCGTGCCAGCGCATCTGCGTTATGATTTTTAATGACACTGGTCAACTTAATGGGCATTCACTGACTGATTCAGTAGAGTCTTGTAATGTATGCACTATGTTTATATGCATGAAATTTGTTATTTGCGTTGGTGATGATAAGTACGGTTGTCGTTGTCGAAGCTAGCGAAAGCGAGAAGAGCAGAAGTTGAGTGCGGCTTGCATTAAATAACAACGTGAAACGGGATTTGACCAAAAACGATCGAGGAAAGTGTTATGACCAAGCGTACGCAATTCGATAAGTTCAAAATGCCGATGTTTGCTGCGGGTGTGCTTTTGGCCGCTGCTGTGCCACAACAAAGCAATGCCGCCTGTTCGCCAGATGCTTACATCGGGTCTATCTGTGCGACTGCGGCGACTTATTGTCCTCGCAATTATGCGATGGCATATGGCCAGTTAATGAGTATCGCTGATAATACTGCCCTGTATTCTCTCCTAGGTTGTCAGTTTGGGGGGGATTGCCGGAGTACTTTTGCGCTACCTGACTTACGTGGCCGCAGTGCCGTTGGTACAGGCACTGGTCTAGGACTGCCGCCCGTCGCGCTTGCTGGGAAAATAGGGACACCTGACAAGATACTTACTGTTGATGAATTACCTGCCCATAGCCACACTGCAACTGCCACCCAAGCGGCAGGGACGACAAGTTTTTTCGTTTCAGCATTTGATAGTAACGGTAGCAGTCCAACACCTAGCAGTACCAATAATGCACTTCACACTGCGGCAAAGAGTGTTTTTGCGGTTAACGATGATGCCAAGATCTATGGCCCTGGTACTGGGAATCTCGTGGAGTTGCAGGCAGGAGGCAGTTATACACCCGGGCTGACCACTGTTGTTGTGGGTAACACTGGGGGTAACAGTGCCTTTTCGCTTCAAGATCCTGCACTCGGATTAACGCACTGTATTGCGATAACCGGACTCTACCCACCTCGAACTTAAAACCTGATAAGGCAGCCCTTGGATAGGGCTGCGGGTGATTGAGCTGCAAGATGCTGACATTGGTGTAAAAGCAACACTGTGTGCGTTTTTGCGCCTAACTCCACTAGAAAACAAATCGAACGCCTGTTTTCGATACGTTGCCATTCAGCAGATTACTTTCCAATCCTTTCACTCGTCATCCGACTTACGCCCTCAGGTTCACCCCACATCAGCCCATCTACTACCTGTTTGTTTTTTCATTGCATCTTGTGGACGAAAAATGACCTTGGTCAACTTATTGGGCATTCAGTGGCTGATTCCGTAGAGTCTTGTAATATATGCACTATGTTTATATGCATTATGTTTGTTATTTGTGGTGGTGATGACAAGTGCGATTGTCGCTGTTGGAGCTAGCGATAGCCAGAAGAACAGCAGTTGAGTGCGGCTTGCATTAAATAACAACGTGAAACGGGATTTGCCTAAAAACGATCGAGGAAAGTGTTATGACCAAGCGTACGCAATTCGATAAGTTCAAAATGCCGCTGTTTGCTACGGGTGTGTTACTGGCCGTTGCAGTGCCACAGCAAAGTAATGCCACCTGTTCGCCAGATGCTTACACAGGGTCTATCTGTGTGACTGCAGCGAACTTTTGCCCTCGTGATTATGCTGAGACAAATGGCCAGACAATGTCAGTTAATCAGTATCCCGCGCTTTTTTCACTCATAGGTTGTCGGTTTGGAGGGGATTGCGTGAACACCTTTTTGCTACCTGATTTACGAGGTCGCAGCGCCGTTGGCGTGGGGACCGGGCCGGGACTGTCTCCGGTCGTACTTGCAGGGCAAATTGGGTCGCCTTCCAAGACACTAACTGTCAATGAATTACCTGCCCATAGCCATACTGCAACTGCCATCCAAGCCGCAGGGACATCGAGCTTTTTCGTTTCGGCTTATGACAACAACGGTAGCAGTCCAACACCTAGCAGTACCAATAATGCGCTTCACACTGCGGCGAAGAGTGCTTTTGCAGTTAACGATGACGCCAAGATTTATGGGCCTGGTACTGGGAGCCAGGTGGAACTGGAGGCAGGAGGTAGCTATACCCCCGGGGCGATTACTGTCGTTGTGGCAGATACTGGCGAAGGCGAATCTTTCTCGCTCCAAGATCCTGCACTTGGTTTAACGCACTGCATTGCGTTAGATGGGATTTATCCCCCTCGTGATTAACACGTGATAATGCAGCCCTTGGATAGGGCTGCAATGGATATTGGGCTACAAGGATTGCGCTTTATGATAAGTTTTTCTCGCAAGCTAATCGTTTCATTACTCGTTGTGGTGACTTTCCTGTCGACAGCGGTAATGGGCAGTGAATTATCGACCCGTGACTCTGTGATTGTTATCGATACAGGGCTAACTGATTGGCCGCAGCTTGTTGAGCAGTTGGAAGATGACGCTGAGATCATTCTGGTTGATCAGCAAAGTGACGGAATAAGTCAACTTCATAAAGCACTTTCGGCCCATTCAAATATCCAGTCTTTACATCTTTTTTCACATGGCCAGCAAGGCGCGTTGTTGCTTGGCAATGGCGTGATTGATAGTCAAACCGTGCGAGAAAAAGCGCGCTTTATGAGAGAAATACGTCGTTCATTTGCTGAGGGGGCAGATCTCTATCTCTATGGGTGTGATGTGGCGAATGGTGAGTTCGGTGAGCAGTTTACAACCGAACTCGCACATGCGCTTGGTGTAAACTTGGCGGCGTCAAGTAACAAAACAGGGGCGGCATCTCTCGGTGGCGACTGGGATCTCGAATTTAACCTCGGTGTGGATCGCCCAGAACCGATACAACTTGCTAGCTATGCCTATGTGCTGGCGACCGATACTTTTGATAGTGCGTCAAACTCGGGAAATGTTCTCACGAGTAGTGTTGATTCAATTAGCTACACCATCAACGCGCCGGGCGGCTGGTGGGGCAGCCAACCCTTTGACATGACAGGGGCGGATTCAAACAATAATATTGTTGGCAGTGCAGGGGTTGCAGTTCAGCACGTAGATAATGCGTTGCAAACGTTTTCTTTTGATTCCTCAGTTGATATCACTAGTCTTGCCTTCGGGGACGGAGCAGCAGGCACAGATCTTGGCCCCAGACAGTACACCTTCAGTGACACCACTTCGGGCAGTAGCAACAGTGACGTGACTATCTTTGATAGTGAGATGACATTAAACAGTTCTTTCAGAACAACCGTTGTGACACTGAACTGGACCAATGTGTCGAGTTTTACGGTGACGGCCTCTTATCCTAGTTCTGATCCTACAATAATGTACGATAACTTAATTGCGGCTACCGCAGCGCCTTCCGATAGTACTCCGCCCACTCTGAGTGCCGTTACGCCCGTACCCTCTCCGACAAATGACAGTACGCCAAATTACACATTTTCAACCGATGAAGCTGGGACGCTATCGCTTGGTGGCAGTTGCGGCACTTCAACCAGTACGACGATCAGTAGTACCGGTAATCAAACCATTACCTTAACCCAAACGGACAACAGTACCGCGTTGAGTGACGGTAGCTATTCAGACTGTACCGTGACGGTAACGGATGCGACGGGGAACGCGAGTTCGCCGTTAAGTATCGCGTCGTTCACGGTCGATAGCAGTGCGCCGACCTTAAGTGCAGTGACAGTGGTATCAACGCCGACCAACGATGGCACACCAAACTATGTCTTTTCGACCAATGAAACAGGGACGCTATCGCTTGGCGGCAGTTGCGGCACCTCAACCAGTACGACGATCAGCAGTACTGGTAATCAAACCATTACCTTAACCCAGACAGATAACAGTACCGCGTTGAGTGACGGGAGTTATTCAGACTGTACCGTGACGGTAACGGATGCGACGGGGAACGCGAGTTCGCCGTTAAGCATTGCGTCGTTTACGGTCGATAGCAGTGCGCCGACCTTAAGTGCGGTGACAGTGGTATCAACACCAACTAACGATAGCACGCCAAACTATGTCTTCTCGACCAATGAAACGGGGACGCTATCGCTTGGCGGCAGTTGTGGCACCTCAACCAGTACGACGATCAGTAGTACAGGTAATCAAACCATTACATTAACCCAAACGGACAACAGTACCGCGTTGAGTGACGGTAGCTATTCAGACTGTACCGTGACGGTAACGGATGCGACGGGGAACGCGAGTTCGCCGTTAAGTATCGCGTCGTTCACGGTCGATAGCAGTGCGCCGACCTTAAGTGCAGTGACAGTGGTATCAACGCCTACCAATGATTCAACACCAAACTATGTCTTCTCGACCAATGAAACAGGTACGCTCGCTGTTGGCGGCAGTTGTGGCACATCAACCAGTACGACGATCAGTAGTACCGGTAATCAAACTATTACCTTAACTCAAACCGATAACAGTACCGCGTTGAGTGACGGGACTTATTCAGACTGTACCGTGACGGTAACGGATGCATCGGGGAATGCGAGTTCGCCCTTAAGCATCGCGTCGTTCACGGTGGACAGCAGTGCGCCGAGCCTAAGTGCGGTGACAGTGGTATCAACACCAACCAACGACAGTACGCCAAATTATGTGTTCTCGACCAATGAAACGGGGACGCTATCGCTTGGCGGCAGTTGCGGCACGTCAGCCAGCACAACGATCAGCAGTACTGGTAATCAAACCATTACCTTAACCCAAACCGACAACAGTACCGCGTTGAGTGACGGGAGTTATTCAGACTGTACGGTAACGGTAACGGATGCGTCAGGGAACGCGAGTTCACCATTAAGCATTGCGTCGTTTACGGTGGACAGTAGTGCGCCGACCCTAAGTGCGGTGACAGTGGTATCAACGCCAACCAATGATTCAACACCAAACTATGTCTTCTCGACCAATGAAACAGGTACGCTCGCTGTTGGCGGCAGTTGTGGCACATCAACCAGTACGACGATCAGCAGTACCGGTAATCAAACCATTACCTTAACTCAAACGGACAACAGTACCGCGTTGAGTGACGGGAGTTATTCAGACTGTACCGTGACGGTGACAGATGCATCGGGGAACGCGAGTTCACCATTAAGCATTGCGTCGTTCACGGTCGATAGCAGTGCGCCGAGTCTAAGTGCGGTGACAGTGGTATCGACGCCGACCAATGATTCAACGCCAAACTATGTCTTCTCAACCAATGAAACAGGCACGCTATCGCTTGGCGGCAGTTGCGGAACTTCAACCAGTACGACGATAAGCAGTACCGGAAATCAAACCATTACCTTAACCCAAACCGATAACAGTACCGCGTTGAGTGACGGGACTTATTCAGACTGTACTGTGACGGTAACGGATGCGTCAGGGAATGGGAGTTCGCCGTTAAGTATCGCGTCGTTTACGGTGGACAGCAGTGCGCCGACCCTAAGTGCGGTGACAGTGGTATCAACGCCAACCAATGATTCAACACCAAATTATGTCTTCTCGACCAATGAAACAGGCACGCTCGCTGTTGGCGGTAGTTGTGGCACCTCAACCAGTACAACGATTAGCAGTACCGGTAACCAAACCATTACCTTAACCCAAACCGATAACAGTACCGCGTTGAGTGACGGGAGTTATTCAGACTGTACCGTGACGGTAACGGATGCGTCGGGGAATGCGAGTTCAGCGTTAAGCATTGCGTCGTTCACGGTGGACAGCAGTGCGCCATCCGTCTCTTCTGTGTCAGCATCAACAAGTGATGGCACCTATAAAGTTGGCGATGTTATCGCTGTCACCATCACCTTTAGTGAATCAGTGACGGTTTCTGGCACCCCTCTACTCATCTTGGAAACAGGCGCAACTGATCGCTCCATTAGTTATGGTTCGGGATCAGGCTCTGCGACGCTAACTTTCAACTACACCATACAAGCGGAGGATCAGAGTAGTGATCTGGACTACACATCAACGAGTGCGTTGGTGCTTAACAGTGGCACGATTCAAGATGCTGCGGGCAATAATGCTAGCTTAACCTTGGCGAGTCCTGGGGCAAGTGGATCGTTAGCGGCGAATAAAGCCTTGGTGATTGATGGTACGTTGCCTACGGTGACGCAGGTTACGTCGGCAACGGCAGATGGCGTTTATAAAGCAGGGGATACCCTTGCCATCTCAGTGAGTTTCAGTGAGTCCGTCAACGTAACGGGTACACCGCAGTTGACGCTCGAAACAGGCACCACAGATCAAACTGTCAATTATGCCAGTGGTACAGGTTCAGCCACGTTGATATTCAATTATATCGTGCAAGCTGGCGATACCAGTAGTGATCTGGATTATGCCTCGACCGCCGCTTTATCTCTCAATAGTGGTTCCATTGTTGACTCGGCAGGGAATGCTGCGACGCTAACACTGGCTTCTCCCGGTGCCGCTAACTCTCTGGGCGCGAATAAAGCCATTGTGATTGATACAACGGCCCCGAGTTTAGCGGAAGTGACCGCCGTTGCCTCACCAACATCGAACAGCACGCCAAGCTATGTCTTTAGCAGTAATGAAACGGGCACAATGGCGCTCGGTGGGAGTTGTGGTTCATCGACAACGACAGCGATTAGTGCGTCGGGTAATCAAACTATCACACTGACTCAAACGGATAACAGCAGCGCAATGTCTGATGGCAGTTATAGCGATTGTACTGTGTCGGTGACAGACACCGCAGGCAATGTGAGCGCAGCGTTGAATATCACAGCCTTTACCATCGACACAGCGGGGCCAGCGGTGGCTTCTGTGTCATCGACAACCGCGGATGCATCTTATAAAGCAGGGGATGTCGTCGCAATTACTGTCACCTTTAATGAGTCTGTCGTTGTAACGGGCACGCCACAACTGACACTAGAAACGGGTTCGACTGATCGTCTCGTCGACTACAGCAGTGGTTCTGGATCTGCAACCTTGACGTTTAATTACACCGTGCAAGCGGGTGACTCCGCAAGCGATCTTGATTATGTGTCAGCGTCGTCGCTTTCCTTGAATGGTGGCTCAATAGCTGATGATGCGGGTAACTCAGCAGCACTGACCTTGGCGAATCCCGGTGCAGCAAACTCACTGGCAGCAAACAAAGCGATTGTCATTGATACCACCGCGCCGACGTTGAGTGCTGTCACTTTGGTGTCGACGCCAACACAGGATAGTTCACCGGATTATGTGTTCTCGACCAGTGAAGCGGGTGCAATCGCCTTGAGCGGGCGTTGTGGAACATCAACCAGTACGACGTTAAGTCGCAGTGGTAATCACACCATTACACTCACGCAAACCGATAACAGCAGTGACTTAGCCGATGGTAACTACAGTGATTGTACATTGACGGTCACTGACAGCGCAGGTAATGCGAGCTCAGCACTCAGTATTGCCGCATTTACCGTCGATACTGCTGGCCCAACCGTCAGCTCTGTCTCGTCGACATCCTCTGGTGGTGCTTATAAAGCAGGGGATGTTATCGCTATAACCGTCACCTTCAATGAAAGCGTAACAGTGACAGGCACACCGCAAGTTACCTTAGAAACGGGGGCGACAGATAGAAGCGTTGCCTATAGCAGTGGCTCAGGTTCAACTGTGCTGACATTCAACTACACCGTACAGGATGGTGATACGAGCAGCGATCTTGGTTACGTGTCGACAAGTGCATTGTTGTTAAATGGAGGAAGTATTGCAGATAGCGCTGGGAATGGCGCGACGTTAACTTTGCCAGCGCCAAGTGCATCAAATTCACTTTCCGCCAACAAATCGATCGTGATTGATACTACAGCGCCAACCCTGTTTGTGCTTGGTGCAGTGAGCACGCCGAGCGCAGACAGCACGCCAAATTACATGTTCTCCACGGACGAACCAGGTACCTTAACCTTCGGTGGAAGCTGTGGTTCGTCGACCTCGACAACAGTAAGTAGTGCAGGGAGTCAGCTTGTTACTTTAACGCAAACGGATAATAGCTCGGCGTTAACCGATGGCACCTATAACGACTGTACTGTGACGCTGACCGATGCTGCAGGAAATGCGAGCACAGCGTTAAACGTTGCCGCCTTTGATATTGATACTTCGGGTCCAGCGGTGACCACTGTTTCTTCATCAACCAGTGATGGTAGCTACAAGGCGGGAGATATGGTGGTGATCACAGTGACCATGAATGAGTCAGTGACAGTCACAGGCACGCCGCAGTTAACCGTAGAGACAGGTTCGACAGATCGAATTGTGGATTATGCCAGCGGCTCAGGGACCGCAACCTTGGTGTTTAGTTACACCGTACAGGCTGGGGATACGAGCAGCGATCTTGACTATACCGCGACGAATGCACTCACGCTGAATGGTGGAGCGATAGTCGATGATGCGGGAAATGCAGCATTTTTGACCTTAGCGACACCGGGCGCGACTCACTCATTAGCCGCGAATAAAGCGATTGTGATTGATACAACGGCACCGACATTGAATGGGGTAACAGCGGTTGTCACTCCTAATGCTGACAATACCCCGACTTATGTGTTTAGCACTGATGAGGTGGGAAGTTTATCGATAGGGGGGAGTTGCGGTACATCAACAAGTATCATAACCAGTACTGGGAATCAGTCCGTCACCCTAACGCAAAATGACAACAGTACGGCACTGGTCGATGGTACTTATAGCGATTGTACTGTCACCGTGACGGATGCGGCGGGTAATGCGAGCAGCGCGTTGGCGATTGCAGGATTTACTGTTGATACTGCGGCGCCTACGGTGAGTAATGTAACGTCCGCCACGGCGAATGGCACCTATGGCGCAGGGGAGAGCATTAGCGTGACCGTCACGTTTAATGAGACAGTGGTCGTCACGGGTACCCCTCAACTGACATTGGAAACAGGCACATCTGATCGCACCATCAACTATACGAGTGGCTCAGGCTCGTCGACATTGATATTTAGCTATGTGATTCAAGCGGGTGATAACAGTGATGACTTGGCCTATACCGCCACGAATGCGCTGCAATTAAACAGTGGTACCCTTGTTGATAATGCTGGCAATGCAGCCACCTTGGCGCTACCGTCGCCGGGCAGTAGTGGCTCGTTGTCAGCCAATAAAGCCCTTGTTGTTGATACGACTGCCCCCATGCTCAGTGCAGTCACGGTTGTTGGCACGCCAACATCCGATAATACGCCAGCCTACGTATTCAATGTCGATGAAACGGGTACTCTCGCGGTAGGAGGCAGTTGCGGTACGTCAACAAGTTCAACCATCAGTACCACGGGCAACCATACCGTCACCTTGACCCAGTCAGATAACAGCACTTCACTTAACGACGGCACCTACAGCGACTGTAGCTTGACAGTGACGGATAGCGCTGGGAATGTCAGTTCAGCATTGAGTATTGCTTCATTTACTGTTGATACGTCAACGCCTTCCGTGACGTCGGTATCATCGACAACGGCAGATGGCGCCTACAAAGCAGGTGACATTATTGCGGTGACGGTCACTTTTAACGAGTCTGTCAACGTATCTGGTAGCCCTCTGTTGACATTGGAGACGGGAACCACAGATCAACAGGTTGCGTACAGCAGTGGTACGGGCTCGGCAGTGCTGGTGTTTAATTATACGGTGCAAACGGGTGATGAAAGTAGCGATCTCGATTATGCCGCGACCACCGCTCTGTCACTGAATGGCGGCTCGATTACCGATGCTGCGGGCAACGCAGCCAGCTTAACACTTGCTGCACCGAATACGGCCAACTCACTTGGCGCAAATAAAGCGTTGGTGATTGATACGCAAGCGCCGTCTCTGGCTGTTGTTACAGCGGTCACTTCGCCTTCAACGGACAATACGCCAGATTTCCAGTTTAGTACCGACGAGATAGGTACTGTTGTTTTGAGTGGCAGTTGCGGCACCTTAACGTCTACAGCCATCACAAGTACAGGAAATCAAACGCTTACCCTAACGCAGACCGACAACACGACGGCTTTAGTCGATGGTCGTTATAGTGATTGTACTTTGGCAGTCACGGATGCGGCGGGTAATAGCAGTGCATCGCTCAATATTGCGACATTCACCGTTGATACAACCGAGCCGAGGGTGACTGCGGTTTCATCAACAACCGCCGATGGCGCCTATAAAGCGGGTGACGTGATTGTGGTGACCATCGATATGGATGAAGTGGTTAACATCACCGGCACACCGCAATTAATCCTAGAAACGGGTGACACGGATCGGATCATTGATTATGTCAGTGGCTCTGGTACGTCGACTCTCACTTTTAACTACACAGTACAAGCTGGCGACAATAGTGATGATCTCAGCTATGTCGCGTCGAATTCGTTTACGCTAAACAGTGGTACTGTCACTGACTTGGCCGGCAATGTAGCAACGTTGACTTTACCGTCACCAAGCGCAACGGATTCACTGAGCGCGAACAAAGCTATCGTTGTCGATACGATGGCGCCAACGCTTAGCGTGGTCAGTGCCGTTGGCTCGCCAACCAGCGATAGCAGTCCTAATTATGTATTCAATACCAGTGAAATGGGGACACTTGCGGTTGGGGGACGCTGTGGCACCACAACTAGCACGTCAATCAGTGTGATCGGTGACCAGACGGTGACATTGACGCAAGCGGACAATAGTACAGCCTTGACGGATGGCGCATACAGTGATTGTACCGTTACGCTCACCGATGCTGCGGGCAACGCGAGTGAAGCATTAAGCATTGCGACCTTTGTTGTGGATACTGCTGCGCCGACAATCACAGAAGTAACGTCGAGCAGTAATGATGGCACCTATGTGGCTGGCGATGTTATTCCTGTGATGGTCAGCTTCACAGAGTCAGTGGTGGTGAGCGGTACACCGCAGATCGGTTTAGAGACGGGCACCGTCGATCAATTGGCTGATTACGACAGTGGATCAGCAACGACGACATTGACGTTCAGTTATACGGTGCAAGCGGGCGACAACAGTGCCGATCTTGCTTATATCGCCACTGACTCGCTGATACGCAATAGCGGTACCATCACTGATGAAGCGGGCAATGTCGCTATTCTTACCCTGCCGGAACCAGGCGACGCGAACTCCCTGAGTGCGAACAAGGCGATTATTGTCGATACCGATTCGCCAACCTTAAGTGTCGTGACTGCCGTCGACACACCAACTTCAGATAATATGCCAAACTTTGTGTTTAGTTCTGATGAGGCGGGTACATTCGCGCTAGGTGGGAGTTGTGGGTCATCAACGCACTCAGTGATAGGCGCGTCAGGTCATCAAACTGTTACCCTGACACAAGGTGACAATAGCTCAGCGCTAGCAGATGGCACCTATAGTGATTGTACGGTTACCGTTACTGATGCGGTAGGTAACGTGAGTGCTGCCTTGAGTATTGCAGCATTTACTGTCGATACCATTGCACCTGTATTAACGGATGTTACCGCAGTAGCAACGCCCACCAATGACAATACCCCAAATTATGTCTTCAGCAGTAGCGAGGCCGGAACGCTCGCGATATCAGGCAGTTGTGGCACATCGACGAATGCTGCTGTGACAAGTGTTGGCGAGCAGACAGTCACATTAACGCAAACCGATAATGTATCGCCGTTAGTGGATGGGACTTATGGTGACTGTGGCGTAACGTTAACCGATTTGGCAGGTAACGTTAGCGCCTCCTTGAGCTTTGCCAGCTTTACGGTGGATACAACAGGACCGACAGTGACGTCGGTATCGTCTACTGCGAATGATGGCGACTACAAGGCGGGCGAAGTTATCGGGGTAACGGTGAATTTTGATGAAGCTGTGCTTGTCACTGGCCTACCGACGATGACGCTGGAAACGGGGAGCACCGATCGTCTTGCGACTTACAGCGCAGGCAGCAATACCACGACCATGACCTTTAGCTATACAGTCCAAGCAGGCGATAGCAGTCAGGATCTCGATTATGTGTCGACCGCAGCGTTGGCACTCAATGGCGGCACGATTAAGGATGCCGCAGGAAATGCGGCGACACTGACGTTAGCCTCACCGGGTGAAGCCAATTCAATGGCAGCCAATAAAGCGATTGTGATCGATACCTTAGCACCCACGCTTTCTTTGGTGACCGAGGTTAATTCGCCAACTGCAGCCAATGCGCCGAGCTATACCTTTAGTACTGATGAAGTGGGATCTTTCGTGATGGCGGGGAACTGCGGTACGTCGAGCTCAACGCAGATTGCGAACGCAGGGAACGTAACGGTGCTACTCACGCAAACAGATAACAGCTCAGTGATCGCTGAGGGTAGTTACGATAACTGTGCGATCACCGTGACGGATAATGCTGGAAATGTGAGTGATGCGTTGGCGATCAATGCGTTCACCGTTGATAGAACTGCACCTTCTGTCACGGGCGTTTCATCGACTGTTGCCGATGGCAATTACAACACGGGTGATGTTATCGCCATAACGGTGAACTTTGATGAGCCAGTCTCAGTCACAGGTGCGCCAAGTTTGGCACTGGAGACGGGTGAAATCGACCGTTCGGCAACCTACAGTCGTGGCTCTGGCACCGCGACATTGACGTTTAGTTATAGCGTTCAAGCCGGTGATGTAAGCCGTGATCTTGCTTACTTGAGCCGCACTGCGTTGTCGTTGAATGGCGGAACACTGACGGATGCAGCCGGAAATGATGCGTCACTAACGCTGTTGGAACCCGGTGCTGTCGGTTCATTAAGCGCCAACAAGGCCATTGTTATCGATGGTATTGCGCCAATGGTCACTATGGTCTCTTCATCCACCGCTGACGGGAGTTACAAAGCGGGAGAGGTCATAGCGATTGATATTACCTTCAATGAAGTTATCTCAGTGACAGGGTCACTAATACTTGCGCTTGAAACAGGTGATGTCGATAGCACCGCCGAATTTATCAGTGGCTCTGGTACTGAGACATTGACCTTCAATTATATTGTGCAGAATGGTGATAACAGTGATGATCTTGGTTATGTGTCGACAGAGGCACTGACACTTAATGGCGGTACATTGACTGATGTCTCTGGAAATGTCGCGTCCTTGGCATTGCCTGTATTAAGCAGCCTTGACTCCTTATCGAGTAACAAAGCGATCATTATCGATACCACATCGCCAACGGTATCTATCGCCAATGATCAGTCATCGACTGCCGTTGGAGATGTGACGTATACATTCTCCTTCAGTGAAGCCGTAACAGGGTTTACGGTTGCCGATGTGGATGTGGATGGCGGTACACCGAATGGCAGTTTTGCAATAGGTAGCGATGGTGAAAGCCGTTACACCTTGGTCGTTAGCCCAGACGCCAATAGTACGTCCAGTCTCGTGGTTAATGTGTCTGATAACGTTGTCCAAGACATGGCAGGCAATGGCAACAGTGCCGCCTCGACTCACACCCAGCCCGTTGACAGTATGGCACCAAGTTTGAGTATCACCGCCGATGTAGCGAGCCTGAAAGTGTCTGAAACTGCAATAGTTACCTTCACGATTTCTGAAGCAGATAGCAACTTTGTTTTAGCTGATGTCGATGTCATCGGTGGTGAGTTAAGCGCGCTAACAACGACCGACAACCAGACATTTACCTCGCGGTTTACTCCAACGGAAAATAGTGAAACTGATGCCACGTTTAATGTGGCGGCGAATGCGTTTAATGATGCTGCGGGCAATGGTAATACAGCGGCGACCGCGCTAACAATTGCGGTAGATACCTTAGCGCCAACGGTGACGATGGGTAGTGATAAATCAGCCCTTAAAGCGGGCGAGACGGCTGAGGTAAGTTTTGAATTGAGTGAGTCATCCGCTGACTTCGTGCTGACAGACATCGATATCGTTGGGGGAGAGTTGAGCGCGCTCAGTCAAGTGGATAATCGCTATACGGCCACCTTTACACCATCAGAAGAGCGTGAAGCGTCAGCAACGATAGATGTGCTTGCCGCGAAATTTACTGATGCCGCGGGCAATGAAAACAATGCAGCACAGCAACTGACGTTGGCTATCGATACCATCATACCTTCGGGCCACAGTGTCGTGTTCGATCAGTCGTTGATCAATGCGAGCAATGAAGAGAGCAGCAGCTTTACTTTTGCCAATGCGGAAGTTGGCGCTAGCTTTACCTATGAAATCCGTGATGGTGAAAACCTTGTTGTAAGTCATACGCCGACCACATTGATTGCGAGCGATCAGCAAGTGACAGCTCTTGATGTGAGCACGCTCAACGAGGGCACCTTAACACTTGCGGTGGTGGTGACGGATAACGCGGGTAATGTCGCTGATGCGGTGCTTGCTGAGGTTGAAAAACGTTATGATGCTGCGCCTGTCGCAGTGGATGACATGTTCACGACGGATGAGGAAGCGCTGGTTAAGTTTGATTTGCTGGCGAATGATACCGACATTAATCAGGATATGGTGGCGTCATCTGCTCTCATCCAAACGGCACCCACGAAAGGTAGCGCGACGATTGCGAACGGTGTGGTGACTTATCAACCTAACTTAAACGCTGTCGGTACAGATACCTTCACTTACACCGTCAAAGATGCCACGTTATTAGAATCAAATGTGGCGACGGCGACGGTGACTATCCATGCTGTGAATGATGCGCCTGTCGCTGCAGCGCTAGTCATCAATACCAATGAAGATGCGGAAAGTGATCCCTTGGATGTGCGCAGTGCTGCAACCGATGTCGAAGATACTATGCCAACAGGCGAGTTGGTATTAACGACAAATCCTACCCGCGGTGCGGTGGTGATTGATCAACAAGCGGGCACGTTTGTCTACACCCCTGACGACAATACATTTGGTGCCGACAGCTTTACCTATACGATTGCCGATAGTGAAGGGAAGGTGTCGAACATTGCTACAGTGAACGTTAACGTTGGTGCGGTCAATGATGCCCCAATCGCGGCCAATGATGCCGTTTCGTTCAATGAAGATGTTGCCACGACACTTGCGGTGTTAAGTAACGATAGCGACATTGAAGATTTGGCGTTTGCCGGAAGCAATATCACCCTTGAAGACCAAGGTAGTGGTAAAGGTGTTTACGCTTTTGCGGTGGTGACAGTCGGTCAGGATGGCAGCTTGAATATCTTGCCAACGCAAGACATCAATGGGCAGTTTAGCTTTACGTATACCCTGACAGACAGTGGACAAGCGGTATCGAATGCGGCAACCGTCAGTGTCACCATTGCGGCGGTGAATGATGCACCTGTCGCGGTTGATAATGCTGCCGAGTTGCAGGAAGAAGGGGAGTTTGAAGTCAATGTATTGGGTAATGATACCGATGTAGATAGCGGCGATCGCCTTGATACAGCCTCGGTCACTGTAGTGACACCGCCAACACAGGGTCAAACCCGCCTCACTGACAGTGGCACGATTATCTACACGCCGAATGCGGACTACTTTGGTGAAGATAGTTTCACCTATACCGTGGCTGATAGCGCTGGTGCAGTGTCAAATGTGGCCACTGTTGTTATGACAGTGACGCCAGTGAATGATGCCCCTCAGGCCATCGCGCAGGCAGTGATCGTAGCAGAAGATGGTCGCCTCGATATCACGTTGACGGGATCAGATGTTGAAGACGATGCGCTCACCTTTGCCATTTCGCAAACCGCAAGCCAAGGTGAACTAGCTCAGTTGTCAGCCAATCAATGGCGTTATACGCCAAACAGTGATTACTTTGGCGATGATGTGTTCCAGTTTACTGTCAATGACGGCCAAGTGGAGTCAGTGCCAGCGGCGGTCAGTGTGGCCGTCACGGCTGTCAATGATGCGCCAACGGCAGCTGATGTGGACGCGCAAGGTAATGAAGATGAGCCGTTGAGCCTTGCCCTGTTAGGCGAAGATACGGAAGGCGATACACTCAGTTACCGTATTGTTGATCTGCCCGAGCAAGGCCAGTTGACGCTAGATGGCGCGAATGTGCGATACCAAGGTGAGACTAATTTCTTTGGCCAAGATAGCTTTACTTATGTCGCCAATGACGGGGAGTTAGACTCTGAAACTGCCACGGTGAGCATTACACTGAGTGCAGTGAACGATGCGCCAATCATTGCGGGCACGCCAGTCACAGAAGTGACAGAAGACACCCTCTATACCTTCACGCCATCCTTCACGGATAGCGATACCGAGGACAATCACACTTACTCCGTGACTAATGCACCGAGCTGGGCCCGTTTTGATACGGCGACTGGCACCTTGAGTGGGACACCGAGCAATAGTGATGTGGGGGACTATAGTGGTATCGTGATTTCTGTCTCTGACGGTAGCGAAAGTGATGCGTTGTCCGCGTTTACCATTCGTGTGAGCAATGTCAATGATGCGCCTGTGATAGGGGGGACACCCGCAACAACGGTGGAGGAAGACAGTCTCTATGTCTTCACACCGACAGCGAGTGATGTCGATAGTAGTCGCTTGTCATTCTCCATTAATCGCGTACCAAACTGGGCAATCTTTGATTCGTCTACTGGTCGTTTGTCAGGCACGCCAACCAATGAGGATGTCGGGCAATATAGTGACCTGATCATTAGTGTGTCTGATGGCGAACTGAGTGCATCGCTTGCCGCATTCACCATCAGCGTGTCCAATGTGAACGATGCGCCGACGATTAGCGGTATCCCGATCTTGCAAGTCAACCAAGGCGAGCACTACAGCTTCACACCTTCTGCTGAGGATGTGGATAGCAGCATACTGACATTTAGTATCGCCAATAAACCCGCTTGGCTGAGCTTTGATAGTGCAACGGGAGGACTGAGCGGTACACCAGAAAATGAGGATGTGGGAACAAGTCTATTGATGACAATCGCCGTCTCTGATGGGGTTGACTCTGCGTCGTTGGCTGCTTTTGCCATTACCGTGGTGAATGTGAACGATGCGCCTGTGGCGTTGGATGACACCTACGAGTTCGTACAAACAAGCAACAACACCTACCTGCTTGATGTGCTGGCAAACGACAGCGATATCGATGAGGACTCATTGGCGTTAGAGTGGGTAACTTCGAGTGAAAATGCCAGTATTCTCGACGATCAGGTTCAGTTTGTTGCGGCGCAAGTCGGCACCTATACCGTGCAATACGGTATTGAAGATGGCAACCAAGGGCAAGCCACTGCCACTGCGACGATTACGATTCGAAGCGCGGCCTTAGATGCGCCTACCATCACCGCGCCAGCTGACATCGACGTGCTTGCCACAGGCTTGTTTACACGGGTTGAACTGGGTACCGCAGTGGCGTTTGATAGCCTAGGTAATGCGCTCCCCGTCAAGTTGGTCGACAATCGTGCCAACTTTAGACCAGGGGTTAATACGGTTTATTGGAGTACCGAAGACTCGCAAGGCAATGTGGCGCAAGATTCGCAAACCGTGAATGTGTTCCCGCTGATCAGTTTGTCGAAAGACGCGCAGTCGACAGAAGGTACCATGCATAGCGTGTCAGTGATCCTCAACGGTCCATCACCGATCTATCCCGTGGTTGTGCCTTACAGCATTTCTGGCACGGTCGATGACAGTGATCATTCGTTGCAAGCGGGTGAGGTGGTGATTGCGTCCGGGATGCAAGCTCAGATTGAGTTCGAGTTGTATGAGGATACAGTTTCAGAAGGTATGGAAACCTTGGTCATTGAGCTTGACCGCGGGTTGAACCTAGGCAGTAAAAACACCTTTACGTTAAGCATCTATGAAGAAAATGTCGCGCCTCAAGCGACGGTGAGCATCGAGCAAGAGGGCGAAGTGCGAACCCGATTAGAGCAAGAGGATGAAGAAGTCACCGTCGCGCTGACGATCACTGATGCTAATCGCCAAGATAGTCACGCGGTTGAATGGACTTCAAGTAACGATAGCTTGAGTACCTTACTCGAAGGGCAAACCACAGCGATGCAGCTGTCTCTTGATGTCGATGACCTTGATGTTGGCATCTATCCATTAAGTGTGCTGGTGACAGATAACGGTGAGCCGCCGTTGTCAGTGATGAAAATCGTGTATCTGGAAGTGGTAGAGTCATTGCCAGAGTTGTCTGACGACGACAGTGACGGCGACTCGATTCCCGATGACCAAGAAGGGCATGGTGACGACGATGAAGATGGCATCCCAGATTACCTTGATGCGATCTCTGAATGTAACGTTATTCCTCAGCGCGTTGTTGATAGCAGTCGTTTCCTCATAGAAGGTCAACCGGGTGTCTGCTTGCGTAAAGGCATCACGGTACTTAATAACCAAACGGGCGGGAGTGAACTGCTTGAAGTTGAGATTGAAGAGGATGAAAACGCCGATAACATCGGTGGTATTTTCGATTTCGTTGCCACTGGCTTACCACAAGCAGGCCAAAGCTATCAGTTGGTAATGCCTCAGCGTCTCCCTGTGCCCGCAAATGCCGTTTATCGCAAGTTCCGCACTGAGTTAGGCTGGGTCGATTTTGTTGAGGATGAAAACAACAGCGTGGCATCTTCGCTTGGGGAGTCGGGTTATTGTCCACCACCAGGAGATGATCGTTGGGTGTCTGGGTTGACGGAAGGACATTGGTGTGTGCAGCTCACCGTTGAAGATGGTGGCCCCAACGATGATGATGGCATGGCGAATGGCACTGTTGTTGACCCCGGCGGTGTGGCCGCGCGTGCGACAACCAATACGCTACCAACGGCCAATGATGATACCGCGTCGGTAAGTCGTAATAGCAGCGTCACCATCGATGTGTTGAGCAATGATGTCGATACAGATGGAGACGCCTTAACCTTGAGTTCTGCTTCAACCAACATTGGTTCGGTGTCGATCGTCGACAATAAACTTTTCTACGAGGCTGCCAGTCAGTTCTTTGGAGACGACACCATTATCTATAGCGTTACTGATGGCAATGGTGGTACGGGGACAGCCCAAGTCGGCGTCACCGTGGTAAACAGTGCTGCACCGCGGGCCATCGATGATCGCGCTGAAACCGATGACCGTCAGGCGATTACGATTCAGGTGTTAATCAATGACTCTGATCCTGATGGCGACCGCATCAGTGTGGTTTCGGCTGTAGCACAAAGCGGCACCGTAGTGATTAACAGTGATCAGAGCTTAACTTACACCCCTACACTTGGATTTGATGGAGAAGATCTGGTGACCTATGTGATACGCGATACGTTTGGTCTAGAGGATAGTGCGCAAGTTCGCGTCACTGTCGAACGTGTGTATGAAGTGGAAGTGGCCAACAACTCGGGAGGCAGTAGTGTCGGCATTTTCGGATTGTTACTGCTCAGTATGTTGGCCGCCGCAAGAGCGCCACGGCAAGGAACTCAATGGCGGTTACTCTTCTTACTGTGCGCTGTGTTGAGTACGCAGAGTCAAGCCGCTTGGTTTGTGGAGGGGGAAGTGGGTGTGAGTGAAGCGAATGGGCGAGAAACCTCTTCACTGGCAACGAGCTATACCTCAGATAACACAGGCACGCTGTTGTCGTTCGGTGTTGGTTACCAGTTTAAACCCGATTTAGGATTGACACTTCGCTATATCGATATGGGAGAGGGCAGTGCAACATTGCGCCAAGCAACGGCATCGCCAGAGGTATACCATCAGCGCGTGTCCGAGGTTTCACCCTTATTAGTGAGTGGCGTCGGACTCGATGTTGGCTATACCTTGTTACGTTACCATGGCTGGTCTGGGGCGTTGACCTTGGGGGCGATACGCTGGGAGGCAGACATTGACAGTGATTATCAAGGCACGCACTTATCGACACGCTATAAAGGTGTGGACCCGTATTTAGGGTTAGGGATTGACTACACCATTAATGAAGAGTGGCAGTTAGGCGTGCAAGTTTCACGCTACTTTATTGAGCATAATGATGTTGATAGTGCGATTTTGAGTCTGAAGTATACGTGGGCAGATTGAACCCACTGACGACTGGCTGACCTGACGGTGTGCTGCGCTAGCGAATGACCGATACGCCTTTTTGTATCCCCTAGCTTATTAACGATGCGAGAGGATAGCATCATGAGCGTATCGGTCTTGCTCTTTGATGTGAAGTCAATAAGCTGTCACAAAAGTCGCGAGCCTAGAAACATTGCTTCATGGAAGCTTTGCTTTGGTCTCCACTTATTCGACATAGTGTCGTGGGTTTGAATTCCCCCAAAGTGTGTATATTTCTGGGAAAATCATATCCGTGTGTGTTTCTAGCTCGCTGATCGTCACGGCATTCTCTTTTTGTTGACCAAAGAGCACCACTTCTGTATCAGTGGAAATTCCCACGATATCCGTCACATCGACCATGGTAGTATTCATCGAAATTTTTCCCACAATCGGTGCACGTTGGCCTTGAATCAGTACCTCACCTTTATTGCCCAAGCTGCGGTTATAACCGTCAGAATAACCAAGGGGAAGGTTAGCAAGTACAGTATCGCGCTTGGTGACAAATACGCTGTCATAGCCCACGGTGCTGCCTGCCGGCAAGCGATGAAGAGACGCTACTTTGGTTTTATAGCTCACAATACTTGGGTATTCAGGGTGCCCAGGTAGATCGCCATAAAGTACGCCTCCTGGACGAACCATATCAAATTGGGCTTCAGGTACATTCAGTGAGGTAAACGAGTTAGCGGCATGCAGTGTGACATCATCACGGTCGAGGTCTGAGTGTTCAATAATCCATAGCGCACTTTGCTCGAACTGCTGCGCTTTGTCTCTGATATAGTCAACCTCATAGTTTGGGAAGTGGGTCATGATACCCACGACGTCGAGGTTATCTAACGCAGTGATGGCAATCGCGTGTTGTTGCGCAGTAGTGGTCGACATGTCGAGGCCATTGCGCCCCATACCACCAGAATTCAACGCTAAATGTACAGCGATGTCTGTGCCGTGCGCTTCAGCAATATTGGCAATACGCTGCGCTTTTTCAAGCGAACCGACGAGTTCTTCAATGTCGTAGTCGATGGCTGCGGCAATCTCCGCATCACTCGCAGCGCGAACGCGCATCAGTTGGCCGTTAAACCCTGCCTCACGAACGATGCGTGCCTCTTCATTGCTGGTAATCGCAATACAAGGAATGTTGTGCGCCAAAATAGTTGGCATTAGCCCTTGAATGCCATTGCCATACGCGTCGGCTTTCATCACGGCACAGATCTCCGTACCGGCATTCACATGGCTTTGGAACCGCTGAATGTTATCAGCAAACTGAGACAAACTGACTTCAAGCCATGCGTTACTTGTACTGTGTACTTGGCTGTGTTGGCCTTCGATACCAGACAAGAGTGGGGCACTGATAGCACTGGTTGTCAGTGTGGCAGCGAGTGCAAAAGCGACGGCGGTGAGTTTGGTTTTCATGAATAACTCCGTGTTCCCTTATCAAAGTGAGCGATAAGGGAGTTGTTGACAATATCTTAGGTAACGCGGTTTAGACTGAGGTTATTTCAGCCTGAATTTATTGACAGATTGCTGCAGTGACTCAGCCAACATGTCGAGTTCGGTACAGGCGTTGGCGGTGGTTTGCGCCCCCGAAGCGACTTGTTGAGAAGAGTGCTGCATGTTTTCAACTTGTGTGGTCAAGCTGCTGACCACACTGGACTGCTGGCTACAGGCACTCGCAATCTGCGTGCCCATGTCAGAGATGTCGGTGACCGCGGTCTGCACCGCCGCCATGGTTTGCTGTACTTGCTGGCCAACTTCGAGGCAACGTTCAGTGCTGCGTTGACTATCGATTGATACCGCTTTGACACTTTGTGTACTGGCTCGAAATGCTTCAATGATGGTGCTGATTTCGCCTGTTGATTCTTGAGTGCGCCCCGCGAGTGACCGTACTTCCGAGGCAACAACGGCGAAACCTCGACCACTCTCGCCGGCGCGCGCTGCTTCTATCGCGGCATTGAGTGCGAGTAAATTGGTTTGCTCTGCAATGTCTTGAATCACATCGACAAAGACATGAATTTGTTGCGAGCGTTTTTCGAGTTCTGCGACCGTCTCATCGGAACGGCGGTTGTATTGTGCGACTTCTTCCATCGCGGTGACCATCGACGCGACTTGTTGATTACCTGAATCGACGAGGGTCATTGCTGAATGTGTCCCTTGCGCCGCGTTTTCAGTGTTTTTTGAAATATCTGAGATGACCGCATCCATCTCGGTCATTGCCACAGACACTTGGTGAGTCTCGTTTTGCTGTGAATGCATATCTTGCGCAGATTGACGCGAGACAGCGCTGACTTGGTTAATGGAACTATTGAGTTGTGTGACTGCGTTCGCGATATGTTCAATAAGCTGCTTCAAGTTGCTTTGCATTGTATCCACAGCGCTCGCTAAGCGGCCAAGTTCATCTTTGCCGAGTTTGTCTGTATCGATTGTCGAGGAGAGATCACCATGGGCAATGCGATTTGCCAATCCAACAACTAAATTGAGTGGGCCGCAGATAGCTTTGGTCAATAAAATAGTGGCTGCTAACATAATGAAAAGCATGAAGGTATTACTTACCCATGTCTTTGTTTCAAGATCACTGATTTCACCAATAATACTGTTACGATTGCCCTGCATTGCCTCATTTAAAATTCTAATAAGGGTTGTAAATGACACATTCATACTGTCCGCAGTTTCTTGATTATTTACCACTAATCTTTGCGCTTCAGTTTTACTGTGTGTCATCAATAAAGATTGATATTTTTCACTGAGTTGCAAATAGGTGCCCCAATCAGCCATTAAACGATTAAATGTCTCTTGTTCTTCACCGGGCCATACCGTTCGACCATAGGTGTTGAGAGCTTGTGTTAGTGCAACTTTCTGTCTGTCGTTTTGGCTGATTTCATCGATCAGCTCACTGTGAGAATCGAAATTTTTCAATAGCTTATATTGAGACAGTCGTAGTGTGGCAAACTGGTTCTGTAGTGATACGACAGACATGACTGCAGGCAAGGTGTCATCGGAATAATTGATAAGTTCATCGTGGATTTTTTTTAATCCACCAAATGAAAAGAAGGCAAAAACGAGGTTAATTACAGCGA
Source organism: Thaumasiovibrio subtropicus (assembly GCF_019703835.1). Classification (NCBI taxonomy): domain Bacteria; kingdom Pseudomonadati; phylum Pseudomonadota; class Gammaproteobacteria; order Vibrionales; family Vibrionaceae; genus Thaumasiovibrio; species Thaumasiovibrio subtropicus. Next base: position 1,956,640 of record NZ_AP023054.1, on the reverse strand, counting down.
TGAGTGCAAACGTTATGGTTAGTTTTTTTCTCACAGCTAAGTTACGAAAAAACATGTGATCCTCTGATTATATTTTTGGCTTTTGTTTATCCTTAATGCTGTCTAGTTCTCCGATCCATGAGGTGGGTGATTCTATACCAATAATTATATTAATAAATAGTTTGAAATATTTTGTTACATCTTGCGTGGTGGTTTTTACGATGATTTTTTTATTCACTTAGGAAGTATTTAAAACGGAATTTCCTTAGCCATTAAATATCGTCTTTGATATATCTTGATATGTGAATATTGGCACTATTCCTACTGGTGTTGACATCATCTAAGCCGGAGCGTGAATATTTGATGTCCATTTCAGTGAACATAACGATTTTGTTATTAAGTTAGGTGTACCGTAAGTTGATGAGTAAAGTGACTAATGAAATTCTTCAACTGGTTGATTAATCGCCATGGTGACTTGAGTCTACAAAGTGACACTCTTGAGTACAGCGAGTATCGAAACACTCGCTGCGCGTTGGGGCGTCATGGTTTTACTGTGTGGCGGAAATGGATGACTCTAGTATCCATTGATCGACATTGGTTTGCGTGCAAATGCTGTGAGCACCTCTTTTTTCGCCATGTTTCTCATAATGGGTGAGCAAGTCGGTGATATCTCTAAGCGATTCGTCGCGAATTACCCAGCTTAGGAGATTGGCTAACCAAGCGGGCATGCTTTTGAGCGCCAAATCATGTTGCTGCGCATATTTCTCTAACACGGCCCGCATTGGCAGAGCATGAGGGCCATAAATTGTCAGGCGCTGATTACGGCATTTCGAGTCTTGGTAGGCCTTACTGACTTCTTTCGCGTAATCTGCGGCGGCTATCCAGGGTATTTCTCTCTTTGAGGCGCCGATTTGCACCAAATTGTCTTTTTGAATAAACAGAGGGATTGATTCGAGAAACCAGCTTGGTAAAAACGCGAGATAGGGGTGACCGCTTTGCTTGAGTATTTGCTCACCCTCCCATTTGTAGCGGTTATCCCAGCGGCTACTGAACTCAGGATATGCTGAGGCATTGGAGATCATCGATATCAAGGTGTCAGGTTGATCGCGTAATGCTTCGACAACATTTTGGGTGCCGACGACATGGTTGGCGTAATAGGTTTTTTTACTCTGACCACTGAGGTTTAAGTGAACGGCATCAATGTCATGCAATGCGGCTTTGAGGCTGTGGACATCGAAGATATCTGCCTTTGCGTACTGAAATTTCTCTCCGAGTGTTTGGCGTGCTTTTTGTGGATTGCGGCTGAGTACGCGCACATTATAACCATCAACCAAGAGCTGCTTGGCTACAGGTGCACCCAACATGCCTGTCGCACCAATAATAGCGATGTTTTTCACGAAACTGTCCTTCTTCTTTTGATGTGTTTAAGAGAGCATAGAGGGGTTCTACTCATGTTATTAGTGGGTTAATATGGGTTTAAATAGTGCATAAATGGGATAAATGTATGGACATTGAAGCGGTCGTTTGGTTTGAAGCTGTAGCAAGATTCAATTCTTTTGCGGCTGCTGCCCGTTTTCTACGTCAGCCAAGCAGCAATGTGAGTCGCCGTATTGCCAAACTAGAGCGCGAGTTAGGCTATAAGTTAATGCAACGGAGTACGCGATCGTTAACCTTGACTGAGCAAGGCCGCCAATTGTTACCCATGGCAGAAAAATTGGTCGAAGTGAAAGCGCAGGTAGAGGATTGGCATCAAAGCCAGCAAGATGAACCCGCGGGCTTATTGCGTGTGACTGCTCCCGGCAGCTTTGCGCGTGGCCCTTTGAATGATTGGCTCATTGCTTATCGTAAAAGCTTCCCGAAAGTAAAAACAGCAGTCATCCATAGCAATGACTATTTAGACTTTCATCAACATCAACTCGATGTTGCCTTTCGACAAGGGCCACTCGCAAGCTCCAACCTGATTGCCAAGCGGTTGTTCAGTATTCAATATGGTCTGTTTGCTAGCCCCGACTGGTTAGCAACGCAAACGGTAATTAAAACGCCTGACGATATATTGGACATGCCACTTATTTGCCTCAGTGTGAAAGGGCAAACATTACCTTGGTATTTTCAAGGCCAGACGCTTCATCCCAAAGCCCCTGAAATGCTCTTTGATGCCTCTGAGCAGTGCATCAGTGCCGCGATTGCGGGGTTAGGATTGGTTTATTTAAATCGCTATGAAGTGAACGCAGCGATTGAAGCGGGCGAGCTAGTCGAAGTGTTGCCTGAACATAAAGCGCATCCCGTTGACTTTTACATGGTCTATACCGAGCGAGAGTTTCTTTCCAAGAAAACAAGAAGCTTCCTGCAGTTTATTGAAAAGAAGGTGAAAGCGTTTGAGATGGCGGAAGGGTTGATATTGTAATTGGCCAAAAATTTTATGAAACAAACGTGTTTGTTATCGTCATGCTCAGATACTCATCGTATTTTTTCCTACATTAATCTGCAATATAAAACAAAGCCTTTCAGTTGTCGGCGCGCTATGCTGTGATGCTCAAACATCTTGAAGTGTCTTGAATATACCTTTTGTCTAGCGTGAGTTTTTGCGTGCGGTAGCTATGCCGTAATTCAACATTATTCAGGATAAGGGAGGCGTTAAAAACGCGACTTACCCATTATTTATTGTTGCCAAAAAGTGTAGGGATTAACCATGTTTACCATTTCACAATCAGTTTTAACGATTAGAAAGGATATTATAGTCAGCGTGCTGGTTTTACTGCTATCGTCGCAACTTTACGGGGGATACGTGGCGGCTTTTGCTGGTACTTTCTACCTAGTTCCTCGCATCGTACATAGTTTGTATTGTGTGATAAGGAAGCGTGTATCAATAGGCGTTGAGTTGTTTCGGTTTTCGGTTTGGGTGATTGCCTTGTCGCTGTGTTTTTCGATTCATCAATATCGCGGTTGGAAGATGCGAATATACGCCGACGAGGTTGTGATGAGGATAATGGACTATAAAACGCTCAATGGTGAATATCCTTCCAGTATCGAAACTGTTGGTATCACAATACAGCAATTACAAGATAATTTAGGGACATCGTATTACAGTTTGCATGATGAAAAGGCAACATTAGTTTATGTCGTGCCATATATCGGTTTTGATACTTATCACTATGACTTCGAGAAAAACGTCTGGGTATACTTCTACAGTTAATGGTCTCTTTGATATTTCGGAAGGGTGATGTTGTAGTTGGCCAAAAAGTTTATGAAAAAAACGTGTTGATTGTCGTCATGCTCAGATACTCATCGTATCTTTTATTACATTAATCGACAATAAGAAGCAAAGCGCTTCAGTTGTTGACGCGCTATGGTGTGATGCTCAAACTTCTTGAGGTACGCTATTTGTTGCGAAAAGGAACAAGTTAAATGGATGGCTACTTTGATAGTATCGCTGACAAATGGGAACAGTGCCCTGATAAAATAAACCGAGCACGAGCCACCGCTGATAAAATTCATGAGTTGGCCTTCGATAAGGCAGAAACTATCGTTGATTATGGTTGTGGAACTGGACTGCTTGGGTTGCAACTTTGCTCGTCTTTTAAACATGTTACCTTGGTTGATGCTTCAGAAAACATGCTGAAGATTGTAAATAGAAAGTTGTCTGATAGTGAAATTAAAAATGCTGATACACAGCAATGTACCCATTTAGCTGAACTGAAAGGTAAATATTCCATTATCGTAACTTCAATGACGTTGCACCATGTCGCTGACGTTAACGCATTCTTTGAACAAGCTTTTCAATGTTTGTCGACCCAAGGCCGCTTAATCGTTGCCGACTTGTACCTGGAAGATGGTTCGTTTCACGCACACAATCCGAAATTCAATGGCCACAACGGTTTTGACCCGGTTGCCTTGTCTAAAGTGGCTGAGCGTATTGGGTTTCCTGACATTACCATCGAACCGTATTACAACATTATTCAGGATAAGGGAGACGTTAAAAACGCAACTTACCCATTATTTTTCTTTGTTGCCAAAAAGGGCAGGGATTAAACATGTTTACTCTTCCACAATCGGTTATAACGATTAGAAAGGACATTATAGCTAGCCTGCTTGTTTTGCTGTTATTGTCGCAACGTCTCATGGGATTCCTGGCGGTTTTTACTGTTTTCTACTTAGCCCCTCGCATCGTACAAAGCGTGTATTATGTGATACGAAAGCGTGCGTCGTTACGCGTTGAGTTGTTTCGGTCTTCGGTTTGGGTGATTGCCTTGTCGCTGTGTTTTTCAATTCATCAGTATCGCGATTGGAAGATGCGAATATACGCCGACGAGGTAGTGATGAGGATAGTGGATTATGAAACGCTTAATGGTGAATATCCTCCCAACATCGAAGCACTTGGGACAACAAATAAGAGTTTGACAGAGAACTTAGGATTCTCAGGGTATACCTTGTTTGATGAAGGCCCAGTGCTATTTTACAGTGTTCCATATATCATTTTTGATACTTATCACTATGACTTCGAGAAAAATGTCTGGGTATACCATGATTGACGCCCTGCTTTAGCTCTCATGTATCCTTCGTTGTTACAAACGTAAAGATAATAGGCAGTATGTGATGGAAAGAAAGATACAAGTTTGTATACGAAAAATGGTGCTGGGAAGTGTCATCAATCTAATCTCTGTGACAATCTACCTCTGGTGGATCCACACCTTTAGCCCCTCACTTTTCATATTGCTCTCTGTTTGTGCGTTGGCTGTAAGTTGTCGCCTCTTCCTGCACTACTGCGAACGATCTCGATTGGATATTGTTATACGGGAAGACACTTTGTATCTCAATGGGTTTGCTACGGAAACCGTGCTGGTTACGCCGAGGTTATCAAGCCAGTATGTGCTGATTCATTACGCGGCGGGTCAGTTTGAGGAGCGCATTAGATTGAATCAATCGATGGTCAACCGTGCGGATTGGGATGCATTACTTAAGTTAGCCAAAATGGCGCATTGCGGCGATAGGGCTGATGGGTAAGCTTCCCACTAAGGTTGCTATTTTGATGGTTCGACCTAGAATAGGCGGCCCAAAATAAGACTAAAGGCAATGTACAATGGAACGCGATTATCAATACAACTGCTTACTGACCATGCCGCGCCATGAGCTTGAAGAGTTCAGTCTGCGTATGATTGGCCGCATGGTGCCAGAAGAGACCATGACTGAGTTGTTCACCTTTGAACAAGAAGAAGTTGAAAATGATGATCGCCTGCGCGCTGCTCAGCTTGATGCCTTGTTACGCATGTCTGCTATCGCATTGAGCGAAGTCCAACAAGCGTTTGAAGATTCAAACAATGCCAATCAAAATACTGTTCGTATGACCCGTTTATTGCTGTGGCACTTTTATGCGGTTTCTTTTCGTCTTGAAGAGGCGGTGAGCTTAGAAAAGCACTGTGAAATGGTAGAAGCCCTCGTCGTGGATGCACCGAAAGATGTCTTTAGCTGGGTCAAAACCTTAACCGAACTGCTGCATCAATACGCCAAAGAAGCCGAAGCGTGATATTGAACATCGATAAGCGATAGAAGTGCCTGTCGTTATGCGCCGTTAACTGGCCGGCTCAGCTAAGACATATCCAAGCGATTCATAGACTTGTGCCATGGCGTCTTTGTCATTAGAGATTGCCATGGCTTCAAGCAAGAAACGGTTGGCGTCTTTATCGCTCTCGTTGTAATGCAAACAGATGCCGTAATTAAAGAGAACGATGTCATAGTCTTGTTGGATTCGTTCAGCGAACATCTTATTTGTTTCGTCGACGTCATCACCGTCTGCTTCAATGCTGTTCACGTCATCGAGGTGTTGAATAAGTGCTTCGTAGAGGGCTTCAGCGTTGTCATACATGCCTAGATTCATTAAGAATCGTGCAACGAGGATCGTCGCTCGGTATTGATCCGTGCCTTCCCCATGTAGCGCGTGGCTAGCGGCATGAAAGCCAAACTCATTAAATTTGAAGTGTGCGCAGATTTCAGCGATGTCTTCATAGGCTTTACCGTTTAGGTCAGCTTGGTTTGATTCATTGAAGAGTGCTTCCATCAGTGCGTAACTTTGCTCTGATATTCGTGTTAAAACCGTATCGTCTTTGCTGAGTGATAGTGCTGTCCTGAAATGGCTGAATGCGAGTGGATACTGCTCAAGTTGTCCATAACAGAACGCGATTTCTGAGAGTAAATCATCGTGGTTCTCTTTGTGCTTGTTGGCGTGCGCGTAGTATTTAAGTGCTTCTTCAAAGTTGCCAAGCGATTGATGATACCAACCCACATTGTTGTAAACACGATAGTTGTCTAACCCGAGCGTAATGGCTTGAATCCCGCTTTCAACTGCCTCTTCGAAACGGTTTAGCTCTCCGAGAATAAACGAAGCTTCGCAATGGGTATAGGCGTTTTGGTTATCAATCTTTAAGGACTTTTCGCAATAAGTGAGAGCAGTATCGTAGTCCTCAAGCTGATTCAAGTTCCAAATCAGATAGCGATAAAGCTCAACGCTTTCACGCTCATTGAGATCGAGCGCTTCACATTCAAAAAGAACGCAGATTGACTCAGTGTGCGCTTTATTGTCTGAGAACTGTTGACCTAAGGCGATTCTGTATTTACTTTCCTGTGGAATTTCTGCGCGCAAGGCGTCGAGAATGGCCAGTGCATCCTCGCTGTTCCACGCAAGGCGCTGAGCCTTCGCTAAACAGAGTTGCTGAGCGAAACGTTCTTCTGCATCGTTTACGGCACAGCTTTCTAATGCTGGGATAAACGCGTTGATGTAGCTAACACGTTCAATTAGGTCAACAAACCGAGTGATTGTTCTGACATCGTTCAGTGCTGCCAGAATTTCCGTGACTGCGTCATAGTTTTCAAGGGCAAAGTGGTTGCGTATTTTGGTGCGAGTGATGGAAAGCGCGAGGTTATCATTGTCGATATCAACAGCGCGAATGAGCCAACTGAGAGATTCTTGATAGTCGCCTAGCTTGTTGTAGGCGTATCCCATAGCGTCTATGGCATCGTTATCAATACGGCCTTGCTGACTGATGTAAGCAAAAAGAGACTCGATAGCGTTATCATACTGGGCGAGCTTTATCCGCAATAAGCCTTCACGAAGGTCGATGTCGGCTTGATGAGGTTCGGCTTCACGCGATTTATTTAGATAGTCGAGTGCATTGGTGTCGTCATGAGTGATGTCGTAGAGGTGCGAGATGTTGTTATACAGCCAAGCATCACGTCTTCCGAACTGCTCAGACTTCAACAGGGCAGTCAGCGCATCATGAGGATAACCCGCTTCAAAGAGTAAGTGACCAAATAACGCCGTATTATCGGCATACTCGTTATACTGAGTTGACGTATCAGCGGCGCTGATTGCGGCTTTAAAATCACCTAAATAGTAGTGTGCTTCCGCTTTTCTGAAATAGAGGTAGCTAATATGCTGAGCGTAGAGATGAACATCTTGTTCAGTAAGAATAGCTTGTAGCGTGGCATCGATCGCAACAAGCGCCTCTTTGTAATTCTCTTGGTCAAGTAACGTCTCGATTTCTTGATACGGGTTGCTCATTTCATCATCCTTGATTGCGTAATTTACCTCAGCGCACCCTCGAACCATTTCAACACTACTTTTGCTCGTGCACGCTATTTCACTCAAAGGGAACTATAAAAATAACAAGCTATTCATCTGAAGTTCAATACTGTTTAGAAAATGCGTGATACTTCTAAATTTAAGAAGGTCGTCGGCGGCATTGATGATTGTTATTTTCTACCAACAGGTGGGTTGATTTCGTGATAGTAACGCGTTTGGTTTTGTGGTGGTTTGAGTTTAAATATGCGATCAAGGTCACGTTTGAAATTATTATGTTGGTACTTGATTTCGAGGTTTCTTGGTGCGACGCGTATATGTGAGACTTAACTCTCTGAGATCGCAAAGGAATGTTGCACGCGGTTCCGAGTACATAAAACATAGTGTCTTCTCAGGTTAGGTAAAACAAGGTGGAAAAGCACTGTGATCTTTATCATTCAGCTTTTTAAGAAAAGAGGATTTGGTGGTGCATTTTGCAGATCCAATTTCTGGGTTGTGGCGGCATTTTTGGTACTTTTAAATGGCTGCGCTCATGTAAATAAGCCCACTGCCGGGGTAGAAAAACGTTATTGGATCTACATTGATACTCATGAACTTTATGATGGTGAAACTTATGCAGAGCAATACGTCACGGCATTGTTAAACTATAAGGTTATTGACGTCGACGAATCGGTGAAACTCCATATTTACGCAGAACATTTCGAGTTTGACGTGGATGGTAAAGGGTATAATAGCTTGAAGTACCGCCGTCAGGAGGAGTTTAAAACGTTAATGACCCAAGGCTTTGACGTTGATTTCAATCCTACTGATGGCAGTATTCTAGCGATTCACGGCCGCGCTACAGAACTATGGGACGAACTTCTTGATTCGCCGATGCAAAAATTACTGGACATGTTGACCGCGCCCCTTGTTTATCCTGCTTTACCTGAGAGTCTTCCTGTTATTTCTCAACAGGATGCCCTTGCTGCAACACTCTTTGGCCACAACGTTGCGATATCGGTACAAGCGAATGATGCGAAGTATGTGTCAGGTTTGGCCAAGGGAAAAGGGGTAGTAGGGCAAGTAACAACACGACACGATTCGACTTGGATTGAACAACTTTCTTTGATCGTTGAAGAGAGCGATGCAAGTGACTCGTTGACATGCACAATTCACACTTATGTTATCAGGCCTGCAAACTTACCCGCTGTGTTAATGGATAACCGTTGGATACTCCGCTATCAAGAGACGATTAACTGGTTCGATATTAGACCGATAGCACAAGCGATTATGGATGCCGAAGAGAAGGCAGATTCATCAATATTAAAACGAGAAATAGGTGAGATTCATTTTGATGATCGTGACGGTGAGCTGACCCTTGCTTACCAGCATAATTTGGAAAGCTTACAGAGCCTTTCGTTGGCGTTACGTGATATCGAGCTGGTTACGGAAAATAATGAAGCGGTCAATTTAACCGCCTTAGCTGGGATAGATCAACATTTCACCAGTGCAGACACTAGCTATTTCCCTGTGCGCGTGTATGGTTGGTCGAGCCGTCCGTTTGACAGGCAAATTAGTAATATAAGTGCGACATTAGACTATTTTCCAAGTGAGTTAACACAGACAAGTTTTCAGTGGCAACCTGATGTTGTAGAGCAGCATATTGACGTAGCAGGGTTAAATCTTAAGATTGTAGCTACTGAAAGAAAAGGGGAATACTTATTAACCTACTCACCGGCATCAGGGAAATGGGTCGAGCCCTATTTTGAAGGGTTAAATGGCCAATACTCTTTTGTTATTGGGACTTACGATATTGACGGTCTAACGCATGAGCAAAGTGTTCAATTATCTAAACTTAATCAAGATGGACTCCAAATAGCGAGTGAACCGGTGCGATTTGGGTATTTGTTCAAGCTTTCTGAAGTGCCAGAACAGGTCTCTCTGTTAATTCGTGAGCGAGCCACTCAGCCTAAAACATCGAATAAGGTCACATTCAATAGAATGGATTAAGGGCACAGAGCAAAGCAACCAAGTTTGCTTTGCTCTGTTAAACCGCCATTCTGAAAGCGTGTTACACCAGCGTTATCTCACCTTCATGTGCGTTAAGCAGCATTTTCTGAATATTGAATCCACAAAGCATTAAAACGAGGCACCAGTTAAGAAAAGGCAGACGACCATTTTCTAAGCTCTGCTCTAACTGTGCTGGTTTCCATTGAAAGGTCTCGCAAAGGCTTTCAATTGTCATTCCTGTGAAGGCGTTTTCGCCAATGATCCGTTTGAATTCTTTCGCGTTTGGCATTTCAAACTGCTGGTTGTTTTTGAAAGCAGTTGGTTTAAAGGCGCGCATCACTTTTCGCGCATCGACCTCAAGAGGCTTACCCTGATTGTGAATGTTGGGTCGATTAACGAGAGCAGCAAGAAAACACCATACTGGGTATGGTACCGTTGAGATTATCTCGGGCTCACGCTTGTAGCGAGAGGTCCACTCAGAGAGCTTCTTTTCCGGTAAGCCCGTTAAACGCGCGATAGTGGCTGCATCGTACCCATGCTCTTTGAGTAAGTTGATGATTTCTGCCACTTCAGCCACAAATGGTTTGCTCCAGTGCTGGGCTGGGGCGAAGGTCGTTTCTCTGATCATAGGTAACTCATGGTCTGGCTCATGCGCTTGCATGGCGGCTGGGTAATAGGTCGAGGTGCGCAAGCTTATGCCAACAGGATCGAGATGTCCAATGAGGATAGCGAACGCGAGGGTAGCGCTATGAGAACAAAGCGTGCATTCAGTGTTAACCGATCAAATGGCTAGCGATTCCAGCTTGCGCATTAAAACTTCAGTTTTAAAGGGCTTAAGCACATAGTCATCCATGCCTGAATCCAAACAGCGTTGGATGTCGTCGTCGAGTACACTCGCAGTGAGCGCTATGATAGGGAGCCTTTTGAGTTGAGAGTCCTTCTCTATTTCACGAATGATGGTAGTGGCAGTAAATCCATCCATGACTGGCATCATGCAGTCCATTAACACAAGCGAGTAAGTGTTACCTTCTCTTATTTTGTTAACCGCCTCCTCGCCGTTGTTCGCCACATCAAAATGAAAGCCTTCGTTACGAAGAATTAACGTTGCGACTTTTTGATTGATAGGGTTGTCCTCTACAAGCAGGATTGGGGCCAGTGACAACAGTTCATCCGTTTTATTTTTGTTAGCCAGCGATGGTGCTTTGTCTTGCAATGCTTGCTTGACGGCCTCAAAGAACCGAGAGCCTAATAGTGGATAAGTGACGATACCCGCCAGATTATCACGGGTGTGATCCTGCTTGCGATGTTTGTCTTGGCACAAGATCACGTTCACATTTGGTTGGGTTTCACATTGAGCGAGCAAGGGTTGAATTTTGTCTTCATCATCAGAAACGATGAAAAGAACCGCGGTTTCTGCATCGATTTGACCGACATCAGTAATGAGCGTGGGTTTTAATCCCCAATAGAGGCACTCTTTTTCAATTGAATCAAAGAATTCACTTTGATGATCTATGAGGTAATAGCGTGCTGTTGGTAGTAAACTTGATTCTTGTTTAGCTACCTTCACTTCCGTTTCTATTGAAAAAAAGAATCGACTTCCGGCACCTTTTTCTGACTCCAGCTTGAGTTCACCTCCCATCATCGCAACAAGCTGCTGGCATATTGCAAGGCCTAGCCCAGTGCCGCCAAATTGACGCGTTGTGGAGTCGTCTTCTTGCGCAAAAGGTTTGAAAATCTTTTCTTTTTTGGATTCTTCAATACCTATTCCCGTATCGATCACGGAGAAGTGGAGGTTCACCCTGTTTTCATCTAGATGGTCATAGGTTGCTTTGAGCGTAACACTACCTTGTTGGGTGAACTTCACCGCGTTGGATAGCAGATTCATCAGCACCTGTCTGAGGCGGTGATCATCCAGTTGTAGCGTGTGGGGGAATCCGTCTTGAATGTCTATGTGTAAATCAATATCAGATTCTTTTACTTTAGGAAAAACAATGGTTGCCATGGCAAACATCACTTCACGGGCATCTGTTTCGATAGGGGTAATGGTAAGGTTACCCGACTCAATTTTAGATAAGTCGAGGATATCGTTAATCAGCACGAGCAAAGTCTGGGAAGATGTTTCGATTGTCTTTAAATAATCAAACTGTACAGGGTTTAATTGCGTTTGAGAGAGCACATTTGACATGCCAATGATGCCGTTGAGCGGAGTTCTGATCTCATGAGACATGTTAGCAAGGAAGGCACTTTTAGCGGAGTTCGCTTTCTCAGCTTGCTCTTTGGCTTGGAGTAACCGCTGGCTCGTTTCAAGCCTATCTTGAATAACGCTATTGAGTTGATAGGCAAACAAGGAAAATTCATCTTTGCCATCAATGACAAGCTTTCTTGGCATGATATAGGTGTCTTCACTTGACAGCGCTTTCATCGCACCGATTGTGCGCGCTAACTGCTTGATAACTCGTGATGATACATTTCCGCCGACGATGATTAAGACCGTTATGATGCAAGCTGCCAGCAGTGAAAGGGCGATAGCGGTGTATCTTGCCATCACGCTAGTGCGATGGATTTGATATTCAAGTTGATGATTAATGGTATCGACAATGTTATCTATTTCATTAAACCGGACATCGAAATAGTGAATTCGCTCGCGTATGTCTTTAGGTGAAATAGCATCATTGAGAATGTTCTCGCGTAAGTCATAAGTATTGAGGACGTCTTCGCTTCCAAAAGCAGAACGTAATAAATCAACTTGTGTTTCTGTTGCACTGATAAACAGAAATCGGTCAATGATCTGTTGTTGATAAGCAATGGTTTGATACAGCTGAGCGCGAGTATCTGCGGCTTCACCAGAGGCGATAAGGTGAATCAGCCAGCTTTCATGTTGGGAATGTATTTGTAGCGCAATGAGTTGATGCATGATCGCAATTTGTTGGTCGACATCAGGTTGGCCACTTAATGGAACGCGCTTTTCTGTTAGGGTGATTTTGTGATCAATTAAGCTGAAAACCCAACTCGACCAGTCGAGGATCCCCTCGCGGCCAAATGAGGAGACTTCATTGAGGGATTGACTGAGCTCATCAATTGAATCTAAAAAGGATTGGTCTTCCTCACTGATTTGCTTTTGTATTTCCGAAAGATGCTTTCGCGCCTCTGACAGGGTTTCAGGAGCGATGGGTTTGTCCTCTAGCACGTTGGTACGAATGCGATGCAACGCTTGCGACATATCTGAAATCGCATTGATTAAATGTATGTTTTTATCGATTTCTTCTAGCACTACCGCCTGTTTAATTTGATGGATGATGGTAACGCTACCTATCAATGCAAGCAAAAAAATGGGGACGGCAACGAGAAAGATCAACCTAGCTTTGATAGACGTTTTATTGAGCATAAGAACTTTACTTTAATTATGAAATCAGTTGCATTTTAGGTCATATGCAGAGCAAGGGCGAGGAAAAATCATTTTACTGAAACGCTTATGCTTGGATGACTTTATCGGGCGCACCATAGAATTTCTGGCTGCCATCTTTGTCAAGCAACAGACAGTGGGATGCATTGGCAATCAGGTTCTTGTCGGATGTGACATAGATAACCGTGGAGCTAGCAAATTCTTCGTGAAAGAGTTTGGAGAAGAAACGGCTGAATTCATGCTCGACACCCAGTAAGGGTTCGTCAATTAAGATGATATTGTTGCTACTCCCGCTTAACCCGATACAAAAGCGCAATAACTGCAATGCACCGTTCGGTAGCATGTTTATTTTGTTATACGTTAACACGCTGTCGATCCCCTGAGTGAACCAGCGCTGCAACCCAAGAGAATGAAACAATTGCGTGACACGCTCTCGGCTACAGTAGCCGTTATAAATTATGGCGTTGTAATAAATACTGCTATCAAAATAGTGGATCTCTAAGGGAATATAGTTAACGGACTTGCGGTATCGATAGTTATTGAACTGTTTAATGTTCTGACCATCCACATAGAGTGCACCTTGGTAGCGCTCTTCGATGCCCGCTAAGATCGAGAGTAATGTTGTTTTTCCTGTCCCTTGCGCGCCTGATATTGCGACTTTGTCGCCCGGGTTGATGTTAAAAGAGAGGTTGGTGAGGCCAATGGGTGCCCCAGGGTATCGATGGCTGATGCCGGCCAAACTCATGTGGCCCGCAAAGGACTGTATTGGTGGGCTTTTTTCTAATCGCGATGAGTCATCATTCAAAGACATCAAGGCGTTGATTTGATTAGCCGCAGCGACGATCGATTGATATTTGGTTAACGAATTATAGATGCCCATGATGGGGCCAAGTGCTTTCCAGACAAGGATAACAATGGCTAACATTGACCCCGCATCAGCGGTGCCGCCCATCACACCGTATACGGCGGTCACAATACTGGTTGTCCCTATTACCTGTATGAGACTTTGCCCGATGGCTTGAATTTTACCGTTGGTGACGGCGACTTGTTTCGCGTCATCAATACTTTGATCGACGGCAGCAGAGAAGCGGGCTTTTAATACCCTGACAACGGGCAGTCCTTGTATAAAAGGAATACCACGCAACAACTCATTCCATTGGTATGAGACCATGGCGTTAGCACGCGAACTTTTGGAGGTCGCTTGCGCATAAAAATAGCGAGATATCATACAAAAGCAGAGCATCACGGCGATGCCGGCGATGACGGTCAAGGCGGCCGTGCCAGACATGGCCAGAATAGCAACCACAAACACCACCACGAACGGGAGGTCAAAGTAGCTTAAGGTTGATTCAGCCGTAACGAGCTTGCGAAACTGGTCGATATCTTTTAAGCGTGCAATTTGTGAAGAGACCCCAGCTGTCGATGTCATGGAATAGGGTAACCAGAGGAGTTTTCCAATCACCTTGGCAGAAATAAAGTGGGCAAGATCTTTGCCTGACGTATTTAGGATCCGCATTCGGAAACGTTTGAAATAGAACTCGATGATCGCGACGAGAATGGCAAAGCTTGTTATCCAAAACAGTGTTGACGTTGAACTCGCCGTTAAGGCGAAGTTGTAGACACTCATAATGAAAAAGGGTTGAAGTGTGCCCAATAAGTTAATGATCAAACTAAGAATGACCAGTGAACGTATCTCGTCATTGTATTTGTAGAAAGCGTATTTCAACCAGTTGCTTTTATCTTGGGATTCTGGCGGTGGTTCACGAAATATTTGTGAGTAGATTGTCGTGGCGCAGATTTCGCAACGGGTGTTTAACTCATCTTGCTCAAAATAGTTGTCGTTTTGATAGTCATAAAGAAATAGGGTGTTATCACGTTTGGCTAGCGCAATCGCACTGATATTGTTAAAGGTAATTAAACAGGGAAATTGGTCATCTTGGATACGAGAGAGTGAATCAAATTGCTCAATATGGCAGCGATAGCCGAGTTTAGATAGGGTTGCGTGAAAGCTATCGAGGTCGGTATTTTTGTTGATATAGGCGTCGCTCAAAATGCTCGCCGTACCTTCCCATTTTAAGGTAATGAGCAGATAAGCGAGACCGCGAAGTATGGGTGACATATGGGCTTGATCAAGAAAAGCATGATCTGAAAAGTCGGCGAGACGCGCTTCAACATCTGAAAAATCAATCATGTTATTCATGGGTAAGCTCCATCTCAAAGGTGTGCGTGACGACATCAACGGCGGGTGGGGTAATTTTGTTGGAGATCAAAACAAACAGTTTCTGTCGGCAACGTGGAATACAGACATTGAGCAAGGCATCTTCAAACTTTTTGTCGTGTACCATGTCGATATCATCAATGATGATGACGCGTTTACTGCTCAGTAAAGCGCGAATGATGAACAGGGTAAACATGACCTGTCGTGAAAATGGAATCAATGCGGTTGAAGAGAGGTCAGTGTAAAAGCCGTTTTTGAGTTCATCGATATTGGTACGGATGTTCAGTGCTTCACAGAGCGTAATAGCGCTTTTGTTGAGTTCCGGACGAAATGAGGTGAGGTTATCGATGATAGTGCCATCAATGAATTGGCTGTTGGTATCTACCGCGATCACTGTGTTGCGAATATGGTGATAGTTAAAGTGATGGATCTCGGTATTGTTGATGAAAATATCGAAAAAGCCGGTATTGGTTTCCATCGAAATATGTTTAGCGAGAAAACTTTTTCCACTAGAAGATGGCCCTTGAAACAGGTGTACTTTGCCAATGTTTAAATCGATTTCTCTGTCTGAGGAGATATGGATACGCTCAATATTGATGATTTCGTGTTCGTAGTTGCTCTCATTTTCCAGTTCGATGATCTCTTCGACTTCTTTTAAGCGAATATTGACCATCTTCCAACGACTAATAAATCGCATGACTTGTTGGTAAGGTGAAAAATAGCGGTTAGTGAGGAGTATTACGGCAGCCATGACCCCTTGGCTGATTTCTAGATTGATGGTTGCCATGGCACAGACGACAACGACAACAGCGACGGAAAGCTGTTGAATGAACGCAAGAATAAGATTGAATGACGCATCGATAGATTCAAACTCCACGCTCTTATCTTCACGGTCTTCGACGATCACATCCATATAGTTTTCAACACGATACTCCATTGAACGAGATTTAATGGCTAGCGGGTTGGAGACAATCTCTATAACACGTGAGTTGGCTTCCGATTCGATGTCATTGCGAAGTTTGATGAGTTTGACTCGCCGATTAGAAAGATAAAGCGCAGCGATAAGAAGGACGATCGACGCAGCAATGAGTACCATTCCCGCTTTCGCGCTGATTAAAAAAATCAATGCTACGGTAACGGCTGAAGTAAAAAGGTTTATCCATGCTTTGATCGATTCGCCACTATGAAAGTCTTTTATCTCTGGTATTGACGCGACACGTTCGAGTAGCGAGCCAATGTTATGCTGTTTGTAGCGGCTAAGATCAGTCTTACACACAGCATTAAATAAGCAGTCAATGATCCGCTTTTCAGTACGAGAGGCAATTCGAGAGACTAATGATTCTTCACTTTTCTTAATGAGGTAGTCGACCACTATCGAAGAAAGAATGATGATGTAGAGAAAAATCAGCGAATTAGTGGATGAGTTTGGCAGTATTCGGTCGAATATGATCAGTATCGAAAAAGGTAGTACGAGTCCCAGTAGGGTAGTGACAAGCGTGGAGATAGTGATGTACACCGTATCCCAACGGTGAATTTTAGGGATGAGATTACTCATTCTCAAACCCCGCGATCACGTCGGTGATAGCCGCTTTTTGTTGGCGCGCAATCATGGACGCATTGAGTGTTTGAATTGTACTGAAGTTTAGGCTACCTAACAGGGTGTAGAGCTTTATTTTCTCCAATTGATAGTTGTAGAGGTTATCGTTATAGTCGCGAATACTCGAGTAGAGCTTAGTCTCGGAAGAGAGCACGTCGGTGAGCGTGCGCGTACCTAAGCTGTAAGCTCTTTGAATGCCTTGAAAGGAGTTATAGTTAGCTATCACAATTTGCTTAAGGGCTTCATTGGCTGCGACAAAGTGGTTTAATGCCTCAATGATGTTTCTTAGCTCAGTCTCATTGTTATGAAGCGATTCTCGTAAGGTCACTTGTTCATTTTCTAGCTCCATCATGGTCTTCTTTAAGGTGGCAATGTTCGAGCCGCCCGCGTATATCGGCATGTTGAAATTTAGGGCATAAACGACTTGATCGTTTTTGCCTGTATCGGGCAAGACCATGCCTGATTCATTGTTGCTGTCGTCATGACTGTAGGAAACAGAGGCACTTAAGGTAGGGGCAAAGCTGCTTTTGGACTCTCTGAGGTCGGTGCGTTTTTTCGCAATTTGAATTCTCGCAATGATCAAATCGAGGTTGGTGTTGTTCAGTTGGTTAATCAGTTTATTCTGTTCCGCGATTGATATGGCTTGAGGGGTAAACTCTCCGGGAATATCAAAAGTGGGTTCAAGATGGGTGTAGGTCAGGTCATAGATTCGTGCGAGCGACTTGCGCATGTCGCTTTCTATTTGTAGTAGACTGTTTTCGATTTTTATCTTCTGTGAACGTACTTCATAGATCTCATTGGCCGCTGTATTACCGAGTTCAATGTTTCGCGTTACTTGCTTTAGTCGCTGTGTTGCTGACTTTAATTCTAGTTGTGTCGATTCATACTGCGAGCGGGTTTTTAAATAACTGATATATTCATTGGCTAGTTGAGAGAGGGTCGTTTGCGTTTTTTGTTCTAGCTTAATAGCTTCTATGTCTATATTCATTAAGCTGTTCTTGTATTTAAAATACGTCGATGCATTAAAGATTGTTTGGCTCAATGAGATGCTGTAGCCATGAGATTGGTACTTATTTTTTACATCCGCACCGACGACTTGATCTTTGTAACTGCTGTTGTAAGTGGTGTTTGCTGACAGTGATAGTGATGGTAGTAGTCCAGACCGCGTGACATCAGCATCGTATTCCGCTGCCGTTATCGCACCATTAGCAACATAGATCCCCAGATTTTTTTCAAGTAACACCGTTGCCGCGTCTTCAAGGCTAGATGCCATTGACGCAGTAGGTAAGAGAAAAAGTAAAAGGCTAACTAATTTTCTGTAAAGCCGCATACTTTTTAATGACCTTGAAAATCTGTTCTGCGTTGTAAGGTTTACTAATGACATAGTCCATCCCTGCGTCAATACACGCTTTATGTTCACTATTACTTGAAAGTGCCGTTGCTCCGATGATAGTCACGGCGCTTACGCGTTCATCTGCTTCAAGTTGGCGAATGCGTTTTGTTGCTTCAAATCCATCAAGTCCGGGCATAATGCAATCCATAAACACAATATCGAAAGCTTGTTCTTGGATAATTTTTACTGCTGATAGCCCATCATTGGCACACACACAGTCGTACCCTTGTTTTGTGAGCATTTGCTTGAGAATAAACTGTTGTACTTTGTCGTCCTCGACAATAAGTAGCGGGCGGCTATCGGCTTCTTGTTGGTCTTCGACTTCTGTGAGTACTTGTTCTACTTTTTGCGCAAACTCGATTGTGGTGAAAGGGTGTTGAATGATTTTATCAACCATTTCATAACCCTCTTCAAAGGGTTGAGGATCCGAGATGGAGAGGATCAATTTAGTATGACCTGCTTTTTCTAATCGAGATTTGAGGGTCTTACAAAACGAGCGTAACTTAATGCCGTTCATCGTATCTGAAATAATGATCGCATCTAATGTCTGAGCGCTTTTTAAAGTGCGGAATATCTCGTTAGGTGTGCGCACCACGCTGGTGGTGATTTTGAGGTCATCGAGGACTTGATTAATGATACTGGTTTGAATGTTGTCATCACCACATATCAACACGCGTTTATCTGCGAACTGGTCGTTGGTACTGAAGTAGCGTTTCGGTGTGGTTTCGATGGAGATCGAAAGCATTTTTCCAGCAGATGACGTAGACCAGAGCTGTTGTGGTGCATGGCGATGGTCGATGAGCTGAACCGCTGCATTGTTGGTCCCGTAGCTTTCAGTGGTGGATTGCCAATTTATTGCTTGAAGTTGAGCATAAGAAAAGGCCGCGGAGGTTAAGAACGTGAGCTGAAAGCTGATGCGGATCGACTCTATACTTTCACTTTCTTCCAATTGACAGGTGAGCAATGCGCTGCTGTGTTCAACGCTTTGAATCGCATTGGAAAAACTTAATAGCAGAGACCAAAAAATTTTGGTGAAATTGCCTTGCGCGAATTCAGGAAGACCGACGGGTAAGTAACAGTCAAACGAGCAGGCATTTTCTTTTGCTTTGTGAGAAAGGTTAACACCCAGGCCAATGAATAACTTACCAATATCGATGATTTGGCCGCCATCGTGAGCACCAACAGAGAGTAGCTTATTATAGTTGTCGGCAAGATCAGAGAGTGCATCGGTGGCGGTGGTAATGTCTTTTGCGAGGACAACGCTCGATTCATCCGTTTCTTGAATAAGGAGTTTTACGCCACCGTTAATGGTATTGCTGATACTGCGAATCTCATAGCCAATAAATCCATAGAGTTGGCGAAAAATATCTTCATTTCGGCGCGATGCTTCAACTTCAGTGAGTAGTTTATTGAACGATGTATAGATCCCACGTTCAACAGGCGTAATTTCAGAATCTATCGTATTGTGAGCTATTTGTTCTGCGTCACTTTCACTGCAATGATGTGACATTGAAAGTAACGAGCGTTCTAGTCTTTTTTGTTCACGATTGGCGAGCTGTGTATAGTGAAACAGCAGGGTGATTAGCGAAACAAAGAGCGCCAAAATGCAGAGGCCCAGTAGATAAACGCGATGAAGTAGATCTGTGACATTGTCATGCGATTCACTCTCTGCGTTTTCTCGCAATGTGGCAGCGAGGAGCGCTATCTCATTGGTTAAGTAGTTGGTTTCCAATAATAAAGTGGGGCGATCTCGGGTATTGTTATAGCGGATTATGGCGAGCTTTAGCATCTGAAAAGCGCTGCTGCCAACCGTGCTTAGTGATTTTTTTTCATTAGCGATGGCTGATTCAACGGCTTTTAAACTGGCTTCGACGTTTTCGATTTCCTTGGTGATTTCACACACACTTTGGTCGCAGGCAAGGAGCTGAGAGATAAGCCGATGATTATCTGCAAGGTTGGCCTCTATTGCCGTAGATAAATCACTTTTAGAAACTTGTGTCTGTTTTTCGACGGTCAACAGTAAAGCGGCCAAGACGATGGCAACACCGATAAGGAGGGTAAATAAGGTGACGAGTACAATACGACGATACACAATCACCTCTCGTCAAAGGAGTCTTCAATCGCGGACATGACAGGTTTCATCGCGTAATCGATCACTTTACGGTCGCCTGTTTTGATATCTGCCGTGAACTCCATGTGCGGAGAGAGATTGTATTTAACACCAGCACGTTCTAAGTAATCGGTTTGTAGTGCAATTTTAGCGATGTAGAACTCTTCTTCTTCTTCTTCATAAGATGTGCGAGAAATAGAATAAATGGTGCCCTCGATAAACCCATACTTAGCAAAATTATAAGTATCGAGTTTCACTTTTACGGTTTGGCCTATTTCGATAAATCCGAGATCTTTGCGCGAGATTTGCGCTTCGCCGTGAATGTTGTTTTCTATCGGTGAAATATCCGCAATACTATCGCCGGGTGATATCACTGCAGAAATGTAATTGTAGTTAACCTTATCTATGATGCCATCAACAGGTGAGAGCACGGTCAAGCGATTAACTTTATCCGCGAGTTGGGGCACTTGCTCGAGTTTGAGTGCGAGATCTTTTTGATTCTGATTGAGCCGAGCAAAGTATTCTGAATTGCGGTTGTAGCGCAAATCCTCAAGTTGAATCTCCATTTTTTGCAATTGAAAATTCTCATTCATTATACTTTCGTGAAGGTTTTCAATTTCTCTCACCATGTTGCTCTCTTGCACTTTCATGTTGAGTACTTCTAGGTAGGACGCCATCTCTTCTTTGTAGAGTGTGTTTTTTATCGTTAGCTGCTCGCGTATGAGAGCGAGTTGAGCGTTAGAGCTTTTAACGCGTCGTTTCATCGAACTAATGAGTGTCGTTTTATGCTCGATGTCATGAATAATCAGCGCTTCATTTGATGTGTTTTTTTGGCTCTCTTTTTCCCATGCTTGTTGATACTTGTTGATTAATTCAGGGGTAACGCCGTCGATGGTGTCGAAAACAGGCGCGCGATTATCTATCAGGGCATGGAACTTCTCGATTTCTAGTGCAAGATTCACAATTTCAAGGTTGTTTGTGGCAAGTTGAGACTGGCGATCAAGGGATGTGATGGTGGCGATTTCTTGGCCCGCATAGACAATATCGCCCGGTTTGACTAGGAGGCTTTCAAGCATGCCGCCTTCGAGGTGCTGGACTTTTTCGACATCGCGTTCAAGCAGAATCTCTCCTCGCGCTGAAACGACAATATCGATAGTGGCTTGGGACATCACTATGATGATGAGGATAGTAAAGATGAAGGCCGATAGCAGTACTTTTTGTGTGAAGGTGACATGTGATTGTGTTGAAAATTCGGGACGCGAAATACCGTCTTTCTCATCTTTGTGAGAAATAGCGTGTTTGATTGTTTCTTCGAGCGTCGCCATATTCTTAACCAATCTTTATATAGTAAGCTGTTGGTTTAGTTGATCTTTTATTTTTCCTAACCCGGTAATAGCGGATTGTAAAAGGTCAGGGTTAGGCAGTTGACCACTTTTAGTGAGTACTTCGATGTTATCGAGTATTTCGGCGGTTTCGGATTCGCACATAGATCGCAACGCACCTTTTAGGGTATGTACGGTATGGAACATGTTTTCAACGTCGCCGGTGTCTAGTTGCTGTATTAAAAGTTGCTCATCACTTCCATGCTCTTCGAGGTACATGCCAATGATGGCGTGAAGAATGTCATCATCTCCCCCTGTGATTCCTGCTAGTTCTTCAAAATTTATCATTTTCCAACCTCGTATATCCCTACCTGGAATTTTTTCAGCGTTTCAACTGATGTATTGCACATTATCTTTTCCGTTAATGCCTACAAAAAATAGCACAAAATCGATTGCAACCAACATCATATGCACTAAGTTTAGTAGTGTTTAAACTTATTTCAAAGGGACAAGGCGATGGCTGACAACAACGACAATCAGAACCCACTCAACGATGCAAAAGAGAATATTGTAAGCCGCGACGGTGCCACTGACTCGACTTCTGCCCAGGAACGACAGAATCAGCAAAATACAGCGGCGAGTACAGTTGCAACGGGCGCTGAAACGTTGCAGGACGACATCGCTGCGGGTGGAGCGCCTGGAGAAGAGTCGGGTGGCGGTAGTGGGAGCGATGCGGCTTCAAGCCAAGGAGGCGGTGGGACGGCCGCTTCATCAGATTCGTCGAATGCGAGTGATAGCAACGCTCAGTCAAACGTTGTCCCAAGTAGTGCTGCCGCGGGTGAAGATAGCGGTGTTCCAGACAGTGGTTCATCTGGTGGTGGTAGCGCGCCGCAAAATGTTGGTGGTGATAGCCAAGAGGCTGCGTCCGGTGAAAGTGAAGGTGATACGAGCGCTGAAGCACAGAATCAAGCTGGTGGTGTTGCATTAGGTAGCAACCAAGAAACGCCAACCTTAGACGAGTCGGAATTTGATACAGAGACGGTGAGTGAAACGTTTGAAGTCAATGTCGAAGATGCACTTGATCCTTCAGTGGCCGTTGAAGATGATTTTGACACAGAAACCGTCTCTGAAACATTTGAAGTCAATGTTGAAAACACGAATGATGGTCCAGAAGCAGAGGATGTTTCATACACCATTGAAGAAGATGGCTCGTTAACCTTTACAACCGAACAATTGCTTGCTGGTGCAAGTGATATTGATGGTGATGATCTTTCTGTTGAGTCGGTGACTTATTCTGGCACCGAGGGTATATTTACTGATAATGGCGACGGTACTTTTACATTCGCACCAAACGACAATTTTAGTGGTCATGTCGATCTTAGCTTTACCGTTTCTGATGGTACTGAAACAGTCGATGCAAATATCGACATTACCGTGCTTGAAGTTAATGACCCGCCAGTGGCAGGTAGTACCACTTATACGGTTGATGAAGATAGCGTTTTAACGTTAACAGCCGAGCAGTTACTAGCGAATAGTTCGGATGTCGAAGGCGATGTGGCTGTAGAGAATGTCAGTTACTCCGGTAGCGACGGCATCTTCACTGACAATGGTGATGGCACTTACAGCTTTGCACCGAACGAAAACTTCGACGGTGATGTCTCACTTGAAGTCACCGTGGTGGATGAAGATGGCGCAACGGCGGAGACCACCGCTGGCATTGATGTATTACCACTCAACGATGTACCAGTCTCCGGTGACTTGGCCTACAGCGTTGATGAAGACGGTTCCATCACCCTTAGCCAAGAGCAGTTGTTGTCACAAGCCTCAGATGTGGAAGGGGATACCTTAACCGCTTCAAACCTCTCGGTTGATGGCAATGCCGAAGTCACGGTAAATGACGATGGCAGTTTCACCATTACCCCAGACGCGAACTTCAATGGCGACATCGATATCAGCTTTGATATCTCTGATGGCACGGATACGGTCGTCGCGAATGCCGACCTCACCGTTAATCCTGTCAACGACTTGCCTTCAGCGGAAGATCAAGCCTTCACCATGAACGAAGATAGCTCGCTGACCTTTACTGATGCGCAGTTGCTTGAGGGTTCAGCAGACATCGATGGTGATGACCTCTCTGTTGAATCTGTGTCGTACACGGGCGATGAAGGTGTGCTCACCGAAAACGGTGATGGCACTTATACCTTTGCGCCAAACGAGAACTTCTCTGGCGATGTCGATATGAGTTTCACGGTCAGTGATGGCACTGATACGGTCGACGCCAGCATTGATATTGCTGTGGGGGAAGTGAACGATCCGCCAGTGGCAGGAAGCACCAGCTATCAAGTCAATGAAGACAGCGTCATCACTATCTCTAACGAGCAGTTGCTTGCCAACAGCAGCGATGTTGAAGGTGACGTCGCAGTAGAGAACGTCAGTTACTCCGGCAGCGACGGTATCTTTACCGACAATGGTGACGGTACGTATAGCTTTGCCCCGAACGAAAACTTCGATGGCGATGTCAGCCTTGATGTCACTGTGGTGGATGAAGATGGCGCAACCGCCGAGACCACGGCAGGCATTGATGTCTTGCCACTCAATGATTTGCCAGTCTCCGGTGACTTGTCCTACAGCGTTGATGAAGATGGTTCCATCACCCTTAGCCAAGAGCAGTTGTTGTCACAAGCGAGCGATGTGGAAGGAGATAACCTTACTGCCTCAAATCTTTCGGTTGATGGCAATGCTGAAGTGACGGTTAATGACGATGGTAGCTTCACGATCACTCCTGATGCGAACTTCAACGGTGACATCGATATCAGCTTTGATATCTCCGACGGCACCGACAGCATTGTTGCCAACGCTGATTTGACCGTTAACCCAGTTAATGACTTGCCTTCAGCGGAAGACCAAGCCTTCACCATGAATGAAGATGGTACGCTGACCTTTACTGATGCGCAGTTGCTTGATGGCTCAGCGGACATCGATGGTGATGACCTTAGCGTCGAATCTGTATCGTACACGGGCGATGAAGGTGTGCTCACCGAAAACGGTGACGGTACTTATACCTTTGCGCCGAACGAGAACTTCTCGGGCGATGTCGACATGAGCTTTACCGTCAGTGATGGTACGGATACGGTCGATGCCAGCATTGATATTGCTGTGGGTGAGGTGAACGATCCACCAGTGGCGGGTAGCACCAGCTATCAAGTCAATGAAGACAGCGTTATCACCATCTCAAACGAGCAGTTGCTCGCCAACAGCAGCGATGTTGAAGGGGATGTGGCTGTAGAGGATGTTAGCTACTCTGGCAGCGACGGTATCTTCACTGACAATGGCGACGGCACTTATAGCTTTGCCCCGAACGAAAACTTCGACGGCGATGTCAGCCTTGATGTCACCGTGGTGGATGAAGAAGGTGCAACCGCCGAGACCACGGCAGGCATTGATGTCTTACCACTCAACGATGTGCCAGTCTCGGGCGACTTGGCTTACAGCGTTGATGAAGATGGTTCCATCACTCTCAGTCAAGAGCAGTTACTCTCGCAAGCGAGCGATGTGGAAGGGGATGACCTTACCGCTTCGAATCTGAGCGTTGATGGCAATGCCGAAGTCACGGTTAACGACGACGGTTCATTCACCATTACCCCTGATGCGAACTTCAACGGCGATATTGATATCAGTTTCGATATCTCTGATGGCACGGATACGGTCGTCGCGAATGCCGACCTTACGGTTAATCCGGTCAACGACCTACCAAGTGCTGAAGATCAAGCCTTCACCATGAACGAAGATGGCACGCTGACCTTCACCGATGCGCAGTTGCTTGACGGCTCAGCAGACATCGATGGTGATGATCTCTCGGTTGAATCTGTGTCGTACACGGGCGATGAAGGCGTGCTCACTGAAAACGGTGATGGCACTTATACCTTTGCGCCGAACGAGAACTTCTCTGGCGATGTCGACATGAGCTTCACGGTCAGTGATGGCACGGATACGGTCGATGCCAGCATTGATATTGCTGTGGGCGAAGTGAACGATCCGCCAGTGGCGGGTGCGACGTCGTACCAAGTCAATGAAGACAGCGTCATCACTATCTCTAACGAGCAGTTGCTTGCGAACAGCAGCGATGTGGAAGGGGACGTCGCTGTAGAGAATGTCAGTTACTCCGGCAGCGACGGTATCTTTACCGACAATGGTGACGGCACTTACAGCTTTGCGCCGAACGAAAACTTCGACGGCGATGTCAGCCTTGATGTCACTGTCGTTGATGAGGATGGTGCAACCGCTGAGACCACCGCAGGTATCGATGTATTACCACTCAACGATGTGCCAGTCTCCGGTGACTTGGCCTACAGCGTCGATGAAGATGGTTCCATCACCCTCAGCCAAGAGCAGTTGTTGTCACAAGCCTCAGATGTGGAGGGGGATAACTTAACCGCTTCAAACCTCTCTGTTGATGGCAATGCCGAAGTCACGGTTAACGATGATGGCTCATTCACCATTACCCCAGATGCGAACTTTAATGGTGACATTGATATCAGCTTTGATATCTCTGACGGTACCGACAGCATTGTCGCCAATGCCGACCTCACCGTTAATCCAGTCAACGACTTGCCTTCAGCGGAAGATCAAGCCTTCACCATGAATGAAGATGGCACGCTGACCTTCACTGATGAACAGTTGCTTGACGGCTCAGCAGACATCGATGGTGATGATCTCTCGGTTGAATCTGTAAGTTATACCGGCGATGAAGGTGTATTGACCGAAAACGGTGACGGTACTTATACCTTTGCGCCGAACGAGAACTTCTCGGGTGATGTCGACATGAGCTTCACGGTCAGTGATGGCACGGATACGGTCGATGCCAGCATTGATATTGCTGTGGGTGAGGTGAACGATCCACCAGTCGCTGGCGCGACGTCGTACCAAGTTAATGAAGACAGCGTCATCACTATCTCTAACGAACAGCTGCTCGCCAACAGCAGTGACGTGGAAGGGGATGTATCGGTTGATAACGTCAGTTACTCCGGCAGCGATGGTATTTTCACCGATAATGGTGATGGCACCTACAGCTTTGCCCCGAATGAAAACTTCGATGGCGATGTCAGCCTTGATGTCACTGTTGTTGATGAAGATGGCGCAACGGCGGAGACCACCGCAGGCATTGATGTCTTACCACTCAACGATGTGCCAGTCTCCGGCGACTTGGCTTACAGCGTCGATGAAGATGGGTCAATTACCCTCAGCCAAGAGCAGTTGTTGTCACAAGCCTCAGATGTGGAAGGGGATACCTTAACCGCTTCAAACCTCTCGGTTGATGGCAATGCCGAAGTGACGGTCAATGACGATGGCAGTTTCACCATTACCCCTGATGCGAATTTCAACGGCGACATCGATATCAGCTTTGATATCTCCGATGGTACCGACAGCATTGTTGCAAATGCCGACCTCACTGTTAATCCAGTCAACGACCTACCAAGTGCTGAAGATCAAGCCTTCACCATGAACGAAGATGGTACCTTGACCTTCACTGATGCGCAGTTGCTTGATGGCTCAGCTGACATCGATGGTGATGACCTCAGCGTTGAGTCGGTGAGTTATACCGGCGATGAGGGTGTCTTGACTGAAAACGGTGATGGCACTTATACCTTTGCGCCGAACGAGAACTTTTCGGGCGATGTCGACATGAGCTTTACCGTCAGTGATGGCACGGATACGGTCGATGCCAGCATTGATATTGCTGTGGGTGAGGTGAACGATCCGCCAGTGGCGGGTGCGACGTCGTACCAAGTCAATGAAGACAGCGTTATCACTATCTCTAACGAGCAGTTGCTTGCGAACAGCAGCGATGTTGAAGGGGATGTATCGGTTGATAACGTTAGCTACTCTGGCAGCGATGGTATTTTCACCGACAATGGGGATGGTACGTATAGCTTTGCCCCGAACGAAAACTTCGATGGCGATGTCAGCCTTGATGTCACTGTGGTGGATGAAGATGGCGCGACTGCTGAGACCACAGCAGGCATTGATGTCTTACCACTCAATGATGTGCCAGTCTCTGGTGACTTGGCCTACAGCGTTGATGAAGATGGTTCCATCACGCTCAGCCAAGAACAGTTACTCTCGCAAGCCTCAGATGTGGAAGGGGATGACCTTACCGCTTCGAACTTGAGTGTTGATGGCAATGCGCAAGTGACAGTCAATGATGACGGCTCATTCACTATCACCCCTGATGCGAACTTTAATGGTGACATCGATATCAGCTTTGATATCTCTGATGGCACGGACAGTATTGTTGCCAATGCCGATCTTACGGTTAATCCGGTCAACGATCTACCAAGTGCTGAAGACCAAGCCTTCACCATGAATGAAGATGGCACGCTGACCTTCACCGACGAGCAGTTGCTTGATGGTTCTGCCGACATCGATGGTGATGACCTCTCTGTTGAATCTGTGTCGTACACGGGCGATGAAGGTGTCTTGACGGAAAACGGTGACGGCACCTATACCTTTGCGCCGAACGAGAACTTCTCTGGCGATGTCGACATGAGCTTCACGGTCAGTGATGGCACGGACACGGTCGATGCCAGCATTGATATTGCTGTCGGTGAGGTGAACGATCCGCCAGTCGCGGGCGCGACGTCGTACCAAGTCAATGAAGACAGTGTCATCACTATCTCTAACGAGCAGCTGCTTGCTAACAGCAGCGATGTGGAAGGGGACGTCGCTGTAGAGAATGTCAGTTACTCTGGCAGCGACGGTATCTTTACCGATAATGGTGACGGCACTTACAGCTTTGCGCCGAATGAAAATTTCGACGGTGATGTCAGCCTTGATGTCACTGTTGTAGATGAAGATGGCGTAACCGCGGAGACCACTGCAGGCATTGATGTCTTACCACTCAATGATGTGCCAGTCTCCGGCGACTTGGCTTACAGCGTCGATGAAGATGGTTCCATCACCCTTAGCCAAGAGCAGTTGTTGTCACAAGCCTCAGATGTGGAGGGGGATAACTTAACCGCTTCAAACCTCTCGGTTGATGGCAATGCGCAAGTGACAGTCAATGATGACGGTAGCTTTACGATCACTCCAGATGCGAACTTCAATGGCGATATTGATATCAGCTTTGATATTTCGGATGGCACGGATACGGTCGTCGCGAATGCCGACCTCACGGTTAATCCAGTCAACGACCTACCAAGTGCTGAAGATCAAGCCTTCACCATGAACGAAGATGGCTCCTTGACCTTCACTGATGCGCAGTTGCTTGAGGGTTCAGCAGACATTGACGGTGACGACCTCAGCGTTGAGTCGGTGAGTTATACCGGCGATGAAGGTGTCTTGACGGAAAACGGTGACGGCACCTATACCTTTGCGCCGAACGAGAACTTCTCTGGCGATGTCGACATGAGCTTCACGGTCAGTGATGGCACGGACACGGTCGATGCCAGCATTGATATTGCTGTCGGTGAGGTGAACGATCCGCCAGTCGCGGGCGCGACGTCGTACCAAGTCAATGAAGACAGTGTCATCACTATCTCTAACGAGCAGTTGCTTGCTAACAGCAGCGATGTGGAAGGGGACGTCGCTGTAGAGAATGTCAGTTACTCCGGCAGCGACGGTATCTTCACTGATAATGGCGACGGCACCTACAGCTTTGCCCCAAATGAAAACTTCGACGGCGATGTCAGCCTTGATGTCACTGTGGTGGATGAAGAGGGCGCAACGGCGGAGACCACCGCAGGCATTGATGTCTTACCACTCAACGATGTGCCAGTCTCTGGTGACTTGGCCTACAGCGTTGATGAAGATGGGTCAATTACTCTCAGTCAAGAGCAATTGTTGTCACAAGCGAGCGATGTGGAAGGGGATAATTTAACCGCTTCAAACCTCTCTGTTGATGGCAATGCGCAAGTGACAGTCAATGATGACGGCTCATTCACTATCACCCCAGAAGCCAACTTCAACGGTGACATCGATATCAGTTTTGATATCTCTGACGGTACCGACAGCATTGTTGCCAATGCCGACCTTACGGTTAATCCTGTCAACGACTTACCAAGTGCTGAAGACCAAGCGTTCACAATGAACGAAGATGGTACGTTGACTTTCACTGATGCGCAGTTGCTTGAGGGTTCAGCAGACATCGATGGTGATGATCTCTCTGTTGAATCTGTGTCGTACACCGGCGATGAAGGTGTCTTGACCGAAAACGGTGATGGTACTTATACCTTTGCGCCGAACGAGAATTTCTCTGGCGATGTCGACATGAGCTTTACCGTCAGCGATGGCACGGATACGGTCGATGCCAGCATTGATATTGCTGTGGGTGAGGTGAACGATCCGCCAGTGGCGGGCAGTACCAGTTATCAAGTCAATGAAGATAGCGTGATTACCATCTCCAACGAGCAGTTGCTTGCCAACAGCAGCGACGTTGAAGGGGATGTGGCCGTTGATAGCGTTAGTTATAGCGGCAGCGACGGTATCTTCACTGACAATGGCGACGGCACTTACAGTTTTGCGCCAAACGAAAACTTCGACGGTGATGTCTCACTTGATGTCACCGTGGTGGATGAAGACGGTGCAACGGCCGAGACCACAGCAGGCATTGATGTCTTGCCGCTCAACGATGTGCCAGTCTCCGGTGACTTGGCTTACAGCGTTGATGAAGATGGTTCCATCACCCTTAGCCAAGAACAGTTACTGTCGCAAGCCTCAGATGTGGAAGGGGATGACCTTACCGCTTCAAACCTCTCGGTTAATGGCAATGCGCAAGTGACCGTCAACGATGATGGCTCATTCACTATCACCCCAGATGCGAACTTCAACGGTGATATCGATATCAGATTTGATATCTCTGATGGCACCGACAGCATTGTTGCCAATGCCGACCTTACGGTTAATCCGGTCAACGACCTACCAAGTGCTGAAGATCAAGCCTTCACCATGAACGAAGATGGCACGCTGACCTTCACTGATGCGCAGTTGCTTGAGGGTTCAGCAGACATTGATGGTGATGATCTCTCGGTTGAATCTGTGTCGTACACGGGCGATGAAGGCGTGCTCACTGAAAACGGTGATGGCACCTATACCTTTGCGCCGAACGAGAACTTCTCGGGCGATGTCGACATGAGCTTCACCGTCAGTGATGGCACGGATACGGTCGATGCCAGCATTGATATTGCTGTCGGTGAGGTGAACGATCCGCCAGTGGCAGGAAGCACCAGCTATCAAGTCAATGAAGACAGCGTCATCACTATCTCTAACGAACAGTTGCTCGCCAACAGCAGTGACGTGGAAGGGGATGTATCGGTTGATAGCGTCACCTACTCTGGCAGCGACGGTATTTTTACCGACAATGGTGACGGCACTTACAGCTTTGCCCCGAACGAAAACTTTAATGGCGATGTCAGTCTTGATGTCACTGTAATCGATGAAGAGGGCGCAACGGCGGAGACCACCGCAGGTATTGATGTCTTGCCACTCAACGATGTGCCAGTCTCTGGTGACTTGGCCTACAGCGTTGATGAAGATGGTTCCATCATCCTCAGCCAAGAGCAGTTACTCTCGCAAGCCTCAGATGTGGAAGGGGATGACCTTACCGCTTCGAACTTGAGCGTTGATGGCAACGCGCAAGTGACCGTTAACGACGACGGCTCATTCACTATTACTCCTGATGCGAACTTCAATGGTGACATTGATATCAGTTTCGATATCTCCGACGGCACCGACAGCATTGTTGCCAATGCCGACCTCACCGTTAATCCAGTCAACGACTTACCAAGTGCTGAAGATCAAGCCTTCACCATGAACGAAGATGGCACCTTGACCTTCACTGATGCGCAATTGCTTGAGGGTTCAGCAGACATTGACGGTGACGATCTCAGCGTTGAGTCGGTGAGTTATACCGGCGATGAAGGTGTCTTGACGGAAAACGGTGACGGCACCTATACCTTTGCGCCGAACGAGAATTTCTCGGGTGATGTGGCTATGAGCTTTACCGTCAGCGATGGCACGGATACGGTGGATGCGAGCATTGATATTGCTGTGGGCGAGGTGAACGATCCGCCAGTCGCGGGCGCGACTTCGTACCAAGTTAATGAAGACAGCGTCATCACTATCTCTAACGAACAGCTGCTCGCGAACAGCAGTGACGTGGAAGGGGATGTGGCTGTAGAGGATGTTAGCTACTCTGGCAGCGACGGTATCTTCACCGACAATGGCGACGGTACTTACAGCTTTGCCCCGAACGAAAACTTCGACGGTGATGTCTCACTTGATGTCACTGTCGTTGATGAAGACGGTGCAACGGCGGAGACCACGGCAGGTATCGATGTATTACCACTCAACGATGTACCAGTCTCGGGCGACTTGGCCTACAGCGTTGATGAAGATGGGTCAATCACTCTCAGTCAAGAGCAATTGTTGTCACAAGCCTCAGATGTGGAAGGGGATAATTTAACCGCTTCAAATCTCTCGGTTGATGGCAAT
Source organism: Thaumasiovibrio subtropicus (assembly GCF_019703835.1). NCBI lineage: Bacteria > Pseudomonadati > Pseudomonadota > Gammaproteobacteria > Vibrionales > Vibrionaceae > Thaumasiovibrio > Thaumasiovibrio subtropicus. Next base: position 1,924,571 of record NZ_AP023054.1, on the reverse strand, counting down.
GCGCAAGTGATCGTCAACGATGATGGCTCATTCACTATCACTCCAGATGCGAACTTCAACGGTGATATCGATATCAGATTTGATATCTCTGATGGCACCGACAGCATTGTTGCCAATGCCGACCTCACCGTTAATCCAGTCAACGACTTACCAAGTGCTGAAGACCAAGCCTTCACCATGAATGAAGATGGTACGCTGACCTTCACTGATGAACAGTTGCTTGAGGGTTCAGCAGACATTGATGGTGATCACCTCAGCGTCGAATCTGTGTCGTACACGGGCGATGAAGGTGTATTGACCGAAAACGGTGATGGTACCTATACCTTTGCGCCGAACGAGAACTTCTCTGGCGATGTCGACATGAGCTTCACGGTCAGTGATGGCACGGATACCGTCAATGCCAGCATTGATATTGCTGTCGGTGAGGTGAACGATCCGCCAGTCGCGGGCGCGACGTCGTACCAAGTCAATGAAGACAGTGTCATCACTATCTCTAACGAGCAATTGCTTGCGAACTCTTCGGATGTGGAAGGTGACGTCGCAGTAGAGAACGTCAGTTACTCAGGCAGCGACGGCATCTTCACCGACAATGGCGACGGTACTTATAGCTTCGCCCCGAATGAAAACTTCGATGGCGATGTCTCACTTGAAGTCACCGTGGTGGATGAAGAGGGCGCAACGGCGGAGACCACCGCAGGTATTGATGTCTTGCCACTCAACGATGTGCCAGTCTCGGGTGACTTGGCCTACAGCGTTGATGAAGATGGGTCAATTACCCTTAGCCAAGAGCAGTTGCTCTCGCAAGCCTCGGATGTAGAAGGGGATAATTTAACTGCTTCAAACCTCGCAGTTGATGGCAATGCGCAAGTGACCGTTAACGACGACGGCTCATTCACTATTACTCCTGATGCGAACTTCAATGGTGACATTGATATCAGCTTCGATATCTCCGATGGTACCGACAGCATTGTCGCCAATGCCGACCTTACGGTTAACCCAGTTAACGACTTACCAAGTGCTGAAGATCAAGCCTTCACCATGAATGAAGATGGCACGCTGACCTTCACTGATGCGCAGTTGCTTGAGGGTTCAGCAGACATCGATGGTGATGACCTTAGCATTGAATCTGTGACGTACACGGGCGATGAAGGTGTACTCACTGAAAACGGTGATGGCACCTATACCTTTGCGCCGAACGAGAACTTCAGCGGCGACGTCGACATGAGCTTTACCGTCAGTGATGGCACGGATACGGTCGATGCCAGCATTGATATTACCGTGGGTGAGGTAAATAACCCGCCAGTGGCGGGGGCAACGTCATATCAAGTAGATGAAGATGGTGTCATCACCATTTCTGACGGACAGCTGCTGGCGAATTCTTCCGATGTGGAAGGGGATGTCTTTGTTGATAGCGTGAGCTATGGCGGGGATGATGGCACATTTACCGACAATGGCGACGGCACCTATAGCTTCGCACCGAATGAAAATTTTAATGGCGTTATTAACCTCGAGGTCACTGTTGTTGATGAAGAGGGTGCGAGTGCAGATACAACCGCCGGAATACAGGTGATTGCCGTCAATGACGCACCTGAAACATCGGGTATTACTGCTCAGGTCGATGAAGATAACACCATCACCATTTCGCAAGAGCAACTGCTAGCTAATGCTTCTGATATCGATGGTGATTCACTAACAGCGATTAACCTAGAAACCAATGATCCAAATGCGACGGTAGAGTTGAATGAAGACGGCAGCTATACCATTACTCCTGCTGAAAATTTCTATGGTGAAGTAGAGTTCACGTTTGATGTGACGGATGGCGAGGACATAGTCGCAACTCAACTAGACCTAACCGTCAATCCGGTTAACGATGCTCCCGACGCGGGTGAAGAGATCTTCATTCAAGCGGAGGAAGATCAGACTGTTGGCGTTTCATTGCGAGAAGAACCCACGCTGCGTCTAGATCAAGCGCCAGAACACGGCATTATCGAAGCTAACCTCAATGATGAGTGGGTAGAGCTGGATGTCGGAGTAGAGATCCCAATTGATACTGAAGTCCGCTTTGTCGCAGATGAAGAAGCATTGGCAAATGGTACACACACAACACAGATAGGCACTTTTGATGACAATGCGAGTGTTGATGACTGGGGTGTTGAAGTGGATTCCCATACTCGCGAGTTTACAGATGGTGATCTAACTGTCACGGTGCAAAGTAATGATGGTCCTTTAGGGGCGTGGAACGGCAATACTCATATTGGACACGGCATTGGTGATAACGACAGACAGGGCTTAAGTGGAGACGAAAAACTTACCATTTCCGTCGAAGGGCAAGATATCAACGAAATAAACCTTCACCTGGATGGCGTGGGTGGCTGGTTTATGGAGGAGTCCAAGCACTTTACTGAAGTCGAAATCAAAGCCTTTAATGATGACGGTGAACTCATCGATTCGATGACTTATCACAAAGATGACCGTCATAGCTATGAGACTGATTATACCCTAACAGTTGATGAACCCGTTTCTTATTTTGAGTTGGGGACAATTCAAGGTAACGGCACTTATGTCGTACAGAACATGACAGTGTCACAAACTTGTCCAGATGAGGCCATTTTCACATCCTTGGGTGTTGACGGGACCGAAGTCACTGAAACCGTGTCACTCAACCTGCACCAAGGCGACACAGAGATAGACTTAACAGCAGATTTGCCAAGCTTAGAAGTCGATGGTGAAGCGGCAAATCAGTTTGCGTCAGTTGTGATTACGGAAGAAGAGTTACTTGCACAAGCTACGGATATTGATAGTGACGAACTTGATATAGAAAACCTCGAACTCGTCGGTGAAAACGCTGAACACGCGACACTCACTGACAATGGTGACGGTACTTGGACAGTAACTCCAGAAGCTGATTTCCATGGTGAAATTGAGTTAGGTTACCAAGTCACTGATGGTGAGTTGACTGACAGTAATATCATCAATATTAACTTTGAATCGGTGAATGACGCCCCTATCGTTTCTGGTCCTATTGTTCTGAGTACGGATGAAGATAACTCTATTACATTGACGGACGAGGATTTACTGGCAAATGCCACTGATATTGAAGGTGATGACCTTACTATCAGCGAGGTGAGCTATGGTGGTGATGATGGTCAGTTAACTGACAACGGTGATGGCACATATACCTTTGTTCCCAACGAAAATTTCAATGGTGAAGTGGACCTCGATTTTGCCGTTTATGATGGTACAGATATAACTGACAATCATATTGACCTAACTGTTGTGCCTGTCAATGACGTCCCTGACCCAGGGGCTAGCCTATCTGCAGAAATGTTGATGAACGGTACCATGGTCATTGAAGCGAAAGACTTACTCGCGAATGCCTCGGATGTTGACGGCGATATTCTTCATATCGAGAACCTACTACTCACTGATCAAACACAAGGTTCCCTTGTCGACAATGGCGATAACACTTTCACTTTCACTCCCGCTGAAGATTTCTCTGGTGACGTTAGTTTGAGCTTCGATGTGAGTGATGGTTTGGCGAGTGCGTCGAACACGATGGACATTGAAGTTGTATTAACCAACGAAGGGCCAGACGTTAGCGGCCCTATTGAAGCGACGGTTGAGGAAGATGGGACCATTACGTTAACGCAAGAGACATTACTTGCGAATGCTTCAGATGCAGACGGTGACGATCTTGCCGCGACCAACCTAGTGACTAATGACCCAAATGCGGCAGTTGTGCAAAATGATGATGGCAGCTTCACAATTACGCCATCTCAGGACTTTAATGGAGATATCGACTTTACCTACGATGTCACTGATGGAATTGAAACCGTTGTCGCTGATCTAGCGCTGACTGTCACCCCGGTTAATGACCTGCCTGATGTACCAGATCTTGTGTTTAATACCCAAGAAGACGAGGCGTTAGTGGTCACCGAAGAGCAGTTGTTAGCGCAAGCAACGGATATCGAAGGGGATGATCTCTCCGTTGTTAACTTAACCTCAAATGACCCGAATGCGACAGTTGAAGACAATGGTGATGGGACGTACACCATAACACCAGCTCAAGATTTCTATGGGCAAGTCGAGTTGAGTTTTGACGTCAGTGACGGTACTGACGTTGTTGGTGCCAATATCGATCTCAATGTGGAATTTGTTAATGATGCTCCGCAAGCCGAGCCGGTAAGCGCTGAAGTGGAAGAAGATGGCACTATTCTCGTCACTCAAGAGATGTTGTTAGAAAATGCCACTGATGTTGACGGCGATTTCATTATTGCAGAAAACTTGGCAACGAACGATCCCAATGCGACTGTCGTTGATAACGGTGATGGTACCTTTAGTGTGACGCCGTCACCGGATTTCAACGGTGAGATTTCCTTTAGCTATGATGTGAGTGATGGCGAGGCATCGACGCAGACGTCACTGAATTTAAGTGTGACGCCTGTTAATGATACGCCTGTTGGTGAAGACCAAGCCTTTACGATGAACGAAGACGGCACATTGCTCTTTACTGACGAGCAACTTCTCGCAGGCGCATCAGATATAGACGGAGACACGCTATCGATAGAAAGTGTGTCATATAGCGGTGAAGATGGTGCGCTTGTCGCAAATGGGGATGGAACCTATACCTTTACACCTACGGAACATTTTAGTGGCGAAGTGCAGTTAGACTTCACGGTTACTGATGGTATTGAGACCGTTGCACAGACTCTTGATGTTAATGTTGAAGCGATTGCAGACCGACCAGATTTAGAGATCACGGATGGTGAGGGCAATGCGATTCCAGAATCAGGCATTGTGACTGACCCCGATGAGTCAATCGAGTTAAACATCAGTGCTGCCTTGGTCGACCAAGATCTTTCTGAAACCTTAACGGTAGAAGTTGGCGGGGTGCCAGAAGGATCGGTAATCAGTTACGATGGCGATGCAGTCCTTGATGCGCAAGATAACGGCTTAACCAGTTACGCCGACTCCGAAGTCACTGTAACCTTCCAAGGTGAAGGTGCCGGGTTCCTCAATACAGTCGGTTACTACAAAGTCGATGAGAGCGGTGAAATAAAAGACGTTGAGCTTGTTTATGAAAACGCTTCTCAGGGCGCAGATGGCGACTTGGTACCCGGTGAATCGTCATTTACCTTTGACTTAGAAGAAGGCGAGAGTTTTAACCTCTTTATCGTGCCAAATGGTTTTAGTCATAATGATTTCGATGCAATGGAGAACGGCCAGTTTGTTTTCCGAGATCAAGACGGCAATCCGGCGACCATGGACTCGACCGACCCTCAACTTATTTTTGTAGGAGAGGATGGGAGTGAAACGGTTGTACAAGGCCAATTTGGTGATGCTGTTTTCCATGGTGGAACAAGTGAAAACTTGAACCAAGATGGTATCGAGCATACTCGTACGTCTTTAAATGAAGATGGAGAAATCGTTTACGGTATCGAGGACCTCTACAATGGTGGAGATATGGACTTCGATGATTTCAATTTCACGATTGATATGGGTGAAGTGAACACCCAAATCTACCAAGGTGAAATTGAAGTCGGTGAAAGTGGTGCATTTACATTGCCAACAGTCGCCATTGATCAAACCATAACACTCGATTTGCCTGAAGACTTTAGTGGTGAGTTTGATATTGTGGTCAATGCCACAGCGACAGAACTGTCCAATGACGATCAATCTGCCAATGTCCAAACGATTCATGTAGATGCTCGCGAACATGCGCCAGAATCAGACTCTGTTTCTGCTCAAGTGGAAGAAGATGGTTCTATAACGATCACTCAAGAAGCGTTGTTGGCTAACGCCACCGATTTGAATGGCGATGACCTTACAGCAACAAATCTTTCAACTAATGATGAAAATGCCACTATTCAAGATAATGGCGATGGTAGCTATACAATTACACCATCAGCGGATTTCAATGGTGATATTGAGTTTACATTTGATGTGACTGATGGTGAATTCACTGTTGCTACCGACCTGAATCTTACAGTCACACCAGTGAATGATGCTCCTGAAGCACAAGATCAAGCCTTCACCATGAACGAAGATGGTACGTTGACCTTTACTGATGCGCAGTTGCTTGACGGCTCAGCAGACATCGATGGTGATGACCTTAGCGTCGAATCTGTATCGTACACGGGCGATGAAGGTGTCTTAACGGAAAACGGTGACGGCACCTATACCTTTGCGCCGAACGAGAACTTCTCGGGCGATGTGGATATGAGCTTCACCGTCAGTGATGGTACGGATACGGTCGATGCCAGCATTGATATTGCTGTGGGTGAAGTGAACGATCCGCCAGTCGCTGGCGCGACGTCGTACCAAGTCAATGAAGACAGTGTCATCACGATTTCTAACGAGCAGTTGCTTGCGAACGCTTCGGATGTTGAAGGGGATGTAGCCGTTGATAGCGTTAGTTATAGCGGCAGCGACGGTATCTTCACTGACAATGGCGACGGCACTTACAGTTTTGCGCCAAACGAAAACTTCGATGGCGATGTCAGCCTTGATGTCACCGTGGTGGATGAAGATGGCGCAACGGCGGAGACCACAGCAGGTATCGATGTCTTGCCACTCAACGATGTGCCAGTCTCGGGCGACTTGGCCTACAGCGTCGATGAAGATGGGTCAATTATCCTCAGCCAAGAGCAATTGTTATCACAAGCGAGCGATGTCGAGGGAGATGACCTTACTGCTTCGAATCTGAGCGTTGATGGCAATGCTGAAGTCACGGTAAATGACGACGGTTCATTCACTATCACCCCAGATGCGAACTTCAATGGCGACATCGATATCAGCTTTGACATCTCCGATGGCACCGACAGCATTGTTGCCAATGCCGACCTTACGGTTAATCCAGTCAACGACTTACCAAGTGCTGAAGACCAAGCCTTCACCATGAACGAAGAGGGTACGCTGACCTTCACTGATGCGCAGTTGCTTGAGGGTTCAGCAGACATCGATGGTGATGACCTCAGCGTTGAATCTGTGTCGTACACCGGTGATGAAGGTGTCTTGACGGAAAACGGAGACGGTACTTATACCTTTGCGCCGAACGAGAACTTCTCTGGCGATGTCGACATGAGCTTTACCGTCAGTGATGGCACGGATACGGTCGATGCCAGCATTGATATTGCTGTGGGTGAGGTGAACGATCCGCCAGTGGCAGGAAGCACCAGTTATCAAGTCAATGAAGATAGTGTCATCACCATTTCTAACGAGCAATTGCTTGCGAACTCTTCGGATGTTGAAGGCGATGTGGCTGTAGAGAATGTCAGTTACTCAGGTAGCGACGGCATCTTCACCGACAATGGAGATGGTACCTACAGCTTTGCGCCAAACGAAAACTTCGACGGCGATGTCTCACTTGAAGTCACTGTGGTGGATGAAGATGGCGCAACTGCTGACACCACCGCAGGTATTGATGTCTTACCACTCAACGATGTGCCAGTCTCCGGTGACTTGGCTTACAGCGTTGATGAAGATGGGTCAATTATCCTCAGCCAAGAGCAACTGTTATCACAAGCGAGCGATGTCGAGGGAGATGACCTTACTGCTTCGAATCTGAGCGTTGATGGCAATGCTGAAGTCACGGTAAATGACGACGGTTCATTCACTATCACCCCAGATGCGAACTTCAATGGCGACATCGATATCAGCTTTGACATCTCCGATGGCACCGACAGCATTGTCGCCAATGCCGACCTCACCGTTAATCCAGTCAACGACTTACCATCGGCTGAAGACCAAGCCTTCACCATGAATGAAGATGGTACGTTGACCTTCACCGACGAGCAGTTGCTTGAGGGTTCAGCAGACATCGATGGTGATGATCTCAGCGTTGAGTCGGTGAGTTATACCGGCGATGAGGGTGTCTTGACTGAAAACGGTGATGGCACCTATACCTTTGCGCCGAACGAGAACTTCTCGGGCGATGTCGATATGAGCTTCACCGTCAGTGATGGCACGGACACGGTCGATGCCAGCATTGATATTGCTGTGGGTGAGGTGAACGATCCGCCAGTGGCGGGTAGCACCAGCTATCAAGTCAATGAAGATAGTGTCATCACCATTTCTAACGAGCAGTTGCTTGCGAACGCTTCGGATGTTGAAGGGGATGTGGCTGTAGAGAAGGTCAGTTATTCCGGCAGCGACGGTATCTTTACCGACAATGGCGATGGCACCTACAGCTTTGCCCCGAACGAAAACTTCGACGGCGATGTCAGCTTTGATGTCACCGTGGTGGATGAAGAGGGCGCAACGGCGGAGACCACCGCAGGCATTGATGTCTTACCACTCAACGATGTGCCAGTCTCAGGTGACTTGTCCTACAGCGTTGATGAAGATGGGTCCATCACCCTTAGCCAAGAGCAGTTGTTATCACAAGCCTCGGATGTAGAAGGTGATGACCTTACCGCTTCGAACTTGAGCGTTGATGGTAATGCCGAAGTCACGGTAAATGACGACGGCTCATTCACTATCACCCCAGATGCGAACTTTAATGGCGACATTGATATCAGCTTTGATATCTCTGATGGCACGGATACGGTCGTCGCGAATGCCGACCTCACCGTTAATCCTGTCAACGACTTACCAAGTGCTGAAGACCAAGCCTTCACCATGAACGAAGATGGTACGTTGACCTTCACCGACGAGCAGTTGCTTGAGGGTTCAGCAGACATCGATGGTGATGATCTCAGCGTTGAGTCGGTGAGTTATACCGGCGATGAGGGTGTCTTGACTGAAAACGGTGATGGCACCTATACCTTTGCGCCGAACGAGAACTTCTCTGGCGATGTGGATATGAGCTTTACCGTCAGTGATGGCACGGATACGGTCGATGCCAGCATTGATATTGCCGTCGGTGAAGTCAACGATCCACCTGTGGCGGGTAGCACTAGCTATCAAGTCAATGAAGACAGCGTGATTACTATCTCCAACGAGCAATTGCTTGCGAATAGCAGTGATGTTGAAGGCGATGTATCGGTTGATAACGTCAGTTACTCCGGCAGCGACGGCATCTTTACCGACAATGGCGATGGTACTTACAGTTTCGCACCGAACGAAAACTTCGACGGCGATGTCTCACTTGAAGTCACTGTGGTCGATGAAGAGGGCGCAACGTCGGAGACCACCGCAGGTATTGATGTCTTACCACTCAACGATGTGCCAGTCTCCGGTGACTTGGCTTACAGCGTTGATGAAGATGGGTCAATCACTCTCAGCCAAGAGCAATTGTTATCACAAGCGAGTGATGTCGAGGGAGATGACCTTACCGTTTCGAATTTGAGCGTTGATGGCAATGCCGAAGTCACGGTTAACGACGACGGCTCATTCACTATCACCCCAGATGCGAACTTCAACGGTGATATCGATATCAGCTTTGATATCTCTGATGGCACCGACAGCATTGTTGCCAATGCCGACCTCACCGTTAATCCAGTCAACGACCTACCAAGTGCTGAAGATCAAGCCTTCACCATGAATGAAGATGGTACGCTGACCTTCACTGATGCGCAGTTGCTTGAGGGTTCAGCAGACATTGACGGTGATGACCTCAGCGTCGAATCTGTGTCGTACACGGGCGATGAAGGCGTGCTCACTGAAAACGGAGACGGCACTTATACCTTTGCGCCGAACGAGAACTTCTCGGGCGATGTCGACATGAGCTTCACCGTCAGCGATGGCACCGATACCGTCGATGCCAGCATTGATATTGCTGTGGGTGAAGTGAACGATCCGCCAGTCGCTGGCGCGACGTCGTACCAAGTCAATGAAGACAGTGTCATCACGATTTCTGACGAGCAGTTGCTTGCCAACAGCAGTGACGTGGAAGGGGATGTGGCTGTAGAGAATGTCAGTTACTCCGGCAGCGATGGTATCTTCACTGATAATGGCGACGGCACCTACAGCTTTGCCCCAAATGAAAACTTCGATGGTGATGTCAGCCTTGATGTCACTGTCGTTGATGAAGAGGGCGCAACGGCGGAGACTACCGCAGGCATTGATGTCTTACCACTCAACGATGTGCCAGTCTCTGGTGACTTGGCCTACAGCGTTGATGAAGATGGGTCAATCACTCTCAGTCAAGAGCAATTGTTGTCACAAGCCTCGGATGTAGAAGGTGATGACCTCACCGCTTCGAACCTGAGCGTCGATGGCAATGCTGAAGTCACGGTAAATGACGACGGTTCATTCACTATCACCCCAGATGCGAACTTCAATGGCGACATTGATATCAGCTTTGACATCTCCGATGGCACCGACAGCATTGTCGCTAACGCTGACTTGACGGTTAATCCTGTCAACGACTTACCAAGTGCTGAAGATCAAGCCTTCACCATGAATGAAGATGGTACGTTGACCTTCACCGATGCGCAGTTGCTTGAGGGTTCAGCAGACATCGATGGTGATGATCTCTCGGTTGAATCTGTGTCGTACACGGGCGATGAAGGCGTGCTCACTGAAAACGGAGACGGCACTTATACCTTTGCGCCGAACGAGAACTTCTCGGGCGATGTCGACATGAGCTTCACCGTCAGCGATGGCACCGATACCGTCGATGCCAGCATTGATATTGCTGTGGGTGAAGTGAACGATCCGCCAGTGGCGGGCGCGACGTCGTACCAAGTCAATGAAGACAGTGTCATCACGATTTCTGACGAGCAGTTGCTTGCCAACAGCAGTGACGTGGAAGGGGATGTGGCTGTAGAGAATGTCAGTTACTCCGGCAGCGATGGTATCTTCACTGATAATGGCGACGGCACCTACAGCTTTGCCCCGAATGAAAACTTCGATGGCGATGTCAGCCTTGATGTCATTGTTGTTGATGAAGATGGCGCAACCGCGGAGACCACCGCAGGTATCGATGTATTACCACTCAACGATGTGCCAGTCTCGGGCGACTTGGCCTACAGCGTTGATGAAGATGGTTCCATCACCCTTAGCCAAGAGCAATTGTTGTCACAAGCCTCAGATGTAGAAGGGGATAACTTAACCGCTTCAAACCTCGCTGTTGATGGCAATGCCGAAGTCACGGTTAACGATGATGGCTCATTCACCATTACCCCAGATGCGAACTTTAATGGTGACATTGATATCAGCTTTGATATCTCTGACGGCACGGATACGGTCGTCGCGAATGCCGACCTCACCGTTAACCCAGTCAACGACCTACCAAGAGCTGAAGATCAAGCCTTCACCATGAACGAAGATGGCACCTTGACCTTCACTGATGCGCAATTGCTTGAGGGCTCAGCAGACATCGATGGTGATGACCTTAGCGTCGAATCTGTATCGTACACGGGCGATGAAGGTGTGCTCACTGAAAACGGTGATGGCACTTATACCTTTGCGCCGAACGAGAACTTCTCTGGCGATGTCGACATGAGCTTCACGGTCAGTGATGGCACGGATACGGTCGATGCCAGCATTGATATTGCTGTGGGCGAAGTGAACGATCCGCCAGTGGCGGGTAGCACCAGCTATCAAGTCAATGAAGACAGTGTCATCACTATCTCTAACGAGCAGTTGCTCGCCAACAGCAGTGACGTGGAAGGGGATGTAGCTGTAGAGAACGTCAGTTACTCCGGCAGCGACGGTATCTTTACCGACAATGGCGACGGCACCTACAGCTTTGCCCCGAACGAAAACTTCGACGGCGATGTCAGCCTTGATGTCACTGTGGTTGATGAAGATGGCGCAACCGCTGAGACCACCGCAGGCATTGATGTCTTACCACTCAATGATGTGCCAGTCTCGGGCGACTTGGCCTACAGCGTTGATGAAGATGGGTCAATTACTCTTAGTCAAGAGCAGTTGTTGTCACAAGCGAGTGATGTGGAAGGAGATAACCTTACCGCTTCGAACCTGAGCGTCGATGGCAATGCCGAAGTCACGGTTAACGACGACGGCTCATTCACTATCACCCCAGATGCGAACTTCAACGGTGATATCGATATCAGCTTTGATATCTCTGATGGCACCGACAGCATTGTTGCCAATGCCGACCTCACCGTTAATCCAGTCAACGACTTACCAAGTGCTGAAGATCAAGCGTTCACCATGAACGAAGATGGTACGTTGACCTTCACCGATGCGCAGCTGCTTGACGGTTCTGCCGACATCGATGGTGATGACCTTAGCGTTGAGTCTGTGTCGTACACGGGCGATGAAGGTGTGCTCACTGAAAACGGTGACGGCACCTATACCTTTGCGCCGAACGAGAACTTCAGCGGCGACGTCGACATGAGTTTCACGGTCAGTGATGGCACGGATACGGTCGACGCCAGCATTGATATTGCTGTGGGTGAAGTGAACGATCCGCCAGTGGCAGGAAGCACCAGCTATCAAGTCAATGAAGACAGCGTCATTAAGATCTCGGACGAGCAGTTGCTTGCCAATAGCAGTGATGTGGAAGGAGACGTCGCTGTTGAGACTGTCAGTTACTCCGGCAGCGATGGTATCTTCACCGATAATGGCGATGGTACCTACAGCTTTGCACCAAACGAAAACTTCGATGGCGATGTCTCACTTGATGTCACCGTGGTGGATGAAGACGGTGCAATGGCGGAGACCACCGCAGGTATCGATGTCTTACCACTCAACGATGTGCCAGTCTCCGGTGACTTGGCCTACAGCGTTGATGAAGATGGGTCAATCACCCTCAGCCAAGAGCAGTTGCTCTCACAAGCGAGCGATGTGGAAGGGGATAATTTAACTGCTTCAAATCTCTCGGTTGATGGCAATGCGCAAGTGATCGTCAATGACGACGGCAGTTTCACCATCACCCCAGATGCGAACTTCAATGGTGACATTGATATCAGTTTCGATATCTCCGACGGTACCGACAGCATTGTCGCCAATGCCGACCTTACGGTTAACCCAATCAACGACTTGCCTTCAGCGGAAGATCAAGCGTTCACCATGAACGAAGATGGTACGTTGACCTTCACCGATGCGCAGCTGCTTGACGGTTCTGCCGACATCGATGGTGATGACCTTAGCGTTGAGTCTGTGTCGTACACGGGCGATGAAGGTGTATTGACCGAAAACGGTGACGGCACCTATACCTTTGCGCCGAACGAGAACTTCAGCGGCGACGTCGACATGAGCTTCACTGTCAGTGATGGCACGGATACGGTCGATGCGAGCATTGATATTGCTGTGGGCGAGGTAAACGATCCGCCAGTAGCTGGCGCGACGTCGTACCAAGTCAATGAAGACAGTGTTATCACTATCTCTAACGAACAGTTGCTTGCCAACAGCAGTGATGTCGAAGGCGATGTGGCTGTAGAGAATGTCAGTTACTCAGGTAGCGACGGCATCTTCACCGACAATGGAGATGGTACCTACAGCTTTGCCCCGAACGAAAATTTCGATGGCGATGTCTCACTTGATGTCACTGTCGTTGATGAAGAGGGCGCAACGGCCGAGACCACTGCAGGTATCGATGTCTTGCCTCTCAACGATGTACCAGTCTCCGGCGACTTGGCCTACAGCGTTGATGAAGATGGTTCCATCACCCTTAGCCAAGAGCAGTTGTTATCACAAGCCTCGGATGTAGAAGGGGATGACCTCACCGCTTCGAACCTGAGCGTCGATGGCAATGCCGAAGTCACGGTTAACGACGACGGCTCATTCACCATTACTCCTGATGCGAATTTCAATGGCGACATCGATATCAGTTTTGATATCTCTGACGGCACCGACAGCATTGTTGCCAATGCCGACCTTACCGTTAATCCTGTCAACGACTTGCCAAGTGCTGAAGATCAAGCCTTCACCATGAATGAAGATGGCACGCTGACCTTCACCGATGCGCAGTTGCTTGATGGCTCAGCAGACATCGATGGTGATGATCTTTCGGTTGAATCTGTGAGTTATACCGGCAATGAAGGTGTCTTGACGGAAAATGGCGATGGTACTTATACCTTTGCGCCGAATGAGAACTTCTCTGGCGATGTGGCTATGAGCTTCACCGTCAGTGATGGCACCGGTACGGTCGATGCCAGCATTGATATTGCTGTCGGTGAGGTGAACGATCCGCCAGTCGCGGGCGCGACGTCGTACCAAGTCAATGAAGACAGTGTCATCACTATCTCTAACGAGCAGCTGCTTGCTAACAGCAGCGATGTGGAAGGGGACGTCGCTGTAGAGAATGTCAGTTACTCCGGCAGCGACGGTATCTTTACCGACAATGGCGACGGCACTTACAGCTTCGCGCCGAATGAAAACTTTAATGGTGATTTGTCGCTAGATGTCACCGTGACTGACGAAGATGGTGCTGCTGCACAGACAACCGCTGATATTGCCGTTATTGCCGTTAATGATGCACCAGAAACGACACCTGTCTCTGCGACGGTTTCTGAAGATGGCGTAATAACGATTACCCAAGATGATCTTCTCGCTAACGCTTCTGATGTCGAAGGTGACGATTTAACCGCGTTGAACCTACAGACATCTGATCCAAATGCGACTATCGTTCAAAACATCGATGGCAGCTATACAGTAACGCCAAGCGAGAATTTCAATGGCGAGATTGAGTTTACCTATGACGTTTCTGATGGTACCGACATTGTATCTACAGAACTCAATCTGACCGTTACACCTGAAAACGACGCACCTTCTGCGCCTTCTTTAGAACTGTTAGGTGAAGAAGATCAAGTGTTAGTGATTGATCCTGCCTTCATTGAAGAGCAGTCCGAAGATCTCGATGGTGATGATGTTACCTTAACAAACCTTATTGTTAAGCAGCCACAGAATGCGACGATTCAAGTTCAGCCAGATGGCATGTATCACCTCATTGCGCCTCAAGATTTCAACGGTTTGGTTGAGTTGGCTTACCAGTTAACTGATGGCACTGAAACCGTTGAAGGTTCACTAAATGTCGATGTAATCCCTGTCAATGATGCGCCATTTACGGATGGTAATGCTCACCTAACCACTTCTGAGGATGGCGCGTTTACTTTCAATGCAGACGACATGCTCAATCTGTTTGGTGATATTGATACGGAAGATTTAGTTGTTTCCCGTGTGATTACAGCGGATGGAGAAGACGGCGGGGAGTTAACTGACAACGGGGATGGCACATGGACCTTTACGCCTACTGAAGACTTTGCAGGTACAGCAGGAATGCAAGTTGTCGTCTCAGATGGCTATGAAGAGACGACATTGGAAGTCCCTGTTTTTGTCAGACCTGTTGCCGACGGTGCTGTCATTACGACAGATCATGAGGGGCCTTTGGTGTTCTCTGAGGACTCAACAGGACACCTTGGTCTAAACGTTGATTTGCTCGATGACTCTGAGGTCTTGAGTAACTTAGTGATGACGGGCTTCCCCGTTGGCTTCGTTGTCAGCGATGGAACGAACACTGTCGAGATTACACAAGAGGGCCAATACATTGATATTGATGATTGGGACATCAGTGACTTGGCGTTGACGCCACCCGAAGACTTTAGCGGTAACTTCTTCATTACCGTAACAGCAACCACCGTCGACTATGGGGACGAAAGTTCGAGCATTCTTACTGACCCATCAGAAAGCTATGCTGACTTCAAAGTAGAAGAAGGCGAAGAGATTATCTTAACTGCCGACGACTTACTTGAGATGGCTGAAAATACAGAACCGCAAGATGGCGACAACGTCGAGTTTGTACATCTTATGGACGACAGTCAGGGAAGCCTAATCGATAACGGTGATGGGACATGGACGTTTACACCGGCAGATGGCTTTACGGGTGATCTTGACTTTGCTTACGTGATTGAACGCGATGGGGAACTGATTGATGAGCAAAGTTCCATTGGTGTTGTGCCTCAAGGTGAACTTAACCCTGAGAACCAAGCACCAACAGTCGATGCCATAGCTGAAGCAAGCATTGATGAAGGGGAAGCGATCACATTCACTGCTGAAGAACTACTGGCACAAATCTCCGACCTAGATGGCGATGCGATAGACCTCGAGTCAGTGCAATTGATTTCTGGACAGGGGCTGTTTGAACATAATGATGACGGCACTTATAGCTTTACGCCAGCAGAGGGCTTTAGTGGCCAAGCTCAAATTGGCTTCGTAGCATCGGACGGAAGTGAAAGTGTTCGAAGTGTCGTTAATATCGAGGTGGGAGAAGCCGGGGTCGAGAGCACGCCGCTCTTACCAGATGATGATGGTGCAATTGTCGTGAGTAGAGAAGACATTATGGCGGCAATGAATCTGTCAGGCGATGTCAATTTCGATGACGTGGATTACAGTGGTGACCAAGGTACCTTGATTGAGAACGATGAGGACGGCTGGACATTCTGGCCAGACGACGATTTCGCAGGGGACTTAGCGCTGGATGTTGGGGTTGATGGAGCGCAGCCAATAGAGGTTAATTTGGATGTACTGATGGAGTCTCAACAAGCACCGGAAGCGACGATAGCAACCGTAGATGACGAGGAGCCGCAAGTACAAGCTGAAGCTAACACGGCTGAGGATGTCTCTGATGTCGAAGATACTGCCGATATAGAAGCAGCACCTGGTGATGAAGTTCGAATCGCTATCCCAGACGAGGTTGTTGGGAATGATGCGGTGGAGTCGGTCGAAATCACAGGGCTACCAGACGGGGCAGAAGTGTCTGGTGCACTAGAAGTCGATGGATCTCACATGGTGAGTGGAGACCTTTCTCAGCCGTTAAAAGTCACGTTTGATAGCGAGTTCCAAGGCAGTAGTGATGTTGAATTTACCGGCCTAGATAGCAACGACATCGCAGTAGACGGCGCTAGCGCAACGTTGACGATAGACGTAGATGAGGCGCATGAGATGAAGACCACTTCGGCAACTGATGACCAGTCCAGCTACAACAGCGATTCAGATTCAAGCGGCGGTGGCGATTGGACGTCGTCGGATCAATCAGATGTCGGTGTCGATGTTATGGATGACAGCGCCAGCTTTGACCAAGATGCTGGTTTAGGTAACAACCAAGATCATGGCCAGTTTGACGATAACTTCTAACTGAGAGTGGGGTAGGCCATCGCCTACCCCTTTTCAGTGGAGTGACGTAGCGTGAACGTGAGGTTTCACGGAGGAGAGCGAATGACGCAACAAGATGTCGATTGGGAAAGCTTAAGCGTGTTAGTTGTTGATGACAGCAAAGTTGCGTCACTCATGTTAAAAAGCGAGCTAAACAAAATTGGAATCAAGGCGATTGATGTCGTTGAAAATGGCGATCGCGCAATCAGTAAGTGCCAAGGAAAATACTACAATTTTGTACTGATTGATTACCATTTAGAAGACAGTATCAACGGAAATGAGCTAGCGCATACGTTAAGAAGCCGTCATTTAATTGATAGAACTTGTGGTGTTATTATTATTTCTGGCGATAACAGCTCCGATGTTGTGTTAACTGTATTCTCTTACAATATGGATACATTTATTACAAAGCCGATTAGAGCAAAGGAACTTGTCGATAAACTCTATTCAATAAAGAGGAATATCGATCTTCTCACGCCCATTTATGACCAAATTGATTGTGGCCTAATTGATGAGGGGGTATCAGAACTGACGGCAATTTGCTTAAGTGATAATAGTTATAAGTTAGAAAGCGAACTTTTGAGAATTTTAGAAAGTAATGAACGTTGGAAAGATTTAGATGAATGGTTAACGATAAAAAAGCATGCTGGATTTAATCAGCGTCGAGAGTATTCAAAAGCGATTTACTTTTGGCAGATAGAAGAGAGAAGTGCAGCTATACGAGTTTTGAGAAACTTGATATCTCGTATGCCAAGATATGTTTTTGCTTATGACAAGCTCGTGGAATTTTATGAAGAGTTAGGGAAAACGCATGAAGCGCTCGACATCGCAGAGCAGTCTAGCCGACTTACGCCTACGGTGAGTCATCGTGTGTTGAACTTGTCTCGTATTGCGATGGAAGCGGGTCAAATTGAAGTGTTCCTCGTATCGGGTGGTTTACTGATTAAGAATTTGATTATTATTGATAGAAAGTGGTTTGACCCTTTAAACCGATATCTTTATCTATCTAAAAAACTGATTGACTCAGAAAATGCCACAGTGTCTCGAAATTACATTCTCTCAAAAATAAAACAGATGCAAAGCAAAGTGATGACAAAGCTTCCCTCAAACCAATTAGCCTTGTCTAAGTTGCTTTTTTATATCTATCTAGCGAGAGTTGCGATATCAGAAAATAAGAATAGTGAAGCGCATGTCCGACTCATGATAGGAATGAAGCATTTCTCTTCATCACTGCATGCATTGTCTGATGAAATACTGGCATTGTGTCTTGTTGTTGCAATTAGAACAGGAGAGCGGTGGTTTGTTGATAATTTAATAGGGGTTCTAAGTATCCGAACGCAATTAACATCTATATCTGAAGAATTGCTAAAGGATGCAAATATCGGCATGGCTGGAAAAGGGGGGTTCTTTGACTACTACGAGAAGTTGGCAGATCTACATCTTGTGCTTTTTTCTGATCCACTTCACGTGATTAAACAGGCTGATGAGTTGGCTCTTCATTATCCAGACTCGGTTGAACTCAAACTACTTAAATTATCTGCGCTAGTGTTATCGGGTAAAGACAAACCGATCCATTTCAAAAAGCTGTTACCTAAAAAAATTCCGCTGCCAGAATCGATGCATAAGTGGGCGCTTTCGATAACCGATAACGTGTCTGAACTAAAAAGTGCCCATGAAATTTTTATTGGCGAACTAGCGGATAGTTCAAAAGTGAGTTATCAATTTATGCTTACTTACGAAAAAACAACAAAAAGTGAAGCCCGTGTAGGTTGAAACTCGCAATCTAGCGTAGTGTGTGGGATTACATACTTGATAGTTAAACATGTCTAATCTGATTGCTTTTCTTAAACGCAAAAACGCCTGCTCATGAGCAGGCGTTTTGATAGTGGTGGGCGATACCGGGCTCGAACCAGTGACCCCCTCCTTGTAAGGGAGGTGCTCTCCCAACTGAGCTAATCGCCCGAATAATCGCGTTGGGATTCTCTAACGAGAGTGCGACTATTGGAATTTGGTGGGTCTAGGCAGACTCGAACTGCCGACCCCTACCATGTCAAGGTAGTACTCTAACCAACTGAGCTATAGACCCAAATTCTGACTTCTTACTAGGTTAGGTAAGAAGATTGGTACGACCGAGTGGATTCGAACCACCGACCCCCACCATGTCAAGGTGGTGCTCTAACCAACTGAGCTACGGTCGTACTGAATGTCTCTGCGTGAGAACGCAATGGATAATAGCTAGTTCACATCGCGGCAGCAAGGGGTAAGAGTGATTTTTTTCATTAAAATGAATTGTTTGTTGCAACTTTGAACAATAGGCGTAGAAATCTGCTGCAATCAGCGGAGGGAACGCCATAAAGCAACAAAGACGGAAGTCGCGAGCGTATCGGTCTATGCTTAGAACATAATTGCAGACATCTATGTCTTATTATTGATAGAGCGTTAGTTATGCAGAATAAGAACTTCAAGAAATATCGACATTTCATTATGTTCGCCCCGACGCTGGTTTTAGCGGCAATCATTATTGCTGGAATCTATGTGGAAGCGAATTTCCTCGCCAGGCAGGTACAAGAAAATACCAAAGAAGACTTGCAGCAAACGCTCCAAGTTGTAAAACAGGTGATTTTGATTGAAGAGGAACAGGCGTTCATTGGCGATGGCGCTTCATCGCGCCTTTCTTATGACCAGCAGGCGAAATCGTTAGATGAGTTTCTGAGACGGATTGCTTTTAGCACTGAGCACCGTATCACTTTGATTGATGAATCTGGCATTGTGGAGCACGATAGCAAGCTACCACTGTCGCTGGTGCCAGAGATGGACAACCATGCCAGTCGACCTGAAGTCCAGATGGCAGTTACTCAAGGGGTAGGATCTGATATCCGATTCAGTGAGACTACCGGGCAAAACTATATCTATTTGGCGAATCGGGTTGAGATCCCAGAAGAGCTTCAAAAATTCCACATTTTCCATGACAGTGCGTACATCGTGATTCGCGCATCAATGCCGATAGAAAACCTTCAGCAACTGATTGTCGAGTCACTCTCTTGGGTCATTCTTTCTGGCGTTGTTATATTGGTCATTGTCATGATCAGTAGTGTGCTGTCTCTTTTTGCGATGAAGAAGTTTGTGGAGCGTGATAAAGAAGAGCTTGCTGCGCATGTGGAATCACAAACCAAGGAATTGCGGATTCTGCAACACATGGGCAGCTTACTCGGTGCATGCTCATCGATGGATGATGCGGCCGAGGTGATTCGTGCCATAGGCATTCAATTGATTCCAAATGCCAAATCTGGCGCCATTTCTTTGATTAAATCTTCGCGTAATCAATTAAATAATCTCGTGGAATGGGGCGAACCTTGGCCGGGTCACAAGAACTTTAGTCCTAATGATTGCTGGGCATTGCTGCAAGGCCATGTCCATCACTCGCAAAGCGCTGAAGTGGATGTCCGTTGTCGTCACTATCACAGCGATGAAGAGATCTATTTCTTCTGTCACCCACTAATGGCACAAGGGGAAACGCTGGGCGTTTTGCATCTGGTTTTTGAACAGGAAAGTGAAATCTTGCTGAGCGAGTCCAATGCCGCGACGTTTGCTGAACAAATAGGCCTGTCGTTGGCTAATATCCAGTTGCGCGATGATTTGCAGTATCAAGCCTCTCGCGATCCACTCACTGACCTTTATAATCGCGCCTTTTTGCTTGATCAGTTGGCAAAAACCTTAGGAAGCGCGATGCACGATAAAGGGGAGTTTGTCGTCATGATGCTAGATGGTGATCACTTTAAACTCTTTAATGACAAGTTTGGCCATGATGCAGGGGATTTCGTTCTTAAGCAGCTAGCGAGATTGTTTAACGAGGTCATCGGTGACGAAGGGATAGTGTGCCGCTATGGTGGCGAGGAGTTTTCGATTCTTTGTCCGTTGGCGACTTACGCAGAGGGGAGTCAACTTGCCGAAGATGTGCGAAAACGTATCGCCGATGAAAACTTTATTTATCGTGGCCAGAGTTTAGGGAGCGTCACTGTCTCAATTGGTGTTAGCGGTTATCCTCAAGATGGGCGAAGTGCGGATGCCTTGCTAAAAGCTGCGGATAACGCCCTTTATAGCAGTAAGGAAGCGGGAAGAAACCGCGTCTCTTTAGCGACGCCGCTTCAAGATATTGAGTCAAGCATTGAGAGCAGCGCACCTTTACCGCTATACCCTTCAGTCACGTCACACGATAAAGAGAAGGAACACACAGCTTGAGCCAAACTGAGTCAATAAAGCAGTATATTGTTGCCCTCGATCAGGGTACGACGAGCTCGCGGACACTGGTTATTAACGCTTGCGGAGAGATAGTCAGTAGCGCCCAGCGTGAGTTCGAACAGCGATATCCTCAAGCGGGGTGGGTTGAACATGATCCGATGGAAATTTTCGCGACTCAAAATGCGACCATGATCGAAGCGTTAAGCAAAGCGGGTATTGCCAGTGATCAGGTTGCGGCCATCGGCATCACCAACCAGCGTGAAACAACTGTGGTATGGGATAAAGCATCTGGAAAACCGATTTACAATGCGATTGTCTGGCAGTGCCGTCGTACCGCAGATCGCTGCGAAACGTTAAAAGCCACACTGGGCGAAGCGACGGTGAGAGATAAAACAGGCCTAGTTTTAGACCCCTATTTTTCAGCGACCAAACTAGAGTGGATTCTTGATAATGTACCACAGGCACGCGAACGTGCAGAACGGGGGGAGTTACTGTTCGGTACAATCGACACTTGGTTGATTTGGAAGTTAACGCAAGGGCGTGTTCACGCAACAGATTACACCAATGCTTCTCGTACAATGTTGTTCAACATTAATACGTTGCAGTGGGATGATGAGTTGCTGTCAGCGTTGCGCATTCCAAAATCCATGATGCCTGAAGTAAAAGCCAGTGCCGCTGAGTTCGGGCAAGCGAATATCGGTGGTAAAGGTGGAACACGTATTCCTATTTCGGGTGTTGCTGGTGACCAACAAGCAGCGCTATTTGGGCATCTTTGTACCGAGGCAGGTCAAGCGAAGAATACCTATGGTACTGGGTGTTTCTTATTGATGAATACGGGCAAAACCAAAGTCACTTCAAGTAATGGTCTACTGACAACACTGGCGTGTGATCGTGAAGGAAAGCCTTGCTATGCACTTGAGGGCGCAGTGTTCATGGGTGGCGCGTCGGTACAGTGGCTAAGGGATGAGTTAAAAATCCTTCAGAACGCGTCAGATTCTGAGCGAATGGCAACCGCGGTTGAATCATCCAATGGGGTTTACGTTGTGCCCGCATTTACGGGTTTGGGTGCACCTTATTGGGATGCGTATGCGCGCGGCACAATTGTTGGGCTCACTCGGGGGAGTAACGACCATCACTTAGTACGGGCGACATTGGAAAGCATTGCTTATCAAACCCGAGATGTTCTTGATGCCATGCAAGTCGACTCCGGAATTTCATTGCAATCATTGCGCGTTGATGGGGGCGCAGTCTCCAACCGGTTTTTAATGCAGTTTCAAGCTGATTTATTGAACATTGAGGTATTACGGCCAAAAAACATCGAGGTAACCGGTTTAGGCGCTGCTTACTTAGCGGGGCTTGCTGTGGGGGTTTGGCCAAATATCGAAGCCTTGCGCCATTACATTAGTATTGAAGCGAAATTCGAGCCGGATGATGATGAGTCGAAACGATTGCTGCGTTGTAGAGGATGGCAGCGGGCGGTTAAATGCGCACAAGTTTGGGCTAGCTTAGAGGAGTGATACCAAGACTTCCTCAACAAAAGGGCTGAATCATGCTAGTCTCTCCATACTGTTTATAAATACAGGTTAGCATGATGCCCGTCACCACCACGTCTTCTCCTCGCGTTTTACCCGATCTCCCAGTTGATTATTACCTTAGCAACTTCTTGATATTGCTCGATACCGTCAGCAAAAGAGATCGTGATTTGTTGAGTGATACTGAACTGGCGTGGATCGATGGCTTTTACAAGTTAACCAAGAATGCACAATGTTTGTTAGTTCGGCTCTTAATGCGCAAGGGAGAGTGGTTTCGGGAAGATAAGTTACGTTACGACGAGGTCGACATCCCTGTTGCCATAAGGGTATTAGAAGCGAGTGGCTATGTATCTTGTGCCTCTCGTGTTCCCTGTGAGTTGGTTTTAAGGATGGCAACTAAACCAGAATTACCCAGTCTCTTCCCTGAGATCACCTTGCCAAAATCTGCCAGCAAAGGGCAGTGGGTTGAGGCTGTAGGCATAGCGTATTCGAGGGATCAAGAGATTGCATACCCTTTGATACGCCTGATAAACAGTGAACTGCTCTCCGTCTTGCTGTTGCTATTTTTTGGCAACTCCCGTCAGGACCTCACCCAATTTGTTTTATCCGATCTCGGTATTGAGCGTTTTGAGCGCTATACGCTAGATAAAGCAGGTCGCTTGTTTGAATCGCGTCAACATATTGATGATTGGCTCTCTTTGTCTGAACTTAACGATGCGTATTGGGACTTAGTTGAGTTGAAAAACAGGGCAGGTATTGTTGCGTTGAGCGACTTTTTGCCGCCTCAATTTGATTGGTCGCCATTGGAGCGAAAACGTGCTCGCTTAGCGAATCATATCGCCCGAGAAATGGAACGGCAGGGCTATGTTGATGCGGCCATCGCACTTTTTTCGCAAACAACACGTCCCCCCAGTCGCGAGCGTCGCGCTCGAATGCTGATCAAGCAGCAACGGGAGGCCGATGCGTTGCCACTGTTACGTGAGATGTTGTTGGAAAGCCATGATGAAGACGAGCAAGAAGTGGCACTGCGTATTCTGAAACCTCTGGCGAAGAAATTACCACAAGCAGACCCGCTGGTTCTCGGTTATCCCGAGGCTACGCAGCACTTTACACCGCAGCAAACCGCACTTGAGCTCGACCTCAAATCACAACGTGTTGAACTCGCGGTGGCCGAACACTATCAAGCGCAGGGTTGGCAAGTGTGGTTCAGTGAAAATCTCTTGTTGAATGGTCTGTTTGGTTTAGCTTTCTGGGACATCATTTTCTCTGCTCAGAAGGGGGCATTTCTTAATCCTTTTCAACGAGCGCCTTATGATATGTATCGCCAAGAGTTTATCGATAAACGTCAGTCACACATTGATGAACGACTTGCGGATGTGATCGCGGGCGATGTTGATTACCTAGCAGTATTTGAGGCGAAGCAAGGCATAAGTAACGATTGGGTGGCATGGCAAGCCATTGAGAAGGATCTGATTTCACATGCGATCGATGTGATGCCGCCGGTCCTGTTAGCCAAGCTATTTGAGCGGCTATTGGTCAACGTGAAGCAAAATCGTACGGGAATGCCGGATCTCTTTATGGTGCGCGGTGACGAGTGGTGTTGGGCCGAGGTTAAAGGCCCCGGTGATAAGTTGCAGAACAATCAAATACGCTGGTGTCGCTGGTTTGAGCAGCATCAGGTGCCTTACCAAGTGGTCTATGTGACCGCACAGAACGATAAAAAATCTGAGAGGCTCTAAGCAATTTCCTCAGTAAAAGAATAGCCTAGCAGATTCTACGACTACGCTTTTAGTAAATCCACATCCCCTGATGGGATGTGGATATACTCAAACCACTTCAAGATGCAGGATTCAGAAGCGGCCTAGCGCGTCGAAGTCAAGGCAAAGGTGTGAAGGAATGGATTTCCCTTTCAAACACCTTTAACGCAGAAATCGGGGCGCTAGTCGCTTCCCGAAGGGCGAGTTTTCTAGGCTCGCCACCGTCGTTACTGTTTTTTGATTTAGTCCACTAGATCTTCAAAACAGTGTCTTGTTGACAAGCCTAGAAACTCTCGCTGAACAAACATCTTGAAGTGGCTTGAGTATATATGCGTTGATAGGATATAGACCGGATTTCAAGGCTCGCTTTCTATCCTCTCAAAACGATTGGCAACGTCGATGAAAGAGGCTAAGTATGGGACACCGCAGTCGCGCCACTGCCCAAACACTATTGGTATTCTTCCTACTGTTCTGTTCTTCAAGGGGATACAGCAGTGAACATTATGTTACCTATCACCAAGACGAAGGAGAGTACATTCCTGGTGCAACCTATAGCTATTTCTACATCAGTTCAGAGCATGTCAACTATGCGGAATCGCTAGGCGCAATTCCGGTACGCTCAGATGCCACGGTAAGAAATATGGCCGTGCACACAGGCGGTGTCTACGATATCAATCGACTCTATGCGTTTTCAGTTGATGCCCACAGTACGTTTTATCCCACCGCGTCAGAAGAACAATGGACACGAGATGGCGTCGGTGTCTATCAACGCAACCAGTTTGAGTTCAGTAGTACAACAACCAGTTTGTTGCTCCATTATAAGTTTGATCCAGGATGGCGCATCTTGGCGGGCACATCCTTTATGTACACAGTGTATAAACGGTCTGATGTCTTGCTGCCATCGCAAGCCGGGCCTTTTCAAAGTGGCGTGATCGAAGAAAAATCGAGTGAATTTGTCTTTATCACGGGGGCTGCTTATGAACATGGCACCTTGGGTGACCAATGGCGGTATGGTGGCAAGGCCACTTTCGGGCTGCCAATTTGGTCCATTACAGAGAGCTCACTTTATCCGGGGCTAGAGTTTGATCACCATGGTTATTTACTCGGGCTTGAAGGCAATGTTTCCTATCAAATTGTTTCTAACCTGCATATCGCGATGTTTGGTCAGTTAACCTATCGAATCCGTGATGAAGAGCCGCCACAAGCTTGGCGTGGGGATCTGGGGGACGGGGAAAAGAACTATTTGGTCTCGTTACCGAAAGGTGAGACCAGCACCCTGAATCTGGGTGTTGGCCTGTTGTGGTCGTTTTAGGAGATAGAATGGCAGAGGACGTGCTTGATCTGATTGTGGTGGGGGGAGGAATCAACGGCGCGGGCATTGCTGCTGAGGCGCAAGAGCGCGGGCTCAATGTCGGACTATTTGAAGCGCGGGATTTTGCAGGCGCAACCTCATCGGCAAGTTCAAAGTTGATCCATGGCGGCTTACGTTATCTAGAAAATTATGAGTTTAAGATGGTCGCCGCCGCGTTAGCGGAGCGTGAAGTGTTACTTCGCAAAGCCCCACACATTGCGCGTAGCATGCGTTTTCAATTACCGCACAAATCCCAATTACGTCCGTTCTGGCTAATTCGCTTGGGGTTGTTTCTCTATGACTCTCTCGCGGGGCGTCAGTTACTTGAAGCGAGTAAATCGGTGCAATTTACCGCTGAATCTGGATTGAAACCGCATTTAATCCGAGGCTTTGAGTATTCAGACGGTTGGGTAGACGATGCTAGATTGGTGTTGCTAAACGTCAAGCATGCACAAAACCTTGGCGCTGAAGTGAGAAATTACTGCCGAGTTGAGAATGTCACCCAGCAAAACCAGCAGTGGGTCATCACATTGACTGATCAACGAACGCAACAGGTCTTTCAGCGTCGCTGTCGCGCCTTGATCAATGCGACAGGGCCTTGGGCGGCGCAGTTTTTACGGCAAACTCTCGTTCAACCCAAAGCTGAGTCTCTACGCTTAGTTAAGGGTTCACATATTGTCGTACCTCGTTTGTATCAAGGTGAGCATGCTTACCTTTTGCAAAACAGTGATAAACGCGTTGTTTTTGTCATCCCCTATTTAGAAAGCTATGCATTGATTGGTACCACAGACGTGGATTTTGACGGAGAGCCACAAAATGCGGCGATCACGTCAGAGGAAATCGCGTACCTACTGAATGTGGTGAATAGTCATTTTCAAACGCAAACAACCCCTGAGGATATTGTTTGGCAATATAGTGGTGTCAGGCCATTGCTCGCTGATGCGTCAGCGTCAGCGCAGTCGACCACGCGAGACTATCGTTTGATTCGTGAAATAGAAGGAGCGCCGTTACTTTCTGTTTATGGCGGTAAACTGACAACGTATCGAAAACTCGCGGAAGAGGCGATCACCATGCTGAAGAGCGTTTTCACGCGGCTGGCCCCCTCTATCTCCAAGCAGACTGTTTTACCCGGCGGAGAAGGGTATGACTATTTCGCAATGACAACGCATTTGGCGACAAAGTTTGCGTTTATCGATGAGCGAACCCGGCGTCGTTACCTGCAGCTATATGGTGCTGATGTTAACCAACTACTTAACGGTGTAGAGACACTGGATGACCTAGGTCAGTGCTTTGCTAAAGGTGTGTATCAAAGAGAGATCGATTATTTAATCAACGAGGAATTTGCTTTCACAGTCGAAGACATTCTGTGGCGCAGAACCAAATTGGGTATCACACTCACCAAGGCCGAGATAGCCACATTGAGTTTTTATCTGCAAACGAGCGCAAGTTCTGCAAACGGGCACAAGGGCTAAATACCGACCTTAAATCGGCAGTGTTTAAATAGCGACTGCCAATAAGCAACATGCGTGTCTAGCTTGGTTCGCATTGAGCGATGCGCATCACCGACAATGAGTTGTTGCTGATAGGGTTGAAAGGTGTCAGCAACGTCCGCTGGCGGTTGATAAATCTCCGCCAAAAGCGGTTGCAGATGTCGAAACTCGCTATCTATTCTCGCAAGGTAAGGTTGGAGCTGCGCGACGTAAAACTTATCAAACACATTTCTAAGGTATTCTGCGCGCGTTTGGTTTCTTTTGGGCCCGCAATGGCGCTTAGGATCAAACTGGCTGAGCAGCAGGTTTGCTTTGGTTAACGCAATATCCGCTCGATAAATAGACGTGTACAAGCGACCAATGTAGTCGTTCTGGTAAATCAGCGCCTGTTTTGAGGGAAGGGTGTCTAATAGTTCAGAGTTGATGTTTTGTGGATCGTCCAGTTGTTGACGAATTTCCAACATGATCATGAGTATTTGTTCGGCTTCGATGAAGCCTTCGCTGCTGTTAATCGCGAACGATTTCAAGGTTGGCCGAAGAAAGTTCTGCCACTCTTCATCAAGACTGACTGCGTTCCAATGATGTTGGGAAATTTGTGCCTGCTTTTGCGTGTATATTGGTGCCAGTTGCTGACGTAACTCAATACTGACCGATGGAAGGCACTGTGCAAGTGCGTTTAGCAGTCGAATTTCATACTGGAGTTGGGTAATTTCATTTTGTACTTTACCAAGTACTGAGTTGCGTTCCGCTATCAATTGAAAGGCGCCACATTGTCGCAGCTCGTACGCATCGAGCAGACCAATGGTGATCGGCGCAATGTCTAACTTTAGTTCACGCTTCATGGGCAGAGAAACAGGGGGCACTGGCTTTACTGTTGGCACATCAACGTCGATAACATTGCTGAGTCGATTGAGGTAAGTATCAAAGACATCATCCGCCCTCTCTTCCCCACAGCCTATCAGAGGTAGGAAACAGAAGAGATAAGCGAAAGTACGGCTTTTTGTCAGAAAAGCAATTTGTCCAATCCGATGTGATAAAAAGTGCAGCAAACGCAGGTTGACCTAATGTAATTGTTGTTTACATATTTTACTGAATAGTGCGGCGAAAAGTGCAGTCGGCTAAGAAAGGAATTGTGTGATCTATGACACACCGCTGTGATATGTATGACGCGTTAGCAAGGTAAGGGATACTTGGATAAAGCAAGAGCCAGTCACTGACTGGCTCTTTTGGTTGGTTATCGCGCGTGTTGCTGTCGTTGCTTAGGAGGTCGATTACCTTGTGGGTTTCGACGACTGCCCGGTTGAGACTGCGAACCAGTTTGTTTTCCCTTGTGACTGTTCGGTTTGCCGTTTGGCTTCTTCCCTTTGGCTGTGTTGCTATTGCCTTTGCCGCCAGCATTTGACTGCTTGCTTCCATTGCGGCTGTCGTCACGGCGAATATCTGGCTGCCCTTGCTTTGAGAATGGGGTGTGCTTTGTCGCGAAGCGGTTAGCACCATGGCGGCCACTTTTACGACGCTGCGCCGGCGTTTGTTTTTCCTTATCTTCGGCAGGAATCAAACAATGAGGTTTGTCACCAATTAGGTGCGCTTTACCCATGCGTATAAGGGCTTCACGGATCAGCGGCCAGTTGTTTGGATCATGGTATCGCAATAGTGCTTTATGCAAGCGGCGCTGGCGATCACCTTTGGCGACAGGCACTTCTTCACGCTTCTTATATTTAACCCGCTTAAGTGGATTGGTTTCTGAGTAATACATGGAAGTCGCATTACACATGGGTGATGGATAGAAATTCTGTACCTGATCACACTCGAAGTCGTTTGACTTTAGCCACAGCGCAAGGTTTAGCATGTCTTCATCTTCGGTACCAGGGTGCGCAGAAATGAAGTAAGGAATCAGGTATTGTTTCTTGCCTGCTTCAGCACTGTACTTTTCGAACATCGCTTTGAAGCGATCATAAGTGCCCATCCCGGGCTTCATCATCAGATTAAGAGGCCCCTTCTCAGTGTGCTCTGGCGCAATCTTCAGATATCCACCGACGTGATGCGTCACGAGCTCTTTGACATATTCAGGCGATTCAATCGCGAGATCGTAACGCACGCCAGAAGCAATCATTACCTTCTTGATGCCTTTCACATCACGCGCGGCACGATAAAGATCGATGGTGTGTTTATGGTCGGTATCCAGTTTTTTACAGATGTCTGGGAACACACAAGAAGGACGACGGCAGTTAGCTTCCGCTTTTGGATCACTGCACCCAAGGCGATACATATTGGCAGTAGGGCCACCGAGGTCAGAGATAGTACCGGTAAAGCCGGGCACCTTATCGCGGATTTCTTCAAGTTCTTCAATAATCGACGCTTGAGAGCGGTTTTGGATAATACGGCCTTCGTGCTCGGTAATACTACAGAATGAGCAGCCACCAAAGCAGCCACGCATGATATTGACTGAGGTCTTTATCATATCGTAGGCCGGGATTTTGGCCTTACCATACATAGGGTGGGGGACACGGGCATAAGAAAGGCCGAATACAAAATCCATCTCCTCAGTCGTCAAAGGAATCGGCGCTTGATTCACCAATAGTTCGCGATCGCCATGCTTTTGAATCAAGGCGCGACCAGAATAAGGGTTGGTTTCAAGGTGCATAATTCGGCTAGCGTGCGCATACAGAATACGGTCATTTTGTAGCTTCTCATAAGAAGGCAAACGAACCAGCGTATTGGTTGCATCATGGCGCGAAGGCTGAATATGAATTGGTGTCGGCTCGGCCGCTTTCTCTTCTTTACCCTTAGTATCGCATTGTGTTTCGACTTCATAAGGGTTTGTGGCAACAAACACCGCTTTGCTCGGTTTTTCGATTCGGGATGAATCGACGATTTTGTAGTGCTCAGGGGCATCACTCATGACCACAGCGGTTCCGCGTATGTTGGTCATCGCCTTCACATCCTCGCCACCCGCGAGGCGATGTGCGACTTCAACCAGTGCGCGTTCGGCATTTCCGAAGAGTAAAATATCGGCCTTTGCATCGATCAGTACAGAGCGACGTACTTTATCTGACCAGTAATCATAGTGTGCAATGCGACGCAGACTGGCTTCGATACCGCCCAAGACAATTGGTACACCTTTGAAGGCCTCGCGGCAGCGTTGCGAATAAACCAACACCGCGCGGTCGGGGCGTTTGCCGCCTTCATTGTTGGGGGTATAGGCATCATCATGACGCAGTTTCCGATCAGATGTGTAACGGTTGATCATTGAGTCCATGTTGCCGGCGGTGATGCCAAAAAACAGGTTAGGTTTCCCTAAGGCCATAAAGGCGTCTTTATTTTGCCAGTCAGGTTGGGCAATGATACCCACGCGAAACCCTTGCGCTTCCAGCAAACGGCCAATGATCGCCATACCAAAGCTCGGGTGATCGACATAGGCATCACCGGTCACAATGATGATGTCGCAACTATCCCAACCGAGTTCATCCATCTCCTTGCGACTAGTCGGCAAAAATGGTGCGGTGCCGTAACATTCGGCCCAGTATTTAGGGTACTGGTTGATTTTTGTTAATGAGTCAAAGATGGGTTGATGTTGCATGGATTAGCCCCTGTTTTTTGAAGGCGCAGATTATAGCCGTTTGCCTTTGCACTGACTACTATTGTGGCCGCTTTCTGGTTATTCGGCTGATTAAAGCCGAGTTAAATCGCTAACAAACTCAAATTTTGATACCTGCTTAGTTGCACAAAGGTGCAATCGTGCTATTTTGACCAAGTATTCTAACTTCTCTGACTAGGTAAATTTGATATGGCGAAACAGACATGGCTTTCAAACATCACCAATTTGTGTCCTTACAAGCACATCTTCCAGTTGGTTAAAACCGCAATCAAAGAGAGAAAAATGCCTCAGAGCGCGAGAAGTGGGTTCATGATCGCGATGTTGGGGTTATTTTGCCCACTGTTTTGGATTGCATTGTTTACTGGGGCCAGTGGCAAAGAGTTGTTGTTCCATGCAACGCATTCAGGTCTTGTTATTTCAATTGGGCTGGTAATAATGGTGCAAGGATTATTGAAAGAACACGAAAAAGGGTAGTAGTGTGCAAGAAAGCTATATTGATGCGTTAAAAGCACTCGGAGAGCCAAATCGTTTGAAGCTGTTTTGGCTTTTAGTCCATGTTGATCAGCGGATTTGTGTTGCTGAGGCGATGGATGTCACGGGTGATTCGCAGTACAACGTTTCTAGAAACTTGAAAACGCTACACAAAGCAAAGTTGATTACGCCGCACAAAGAAGGGAAATGGGTGTTTTACGAGTTAGCGAAGTCATACCCACCTTCGTTGTTAGCGCTGATTGAATCGGTGAAAGCACTGCCTTCAGAGGGATTTGTTGATGCGATTCAAAAATGCCAGCTTCGCTTGTCTCTCCGTGAGAATAACGCGTGCGTTCTCGGTGCCAATAGCGACACTTGGCGAGAAAAGGTCGAGACACTGACTGAGGCCGTTTAGACAAACGGCCAGATTAATTTCCTTTCTATTCCCCTTATTGTGCTGCCAATTTGGCAGCTAAACGCCTGTCTCAAACCTGATTGTTCCCTTGGTGCCCCAACCATGTGAAGGTCAAAATGCCAACTGACACAAAGAACAGTGAAAACCATAGTGATGGTCAATATAAAACTGCGTCTTGCCACTCATTTCCTACTTTTTTCAATACAGATCCTTGAATCGTGCTGGGATGCTATGTTGATACCTATAGCGTTCAAGAATGCTTCAGTTGGCTAACTGCACGATCTATTCGTGTGACAAATATACGCATAGGTTGCAACGTCCACTCGCTGTCGTGATGACGCAATGATATGGCTTTTGGGTTAGGTACCTATGTTATTGCTGGTGGGAGTGAAGGGGGCTTGCTGACAATACGAAGAGGCAATGATGAACAAAATAAGCCTATCAATTGCAGCGACAGTGCTGATGACCCTTTCACCTTGGGCTTACGCTCAATCGGATGGGGCGAGTTTGGTCACCGTGATTATCGTGCTCATTGGTATCGTGATGTTACCGGTTGCGATCCTCTACTCGATATTTTTGACGCTGGTCGTGCGCAAGAAAACTGCTGAATGTGAACACCTGATGGAACGGGCTTCTGGACGGGATAAGTTTTGGGACTTCCAGTCAATGAAAGGCCGGATTGAATTGACGTTTTATGCTATTCAAGAAGCGTGGGATCAACGTAACAAAACTATGTTGCGCGCTTATATGAGCGAGCATTTGTATCGACGATTCAAGATGGAAATGCTAGAGAAAGTCGTGCTAGACAAGCGCAAGACCTTTGAGCAAGCCCATCTAGAAGAAGCTAAAATTGTCGAGGTGCTTGATTTTGCTGATGATGCCAAAGATACGTTTTGGGTGTTGATCAGTGGTACGCGCGTCGAATATTCCTTGCATCCTTCTGATGGTAGCCGCAAATTTAACGAGGCCACCAGACATGGATTTGAAGAGCTATGGCGATTTGTACGCGCGGAACATGGCTGGGTGTTGGATGAAATCGATCACAACGTTTCTCTCGGTGATTTAACCCGCTTGAATAGCCAATATGAAGAGGTTGCATGAAGCAAATTGCCCTTTTATCTAATGCTGCTATGGCCGTCTTTTGCAGCGTTTTGGCCGGGGAAATAAGGGCTGATACTGAGCAGAGTTGGTACGATGAACAAGCCGCAGCGCTTGATAGTGCGATCAATGAAACGCACTATTCTGCCGTCGTCGCGCACACGGATTTTCTTGTCGTCGAAGGTGACTACTATGAAGAACGCGTTTACGTGGCGGATGTATTGAAGACCATTCGTGGCCAGCAACAGGCATCCATCGAATATCGCGTGCTCGTGAAGCCGGGTGAAGAAGCGCTGTTTAGATTAGATCCCGTGATTGTCACCCTTTGCTATGAGAATGGCAGCTACTATTTGCCGACGAAGAGTGCGCAACTGGGCTATGAGCCGATGTTTTTGGAACTCGCATTAAGTCAGGTTGCAGACTTTGATGCCGAACAGGAAGTTTTCGCGCAATGCCGTTAGCGTGATTGATTTATACTCAAGATGTTTGATGCGACTGTTTAATGAATTCGATGAAGGTGCGATCTGCAACCGAGAGGTAACTTTCTTTTCGCCAAGCGAGTGCCAAATCGAAGACAATAGGTTGGTCAAACGAGATGGGCGTTATCCCTGCTTCATGCTCAGTGACCAATCTTAACAGCGCGGTCATCGCTTGTTCTTTGCGTACAATTTGTAGAATAAGCGGTAGCAGGTTGGTTTCATAAGCGATATTGGGTTTTACTTGATGTTTATCGATGGCGGCATCGATATAGTCACGGTGAAAATACCCTGATTTAAACAACACTAAAGGCTGGTCAAAGAAGTCAGGAAAGGTAATGCTTTCTTGTTGAGAGATGGGGTGGTTTTCAGCCGCAACGGCAACCATTTCTGCTTTTAGTAATGGATCTGTTGCCAACGTTTCGGGGACATCCTCATCAATAATTACCGCCATATCAATATCACCGTCTATCAACATGGTTTTAAGTGACGCTGCGCCAGCCTCGACAAGGGTGAGTTTCAAATTTGGATAGCGTTGTTTAAAACCAAATAGAATCTCTGGGAAGTAATAAGACCCCAGCATGCCCGGTACACCAAGGCGAACCTCTCCGCTTTCGACTCCCTTTAAATCGGCCATTACCCGTTCAGTATTTGTCATTTGTTGCAAGAGTATTCGGGTCTGTTGACGTAATGCGTTTCCTTCATAGGTGAGGTAGATTTGTTTACCCTGACGATGAAACAGGGTTAAACCAAAGTGGGTTTCAAGATTTTTTATCGCGATGCTTAGCGCGGGTTGCGCGATGTGGAGGCGTTTAGCCGCATTAGTAAAATGCATCTCATCAGCCAATACGTCGAAGTAGTAGAGGTATTTTATATTGATCATTTTCGCTCCTTGAACGCACTCCATCAGCTTGTTTTTAAACGCGATATCTATTGTCTTTAAAGCGCTATCTGGGTGACGTCTTTAAATCCAGTGAAGTCAACCCAGCGCATTGAGTTTAACAGGTTAATATGATAATTATATCGAAATCATATTTTTAATATATTTTTATTATTGCGGGCGCGTTGATAGGCTTATTCTAAATCCCATAACGCACGTTTATCGATGATTGATTTAGGCACTACCGCATATCGAAGACTGACTTTTGCCACGGCATTAGGGTCGTTTATCCTTTTCTGCAATCTCTATCTATTTCAACCGCTACTGCCATTGTTCGCGCAAGAGTGGGCAATGTCTGAAACTGCGGTGAATAGTGTGCTTGCGGTAACCACCATGATGCTGGCTATCTCGTTAGTTCCCTGCGCGGTTATCTCAGAGCGAGTGGGGCGGCGGCCTGTGATGATCACGGGGTTAATGTTGCTTCCTATCCTTGGCGGGTTGATGTCACGCGCTGAAAGTTTTGAGGTGTTAGTGCTCTATCGCGGCCTACTTGGAATTGCTCTCGCCTGTTTCGCCGCGACAGCGGTCGCGTACATGGCAGAAGAACTCAGTCCGTCAGCATTTCGTGTTGCTGTTGGCGGCTATATTAGCGCCAACTCACTGGGTGGCATCGCTGGCCGTATTAGTGGCGGAATGCTTGGCGACTGGTTGAGCTGGCAGCATGCAGCGATAGCGATGGCGGCGGTGACGCTGGTCTCCGTTGTCCTTATCGCGGCATGGTTGCCTAAACAACAACACTTCAGCGCCAGTAAGGGTGGTGTCGGTGCGATCAATCGTCAATTGGTCATGCATCTTCGCAACGGTGCGCTGTTACCCGCCTTTATTGTCGGTGGGGTGAATTTTGCGTTGTTTGTTAACTTGTACTCTGTGATGGGGTTTCGATTAGTAGGCGCACCGTTTTATGTGCCTGTCGGTTTCGCCTCGCTTATCTTCTTGTGTTATTTGGCGGGTACGGTGAGTTCGCGACTTAGCGGACATTGGCGTAAGCATGGCACCGCAAGCCAAGGAATGTTGATGGGTTGTGCAGTGAGTGCAATAGGCATGCTGGTTGCGGTCGTTGATCTTCTGCCTGCGATGTTTATCGGTTTACTGTTGGTGAGTGGCGGGGCATTTTTTACCCACTCTTTGGCGTTGGGTTGGGTCGGTGAGAATGCGCAAACAGGCAAAGCAACGGCCAATGCCCTTTATCTGGTTAGCTATTATACTGGCGGAAGCTTAGGCGGGTATCTCTTGTTGTCTGCTTGGCAATGGCAGGCGTGGTGGGGCGTCATTGCTGCGGGCAGTGTGTTATACCTTGTTCTCGCTTTGGCCATACTCGTCTTAAAGCGCAATGAACACCATTCTTCATCACCGCATCCTCAGCAAATTTAGGTCTGTTTGAACCACGAGCCGACTCATCGGCTCGGGTTCAGCTTATTTGGGGTGTTAATACTTGAACTGCGAGACAAGGCCTTGTAGTTGTTTGGACATGGCCTCGACCTCTTCACTGCGTTCTGACGCGTGCTGGATCACATCCATCGTGCTCATGGCTAAATCTGAAATGTGCATGATACGTTGATTGATATCGTCGGTAGACTGCGCGTGTTCGCCAGAGCCTTGTGCAATGGCATTGTTCATTTCAACGAGCGATTCGATGGTACTAACAATCGTCTGCATGGACGCAATGGCAAGATTGGCTTTTTCAGCACTGCGATCTGCTTGATCTTTGCCATTCAAAATAGTGCTGACACTATCTTGCACACCGACGGTCAACCCTTTGATGGTGGTCTCTATCTCTTGGGTTGAATCATGTGTTCGTGTAGCAAGTTTGCGAACTTCATCAGCAACCACCGCAAAACCGCGCCCTGACTCGCCTGCGCGTGCGGCTTCGATGGCGGCATTAAGTGCTAGCAAGTTAGTTTGTTCGGCGATGTCCTGAATCACAGCGACGACAGCACTGATCGCCTCACTTTGGCTTTCGAGCTGCTTGATCGTTTCTTGAGAACTATGCAAGTAAGTCGCGAGCTCAGAGATATCCTTTCCGGCTTGGTTCAGGGTTTCCAAACTCTGCTGTGCTTCAGTGCGAACGATGTGCGCGCTTTCCGCCGCTTGTTGGGTATGATCATTGATCGACATGTTAGTGACCAACATTTCACTGACTGCCGTAGCGGCATCGGTCGAGTCATGTTGCTGTTGCTGGGCATTTTCACGGCTCGCCTCTGTGGCATGGAACGAACCTTCAGCGGCAGTATGGAGCTGCTCAGAGATGCCACCTATCTGTTGAATGATGTGTTGAAGGCGTCCGATAAAGGTGTTGATCGATGTCGAAAGCTGGGCGAGTTCATCACTGCCGTTGACCGTCATTCGGGAGGTTAAGTCGCCATCGCCGTCAGCAATGTCACGCATCATGGTGTTCACTTCTTTTAGTCGCGATGTGAGTTGCTGTCCAAATGCAACGAAGATGGAAATGATCACCAGGGACAATACGATGATAGCGATAAAAAGCGTTCTTGTTTCATTTGCTTGCAGGGCTTCACTGGTTGCCAACAATAAAGTTTCAACGTCATTGATGTCTTTTTCAACTTGATGAATCAAGCTGCGCATCTCACCCAGCTTGCCTGTTTCATAGGATAAGCCAATCATCTCAATGCCAGCGATTAACGCCATTAAATCGGTGTGATAGCCATCAACCAAGCGTTTTAACGCTGTCTTTTCGCTAGAAGCAACACCGCTATTGTCGATAAGCGCCTTGAGGTTATCGACATTGTTACCAAAATAGGTGGCATGCTGGGTATTGCGCTCTAATAAGAAATCTTTTTCATTCCGCCGTAAGGTTAAAAAACCGTTGTAGAGGTTGTCATCGCTTAAGATGAGAAAGGCTTCTTCGGCAGCATTGGAACTTTCGAACAGCTTGCCTCTCAGCCCCTCTCTGGCAGACAGCCCATTGTTGATGGCAATTTCGGTCAATGCAATGAAGGTATCAACATAAGATTGGGCATGCTCTTTTAAGGTGATGATCCTCGGTTGTACTGAAGCGTCGAAGTGAGCGATTGCGGTGTGTATGTCAGATAAACGCGTCTGGAGTCGATCTGCTCGCGCCGTAAAGTCTTGGATGTATTTGGTATCGCTTCGGGCGAGAAAATCTTTTTCGTAGCGGCGCAGCAGCAAGATATCGACATTGGTTTCTGCCGCCTGAGAGGAGAGATGTTTCAGTTCAGATAAACGTTGTAGTGTGCGCCATTCTGAAAACGCAAAGATGAAAAGACTCACAATGACGAGTACATTGATGATCAGTAATTGCAGTTTTATCGTACCAAACCGTTGAAAAAACATAGTTCACCCTAACTCGTTATCATTTCTATAAAAGCATATGTCAAAATTATGAATTCCCCACAGGAATCTAAGATTTATTTGCTCAATATGCCGACAAACCTGAGTCTGTCGCTTTGTCCGGTGCATACAAAGACTTAACATCAGTTTTCGTGAGGTTTTATTGTCGGTAATTGAGTAAATAGATAAGAAAGTATCGAGATAAAAATATTGCAGTGATGGATTAAAAAAAGGAAACAATTGATGTGGTTAGGTGGTGAGAAGTTGCGCTATCACTTCGATCAGCTTCATGAGGTTGCGTTCGACGGCTGCATCCTAGCGCCACTTGAGTATATAATCGCGGAAAATGTTAAGGCGTTAAAACATCGCAATGAACGGCTGTTTTTACCAACAAACTTCCGAACGCGATGGGTTCTTTCACGGACGGAAGCGTATTAGCGCCACTTTGAGTGCGAGCGCGAGTGCTAACTCACGCAAGCGAAAATATAGATAACAAGATTTAGGTTACTTTAATGGAATCTTTGCTACTTCTCTTTTTGCCAATGGCAGTAGGGGCGCTTTACTTCATTACGTTATGTTTATTTAAGGGCGAGATCTGTCCAGGACAGCGGGGGCGACTACACAAGTGGCTGCCTGCGGTGCTGATTCCATTTGCGTTATCGATACCGGGTAGTGTCATGACACTGATTCCGATGGGCCTTATTGCGGCATTTTGCTTTCAGGTTAAAACGGGCAAAACACGGGTCGAGGGGCCACGAATACTCCTTGTGCTGGCGGCGGCCACTTCTATCGCTGTTTGGATTGCGGTAGCAATGGGTCATGCGTTGCCAGTCATACTTATCTCTGCACTTTGCACGCCATTACTGGGCGCGGCGTTTGCGCATTTATTAATGACCGTCGCAAGAACACGTCTGCAAGCCTTCCATCGTTTATTGCCTGTACTAGGTATAGTGTCAGCAATGGTGATGA
This sequence comes from Thaumasiovibrio subtropicus, assembly GCF_019703835.1. Classification (NCBI taxonomy): domain Bacteria; kingdom Pseudomonadati; phylum Pseudomonadota; class Gammaproteobacteria; order Vibrionales; family Vibrionaceae; genus Thaumasiovibrio; species Thaumasiovibrio subtropicus. The sequence continues at coordinate 1,885,922 of NZ_AP023054.1, read as the reverse complement.
TGATGTTATGGCTATGGTTTTGGAAGGTCGTTTTGCTTGAAGAGATAGTGGTTGCAAATGCGCTTCTCTGTCTTTTAGCGTTAGTTATCGCCGTGCTGCTATGGGTGCTGCATATGTTTAAAGCGACTGCGCCTTCTAAGCGCCAGCTCTCGGCGGTTAATTTCTTGATCTTGTTCGCGTTACTTAACCATAGTTTTATCACCTTCTAGCAAGGTGTGCGGTGATTCACGGCATTTTTCGCGGTTACAGCTAAGCTTATAGACTCAAACCGCCTCAAGATGCAGGCTTAAGACGCGAGCTAGTGCGTCGAGATCAAGGCAAACGTGTGCAGGAATGGTTTTCTCTTTCAAATACGTTTGACGCATAAATCGGGGGGCTTTGAGCAAAGAGTTAGCCAAGCTATTGAGCGCGGTTGATGGCCAATGTAACCGCGATTGCCTCCTAGAGAGGGATTGCCGAAGTGGGGTTGTCCGCAGGTAGTTTGGGCTTTTCGTTATCAACATCGTTTTAAGATGAGGAGACGTTATGGAAGTACATAACTTACTGCAACTAGATAGCCGAATTGCACTGGGGATTATCAACGAGCGCTTAAGACTCGATTGTGACAGCATGGAAGAGTTGGTTTTGCGTTATGAGCTAGATGTTGAAGCCTTGATCAGCAAAATGGGTGATCTGGGGTATCACTACGACCCGATTACCAATCAATTTAAATAACCTATTTTCTTAACTAATCTATCCTCAAGCAGCAAAACTGCTAGAGGGTATCACTAAAAAACCGCGCTAAGCAGCGCGGTTTCTCTATTCGGTATTTCAGTTGTTTAACACGCCTTTATCCCTTCTAAATGCCCTTGGCACTGCTGCTTGGCGATGGCGAAGAACGATTGTAAGTAACGGCGATCTTTTTCGTTGTTTCTTACCGCAGCAAAAAGTCGTCGGCTTAACCCTTTCCCGAGCGGTCGGGCTTCGATGAGTCCTTGTCGGGCGAAGTCATAGATTGCCCAGTTGGGTAGGGCGGCGACGCCTAATCCAGCCGAGACCATTTGCACCAACATGAGGGTGTTATCGGCTTGCTTCCAATTTTCCGGCTCAACATTGTTGGGGACGAGAAAGTGTTTCACCACATCAAGGCGGGATTTGGGTACGGGGTAGGTTAACAGCGTTTGGTCAGCAAGATCTTCTGGTTTAATTTCTGCTTGCGCGGCAAGCGGGTGATGGGTCGCCATGATGAGCTTCATCTCAAAATCGAATAACGGCTCATAATGGATCTCGTTACGCGGTTGAATATCGGAAGTGATGACGAGATCTAATTCACCATTGCCCAATGCAGGCAAGGGATCAAAGCCAAACCCTGACGAAAAATCAAGCTCGACATCCGGCCAGTGCTTACGATACTCCTGCAGCGCAGGCATCAACCACTGGAAACAGGAGTGACAATCAATAGCCATGTGAAGGCGGCCATTGATCTCTTCTTTCAGCCCGGCTAAATCATTTTCGGCCTTAATCATCAACGGCAACACATCATCAGCAAGTTTCAAAATAATCTCACCTTCTGCGGTGAACTTCACTGGGCGTGTTTTTCTGAGGAACAGTTGACCACCAAGGCGCACTTCGAGCTCTTTGAGTTGATGAGACAGTGCGGACTGCGTGAGGCAGAGACTATTCGCCGTAGCGGTGAGTGATCCGGTTTCACGCAACGTCGTTAATGTACGTAGATGCTTGAGTTCTAACATGAATTTTTCTCAACTTCCATTTGAGTTATTTGAGATTGTTAAATCAACCATACTCTTTGATTATGGAGCTGTAAACATCTAGACGGCCAAATAAGGAAGATAATCATGGCAACGACACATATTCTGGGTTACCCGCGTATTGGTGCGAAACGTGAACTTAAATTTGCACTGGAAGATTACTGGCATGGCAAAATTGATCAAAATGAACTGAAAGCCATCGCGGCTGGGCTACGTCAAACCCATTGGCAGCAACAAGCAGAGGCTGGCCTCAGTACGGTAGTTGCGGGAGACTTTGCTTGGTACGACCATGTGTTGACCACGTCATTGACAGTCGGCAATATCCCATCGCGCCATGGTGAAGGCAACCCTGATCTCGATACCTTATTCCGCATTGCGCGTGGTCGTGCAAAAAATGAGTGTGGTTGCGCTGCATCAGACATGACAAAGTGGTTTAACACCAACTATCACTACATTGTGCCGGAGTTCGAAGCCGATACACAGTTTTCACTTAGCTGGTATCAACTGTTTGAAGACGTTGCGGAAGCGCAAAAAGCGGGTCACAAAGTGAAACCTGTGATCCTCGGCCCGGTTTCTTATCTCTGGTTGGGTAAGGAGAAGGGTGAAGGTTTTGACCGTTTAGATCTGTTGCCTCGCTTACTGGCGGTTTATCAACAAATCATTCAGAAACTGGCTGCCCTAGGCGTTGAATGGGTACAAATCGATGAGCCAGCGCTTGCTTTGGAGCTGCCAAAAGCCTGGAAAGAGAGCTTTAAGCTTGCTTATCAAGTGATTCGCGGCGATGTCAAAGTACTGCTAACTACTTATTTTGATGATGTGGTTGACCATCTAGATACCATTACTGAACTGGCCGTAGATGGCTTGCATGTTGACCTCTCTGCTGCGCCACAACAGCTCAAAGCTGTGGTTGAGAAACTGCCGTCACAGTGGGTGCTTTCTGCCGGTGTGGTTAATGGTCGTAATGTGTGGCGTACTGACTTGCAGAAATGGCAAGAGACCCTTGCGCCACTGAAAGCGGACCTTGGTGATCGTCTCTGGATTGGTTCGTCTTGTTCGTTACTGCATAGTCCGCTTGATCTCGATAGCGAAGAGAAGCTGGATGAGAAAACCAAGAGCTGGTTCGCGTTTGCGAAACAGAAGCTATCTGAAGTCAGCTTGCTAGCTCAAGCACTCGAAGGCGATGCAGCCGCGCAACAAGCGGTGATTGACTATAGCGCACCGATTAAAGCCCGCTTGAGTGATACCGCCGTTAATAATGCTGACGTTCAAGCGCGTTTAGCCAATTGGTCGCCATCTTTGGCTGACCGCGGTGCAGACTATCCAGCACGAGCGAAAGCGCAAAAAGCCGCGCTTAACTTGCCACTGTTCCCAACCACCACCATCGGTTCTTTCCCGCAAACCAATGAAATTCGCGTTCAACGCCGTGACTTCAAGGCCGGGCGTCTATCTGAAGCGGATTATAATACGGCATTGCGTGGTCACATTAAGGATGCCATTGAGCGTCAAGAGCGCCTTGATATTGATGTGTTAGTACACGGTGAAGCCGAGCGAAACGACATGGTGGAGTATTTTGCTGAGTTGTTGGAAGGCTTTGCGGTTACTCAGTTTGGTTGGGTGCAGAGTTATGGCTCACGCTGTGTGAAACCCGCTGTTGTCGTCGGTGATATTTCACGACCAACACCCATGACCATTGATTGGTCAGGCTATGCCCAGTCGTTAACCGATAGAAAAGTGAAGGGGATGCTAACAGGACCCGTTACAATCCTTGGTTGGACATTCCCGCGTGAAGACATCACTCGAGAGCAAATCGCAAACCAAATTGCCTTGGCATTGCGTGATGAAGTCGCTGACTTGCAGGATGCGGGGATCAATGTGATTCAAATTGATGAGCCTGCCATTCGTGAAGGCCTGCCGTTAAAGCGCAGCCAGTGGCAACACTACCTTAATTGGGCAGTGAATGCGTTTAAAGTGTCTGCGGGTAGCGCAGTGCCAGAAACACAGATTCACACCCATATGTGTTATAGCGAGTTTAACGATATTCTCGACTCTATCGCCGCACTTGACGCTGATGTGATTACTATTGAGACGTCACGCTCTGACATGGAACTGCTCAATGCCTTTGAAGAGTTCCACTACCCGAATGAAATTGGCCCAGGTGTGTATGACATCCACTCACCGAACATTCCTTCCGTGGAGCAAATTGTAGATTTACTTGAGAAAGCCAAGCAACGTGTACCTGCAGAACGTTTGTGGGTGAACCCAGACTGCGGCTTGAAAACCCGCACGTGGCAGGAGTCTGAAGCGGCATTAGCTAACTTGGTGACCGCTGCGAAACAGCTGCGTTAATCGCGTGAGGAGGCTCGATTTTTAAAATGGGCCGACTAACCGCCGGATAAATCACAAGCCACTGTGCTCATGCAGTGGCTTTGTTGCGTTTACGGATGGAACAATAGACTTCGTTGATGACTGCTAGGCGTTAATACAGCAGCAAATCAGTATCAGAATTCAAAAAGCGCTCCCCAAAATCCTTATTTCAAACCAGCGAACATATGCGTGGTGATTCACAGAATTTAGTCAATGCGTGTATGAACGCATAACAATCTTTGTTATTGTCGAATGATAGTAATCTGTTGATCTATAAGCATTCTCGCCAATCGTCATGGAGACTAACGTCCATCGCGATGGCGGTAGCGTGCGGTTTTATAGCTTTTCCCTGCCAAACCTTTATCGCAAGGTAGTCAAAGTCGATGTCTGCATACCTTAAACGGAGGCATTCCATCAGGCGTAAACCTGAGCCATACATTAGCTGGGCGACAAGTAAAAAACGCTTCGACCTCTGCACCTCCAAGGTCTTTCGGGTGGCGTTTGTTGTGATAATAGATGAAGTGTTTAATCTAGTATATGTATGAGTCAACAGTGCTTTTAGCATAGTGGCGAGCGTACATATAAGTTTCAATTTTCCGTAAAAATGGAGAACGTTGAATCATGTTGGGCTCCTGTTGTTATATACAGTAGGAGTGTAGAATAATAGATCGCAGGTTATGTGGATTTTTTCCGCATAATGTGACGAGCACGATTGTTGTAATGAGTTGTAACACATTGTTTTTATGTAATAATGTTAGATATACCACACTGAAGATGGAATGTTATACGGAAAAAGATTTTGGGATATTATGCGGAAAAATTCCGTATATAAAGCGTTATAACGTTTGGAGAGACAATGTCACACTTGGAAAATCTCATCATTGAGTACTACGACTGGAAAGGCTACCTAATCAAACGAAATATAAAGGTTGGGCGGTTGAGTCATGGTGGATGGGAAATGGAGCTAGATGTTATAGCATTTAATCCACACACTAATCATCTTGTTCACCTTGAACCATCAATAGATGCTCACTCGTGGGCTAAAAGAGAAGAGCGTTTTAAGAAAAAGTTTGCATCTGCTAAAAAGTACATTTTTAGTGAGGTATTTACTTGGTTAGACGAGAACACTGAAATTGAACAGATTGCAGTCCTAGTTTCTCACCCTAAAGATCGTGACTTCCTTGCCGGTGGAAGGATTATTTCTATAGATGAACTTGTAGCAGAAATTCGGCAACAGGTTATCGAACGAGGTATTGTTGCAAAAGCTGCAATACCGGAACAATACCCTCTTTTGCGTACATTGCAGTTATCTCACAACGGGTACTACAAAACGTTATAACAAAGCGTTTAAGGCGGATTCACAACACTTGGCATTTTTGGTTTGAATCAGCTTTAGTGTTTACGGCACAATGGGTTAGGTTTGGTGGTCGCGTTGTTCACCACTTAACGCGGCGTTATAGCTCAAGGAGAGACTAGTGTTAAATCATAGAGATTTTGTATGGCAATGTGACTATGGAGATAGACAGCCGACCTTAGACATTCTAAAACAACTACTTGATCGGCAAAATCCATATCAACTAGGTATGTGCGCTCTGTTTGTAAATAACAATGTGTACCAGTTAGAATTTTTATTGTTCTTGGATATGAAGAACCAGAAGACTTACAAATAGAATCAATGAAAGAAAAGTTGTCTTCAATCGGGGCGCGTTTGAGAACTGACATTACTTTTAGTCAAATGATCGAACTATCTATGAGGAAGAGATTTAATTCAGTGGAAGTGCCTAGTTCAGAAGAAGTGGATGATTTGGCTAATGTTGTTTTTGAGTTCCCTGACCGCGCGTTTGTTTCTAGTAGAATACCAATGGGTCCAATAGGTTCGGATTTGCCAGTTTTTTTAAGTCACTCTTCTAAAGATAAACCTTTTGTAGAAGATTTGATTCCTTATTTGAGCAGGCATGGGCTGGCAACTTGGTATGATAAAATTGATATTTCGTATGGTGAATCTATAGTCAAGGCTGTTATGAACGGCATTGATGACTCTGGGGCTGTTATTTTTTTCATTACTAAGAATTTTCTATCGTCTAAGTGGTGTGAAGAAGAAATGGAATCTTTTTTGTCTCGAGTTAGTGAGGGAGACAAAGTGCTACCAATCTCGGTTGTGTTCCCAGACGTTGAACATAGCGAGCTTCCCCGTTTCATTAGGAATAAAAAATATCTGCGTTTAGAGAATGACTTGACACCATCGCTGGTTGCTAATGAGCTTATACCAACCTTTAGGGCGTTCTTTGAGCTATAACAAAGCATTTAAGAGTGATTCCCAACGCTTGGCATTTTTCATTCAATCGTTGGGTTTCGTGTTTTCGGTGGTATGGTTAGGTTTCGTGGTAGCGTTGCTCACACCTTAATGCGGCGTTAGGTGACTAAATGGAACTTACATCAATCGATAAAAGTAGGGTTCGCGAGGTCTTGCTGTATTGGCAGAAGCAATGGGATTGGGAATCGCGGATTCTTTTTGGTATTTCGGAAGCTGACTTAAATGAAGTTATTTTGACATGGCCTAATGAACTAGAGCAACGAACTGAACGGATGGCTAGAGCTGTTTTTAACGGTTTCGGGGAAATTCTCCATGGTGCTTCGAGCTTACCTGAGGCAAAGTTTCGAAATGTTCTAGGAGAAAGTCGCAATGAGTTTGAGGTTCTCTTTTCCAGAATCAAAGGTGAACTAAGATACCTCGCCGCGGAGTGATCACCTAACAAATAAGGATAAGTGTCGCGCAGCCGACACTTTATCCGGGTGTTGAACAAGCCCGGACCACTATATCAGGAAATTACTCAGATAGATTTAAAGGGATGTGGCGTGCTGCGCCGAATTTAAAACGAGCGCAGCCGGAAGCGACGATAAGCTTCGTCACTTCAATAGGTTACCTTCTGTTTGCGTGTTCTCTGTTGACCTCCAGTTGCACTGTGCTAATGCCATTCGGCTGACTCCAACTCAGATTGGCAGTATGGGCGATTGCAAGCTTCGAGCCCTATACGCATAGGTGGCATATTTGCTATGTTTGTGAGTAACTTAGCGCGCGAAACCGACTTGTGAAGAAGCGTGACTCCTCGTTTGTCAACCGCGTGCAAACTAAAATGGTGTTTGGCAAGGTCAACACCGCAATAACAGATGGAATGTGACAGGGTTAACTCGAGTATTCTCAAAGCGATCACTTAATTGTGGCGGATATTCATGAGGGAGAATCCATGTCATTCGTTATGTGAAGGAAGAGTAATGGGCAAGGAAGTAACTTTAAACCTTACTGAAGATGAAGCCTGGGTTCTATTTGAACTAACTCGGCGTTTCAGCGATAGCGACTCGCTTACTATTGAAGACCAAGCCGAGCAAAGAGCTTTATGGAATCTATGTTGTTCTTTAGAACGCACATTGCATCAAGAGCCAAGTATTAGTTATAAAGAGTTCATTCAACAGCGTAGAGATGCGCTGAGAGATGAACCTTAACAATCACATAACAAGCCTATTAAGGCTGACCCTGGACTTGAACCGTTTTACCGGACACGCATGACAGACCTAGGAGGTCATCGTGCCCGCTTATAAAGCAGGCAAGAAAACAGCGAATTATTCACTAGAGTTCGAGTTGAAAGTAGTAGAGTGGAGCTATGAGACACTCCGAACAGTAAAGTCAGTAGCCGAAGCGCTAGATATCCACCCATTTATGCTTTCCAAGTGGCGAAAAGCGTATCGAGAGGGGGAGTTTGGCATGGTGAAGTCACAGAAAAAATCGACAAAACCCGGCAAAGCGAATGATGAATTATCGGCGTTAAAACAGCGTATTGCTGAGCTTGAAGAGGAAAACGACATCCTAAAAAAGTGGCAACGCTTTCAAGCCGAACAAAAGCGCAAGCCTACCGATTCATAAAGCGTTATTGCAATGTGTATCCGATAAAGACGCTGTGCTGGCATTTGTCAGTGTCACGCAGTGGTTACTACGATTGGCTTAACCGCTCTTGGTCAACATTGTGTAGACAGAGTGCGACATTTACTGGAAAAGTACGGTATTGAGCGGAGCATGAACCGACCTGGTAAGTGTACTGATATTGCAGAGGTTGAATCGTTCTTTAAGGCGTTGAAGGGGGAACTGATAAAAGATGCCCCTATCGCTGATTTGATGCACTTGAGGGACAAACTGCGGAAGTACATCGAGTACTTCTACAACATCTCGAACTTTTTTTATATGAGCACCAAGAGTATTTCGAGAGAGACGGAAGGCAGCACTTATGGGTTTCCTCTGTTTCCGGAGAAGGCCAATTTATTTTTGATAATCACAACTATATTTATGCTTACGGCAATATTGATTCATTTATAATCACCTTGGATAAGTTGGGATTTTCCGAAGGTGAAATTAGTATTCCTGCTCCGCATACTCATAATTATCACACTGAATTCGATAGTGAAGAAGAGGCAGTAAATAATAAATTTGAGTGGTTATATTCTCCTTTACAAGAGAGTGATGATCCGTAACCACTTAACAGTCCACTGTATCCGATAGCTCATACTCCGCTTGGTCTGTTGTGTTTGTCGCCATGTCTACTCATCCGGCCGAGCCTTGGCCTGACGCCTGTTGAGTATTGTTTGGAGATAAGGCCAATCCATGCGGAGAAGTCACGGCTTTTTTCAAACTGCTCATCTTTTCCAATTGTAGCGATGATAGCGGTTGCAGTTTGAGGCCCAATCCCTCGCGCTTGCATGATTTTGGGTATTGGGGCTCGCGCTGACAAAGAGGTTGAAACTTTGCTCTGTTTCATCAATGTGCTGATTGAGCACCTGAAGATGGTCGTATGCATCAGCAATAATTGCTCGAGCGATACTAGGCAACCCATTTTCAGCGTCTTCTAAACAAAGAGGGATTTGATTTTGAACCGATGTCCGTCCGGTTGGAATGATGATTCCGAATTCAGCAAGTCAGGCACGAATGCGGTTAATCATCGCCGTTCTTTCTCGAACCCAATGCTCTCTCATGCGATGAATAGCTAAAACAGCTTGTCGCTCAGGGGCACAAAGCGAACCCCTGGACGTTGTACTGCTTCACAGATAGCGACAGCATCATTGAGATCTTTTTTGCCTTTGGTTCGATACGGAGCGACATATTTAGCTGCCATTATGCGAGCGTCATGGCCAAGTTTATTAAACTCTCTCGCACAAAAGTTCGCTCCACTACAAGCTTTTAGTCCTATACGCATAGGCGGCATATTTGCTATGGTTGTGAATCACTTAGCACGTGATGCGGACTTGTGAAGAAGCGTGACTCCTCATTCGTCAACCACGTGCAGACTAAAATGGTGTTTGGCAAGGTCAACACCGCAATAATAGATGAAATGTGACATGGTTATCTCCAGTACTCTCACAGCGATCACTTAAATGTGGCAGATCTTCATGAGGGGGAATCCATGTCATTCGTTATATGGCTAAGAAAAATGATTCAGAGTATTTTATTTAAACACAAAGGCTGTCAAAGCGAGGTTACTCTTTGCGGTCAAGACACAAAGCTGTCTGTTGTTGAAAAACTTGGGCCTGCAGATAGCTTGGGAGGATATTTTGGTAAAAGGAAAGTGCCGTTGATATTTGTTTATTCAGAGTATGAATTTCACTTTGAACCATCTGGGAAGTTGATAATGGTTTACCAGGATAGCTCAGATGGTTTAGTTACAACGTGCGTAAGGTTTGATAAAAACACCATATAACAAACGACTATGGTGTCAACAGCTAGATCTTGGCTGTATTTTCATCCCACATGACGCCGTCTCGTAACATTGAATTCAGTATTACAACCATCTTGCGAACGCAGGCAATTAAAGCCACTCTCTTAGGTTTCCCAGCTTCTAAAAGTTGTGAATACGTGGTTTTGAAAACAGGGTTACATTGCGTGGCTGACACCATCGCCATGTATAAAACGGTTCTTACTTGAGCTGTTTTTTGAACTCTCTTGTTCAATAATATACAGGGCGGGATCGCACTTTGATAGCTAATGTGATCTAATTGCGCCAAACCCTCTGAAATATAGCAATTGTGAACCTTATTGAACACTTATCTGTTGTAGAAGATACTCGGTCGAACATCAACCAGAAGCACGATATCATCGACGTGATGTTCCTTGTGATTAGTGCCATTGCATCAGGATGCGAAGGCTGGCAAGACATTGAATTTTATGGAGAAGAAAAGCTCGACTGGCTAAGAAAATACAGACCATTCGAACATGGTATCCCTCGCAGACACACGATAGCTCGTATCTTGCGTTCCGTTGTTGCCGAATCTTTGCTTGAGGCTTTAGCTCTTTGGATAAACGAACAACGAACTGGTCAGGACAGCAGCCCCATTATCGCCTTTGACGGAAAAGTACTTCGAGGCTCCTATCGTAACGATAGAAAAACAGCATTGCAGTTGGTCACGGCGTACGACACCGAGCGTGGTCTCGTTCTGAGTCAAAAGCCGACTGAGACTAAAATGGTGAGATAAGCATTGTCCGCCAAATGCTTGATGTTATTAATGTAAAGGGTAGCGTTGTCACGGTTGATGCACTGCATTGTCAGCGTGAAACATTAGAGAAAATCAAAGAAAAGCAAGCCCATGTTGTTGTCCAGGTTAAGAATAATCAGCCTAAGCTTAGAGCGGCTGTTGTGGCGCAGTTCCAAGCAGTTTTTGATGCAGGCAAGGAGAAAATAGTCACTGAAATCAAAGAGAAAAAACATGGACGCAGCGAGGAGCGATACGTGTTTCAGCTAAAGGCCAAATTGCCTGCCGACCTGTCGGAGAAGTGGCCGACGGTAAGAAGCATTATAGCAGTGGAACGCCATCGTGTGATCAACGGTAAAGGCACTGTAGATACCTCATACTACATAAGTTCTTTATCGCCGAATCACAAACTACTGGGCCACTATATTCGCCAGCATTGGCGGATAGAGAACAGTCAACACTATGTTTTAGATGTTGTTTTTAAAGAAGATAGCTCTCGTATCACTTTAGATGGTGCGGTTGAAAACATTGCGTTATTCAGACGTTTTGTGATGAATATGCTCAAGCAATGCGACTGTGGTGCACCGAGTCAAAAAGTGAAGCTGAAAAAAGCGGGTTGGAACGACGATTATAGGGCAAGAGTTTTCTTTGGGTTATAAATCCATCAAAGTATGCTCCTGCCCTGCAATAATATAAGCTGCGGTGCGCCCTATACGTATAAGTGGCAAATTTACTTGGGTTGTGAATCACTTAGCACGTGATATGGGCTTGCGAAGAAGGGTGGTACCCCGTTCATCAATGACGTGTAAACTGAAGTGGTATTTAGCAAGGCCACACTACAATAACAGATGGAATGTGACATGGTTACCTTCAGTGCTCTCACAGCGATCACCTAAGTGTGGCAGATCTTTATGAGGGGGAATCCATGTCATTCGTTAGGTGTCAGGAGGTCAAATTGTCAGAGAAAGTGATTTTTGCAGACTTTGCAAATAATGATTTGGTTGAGTTTAAGTATAATGTCGACCCTTGGGACTCTACGCTGAGGTCAATTGAACTGGTATCTCACGACAGGAATGGCATTTTCAAAAGCTTCAAGTTTGAAGGTGTGTCTAACTTAGAAATTGAAAAAGGCTTCAGTGGATATCTTGGTGGTACAGCGATTATAGATATCAGTGGCCGTCAATGGGCACATGCTCAAATAGAGGTTCATAACTATGAGTCTGACTCAGGGATTTCCTTTTTGGCTATGAGCTTTTCAGTTTCAGAAGTCTCGGAGGCATACACCTAACAAACGACTATGGCGTCAATAGCTAAATTTTGGCTAAATTTTCATCCCACATGACGCCATCTCGTAACATTGAATTCAGTATTACAACCATCTTGCGAACGCAGGTAATGATAGTCACTTTCTTAGGTTTCCCAGCTTCTAAAAGTCGTGAATACGTGGTTTTGAAAACAGGGTTACATTGCATGGCTGACATCATCGCCATGTATAAAACGGTTCGTATTTGCGCTGCTTGTTGAACTATTTCATCCAATAATCTCCGCCGTTGCAAACTTCTAACTCTATACGCACAGGCGGCATATTTGCTATGGTTGTGAGTCACTTAGCATGCGAAACTAACTTGTGAAGAAGCGTGACTCCTCGTTCGTCAACCGCGTGCAAACTAAAAGGGTGTTTGGCAAGGTCAACACCGCAATAATAGAAGGAATGTGACATGGTTGCCTCCAGTACTCTAACAGCGATCACTTAAGTGTGGTAGCTCTTCATGAGGGGGAATCTATGTCATTCGTTAGCCTTTACGGAGCTTGCTATACTAAAAGTGATAGAATAGTATCACTTTTAGTATTCCTTTGGAGCAGCTCTCATGAAAGTAGAACTAGTTACATCACTTAAACGCCAAGCGACCAAGATTCTCGCTGATCTCCACGACACCAAAGAACCAGTGTTAATTACTGAGCATGGTAAGCCATCCGCGTATCTCGTTGATGTTGATGATTACGAATTTATGCAAAATCGTTTGGCTATTCTTGAGGGGATCGCACGAGGTGAACGCGCACTAGCTGACGGTAAAGTGGTAAGCCATGATGAAGCCAAAGACAGAATGTCAAAATGGCTGAAATAATCTGGACTGAACCAGCGTTATCTGACCTCAACGATATCGCAGAATACATCGCACTTGGAAATATTGCTGCTGCAAAGCAGTTAGTACAAACGATCTTCTCCAAAGTCGAACGTCTACAAACTTTCCCAGAGTCAGGTCGTATTCCACCTGAGCTAGAACATTTAACTTATCGTGAAGTTGTCGTTAATCCATGTCGTGTTTTCTATAAGCAATACGGTGACAAGGTGCTTATTCTGTTTGTTATGCGTGTTGAGAGAGATTTGCGTAAGTTCCTGTTGAGTAAGCAGTAACCTTTGCGAATGATCGATTAATAAACGACTATTGCGTCAACAGTTAGTTTTTAGCGATATTTTCATTCCACACGACGCCATCTCTAGGTATCGAATTTAGGGTCAGGATTTTCTTTCTGGCACACGCAATAATGACAACTCTTTACGTTTTCCAGCGTCGAATAAGCGAGTATAAGTAGCTTTGAAAACAGGATTACATTGCGTGGCAGACATCATTGCAATGTCGAGCACGGTTCGTACTTGATCTGTATTTTGAGCTCTCTAGCTCAATAATGTACACCGCTGCAAGCCCTATACGCATGGGGGGTATATTTGCTATGGTTGTGAATCACTTAGCACGTGATGTGGACTTGTGAAGAAGGGTGGCTCACCGTTCGTCAATGGCGTGCAAACTGAAATGGTGTGTAGCAAGGTCACACTGCAATAACAGATGGAATGAGACAGGGTTATCTCCAGTACTCTCTCAGCGGCCACTTAAGTGTGGTAGATCTTCATGAGGGGGAATCCATGTCATTCGTTAGGAGTTTACGAGACATTATGGGATGCAGGCGGGAACTAGGAAGTATCGCGAGCGGTATCATCGGTTCATTTTGTAGTAGAAACAATGATGTTGATGGTTACTGGGGAATCGGTAAGCTACACAAGCATGTTGATTTGTTCGAGTCTAAAGTAGTTTCAATTGATCTCTTATCTCAAACGATAGCGCCATATGATCCATCTTTTGAACTGATGGTTAAGCATTACTCGGAGATGCTCCAGAAATTAGTTGCTAAAAGGGAACTTCGGCCAAACTGGCTTCGGGCAGTTCACGTAAGAATTGAGTTTGATGTGACCAATGAGCATTATGATCATTATTGGCGAAGTGCATTAGGTAATCCCTGCAAAATGGAATGTATTATCGAGGATGACCTTGGCAAGAGGCATATAGCTTTGTTACATGCCAACTGTTATCCGCATGACCCAAGAAGAGAAGCGAGGAGCACTCGTATCGCCAATGTCTAACAAACGACTATGGCCTCAATGATTAGTTATTGGCATTGTTTATCAATTAAGGCGGTGCTAGGGGATTGGATGGTACTTACATCAGTCGAAAAAGGAAGTTTAAAAGGTCTTGTTTCGTTGGTAAAAGAAATGGGGTTGGGAATCTCAGGCTCTTTTTGGTATTTCGCAAACTGACTAAAATGAAGTGCTTTTGTACCTCGTGGAATCATGTGTTTCGAAAACATGTGTCTGAAACGACAATGGGTGCCATGCCGTCAGGTAAAAGTGACTGTAGTTTATCAAGAAAATATTGATGGGTTTTGGGCGAGTTATATGGCGAGTGCTCGAAGGCTCGCTCGTAAAGCGTCGCTGCACGCGCATTGGCAACTCCTGTTGTTGAAATGTATTTGGGCGAGACTTCTTGGATCAAAAGATACGGTGTGAGTCTTTCTCTTTGTTTAGAAAAGGGATTCTGGGGAGATTCGCTAGTTGCGGGCGTTATATGTGTGTTAGAGCTAGAGTATGAATCAGACTATCAAATGGATGGAGCCTTGGTGGAGTTTAGCTGAAAGTGAGCTGATTAAGGCAGGCATTCAAAAGGAGCTAGGGTGTGAGATTGGACATCTGCACCCATTGTGGGGGCTGAAGCCGGCTGTGATTGCAAAATCTGACGCAAGTGACGATGTGGTTGTTAAGCTCTGTGACGGTCGGTTTGCCTGTGTACATTTAACTTGGAATGGAAGGATTGATCAACAGCCCAGTAAGTTCCCTGTCAGTATAATTTTTGAAAGCGTAGAAAGCTTGCAAACTTACATAAGTGAGATTGCCGATAGGTACACATAACCAGGCGGTTTGATGAGCGTTTAAAACGTTGGCTGGGTTTCGCCTTGCTTCACAAATTTTAGCGAACGTTTCAGCCCGTTAACCGCGGTATTATGCGAGAGAATGAATTATATTATTGACACGTTGGCTCAGCGTTAAGGCTGACTACATGAAATTGCACGGATGGCGAAATGGTAAGGTTTTATCTCGTTCTTACTTTGTTAGGAGTATTGTTGCCTTATGGCGCTTTGGTTCCATGGCTAGTTACTAATGGCTTAAATATCAGTCTTTTGTTCAGTGAAGCGGTGGCAAATCCCATTAGTATAATGGCTTGGCTTGACGTGTTGATTGGTGCGATTGCTCTGATAGGCTTTATCTTAGTGGATGGACAAAAACATAAAGTAAAGTATCGATATTTTGCGGTGTTGGGAACTTTGTCGGTTGGTGTATCGTTTGGGCTGCCAATATATCTCTATTTCAAAGAAAAGCAGTCCCTTCAGTCACTGCCAGAACAATAAATTTTTGAGTGCCTCTGGACTTGATGCGCTTCATTGGACATGTCTCAATGATCTTGTAGGTTTTCTCTCGAATAGCATGTGCCACGGCAAGCTTTTCCTTCTATACGTATCGAGTGCATATTTGCTATGGTTGTGAGTCACTTAGCACGTGATACGGACTTGTAAATAAGATTTGTACTTTGTTCATCAATGGCGTGTAAATTGAACTGGTGTTTAGCAAGGTCAAGAGCATAATAACAGATGGAATGAGATAGGGTTACCTCCATCATCTACTCTCAATGATCACTTAAGTGTGGCTGAACTTTATGAGGGGGAAGCTGACAGAACCCATGTCATTCGTTATGGTTTCAGAGGAATAGCAAATGAAAGAAGTAGAAGGTGATTTAATTCAGATGGCACTTGAAGGCCACTTTGATGTAATCGTTCATGGATGTAATTGCCAATGTCAGATGGGTAAAGGCATAGCTTTGTCGATAAAGAAGCTGTTCCCAGAAGCTTATGAAGCGGACTTAGCAACAGAGAAAGGCTCTCGAGAAAAGCTTGGCTCTTATTCGAGTGCTAACGTATCTCAACTAGATGCCAGTTTTACCATAGTCAACGCGTACACTCAGTTTCATTGGAGAGGTAAGGGCGTTAAGGCAGACTATGAAGCCATTCAAAGTGTATTCGTCCAAATTAAGAACGACTTTCCCGGGAAGAGAATTGGGTATCCTTTAATTGGAGCAGGCTTAGCCGGTGGTGATTGGGACGTCATCTCTAGCATCATAAACAAAGAACTCAAAGGCGAGAATCATACACTTGTTAAGTTCCTGTCATAACAAACGGATTGTTAAACTTACTACTTTTTGAGTTGTTCGCACCAAATCGCCAGTCTCGCCAGCCACTGTGCACGGCATTTATGCTCAGAGGGAGGCTAATCAATTCCTAGGGAATTTCTGTTTCTGGTGGAGCACACGCATAATACGGATGATATCGCCTTCAACCCAGTAAGATACGATCATCGCAATCTCAGGAATGATAAGTAATCGTCCGCGATTGCTATCTCGTTGCACTCCCATTAGAGGTTGCTCAAGCAAGTTTTCTACTTTTGCTTCAATGAGATTGTCAGTTTTCTCTGCCGCATCAGGGTTGAAGTCATAGAGAAACTCGAAGATCTTTTCACGATCATTGAGTGACTCTTCTTCCCACAAAATCATTCCTTCCCTCGATTACGGATTCTGGCTTTGCGCTCTTCCATTCGAGATTTCGCAGTTTGGTGTTCAATGAAAACGGATTTTCCTGAGTCAAGCTTCTCAAATGCTAGGTTTACTTGTTCAGTTAGCCATGCATCGTGAGATAGTGCCTTTTTTTGTTGTTCTGCGAGTTGCTCTGTCAGTTCACGGCAAGCATCACTTAGCGTGCGACCTTGGCTCTCAGCCATCTGTTGAGCTAGGCGCTTTGTTTCTTCATCAACACGAAATTGAATTCTAGTGTCCATGTCGTGCTCCCTTGGTGTTGTGTGTACAAATGTTAGCACTGGCTTTTAAGATGGGCAACTCATAAGCAAATCAAGCAGACTCTGGATTTGCTCCGTTTTATCGCTCTCTCGCGAGTAGCACCCATGACTGCCGTGTAGCTAAGGAAGTGAGTCACTTAGCACGTGATAAGGACTTATGAAGGGGAATTGCTCCTCATTCATGGATGGCGTGAAAACTTAGGTAAAGTTTATCAGGGTCAGTGCCTCAAAAGAACAGGGGCTCATGATTTGAGTTGCAGTGCCAGTGGAGATCACATTATGCGACAAGCAAAACAAGCGCTTGTAGCTGGACGCGGTAAACTACCCCAGTAATACGGGGTGTTAAATTGCCATGGAGCGATATGAAAAACGTACTAATTACAGGAGCAAATCGTGGATTAGGACTAGCTCTAGCTCATGAGTTTGATAAGCATGGCTACGGTTTATACTTGGTTGTGCGCACTAACGCCGCTAAGTCTGAATTGGCAACGACTTTCCCGAACGCTGAATTCTTAATCAGCGATGTGACATGTGATAGCTATGCGTCAAAGTTAAGTGAGTGGTTGGAACTCGTGCCTCTTGACTTGGTTGTAAATAACGCGGGTTCGGGTACAAATGCGCCAACGTTAGAACTTACTCTTCCTGAACATCTGCGAAAAGAATTTGAGACTAACTGTGTTGCTGTTTTGTCTACTGTGAAAGGTAGTTTGAACTCACTGCTGCTTTCAGAAGAGGCATTAATCATAAACATTAGTTCTCGGAGAGGATCACTTAAGATGCAGTCTGAATTGGCTGCGAAAGGATCAGGGTGTTCATATTCATATCGCATAAGTAAAGCAGCACAAAATATGCTGACTCTGTGCCTTGCTGACGATCTCGAAGACAAAGGCATAAAAGTGGTCGCAATACATCCAGGTAGACTATTGACCACTATGGGTTCAAATGATGCTCACATGTCACCAAAAGAATCAGCTGGTCGAATTTTCCATTTGGTAGAAAGCAAGCAATTAAAAAATCGTGACTACGTAAGTGTAGAAACGGGTTTGCTTCCTTGGTAAAGCAATTTAACAAACAACTAAGCCGTCAATGGTGAGTTTAAAGTGATGTTTTCATCCGACTTAACGCTATCTATAAGTCGCTCTGATGCCTCATCTATGTCGTAATTCGTTGATAGTGCGCCAGAAGTTAAGTGTCTACCAAGAGTAAGATTAGTTAAACTGTATCGAAATGCTGAGTATCGCTCATAACAAGCGCGTCAACACACCCGATAAGCTCAGCGGTTTTGTTTTAAAGTGTTGTGTACTTTGCTGATTCGGCAAGAAGCATTTCATTGCAAGGGCTAGTGGAATAAGGACGATTCATGAATATTTTAGGACTACTGCTAGGCGCTTTAGCTCAAGTTTGGTACATCATTCCTCTGCTACTTATTTTATCGATACTCAAGAGTCGGTGGTTTAAAGGTAAGTTTGGCGAGTTCTTGGTAAACAGACTGTTGTCACAGCTCTCTGAGTCTGATTATACGTTGGTTAAAGATGTCACGTTACCCACGAAAGATGGTACAACACAAATCGACCATATTGTTGTCTCTAAGTTTGGTATTTTTGTTGTTGAAACTAAAAATATGAAAGGGTGGATCTTTGGCTCAAAAAGTCAAAAACAATGGACTCAAAAAATATACCGGCATACTTCTAAATTTCAGAATCCGCTTCATCAAAATTATAAACATGTCAAAACTCTAGAGTCTTTGTTGGACATAGATTCATCTAAGTTACACTCGGTCATCGTTTTTATCGGTGACAGTAAGTTTAAAACTGATATGCCTAACAATGTTACTTACGCCCGAGGTTGCGTGGATTACATAAAGCAATTCACGCAGCCAGTATTCTCAGAAGATGAATACGGTGAAATTATTGCCGCTATCTGTGAAGTTAAGCTAAGAAAAGGCGTGGTTACAGATTTAAAGCATAGGCAACATGTTAAAAATCTGGTCGCTTTAAAAGGAAACGTAAAGCATTGCTCACGTTGTGGCTCTGAAATGGTTGTGCGTGAAACAAAGCGTGGTGAAAATAAGGGTAAGCAGTTTTGGGGTTGTTCCTCTTTTCCTAGGTGTAGGTCGGTGGAAGAATTCAACTAACAAACGACTAAAGCGTCCATAGCTAATGCATAGCCATACTTTCGTCCCACATGATGTTGTCTCGAATCATTGGACCAGAGTAGGCGATGTGCATTCATCTCATTGTTCAGAAAAGGATAAATGAGGGGCTCGAGAGCAAAGCGTTATGTGCTAGGAGGATAAATGGAATATTTTCAGTACTATGGAATCGACTGGATTGCTATGGTACTTACGTTTCTTGCTATTTGGCAAATTGGAAATAAGAACAAAATTGGGTTCATTTTAATGATGTGCGGCAATACGAGTTGGATAGCTGTTGGTTATCTTACTGGCAGTGTCGCAATGATAGTTGCAAATATCATCTTTTTTTCAATGAATCTTAGAGCGATCATCAAATGGTCGACGCCAGAGAAAGAGCCTAAAGTAAGCGCATCTGAACAGTCATCGGCAAGCTAAAATTTCTCGTATAATCAACGACTCTGTGGTTGATAGTGCATTGTAGTTTTGTATTCGTTCCAAATGACGCGATCTCAAAACATTGGTAATGTGAATGCTGAACTGATGTTCAGCAAGGTCAACGCCATAATGACTGAGGGAATATGGCATTGTTACCCCTAGAATAGACTCTCAGCGCTTAATCGTTTTTGGCAGATCTTCATGAGAGGGGGAGCCAATGTCATTTGTTGTGAGGATTATAGAGTATGCAAAAATCTCAAGTAGTCGAAGAGAACGTCGTTAAAGCAGTCAAGGACTTTGCATACTCGATAACTTCGGGCAGTAAAGTCGTTGCTGATATGTCTTCGTTGATAGATGTGACCTCCCAACTACCACTTACAAGTTTTGATTATTGGGAGCGATTTATTCGGACTGAATTCTCCCTTGCACTCAGAGAACGTGAGCCTCCCAAATGGAAGTTTTGGTCAAAGCCTAAAGAGCGGTTAACTTGGTTGGATTTGATTAGTTGGGATGGCTACAAGAGAGAAAAAGCTTTGCGAACATTGAGAGGAGCAGCCCCCAATACGTTCTTCTTTTCTCTTGCGGTGCGTCGACTTAATGATTGGGTGCCACAAGTACGTGACGCTGCGAGAGAGTCATTACCGGAATTGGCAAAAGTGACAGCACCGGATTTCGTAATCGATTCCTTGCTAATTGCGCTTTCAAATTGGAACTCTTGGGGCAGGATTGAAGATGCGGACAAGAAAATTCTCTTACTAATCATTTCGCAGAAAGAGATTGCGAACTCCATGAGATCGAGGTTGATATCATCAAGTTCAGGGCCTATGCCATTCTTGTTTTCTCAGCTTGGGCGCACAAATATTCTTGATGACTATTTACCAGAAATTGCAAATCTAGCCGTACAGCCCGCAGTTCGAGCTAAAGCGTACCGAAGCTTGCTTGAAAGGCGTATAGCGTGGGTAGAAGGCTATAAATGGATATGGACTGATATCCGTTACTGTGAGGGAAGAAAGACGCCTATAGTCGCCGAACGTAAGTTAGAGACCAAAGTGCCAGTACTGAGATTACTAGAATGCGCTGCTGAAGATAGGTCATCCGTTGTGAGGAAAGTGTCAGCAGAGGTTTTGATTCGAGATCTAGAAGGGGCTGGAGTTTATGCTAAGGAATTAGCAGAAAAATTTTCATTAGATCAATCCTCTGCAGTGTCGGAAAGGGGACGTTTTGCATTGAGTAAGCTGCGGGAATTGGAGCGTGATAACTCCTCATAACCTACGACGCTGTCGTCGATAGTGCATTTTCGTTTTGTATCCGTTCCACATGACGCGATCTCAAAATATTGATGGCTGTCAGCCTTTTAGAGTTCAGCCAGTAGGGCTTACTAAGACTAATGTGCATATCGCTCTCACCTAATAGTGTGCGCCGCTGCAAGTCCTATGCATATCGGTGGCACATTTGCTTCAGTTGAGAGTCGTTTAACACGTGAGAAGAACTTGTGAAGGAAAGTCGATACTCTTGTCACTTCATGCTTTTAGCTCATAATTTGAATTCGATTATTTTCACGATACTTGGTAAGGAAACTATGAGTATTACATTAAAAATGACAGGTCTGTTTGGTTTTGTTTTTTTGCAGTTTATTTTCTTTGACTTTCATTTCCTATGATAAGTTTGAAGAATCTGCTAAAGACTTTATTAAATTTCAAATAGAGAAGGAAGTGCAGCAGAAACAGCATTCGATGAGCGAATCTACAGTCGCTGAAGCTGCTTTAAACATTGCACAAAAGCTAGGTATCGAAAAAGAGTAAATCCAACATAAATTGGACAACGAACTCCCCGACAAAATTTCTGCTATTGTCGCAGCAATGTGTGACTATGATTGCGAGAAGAAAAAGGCTTTGTCGCAATCGATAGCGTCTAGTTACGTTGAGAAAATCAAGAGTATTCAGATAGCAGAAGGCACCTTGACTGATATAGTCAAGAGCCAATACATCGAAATAGTGGCCAACTTAAAAACAGATCTTCGAATATTTCTTGGTTCTAACCTTTTAGTATTTCTTGCTCTCATAATTGTGTCCTTCGCTAAGCCAAAGGCGAATACACATTTGTTTGTTCCTGGATTACTGCTGGTAGCATCAACAGTAATATCTTCTTCTATTTATATCTTTGGTCAAGACTGGTTTTTCACGATACTATACAACGACTATATAGGATTAGGTTATTTGGCCTATATTTCAGTGATATTTGTATTTCTACTGGATATAATTATTAACAGAGCTAGGTTAACCAGTAAAATAATAAACGGTATTGCTAGTGCAATTGGTTCGACATTTTCAGTAGCGGCATGCAACTAGTTAGGGCTTAATGGTGTCGGACTTGAACCATTTTACCGGACACGTATGAAGGCTCTAGAAGGTCATGGCGCTTCAGCTTGCATAACTTCTTCTTCCAATCGTGGGCGTCGCTGCAAGCTTTTAAGCGTATTCCCGGCCGAGATCTTTGCTATCCTCACAACACCAGGCGGAGTGTGACAGAGTCACCTCCAGCACTGGCTTTCAGCAATCACTTAAGTGCGGTAGATCTTCCTGGCACGAAACTCAAATTATTGTTAATGCGTAAAGGTATCTAGTTGAACATTGGAGATAGGTATAAAACTGCGAATTTCTTATTTGATATTATGAGAGAGGGAGTATTTCGCTCTCTATTTGCATTGGAGTGTGTTGGTGCCATTGACTTAGGTGAGTTACGGCTGGGATACAAAACGGAGCAAGATAAATACACTAAACGATTAAAAAATGACACACTATCAGTCTAGTGCCTTTTGATATGGCCAGTATTGGCAAAACCATAGTTTGGATAATAACAGATGCTTTTAATCGCACTTTGAATACCCTTCGCGTATACAGAGTTATAGATATTTCAAAATGAATAATAAATACCGAGGTGTTGGTAGCGAATATTATGATATTGTTACTACAGTAATAAAGTCATGTATTACTCTGTGGGAAACTGGAGTTGAACGATATAGCGCTACTGGTGAAATTACGGCTTTAGGCTTTGATCGGACGTTGAAAAAGCTAACAAGCAAGTAAGCGCAGGGCGGGATCGCACTTTGATAGCTAATGTGATCTAATTGCGCCAAACCCTCTGAAATATAGCAATTGTGAACCTTATTGAACACTTATCTGTTGTAGAAGATACTCGGTCGAACATCAACCAGAAGCACGATATCATCGACGTGATGTTCCTTGTGATTAGTGCCATTGCATCAGGATGCGAAGGCTGGCAAGACATTGAATTTTATGGAGAAGAAAAGCTCGACTGGCTAAGAAAATACAGACCATTCGAACATGGTATCCCTCGCAGACACACGATAGCTCGTATCTTGCGTTCCGTTGTTGCCGAATCTTTGCTTGAGGCTTTAGCTCTTTGGATAAACGAACAACGAACTGGTCAGGACAGCAGCCCCATTATCGCCTTTGACGGAAAAGTACTTCGAGGCTCCTATCGTAACGATAGAAAAACAGCATTGCAGTTGGTCACGGCGTACGACACCGAGCGTGGTCTCGTTCTGAGTCAAAAGCCGACTGAGACTAAAAATGGTGAGATAAGCATTGTCCGCCAAATGCTTGATGTTATTAATGTAAAGGGTAGCGTTGTCACGGTTGATGCACTGCATTGTCAGCGTGAAACATTAGAGAAAATCAAAGAAAAGCAAGCCCATGTTGTTGTCCAGGTTAAGAATAATCAGCCTAAGCTTAGAGCGGCTGTTGTGGCGCAGTTCCAAGCAGTTTTGATGCAGGCAAGGAGAAAATAGTCACTGAAATCAAAGAGAAAAACATGGACGCAGCGAGGAGCGATACGTGTTTCAGCTAAAGGCCAAATTGCCTGCCGACCTGTCGGAGAAGTGGCCGACGGTAAGAAGCATTATAGCAGTGGAACGCCATCGTGTGATCAACGGTAAAGGCACTGTAGATACCTCATACTACATAAGTTCTTTATCGCCGAATCACAAACTACTGGGCCACTATATTCGCCAGCATTGGCGGATAGAGAACAGTCAACACTATGTTTTAGATGTTGTTTTTAAAGAAGATAGCTCTCGTATCACTTTAGATGGTGCGGTTGAAAACATTGCGTTATTCAGACGTTTTGTGATGAATATGCTCAAGCAATGCGACTGTGGTGCACCGAGTCAAAAAGTGAAGCTGAAAAAAGCGGGTTGGAACGACGATTATAGGGCAAGAGTTTTCTTTGGGTTATAAATCCATCAAAGTATGCTCCTGCCCTGCAAGTAAGCGTGTCGTGCAGTGTTGACTCTCAGCGCTCACTTCAATAAATCCGAAGTTCATTAGGGGAAGTGTATGTTACTCGATTTTGAATCTCGAGGTGAGTTGTGACTGAAATGGAAAACGCTACTCACTTCTGGAGATAGTATGCACAATCATGAGCCTGATGGTTATAACTGCCCTTTCTGTAAAATGGTTTCAGGAAGCCTTAGTAATGATCCCGACGTCATCTATGAGTCTGAACTGGGTTTTGTATGCTTAGGTTTGCGTCACCATGAGAACTCCGGGCCAACGGTATTGGTCGTTCCCAAGGCTTACTATGAAAACATTTACGACTTGCCTAACGAGGTATTAGCGCATTTAGCTGTGCTCTCAAAGAATGTTGCAATAGCGGTACGCCAAATGCCCGGAGTAGAAGGCGTCACTGTTTGGCAAAACAATGAACCGTGTGGTACACAAGATGTTTGGCATTATCATGTTCATGTCAAAGGGCGAATAGCTGGAGACAATGTGTATAAGGCTTCGCCAATTTTAACCCCAGAGTGCACCAAAGTAGAGTGGACGACTATCCTCACACAGCTTTTAGAAAATGTAGAATAGGTATTAAACGAATAGAAATAGGTTGACTAGCCCTGTGCAATGAATGGTAGCTGGTTTAGGACTAACGGTTCATAGCTATAAAAAAGGAAGCATCAATGTACAATCTAAAATTATCTTGCGTAGCGACGGTAGCCGTTATTTTTTCAAGTCTCACTTTTGCTGCCGATTGTGATGCTGTCAGTACACTTGTTATAGAGAGACTGGCAAATACCGCTGATGTGCCAGTTGATGTTGTCGATGTTGATGCAGCGCTTTCTCAGCAAAGCTTTTCTGTCGACCTGCTTTCTATACTGGATGTAGTCATTAATATTGAAGAGACCCTAGATATTAAGCTTAGTGATGAAGACGTTGTGGATCCCGTCGTCGAGCTTGATGAAGAGGGGTATGGTCCAGAGCTGAGAAAAGACATTACAGTGAAAGAGTTCCAAAATATTGTTTATCATACTTGTGTTCAAGGCGTTTCCACATAGAACACTTAACTAGAACTCTGGCATGGTGATTGGCGAAATGGACATTAACATGTGGGTTAATGACTTTATTTTTCTTGGGGATAATAACCTAGATTTGGTGTAGATCACGTTGATTTTAGGCGGATGTCATGACAGTTTTAAGTATGTACAAGAGTTTTAGAACTCAGTTTCCAAAGATTACTAAGAAAGCTGATGTTGAGCACATTCGTCTTTGGGGTGAAGTTAACCCAGAGTGTGCCTACTCTTGGTTTGGTAGTTTGGCAAATGTTTTGAATTACGAAATGGTGGTATCTTCAGCCGAGAACGACTATAAATCTCTCTTTGAGTTTTTTCGTAGTAGCTATTTAAATGGTGAAAGTGAAGTGCGAGACTGCATTGATGTATCTTTTGTGGAAAACTTATTTTTCAACGTTCCTGTAGAGAAAGTAGCACCATTTTGGGATACTTTCCCTGACGTATTGAAACAACTCTATGTACGGTTTCATGGCAGAAAACCTACCTATTAATAACTAGCAAAAGCACTAGCAATTTAGCGATGTGGCAGAGTATTTTACTTGGTCGTTTGGTCGTTTGGTCGTTTGGTTGTTTTGATATTGCTGTTTAAAGAGGTCGTAGAGAATGCGGGATGAACCATGGTTTTGGATGACGTGTCACTTGAGTTACAGTGGCTTGTTATCCTAGTGATAATTTATCCACTTGTACTTAGCCTAATTTACATATTTTTTTATTCAAGCAAGCGAAAAGTGATCAATATTTGCTTTCATCTCATTTGGCTACCGGCCACTAGCTTTCTGATTTACGATACTATGATGATAGAGAAAGAGTATGGCACTGGGTTGGAGGCCATCACTGTTCCGGGTAATACCGTAGCAGATAAAGAGTACCGGATCGAAGATGATCCCGAGTTTCATGCTTGGCTGACGGGTGAGAATTAAGCGATGTTGAGAGTAAGTTTACCTTGCTTTTCAACGCGGACGATTAAACGGGCAAAAACTATACTCAAGCTACCTCAAAGTACTGGATTAAGAAGCCGTCTACTCTATTAGTCATTTTGTCTAACTAGAAGGTGGCTATTCAAATGTAACCTCAGATATAACTGTGGGAGTTATCATCAAGCTTCGAAATCTCCTAGCCGAGAAGTTCGGTAATGAAGCCAAAGCGATACGAACTACTTACCACGTTCTTGATTTGTCTTTGATGAGACTGACCACGTATTGATGTCTGGTTATTAGGCGGTATATTATATAAGCAATGTGTTGAGTAACATTGGTGCGAATATGAATCTATCCGAAACAATATTCTCTTATAATAGTGCCGCATCAGGTAAAGTATCCATACGAACTATAGAAGAGCAAGGTGTTTTGTTCTTTTCTCTTCATGATGTAGTTCAAACAATTTCTGCTGAAAATCAAGTCCTTGAACCAACCTCTCGTCCTTCTGGTTCAATGTTAAGTTTGATGAGAGGGCATGCCACTCATTTGCTTCAAGATGAAATCAGGGTAAGAGATAACGTCCCTGATAATATTTTGGATCCTCTTTTCGAAAGCTATGTCACTCAAGCAGGCTTGCTTCGAGTTGTCCTTCAAGGTAACTCACCTGCTTGTATTAAATTCCAGAAATGGGTATTGGAAGATGTCATTCCGTCAGTATTGGAACGAGGGGCATATACGTACCCATCCACGAATCAAACTGGAACTTCCTTATCTCTTGAGGGAGAGTTTGATGTAGAGACGATGCTTGTACTCCAACTCCAAGAGACCCGTGAACGTAAGGCAGCAGATGCTGCTTTAAAGAAGCAAATGAATACCATAGCTCAAGATATTGGGGAGCTACGAAAACAAATTGAGCAAGTAGAGTATTTATTGGTGGCAGACCATTGGTATGGTGAGAATCTTTCTAAACCAGACCAGTATCTGCTCTTTGCACATTGTTTGAATCTTTCGTCTGATGGTTCTGGTTCATATAAATCTCAGAAAAGAAGTAGCGGTCGTGACATCTGCTCTAAGGCTTTCACTATCGAGACGATTGATAAGGCAGTACTTTTGTTTGAAAGCAGTAAGAGAAATAACGAAGTACAGCAGTAGAGCCATAAAGTCAATCACATACATGACTTCCCCATCAAACGCTGAGAAATAACGAAGTACAGCAGTAGAGCCATAAAGAGCCTCGAATATTCGAGGCTTTTGTGTATTTGAAGGAAAGGAATCGTGCCGTCAACTCACCATAATAGGGCCCCCAAAGGAGGTGACAGGGGGGACTTCGCCGTTGAACTTCTCGATCTCGACCAAGCAAGTATTGGCGCTGGTGGCTTGCGACAGTTCCGATGCACCGATATCGAGTGTCATAGTGTTTGGATCACCATAAGTATCGATAGCGCCGACTTTCTCATTCAAGGGGCCATACCATGCGCCTTCTTGGAGCCGCACTACACCCGGTGGATAGTCATCCGACACCACTGCACCTACTAGAGCTTGGCCGCGATCGTTGTAGATGCGGACTAAATCCCCATCAGCAATACCGCGTGCTTTCGCATCTTCTGGGCTCATGTATAGCGGTTCACGTCCTTGTACGGCATAGGTTGCTCTAAACTCTTCCGACTCGCACATTTGTGAGTGTAAGCGCTTATCTGGATGGCAAGATTGTAACCAAAGCGGGTAGACATCTGATTTTGGACCACCGTGAGAGCGTTCTGCTTTTTCAAACCACATCGGATGGCCACGACACTCTTGATAGCCCATGCGATCGATAGTGCGGCTAAAAATCTCAATAAAGCCTGACGGAGTGCCGAGTGGTGCTATTTCAGGATCTTCACGGAAATCAGCATGGCGAATATAATCAGAACCCTGCCCAAATTCGACCAAGCCAGCTGCCCAGAACTCATCGAATTCGGGCATAGCAAACTTGCCTTTATTGGCTTCACGGCATTCGTTGTAAAGCATCTTGACCCAGTCCATCTCGTCCATGCCGCGGGTATACGCTTTATGTTGTCCCCATCGACGAGTGAGCTCAGTGAAAATTTCGAAGTCTGTCTTTGAGTGATAAAGTGGGTCGACCAGTTTATGCATGGCCAGAATCCCACTGGCTGAATATGCACCGTAGAGATCGATATCGTTGCGCTCAAATTGTGTACATGCAGGCAATACGATGTCTGAGAATCGGCATGTCGCTGTCCAGCAATAGTCGATGCTTACCACCGTATGCAGTTTTTTGAACGCTTCTTTCATCCGGTTACGGTCTTGGTGATGGTGCCAAGGGTTATTGCCACTGAATACCATCATTTTGATATCAGGGTAGGTGACGGTTGCTCCGTTATAGTTGATTTTTTTGCCCGGTTCGAGCAGCGCATCGACCCAACGCGCGACGGGAATTGTGCTGCTGTAGCCGTTGTAGTCTTTATTATCATGTTTAGGCTTCATGCCGGGGTCGAGGTTTCTTGGAAATCCGCCAGGACCTGCTGCGCCCGTGGGAGGGATCCCAATACCGCTGTAGTGGTGTGCATAAGAGACACCGCCGCCGGGTTTACCGATTTGGCCAAGCATAGCGGCGACAACGGCACCCATCCAGTAGGGCTGCTCGCCATGCTGCTGACGTTGTATTGACCAGCCAAAGATAATTTGCGTGCGGTTATTGGCCATTAAGCGTGCATAGTCGCGAATAGTGTCAGCATCTATGCCACAAATAGCGGCCGCCCATTCGGGTGTCTTTTCTGTCTCATCTGCGGCGGTACCCAATAAATAGGGCAGGAAGTCATCAAAACCTAATGCGTAAGTGTTGATAAAGTCCTTGTCGTAAAGGTCTTCTTTGTAAAGTGTATGCGCAACGCCAAGCATGAAGGGCACATCGGTTTGCGGATTAATGTACTGATGCTCGCAGTCTAAGAAGTTCTGTGTTTTGGTCTTTACAGGGTCTATGGAGATAACGCGGATCTTTTTGTCGGCGAGGTTCTGCTTGAGTTGTTCGTAGTAGGCATAGGATTCATGGGTTTCACACTGCCAGCCGACTTGGGTGTTCTTGACTGGGTCATTCGCCCAGAGGATAAGTACATCGGTATGCGCAAAGATTTTAGGCCAAGAAGTTTGTTGGGCATAGACTTCGGTTGAGCCAAGGATGTAGGGGAGAATGGTTTGCCCTGCGCCTGTTGAGTAGTCGCCAACCTTGGTTAAAAAGTGGCCATGCATACCGACTGCACGTTGCATATGGCTTGTGCAACTGTGGAATTGTCCGGTTTGTCGCCAGCCTGTTTGCCCAGCATGTAACGCCCAAGGTCCGAAGTTAGTTTGTACATATTCGAGTTCTCGATAGAAAAGATCGAGTGCTTCATCCCAAGTGACCCGAACGAAACGGTTGTCGCCACGTGTGTCGCTGCTGTAGCGATGTTTCTTGAGCCAATTGAGGCGAACCATTGGGTAACGCACCCTTGAAGGGTTGTAGATCACCCCTTTGATACCGTTGATCATATCAGTGGGGTGTTTATCGAATGCTAATGGTTCAATCTCTTGCACTTTACCTGCGTAAACGCGTGCTCTAAATGCACCGAAGTGAGAACCGGATGTTTTCCATGTGCCTAGCGTGGCGTCTTCCTCTGCGTTGGCAAGTGGCGCAACTAAGCTAGGGCCGATAGCAGCTGCAACGCCTGTGGTCGCTAAGCCTCTGAGAAACTCACGTCGACTTACTGTCATCATTTCCTACCTTACTCAGTGATGATCTGAGAAATCTGAAGAATGTTTTTGTAGATATTTCAGTACTAATGCTTCACTGTCCGCGTCAAGATTGACGAACGACAACATGCCATTAAACATGCCAGGCCATGCATTGGTACTAAAGTGAGCGGGTGCGGGCTGCGTGTGACAGATACTGCAGTTGGTCACATAAGATTCATCGGCTTTTGCCCACAGTGCATCAGGCGATGAGAGGAAAGAGTCTTTCTCTGCCCAAAGTGTTGCTGTGACGCGTTCCCAACCAAGGCCTGTGAGGTCATCTTCTTTTTGCTCGAAGACTTGGATAATGTCGTCGTTGGCCGCTGCTTCTTTGGTGAGTGCGGCTGAGGGTATGTTTAACCCAAAATCTTCGTTTATCACACGACCAAAACCTTTGGTTTTTCGCCACCCTTCTATATTGAACTGAATCGCATTGCCTTGTTCAGCAATGACGGTAATTTTGGTTGCGGGATTGAGTAGGCCACCTTCTGTGGTTAGATTGGCGTCTTCATAAATGTTGAGGTGACGGACACTGTAGTAACTTTCACCCACGCTGTAGCGGGTGCTATGTGATTGCTGCACTAGTTCGCCTATCATACCGCCAGAGCTTTCCATCCCTTCCGGCAGCTTGTGAGCAATGCCTTTATGGCAATCGATACAGCTTTGGTCTCTTTCCGCGGCTTGCTCCATTTGAATGCGCGCGGTATCCGACATTTGGTCCCAATTCATACTGGCGTAACTGTGGCAATTTTTACACTCTAACGAACCGTTAGCCGAAAGGCGTTCCCATTCATGTTGGGCGAGTACTAAGCGGCGGTCTTCAAATTTTTCCACTGTGCTGATGCTGCCCGCAAACCAAGCGAAGACTTCTTTGCTGGCTTGTACTTTACGGGCGATTTTATCTGTCCAATTGTGCGGAACATGGCAATCGGGACAGGTGGCTCTGACACCAGAATGATTTGACCAGTGAACGGTTTGCTGCAATTCAGTGTATACAAGATCATTCTCAGGTTTGTTATGGCATGAGATGCAAAATTCTTCGGTATTGGTTGCTTCTAGCGCAGTATTAAAGCCGCCCCAGAAAATAATGCCGGCAACGAATCCGCCTAAGCAAAGCACGCCTAGGCTAATGCTTGTCGCAGGGCGTCGAAATGTCCGCCACATCGCGGAGAGAAGCTTTTTCATAGTGGCCTCGCTGATAAAAAAGCGTGGTTATAGAAAGTCAGTAAGCGTTTGAGATGGTTTGTTAGCCGTGGCCGGGCGGACCCCAGAAAAAGATCTGCATCATCCAGATGAAGAAGCCGTATCCGCCAACGATGATGACCGAAAGGATAGGGAAGAGAAAAATGACAATGAATAGAAAGGTTTTCCACTCATCACTGCGTTGCGACGTTGTTGTTGTATTGTTGTCCATGACATTGCCCACCTGAGTGCCATGAATGGAGTATAGACCCTGTACTTGGTCATGGCGGGCTGAAAAGTAAAAAGGCCGACTTTCAATAGAAAGTCAGCCTTCTCAGAATTTGTTGGCATTTAGCCTTATAAAGTCGTCATCCACCGAGCTTTGACAGGAGCTCTTGACGTCGGTCTTCGGTAACGACAGACCAATGTTTCCCTGTGATTGCGCCCTCCAATGCCCAAAGTAATTCGACGTTTAGCGATTCGCCTTGCGTGTCTTGCAGTTGTCTGAATGCCTGTAAAGCGCCTTTTTCTACGAGCTCTTCAACAGTGGTAATACCCGCTTTTTTCAGCATTCGTTCGTTTGCCAATCTCAGATTGGGTAAATCTTTGATTCGGTCAGGCAACTTCGCCTTTTTTGCCTCTTGATCCTTTTTATCCTCTTGCGCTGCGGTGAGTGCGAGGGATGCTTGAGAGATGATCTGATCTTCGTCATCCCACCAGGTGTCAGGTATTGCATAATACTTAGTGACAACCGGGAACCCACGCTTTTTGTAAACGTAAGGCTGGAATTGACTCTCCTTGAACTGACGCTCGTTACTGGCGTTAGCACGTAGGTGAAGTTTATCGTTTACAACAAGTGCGAACATGGTTTCGCCTAAGAAAAGGCCAAAACCGCCAAACATTGAACGCGACTTAATTGTCCCAAAACGACTGAGTAACTTTATTGAAGTTTTTAGTACTGGTTTGTCCATGCTACATCTCGGTGATTATGTGAATAGGTCACCACTAATCAGAGCTAGGAACCAAGAATAGACCAGCTGCAGTTCCTGAATGTCAACGCTCTGTCAACTTCCGTGTGTACAACTAGTTTTTCCATCGGCAACCCCGCTACCATTTACCAGATTCGTTAAAAATCTTGTATTTAGGCCGGAAGCTTTGCGTCCCAATCTTTCGAATGGTTTGCCCTGTTCGTGACAATATTTAGCTTATATCAATATAGGTTTTGATCTTCGTCCCAATAAAAACGTGATATTGGTACCATAATTTTGACGGGAAATTTGATAAGTGCAGAACAGAATATTGGCGTATTTGCATAAAAGGCAAAAAAATGCCCGCTTGTTCTCAAAGCAGGCATTTATAAAAAGATGATGAATTTATTTCATACGTTTTACAGACTTACGTACTACCAATTCGGGCTCCATGACGAATAATTGGCTATCGTGTTCTTTATCTTTAATTCTCGCCATCAGTAACTCGACTGCCTTTTTACCTAAACGGTGCTTAGGCTGGTGAATTGTCGTTAAAGGTGGTGAAAAGTAAGGAGATAAATCAATGTTGTCATAGCCAATCACCGAAATATCGTCTGGTACAC
Organism: Thaumasiovibrio subtropicus; assembly: GCF_019703835.1. Lineage (NCBI taxonomy): Bacteria > Pseudomonadati > Pseudomonadota > Gammaproteobacteria > Vibrionales > Vibrionaceae > Thaumasiovibrio > Thaumasiovibrio subtropicus. Next base: position 1,853,676 of record NZ_AP023054.1, on the reverse strand, counting down.
TAATACCTGCCTGCTCAAACGTACTGATTAACGCCATCGCCATAATGTCATTGAAGCAGAAGATAGCAGTAGGGCGTTGATCCATTGCGATGAAATCTTGCGCCGCTTTCACTGCCGTTTCGCACTCAAAGTCGCCTTCGATAATCCAATCTTGATTGATAGGCAAGTTCGCCTCTTGCATCGCGGCACTGAATCCTTTCATGCGCTCGACACAGGTATTGCGCTGCAAATGGCCTGACACACAACCAATCTCTTGGTGGCCATTGTCGATGAAGTGACGCGTGGCGAGATACGCCCCTTTCTCTGCGTTATCGCGAATCTTATCTGTGGTAACAGATTCTGGTCCCCAGTCCATAATGACCATCGGTAGATCTTTTTGACGATTGAGAATGGCAAGTAGTTCGTCATCAAGATCTGAGCACATGACGAGAAGACCATCGACGCGTTTTTCAGCTAACATGCGTAGGTAATCACGCTGTTTGTTAAAGTTGCCTTCGGTATTACATAGAATCAGTGTGTAGCCGGCTTTGTAGCAATACTCTTCAACGCCGTGAACCACCTCGGCAAAGAAAGGGTTGTTAGATTTGGTTACTAACATGCCAATAGTGCGGGTAGAGTTACACTTCAAACTACGCGCAACGGCACTTGGCGCATAGTTGAGTTCGTCGATTGCTTCCCACACTTTTTTCTGCGTAGCTTCTGCGACGAATCGAGTTTTGTTGATTACGTGCGAGACAGTCGTCGTTGAGACGCCAGCCATGCGCGCAACATCTTTAATGGTTGCCATTTTTTTCTTCTAATATCGTATCTGCCAGCAGTACGCATCGCTGGCTATTATTGAGTGGTTGCGTGTAAACGGTCACAGCAACATTTCATTATGTAATCGCTTGCGTTCACATTCTACTGAGTAAGGACGATAGTGCAATCTTTATGAAATGATATACGGAATTTTAGCGCGACATTGTGATATCAGGGGTACCACTTGCGGCATTTCTCACCACTTGTCTACGTGTTTATCACTATTCAGCACTATGGGTTTACGAATTGCTTGGGTAGTTTATACGCTCGATGCAATCCCATCTCGAGTTACTGGCCGTATTTGCAGTCTGTGTCATTAAATAACATCATGGTGTAGTGTGGTGCCTTTGATACTGTTCAATACAGTAACTTAAGTCGTATATCAAAAAAGCTTGAAGCAGTTCTGCACTGGTTGCATAAAAACCAAAGCGGTCATTTTGACTAACGCGATCGACAAACTGGGGGACCCATTTGACGAGGTAACGCTGGATAATGTCGATTTGATCATTGAGGTGTCTCGCAATTTGCTGGTCGCTTTCATGTTTATTCATATTAATGATTAAGTTACCAACAAAGTCGAGAATAATCGCAATGTGATCTGCGGGTTCATTATGTTGCGCATCTAAACCGATTTGATGTTCTATCAGTAGTGCGCGAATTTCTTGTGCGGTTTCGCCGTGGGTTAATTTATCTTGGCTTAAATAGACTGAGGCATAAGGTATTGCACTGGCGCGATCACCTGTTAGAAATAAACTACAAAAATCTGCGGCAAGCTCTAATTGTACATCTTCTCGGGAATTTAACCGGGTGAGGGCATGAGAGAAATGTTCTGAGGCATCTTGTAGCTCTTCTGCTTCTGACAACTGCTGAATAAAAGCAAGAAACTGTGGACTCATATAATGCTGCAGTTGTTTCTCTGTTAGTTCAGTAAAAAACAAAGAAGAAAACCACCAGTACATTTGGGCACGGTTTTCATTAATCAATGGGTCGTTCATAGCCACATCTACACTCTGCATAACACACTGAAAGTATAGATGCTTTTTAAGGAGAGCAAAAAGAAGATGCTTATTTGAATATACTCAAGTCACCTCAAGATGCTTGTTCAGCGCGAGTTTCTAGGTTTGCCATCGCGGCACTGCTTTGAAGGTCTAGTCGACTACATCAAAAAGCAGTAACAAAGGTGGCGAGCCAAAAAACTCGCGCTTTGGGAAGCGACTAGCGCCCCGATTTCTGCGTTAAATGTGTTCGAAAGGGGAAAGCCATTCCGTTACCCCTTTGCCTTGAACTCGCCGCGTTAGTCTGCTTCCTGTTGCTTGCTTCTTAAGCTTTGCCTGTTGAGGCGGCGGTAGTTGATTACTGTCGTGCGTTTATCTGTCTCGCAAGCTCGAGCAATTTAGGCAGGCTAATGATGCTCTGCTTAGCGATATCACTTTGCTCATCAAGGACACATTCAAGAATTTCTTCTGTGGTGAGCGGGTTAGCCAGTACAACCCGGAATACCGTGGTGATGCGACGATCCCAGCGCGCGGGATTGATACGCGTACGAGAGACAAAAGACTTACCAGACTCACGTTGGCGCTTTTGAATGAACTTGGTTAGGTCATTGAGAAGCTCATGTAGGCGAGTCACTTCTTCTTGTGTCCCTTTATCCAGCGCGTGTTGCACCTCGACAGGGACATAGCGATAGGTCAGCAAGCAGAGTTCAGGTCGGGTAACGAGTTCAAACTCAGGACGGCTATCAATTAAGTGAGCAAAATTGTCCGCCATGGTGATACCACGGTCGATCAACATTTCGTAGCCTTGGCGGCTAATAACGTTAAGGCATGCAAAGAGCAGCATAGCCATCCCGCTTCGCGATCCTTCAAGGGTATGGCTACCGAGATCTTTAGAGCCTTTACGCAGAATATACTCGGCGTGATGCTCAATCGAAGCCATGGACGCCGGGTTTTTGAAAATCACCATACCGGCACCCATAGGGACATAAAGCTGTTTGTGAGCATCAATGGTGACGGAATCTGCGCGTTCAATGCCTTTTAACAGGTGGCGATGGTTGTCAGACATTAAGGTAGCGCCACCCCAAGCGGCATCAACGTGAAAATGGCAATCGTGCGCTTGCGCAATATCGGCGAGGGCGTCAAGTGGGTCTATGTTGCCCGTTTCTGTGGTGCCAGCAACCCCGACAATCGCAAAAGGCTTAATATTGTTGGCTTTGAGCTCCGCCAGTTTCTCATTCAGTGCGTCTAGGTCGATACGATTATCGTCATCGGTTTTGACAGGGATAAGGCTGCGACGGCCAATGCCGAGGACATCTGCCGCCTTTTTCAATGAATAGTGACCACGTTCAGAGACCAATACGGCGATATCGTCATAGCCATAGTGGCGCATGGCACGGAACAACCCTTCTTGAGCGACGCCTTGAAAATCGCCGTCAGCCTTTAAGAGGTTATTTCTTGCAACCCAGAGTGCGGTGATGTTCGCAATGGTACCACCAGAACAAAATGCGCCGAGTGAATGTTCCGCGCTGTGCATCCAAGTGTCGTAGAAGTCACTCTGTTGCTGATAGATCAGATTATGTAACATGCCTAACACTTGACGCTCTAGGGGCGTAAAGGCTTTCGAGGTCTCAATCTTCACCAAGTTCTGGTTGAGACCGATCATGATTTTAGATAACGGCATCAGGAAGTAGGGAAGGGCTGATGTCATGTGGCCGATAAAACTGGGCGCAGAGGTATGCACAGATTGCGCCACCAGTTTTTCTAGCAAAAATTCGGTGTGCTCTGAAACGTAGCTCGGGTGTTCAGGAATATCTGCACCACTGAAGTCTTTTTCGATCTCGGCGAGGGGCTTCTCTTTTGCGGCAATGTGGGTGCGCAGAAAGTCGTTAAGGTTCGCAGAGATTTGAGTCTCTATGGAACTGAGTGTTGAGCCCGGCGCTTCTGGTATGGTGAAAATGCGAAACAGATTTTCTAGCGTCGCTTCAGCAGGTTTTGTGAAAGTTGACATTTTTTGTCCAGCGTCCCTTTTGGCTTTATTTGTCGTTTTTCTTCTAAGTGCCAACGCAAATGGTGATTCAAAAAACAGAGGGTATCTGAATTATATGAGAAAAAAAACCGCTTTGACCGTAAGGAAAAGTAAGAAGCGAGTGCAATTGGTGATAAAACGGGCATTCACCATTATTTGATGTGGAAAGTGATGTTGGTTCAGCGAAAGGTAGGAAATATTTAATGACAAAGAGGTGACGCTGTCACCCCTTTATCGAACGGACTAGAAACGATAGTTCATGCCCACTGAAGTGAGTAGACTGTCTTCGTCGTAGAAATCGATATTCGAATCTGTCTCATTGTAGCCAATCAAACTGATCACCGACCAGTTCTTCCAACCGAGGGGCTCACGATACTCATAAGCGACGAAAATGCTGTAGTCGCTGTCATCGCGCGTTTTATTGTAAATAGGATGGGATTGATCAAACGAAGATGACCCAAAACCGAATGTGGTAACAATTGAGCTGCGGCGCGTGTTCAGAATGACCGATGCTTCCGCACCAATGCGCTGATAGGCCATGGCATCACCTTTAGCACCATAATCGAGATAATCGATCGCAGCGCGCAGAATCAAACCACGATTGACCATATAGGCATAACCGAGCTCGGAAAAGAGCACGTCTGCGTTGCGGTCTAATTGGGATTTGTTGATAGCCGCAAAGCTAGGGTCTGTGGTGCCGCTTTTTTCATTTTCAATCTCAATCTCACCCGCGGCGATTTCCCAACTAACGCCACTGCCTACGATATTGTTAGCCTGAAAGCGAAACGCTTTTGAGTTGGTATCTGAAATGACACGCGTTTGATTGGCGACATAGGGGTCCTGCCAAGTTTCACTGTCGACGATGCCGGGAATCACGCTAAAAGAGAGCTGTGTGCTGTTTGCTAGCCAATGACGATAGCCAAACTCAAGGTGTAAGCGACCAACCGCCACATCGGCGCGGCTTGCACCGAGAAAGAGTTGGCTCTGCTTATTGTTGAAGGTGTAATTGAGGTTGCCGAGTGGGGCAATGGTTGAATCAGACTCTTTTTCTCCCTTTTCATAGATACTGTCGGTGACAGCGCCGTCGTCCATGTTGAACTGTGAATGACCGGAGGTGTAAAACACACTGACACCTATATCGCCGGAAAAGCCATTGTCTTTCGGGGGCATCACATTTGCCGAGACCGAAGCGGAAGTTAAAAGTGTTGCGGTGATCAGTGTTGCCAGTGTGTTTCTTTGCATAGCGCCTACCGTAAGTTATTGTTGGCAGTTCATCTCCGCCAACTGAGTCATTTTTTCGTTATAGGACTTTAGCGGACCATCAATTTTGTCTGGGTGACTTAACAGGTCAGCAAAAGCACTGCGTAATTGGTAATTCTGTTTATGGGGTTTCGCTTGTCGCAGTTCATACATTGCTTTGGCATCATCAGAAAGTGCGTGTTGACTCTCAGAAAGTGCACGAATCTCGGCTTGGTCTAGTGTTAACCAAGACTCAACAGATAATGCTAACTGCAATTTTTCAGGTTCATTGCTGAGGTACCAATCGACTGCGGTGCGATTAAACAAGAAGTGAGTGCGACGGCCATTGAGGAACCATTCTGCTACATCGGTGAGCGATTCATCTTGTTCTACAGCAACGCTGACGAGGTCTTGATACCACTCAAGGCTTGCGTCTACGTAGTTGTGGTACATCTCACTTTGACACTCTTTTTCACCAGCCTTCACGGTTAAAGCAGTGAGTGCCAATGTTATTGCTAGGGTCATGCGCTTCATACTACTTCCTATATATTTCGTTGATATTGAAGATGAAGTTTACCCTGAAGAGTGTAACGCGAACGTTATGAAACTGAAAATCAATTATGCGTACATGATACCTTTTAAGAGGAAAAAAACAACACCCGAAGGTGCTGTTTTTCGTCTTTGGAACGGTTTGTCTTCGTTGGATGACTATTTACTGTTCATCGCACGGCGAATACACAGTGCTGCGCCACCCCAAGTACAACCGAAGCCAATGATCATCATTATAATTGCGCTTATGTCCATCTTAAGCCTCCGTGACGTCAGTAACTGGTTTGCTTGCTACATTGACAATAGCAGCGACAATAAACATGGCAGCGACCAGTCCCCAACCGAAGATATTTTGATCAAATTGTGGGTAACCGCCGTAGCCTTCTTTTAGCGTCGTCAACAGATTGTTACCCAAGATGATCGCCAGCAACACGGGGCTAATAAACTTCAGGCAGAAATCAAACCATTGACCAACAGAGAGCTCAGAAACACTGTTAGCGTGTGTGCGTAGTTCAGGTAGTTTGTTTACAACCCAGCCGATAAGGATAAGCTCAATCAAGCAGCTACCAAGCAGAGCAACGTTGTTCATGAAGTAGTCGACCAAGTCGAGTAGTAGTAGACCACCATTGGTCGCAAATGCCATTGAAAGTCCAGCACCGATACCACACACCAAGATAGCCGCCACTTTACGTGATAGTTTGGTCTTATCGATCACCGCAGAAGTCACCGCTTCAATGATAGAAATCATTGAGCTTAGGCCTGCGACAGTCAAAGCGAAGAAGAAGAGTGGGCCAAGAATGTGCGGCGCTGGTAACAAGTTAATTGCGGTTGGTAGTGTAACAAACGCTAGGCCAACACCGCTTTCAACTACATCAGTAACTGGGACACCTTGTTGGTGCGCCATGTAACCTAAGATGCTGAAGATCATCACACCAGCCATGATAGAGAAACCACAGTTGATGAAGACTGTCATCATGGCGTTGTTGTTGATGTCAGACTTCTCTGGCAAATAGCTTGAATAGGCCAACATGATGGCAAAGCCCACACTCAGTGTGAAGAAGATTTGACCGTATGCTGCAGACCAGACGGTAGGATCAAGGATACGGCTGAAGTCAGGCTTAAACATAAAGTTAAGGCCATCTGTCGCACCCGGCAAGAAGCCGACACGTACAATCAGGGCAAGCACCATAATGAACAGCAATGGCATCATGATCTTACTTGCGCGTTCAATGCCACCTTTAACGCCACCAAAGATAGCGGCAAAGGTAATGCCCCACGCGAGTAGCATTGGTCCCGCGATATGCGATTGGATAGCACCTAGGCTACTAGGTGTATTGTCGCCACCGAGTTTCAGGTATTCGCTAAAGAAGAAGCCATTAGGATCCGTACCCCAACTTTGCTTAAACGCGAAGCCTATATAAGAGATTGCCCAACCGATGACGGCAACGTAGTAAATTGCGATAACCGCTGCAATAAAGACTTGGAACCAGCCTAGCCACTCAAGTTTGGCATTAATTTTACCGAATACACGAGGTGCAGCGCCACGAAGACGGCTACCCATGGTGAATTCCATGATCATGAATGGGATACCTGCGGTGAGCATGGCAAAAAGGTAAGGAATAAAGAAGGCGCCACCACCGTTTTCGTAAGCCATATAAGGGAATCGCCAGATGTTGCCCAAGCCTATCGCTGAGCCAACAGCAGCTAATATGAATCCTACGCGGGATCCCCACTGTTCTCGTTGCATTTTAAACTCCTAGTAGTTATATGCCCTAACTATTTCCTTTAGTTTAGGGGATACTTCTTATTTGATTTATGTTGTGTTTGCGAATTCGGGATGATTCGCTAAATGTGACCTGTGCAGATTATCGTTTGATAGATGATAACTCAATAGATGATGTTTCTGCTTTGTTACGTTTTAGTAATGTAATAAACCGACATTTATCTCGTTAGTGGTAATATGTAAGCGTGTTACTGGGGTGATTCTCGTCACATTCTCTATTTATTGTCGAGATGGCAGAATATTATTTTTATTTCTGTTTATAGTGTTTAATCTGATTTGTGGTTGAAAATTACACAGTGGCACTAAAAAGTTGCGGCATAGCGATATTTAAATGTTGTTAACTCGCTGTTGATTGGTGTTTGGTGCTGTAATGTGTGTTTTTATTCACACGGTAAGATCGCGGTGCACGGTTTTTCGTGCTTTAGTAAATAGAGTTGCATTGCATGTGAATGTTTAGTCGTGGATGCTTGTTGGTAAAATGTTGCAATAGAACAAAAAATAAACGCCACCCAAGTTGTCACGATAAAACCTTTCTAAAATTAAGGCTAAGTTTCAGTGTTGTGAATTTGTTAACACTTTGTATTTTTAAAGTGTTTTATACTCATCGTGTTGGGGTTGCATATTGAATTAAAGACAGCATGCTTAGGGGAGAAGAGTCATGGATACAGAATTGAAACTTGCGTTGACCTTTGCGGGCGGCATCTTGCTGATGATTTTAGCGTTTGGTCTTATGGCGATCAGTTTTTAATTTAAACGCGTGTGATGAAAGAGAGAGGTAGCCAACTGGCTACCTCTTTGCGTTTATCAAGCAAGCACACCTTGAAGCCAAGGCCAGCCTTGTTTTTTGCGGCTTAGGGTGTTTTCCATGATTAGCACTCCGCTTTCTGCGTGTGCATCAATCTTGCTGCTCCATTCGCCTTTGTAGAGTAAACGCGTGGTGCTGGTGGTGATATCGGTAAGCATCAGGGCAGCAAACGCGAGGCTTTCTTCTGAACAGCGACGCTCGAGATCCGCCTCAAGTGCGTCGATCTGATCAGCGACTTGATCCATAGTCGCTAGCTCTACTTGACCGACAATCACTTGACGATCGTTGAATGGGTATGCTTTTAAGTCTTTCTCGACAAGCTCTGCAGGGGTTAGACCTTCAATGTCCGTTTTTGCAATGAGCAGGTTTTTAATGAAAGCATCAAGATCTTCCACGCCTGCTAGTGGCGCGAGCTCCGCAACGGCTTGCTTATCTTTATCGGTACAGGTAGGAGAGGCAAAACCGACCGTATCGCTGAGAATGGCGGATAGCATCAATGTCGCGATAGGGCGAGTGATCTCAGCATTCTCCATTTTAAACAGGTTGAACAGAATCGTTGAGGTACAACCTACTGGCCAAATCCATGCTTCGAGTGGATTTGTTGTGGTCACGTCACCAAGGCGGTGGTGATCAACGATACCTAGAATCTCAGCTTGTGCGATATCGTCTGGGCCTTGTGCCAGATCTGAGTAGTCAACCAACCAAATGTTCTCACCAGCCACTTCCGTGCGAAGCTCAGGTTTATCCATACCTGCTTTCTCGAGGATGAATTGCGTTTCGCGGTTAATTTCACCTTGGCGAATCGCTTTCGCTTCCAAACCACGTGCTTTAAGTAGTGCTTCTGCCACTAGAGCAGAACAGATGCTGTCACTATCTGGGTTTTTGTGTCCGACAACGAGAATCATTTTGTGTCCTTTGTTTGGGTGGGCTTTCGCCACTTAACTCAATTTTAATCGGACACATTCTAGAGGGACGCCCTTAAATAACAACTTTTTTCGTAGGGTATTAGCGTCAAAGGGCGATTTATGGTGGCTTTTACGTCGATTGCGAATGAAACTTTGCGAAGTCGTTAAAATTCATCGGTTTGGCAAAGTAGAAACCCTGCATAAGCGTTACGCCCTGCGCAATGAGATAGTCGACTTGTTGTTTTGTCTCGACGCCTTCTGCAATGAGCGTGAGGTTTGCAGTATGACCAAATTGAATGATTGATTGAAGAATGTTGCGCTTCAAATCTTCTGTGCCAACGGTATCAACAAACATTTTGTCAATTTTCAATGTTTGAATAGGCAGTGTCTGAAGATAGCTAAACCCGCCATAGCCTGTGCCTGCGTCGTCCAACTTAATTTCGATGCCTTTCTTGTCGAGGCGATTCATCGCTTCTGAAGCGGCACTTATGTTTTTGAAGGGTGTCCGTTCCGTCACTTCAATCGCGACGGCAGAGGCACGCATCTCATGCTTGTCGATAATACTGAGCACATAGCTAATAAACTGTGCATCTTCTAATTGTGCTGGAGTGACATTAATACTGGCGAACAGGGTATTGTTTTCCCAGTTTAACGAAGAGATATCGCTCAGCACTTGCTGAAACAATGACTCAGTGATGGCGGCAATTTGCCCATTCTCTTCTGCAAAAGGAATAAACGCATTGGGTGGAATGAGTTCGCCATTGGGTTTAATCCAACGAACTAGCACCTCACAACCGACCATGTCACCACTATTGGCATCCACAATGGGGTGGTAGTAAGGGACAAATTCGTTGTTCTCAATCCCTAGCTGAATAAGTTCTGCTAATGATTCGGCTTTTGAGCGAAAGAGCGCCCAGAGTCCACATACTAGAAACGACGCCGCCAACAGGTACCAGAAAAAGCGTTGTTGTGGTCGCCCCGCGTAATAGTGAACAGCATCATCGTTGGCTTCTACGAGCAGATCAAAACCTGTCACCAATGGTAAGTTTGCCAATACCTTATATTCTCGGGCGCTATGTTTTGGATAAATAGGCAGCGTGTTGCCTGATTCATTGACTAAGGTAAGGCTGACGCACGCGGGACAGTCATTATAATCAATGAAAATGTGCGGAAACGGATCGGTGAGTACCCGATATAGGCGGTCGCCAAACGTGAGTTCGATATAAAAGCGTTTGTCATGATACAAACCAAGCCGATAAGAAATGGTTTCATCCTCGTCGAAGGATGCCACGACGACTTGAGGGTCAACGACGGGCGTCAAGCCATATTGATTACAGATACCGTTATTCATCACCACTTCAATCATCTTTATGCCAGATGACGATTCGCTGACGTCACGGATCATATCAACGGTGTTAATCATGCACTCATTAGGGAGCTGTTGATCAAGCGCTTCCACTTCGTCATAGATGGAACTGAAACGCCCTTGATAAAAGTAGGTGAGGGCATCGAGTTTCGATTTTACGTCTTGCTTTAAGACATAGTTACCATATGGCTCTTTGGTGAAGTAAAGAGTCAGCGTACAGAGTAGCAATAGCCCTAGCGCTTCAAGCCAACGGCGATAATTCCGGATTCGCATGGCAACCTATTGAAAGTAAGACGATACCTAAGTCTACTGAATTTTCACTGATTGTTCTATTTGTCGGCTGTATTTATTCGGTTAAGCCATGTTTTGACGCATATTGGGCGAGCTCCGCGACTGACTGAATATCCAGCTTATGACGGATATTTTGTCGATGGGTCTCAACGGTACGGCAACTGATCTCTAAAAGCTGTGCGATTTTCTTATTGCTTAGCCCCTTGGATACCAGAGCAAGAACCTTTTCTTCCCTGCGGCTGAGTGGTGTTGCTTGTCGTGTGGGTTGCGTTGTCACATTGGGTTGAAAAAGTGTTTTTGTGACCGTTTGGCAGAAATAAGTCGCACCTTGGTAGACCGTTTGAATCGCGTTTACCATCTCTTCAGCAGAGATCTCTTTGAGAATGTACCCCATCGCGCCTGCTTCCATGACTTGGACAATGTACTCGCGATTATCATGCATGGTGAGCATGAGTATTTTGATATCGGGTTGCGTTTGCTTGAGGTGTTTCGTGGCTTCGAGTCCATTCATAACGGGCATGCTAAAGTCCATCAGCACGACATCGGGCTGATGTTCTGCTACCGCTTCAATTGCCTGCTGCCCGTTGTTGGCAGTGGCCACAACGTCGATAGAGGCTTCGTTGGTTAATCGCGCAACAAACCCTTCTAGCACTACCTGATGGTCGTCAACGATGAGCACACGGATACTACTCATAAGGCCTCCTTTTCTAATTCTAATGTCACGGTGATCTCTGTACCGTAGTTTGCTTCTGTGACTATCTCAAACTCGCCACCGATAAACTCAATACGTTCTCGCATATTGCGTAAGCCAATACCGTCGCCATCTAAGGCTTGGCTCAGTGAGAATCCGCGTCCATTGTCGCGGATAATCAACTGTAGTAGCTCCCCAAAGCGTTCAACGATCAGTTCGACCTGTGTCGCTTGGGCATGCTTCTGAATATTGGACATGGATTCTTGTATGACACGATACAGGGTCGTGACCCAATCGTTACTCAAGGGTAAGGGGGCATCGGTCAGCATTAAGTTGACTGGCAGTTCCGTATGGGCAGAGAAATCGTCAGCGAGTGTCTTGATCGCAGCGGCGAGACCGATGTCATCAAGGGAACTGGGACGTAAGCTGTGAGAAATTTGCCGAAGATCTGTGATGGCTCGAACGAGTGCATGTTGACCTTTTTCAAATGCGCTGTGATCGAGTTCGCCATCAAGTTGTTTTTGATAAAGCTCGAAATGGCATTTACTGGAGATAAGCAGTTGATTAATTCCATCATGTAGCTCGCGGGCTAAGTGCTTTTTCTCACTTTCTTGAAACATGACTGTTTTGTGGGCGAGCGCCTTAAGATTGCTGTCTGCCAAGCGATGTTCGTGCAGATTAATGGCCAGCGTCACCACGATGATGACCAGTACGGTAACCCCGAGTAAGGCACACACCGTGACGAATGTTGTGCGAATATTACTCTTTACCGTGGTGCGAATATCATCGAGCTGCTCATGAATATCTTCAATGTATAGGCCAGTGCCTATCATCCAGTTCCATTCATCGAGCCAGCGTGCATAACTGAGTTTTGTGACAACGTCACCTGTCGACGGCTTTCGCCATTCATATTGATGAAAACCACCGCCTTCACGAGCGGCCTCAATAAGATACTGGATGAGAAAGTTGCCTCTCTCATCCTGCAAGTCATACAGATTTTGCCCTATGAGTTCAGGCATGATGGGGTGAACGAGATTTTTTCCTTGCTCATCGTAGACAAAGAAATAGCCATCTTCACCATAACTCAATGAATTGAAGACCTCTTTAACAGCCACTTGCGCTTCGCTATCGCTTAGGGAGGGGTCGGTTAAAATGTGGTTGATGCTGTCAAAAGCTAAGTCGAGATGATCTTTAAGTGCTTGCTCGCGATTGGCGAGCAGGTTTTTTTCGAAGGTCGCGATCTCTTTTTCACCTAGCTGAGAAATTTGGTGCACAGCGATCCACGCCACGGTGAGAGAAATCAACACCAAGGGGAGTAGGGTTAGCACAATAAGTTTCAGCTTAAGTGACATTTCAAACGACCAAATTCCACTATTAACCATTATTTAACAATTTCTTGCGGTGGGATGCTACGACTGAAGTTACAAAGCGTGACTGCGGTAGTGATGAACTAAAAGCAGGAGCCAAGAGTGGCCTCCTGCTTTTTGTGGCAAAGGCGTGTTACATGCCGAAGAAACCCGGGAAGGCGAGTAGCGACGCGACAACCAAGACTTGCAGAATGATAAACGGCATGACACCACGGTAAATATGGCGAGTGGTTACCCCTTGAGGCGCGACACCTTTCAAATAGAACAAACTAAAGCCGAAAGGGGGTGTTAAGAACGACGTTTGTAAGTTCAGTGCGATCAAGATGGCAAACCATGTCATGTTGATATCGAGGATCTGTGCAACAGGTGCCAAGATGGGCACGATGATGAAACAGATCTCTACGAAATCGATAAAGAAACCGAGGATTAAGATAACCAGCATGGTGATGATGAGGAAGCCCCATTTCTCACCTGGGATAGATAGCATCCACTCTTCTACCAAATAATCGCCGCCTGTGTAGGTGAACGCCATCGAAAAGGCGGTAGCACCGAGCAAGATCGCGAAAACCATGGCAGTCACTTTCACTGTCTCATACGCACTGTCATAGAGCATTTTGAACGAGAACTGCCTGTAGACGAGAGCCAAAATGATCGCGCCGACGCCACCAAGTGCGGCTGACTCGGTAGGGGTGGCGATGCCCGCAAAAATTGAGCCGAGTACGACAACAATCAAAGCGAGTGGAGGAATGATCGCCTTTAACGCTGTTTTTACTTCTTCACTGCGGCTGATACTCTCATCGCGTGGAATCGGCTGCGCTGCCTCTGGATTGAAATGGGCATAGATCATGATATAGGCAATGTAGACCCCCACTAACACGAGACCAGGAATAACCGCGGCTTTAAATAAGTCGCCAACAGGGATACCGAGTACGTCGCCGAGTAAGATCAAGACAATAGAAGGAGGGATGATCTGGCCTAATGTGCCCGATGCACAGATGGTACCGCAGGCTAATCCTTTGTCGTAGTTGTACTTCATCATCACAGGCAGAGAGATGAGCCCCATGGCGACGACAGATGCACCAACAACACCGGTAGAGGCCGCTAAAAGAGAGCCAACTAGCACCGTTGAGATAGCTAAACCACCGCGAACACCACCAAAAAGGCGTCCCATTGAAACAAGGAGTTGTTCTGCTAGCTTGGTTTTTTGCAGCACCAAACCCATAAAAATGAAGAGAGGAACCGCCATGAGCACGGTGTTTTGCATGATGCTCATGATACGGAATGGCATAAAGGCGAAGATGTCTGGCCCTTCAGCCCAAACACCGAAGAGTAGGGCGATACCGCCGAAGGTAAACGCAACCGGGAAACCCAGCAGTAGAGCAACCAGTGCGACGATAAACATTATGATACCAACCATGGTAAGAACTCCTTATTTACCGTGCATCAGTTGCGGGTTGAAAATGCGATTGAGCGAATGAAGTAACAGGCCAATGCCGCTAATCGCCATTGAGATAAAGGCCACAGGAATCATGGCTTTGATAATCCAGCGATATCCCAGACCACCGGGGTCGCCGCTCGACTCACCAAGTGCATAGGATTCTTTTGCAAAATCAATCCCATACCAAAATACCAGTAAGCAAAATGGCAACAAGAAGAAGAGGGTGCCGAGGAGATCAATAATGGCTTGTGCTCGATGGCTCAAGCGTTCATAGATGAGGTCGACCCTGACATGTCCCCCTGCTTTCAAGGCATAGGGGACGCCGAGCAAAAAGACCGTAGAAAATAAGTGCCACTCCATTTCTTGGAGAGCGATAGAAACGCTACTGAAGGCGTAGCGTGCGATCACGTCGTAAGTGACATTGACGACGAGAAGCAGAAAAAGCGTGGCTGAAATCCAGCCTAATAGGTCAGAAAAACGGTTAAAGAGCCGCTCTAACATCACCAAATTTCGCATTGAACTTCCTTAATTGCGACACTGGGGTCACTGTTATCCGATGTTGTCACGTTGCGCTAGCAACGATTGCGGTGAGAGATGAAAAAGGGGGCGTTGCCCCCTTTGGTTTGCGGTGTTTATTCGCTGTCGAGATAGGCTTGGGTTGAAATTTCTGTCCATTGACGGATAGTTTTCAAGTATTCAGCTTGAGACTCTAAAATTTCTTTAGCGAGTGGGTCAGCAGCGGCGCGTTCTGCCAATAGCTCATCGTTAGCTTTGCGAATTGCCGCCATGACTTCTGCTGGGAACTGCTTCACTTTAATATTCGGATACTCTTCAAGCATTGAAGCCCAGTTCACGCCGCTCGCATGATTGTTGTGGGTGTACATGTCATAGGCTGCGGTGCGCATTGCCACGCGAAGGATCTCTTGGAGATCTTCAGGTAGGCGCTCCCAAGTACGCTTGTTGACCAAGAATTGCAGTTCGGTCGCTGGCTCATGCCAACCAGTGTAGTAGTACGGCGCGATCTTGTGGAAACCCATGCGAAGATCAAGACCAGGACCGACCCATTCGAGTGCGTCAATCGTACGGCGCTCTAGTGATGTGTATAGCTCGCCGGGAGCGATGTTTGTTGGGCTTGCACCAAGTTTAGCCAGTACTTCGCCTGCAAAACCCGGGATACGCATTTTGAGACCTTTCAAGTCATCCACTGAGTTGATTTCTTTTTGAAACCAGCCGCCCATTTGTACACCTGTATTACCACCAGGGAAGGAAAGTAGGTTGTGAGGACCATACACCTTCTCCATCAGTTCCATTCCACCACCGTGGTAGAACCAAGCGTATTGTTCAGAGGCGACCATACCGAATGGCATAGTGGTAAAGTAAAGCGTATTCGGCACTTTACCTTTCCAGTAGTAAGACGCGGAGTGGCCAAGGTCATATTGACCTGCTTTTACCATGTCAAACACACCTAACGGCGCTTTGTGTTTGTTAGCAGAATCGATACGGATTTGAAGACGTCCATTTGACATCTTTTCGGCCATTTCAGCCATGTTTTTTGTCGCATCACCAAAGATAGGAAAGTTGGGGCCCCATGTTTCGGCAAGTTTTAGGCGGTACACTTTGTCCGCCGCCATCGCGGTTGCAGAGGTGAGTAGAGCGGCACAAGTGCCAAGGGTAATCAGAGTTCGCTTAAGCGAGAAACAGCTAGTTGTCATTGTTATGTCCTTTTGAGACTCGTTATTCGCGACTAAGAATGGGCAATTAATCAGCAATGCGATACCCGCAACAACACGTAGTTGTTAAGAGATTGTTATCGCAATGATAGTCTTTGGTCGTACGTAGTTTTGAGGGTTTTGTACAGTCTGGTCGACGTATCTTATTGAATAAGTGAAATCAGGCGCTAGAAATCAGTACTTTTTGCGCGGTAATTACGTACGTAGTGTTAGCACTCGCTTTGTAACTAAAGTGTGATCATCTTAGAAAAAATAATTGTTATGTTATAACAATTACTGGTTGCGGTTAGGGTGTGATTCTGGTCTACTGCGTATGGAAGTTAATGTCTCAGGCCCCATATAAAAGAAGTGGTTATTTGCTTACCTCCTAGCGTAACTCGTAGAGAAGTTACTTGGGAAAACAGCACCTTTTCGGTATTATCACTCTCTTCTTTTTAGAGTGGCCCTCAGTAGTTTTAGGTAAGTCATGGCAAATGTAAGGGCGCGCGTCGCCTTCAAAGTTGGTAAAAAAAGTCACATTCCCGCAGAGCTTTTGTCCTTTAACGGTCTAGCAACGGACAAAGAGCATGTTGCTATTATCTTTAAAGAAGCAGATAAGTCTGATCAAGCGCCGCTGGTCCGAATGCATTCAGAGTGTCTAACTGGAGACGTATTTCATTCATCTCGATGTGATTGTGGCGAACAACTTGATGAGACGATTGAACGCATGGGTGAGCATGGCGGTATTTTGCTGTACTTACGTCAGGAAGGGCGTGGTATCGGCTTATACAACAAAATTGATGCCTATAAACTGCAAAGCCAAGGTATGAATACGTACGAAGCGAACAATCATCTCGGTTTTGGCGATGATCTTCGTGATTTTACGGAAGCCGCGCAAATGCTACAGGCATTGAGCGTCGACAATGTGCGATTGATTACCAATAACCCTAAGAAAATTCGTGAGTTACAAGAGCATGGCATTGAGATTGATGAAGTTTTAGGGACGCTAGCTCACGTCAAAGACGGTAACGAGCACTACTTGAAAGCAAAAGCGTCTCACGGTAAACACAGACTTAAGTTTGATTAATATACGCTATTACCTCACGTTGCTTGCTCACGCGACTTCTCAGCAAAGCACTTTTTTGAATATATATCGACAGCTTTAAATAAAAAAACCGCCAATTGGCGGTTTTTTTATGCTGGGTGATATCAATCGCGCTTCCACAGGATGTGGCAGAATTTTTCGTCTGGCGTGCGGCTGATCAGCAAGCGAGCAAATACATCATCCAATTCGTCGGTTTCTTCATTAACAAGGCCGATACGGACTTCGCTGTATGCTTCAGCATCGACTTCAAAACCCACATGTTGTGGCCAGTCGGCGCCGGTTTCAATCATTTCAGCGGCACCACGCTCGTCAAACTGTAAAGTGAACAACGCGACATCGGCTGCTTCTAAGTTGTCCGGTGCCATTTCCAAGAAAATGTCGTAGGCAACGTCGATGACTTCATCAACGGATAGTAAATTTTCAGACATAGTAAAGCCTTTATGGAATTGAAACCCCATTATACGCAAGTCATATCAAGATGCACGATGACTTACTTTTGACGGATGAGAAATGCGTTAGTCAGCTCGACTCATGAACTTACGCTCGCCGGTATTAATGCGCACTTTGTCGCCTGTGGCGATATACTCAGGCACTTGCACCGTAAGGCCAGTGGAAAAGCGAGCAGGTTTGGTACGCGCACTGGCAGAGGCCCCTTTAATCGAAGGATCGGTTTCTTCAATCACCAGTTCAACTGACGCGGGTAGTTCTAAACCCACCGCTTGATCGTCGATAGCGAGCACCGATAACCCTTCGATGCTTTCGGTGATAAACAGCAGCTCTTCTTCGATATCTTGGCCGTTGAGCGTGTATTGGGTGTAGTCTTCGACATCCATGAAGATGTACTCTTCGCCATCGATGTATGAAAAGGTGACTTGACGACGATTTAAGTCAACAGCCTCAATCATATCGTCGCCCTTAAAGCGTTCTTCTACTTTGGCTCCCGTTGAGACGTCTTTAAAACGCATCCGATAGAGCGTGGCAGCACCACGTGCGCTCGGGCTTTGTACGTCGATACTCTTCACAATCAGCAGTTTACCGTTGTGAGTCACAGCGGCACCCCGTTTAATTTCACTGGCTTTAGGCATACAAATGTCTCGTTATCATTGAATGGGTCAGACACCGCATCGGGTGTGTGAAACGACAGAAATTAGCATGAAAGCAATTGGCTGCCAATTGTCATATACGTATTTCAACTCACGTTTTTTCAATAACATAGCTCGAAGTTTATCAAAGGTAATCGCCACTATGGTTAAAAATTTCAACCATATAACATTCAGGTATGGTTCATCGTTTTCCTCATAGACTTCGCTGTAACACTCTTCGTCAGTCAAAAAGGATAATTGAAAATGAAAATATGCCTATTACTCACTTTATCACTTGTGCTTGCCAATGCGGCTTATGCCGCATCACGCGATATATGTGGGGAGTTTCAACGCGCAGGAGAAGAGCAACAGTCCCTCATCAATGTGATTGAGTGTCGCAGGAGGTAACAAGTGAGAAGAAAAGGTCTCGCGGTTGGTATCTTATGTGTTGGTATCGTCGCTGGGGGCATGACAGAGGCTAAGTTAGCGCAAGCGAGTGAAAGTCCTTTCGTGGTGTTAAAAAAAACGGCAACGGCACACTATACTGCGCTAATAGAAGCACCTAATGCTGATCCCCATCTTGTTAAAGAAGCAGAGTTACACCTTCTCGCTGCGATGGCATGGCTCGGACTATCTGAATCCAGTCTTGTGATCGGCGGAACAGTGAAGTAATGCCAATTGGGCATTCTTTAGCGTGTAAGTTTGAGTCTCTAGAGAATGCCTGATAAGTTTATCAATTCAGGCTCTAATGAAATGAGAAAGAGTAATGCCGTTACTTTCTGCTGATGCAAAGATTGATGATATTGCGCTCAACGCGATAGCCCACATGCCAACGACGAGTTTATCGGTGCTAACAACGCCTGAATTTAATCGAAAGCTGAGTGACCGAGACTTCATGCGTATTGCCGTTTTGTTAGCGCAAAAAAGTTACGATGAAGGAGGCTGTCCGATAGGGGCAATTATCGTTGATAATGACACTCAACGTATTCTTGGCAAAGGGCACAACACCTTGGTACAAGAAAACCATCCCTATAACCATGGAGAAACGTCGGCGATTCGTGATGCCGGGCGAATTGATTTCAGTAAGACGACACTCTACACCAGTTTGAGTCCATGCGATGTGTGCGCCACGTTACTCTATATGCGTGGTTTTTATCGTGTCGTGGTGGGGGACGTGACGAATGCGTCTGGCAATGAGCCCATGCTGCGCGACAAAGGCCTAATCGTTGACATCCTTGAAGATGAGGTAGGGATTGCGCTTTACGGAAAGTTTCGTAAAGAAAAACCCGATCAAGATATGGAGGACTGGCAAGGTCTGGCGGCGGTATCAAAATCATCCTCCTGACAATACCTGACATTGGACGCCGATATCCTGTTCATGCTGATACTCAAATCTAAAAACTCTCGCTGAACAAGTATCGAGAGATGGTTTGAGCATCCACATCAAAGATAGGGCAAATAAGGGATTGAGCGATGAATAATACAATTGAGTTGAAAGGACAATGCATGTGCGGCAAGGTAAAGGTACATGCACGCCAAGCTAATCCTCACTACACCGTCTGCCATTGTAGTATGTGCCGAACATGGGGAGGTGGCCCTTATTTCGCCATACAGTGTGGAACAAACATCACCTTTGATGGTGAGGAACACATCGTAGAGTACGACTCATCAGATTGGGGAAAGCGAGGGTTCTGCCAATCTTGTGGTACGCACCTTTATTACTTTTTCAAGCAAACGGCGAGTTACAATGTCCCGCTGGGATTAATGGAAGAGAATGATGCCCTTGTAATGTCCATGCAGTACTTTAGTGACCGTCGTCCTGACCATTACTGCTTTACTAATCAAACATCAACACTGACTAGCGAAGAGATCTTTGCCTATTTTGCGGATAAGAGTTAGTCAGTGTCGGACGGCATGGTTCTCTATGAGTCACTATGCCTTCAAGGGTATTCATTGAGCGCGGTGGCATGAGCGTATAGCGCATTAGGGAGAGAGTCGACTTTACGTGTTGAGAGAAGAATCTAAAATCTGGCGCAACCCAACCTTTGAAGGCGTTGAGTTGCTTTCAGCGCATTATCAAACCTTTTCTTTTTCTAAGCACTGGCATGATGAACTTGCTATCGGTGTTATCGAGGACGGGGCGGAAGGGCTATTTTATCGTGGTCAGAATATTGTGATCCCGAAAAGGCAGATTGTCGCAATAAACCCTGCCGAAGTGCACACGGGGTTTTCGGGAGGCTCGGATGGATGGCGCTATCGCATGTTCTACTTTGATCTCTCGGCCTTAGAGGCGCAGTTTCAACATCGTGATTTGCCGATTAACCCCGTGATTGAGGCGGTACAAATTGATGATTCAGCGCTATTTGATACTTTACTTCAGCTACATCTTTCACTAGAGCAATCTGCTTTTGAAATCACTAAGGAGTCGCTTTTCACGCTCGCTTTGGAGAGGCTCTTTACGCAACACGGCAGCAGCAAAAAGACCAATGACAACGCATTTTGCGCTAAGGCGGGTTATCTAGCACGCGATTTTTTGCGGGATAACTTTCGCGAAAACCCATCGTTGACCGAGTTGGAACACTTGACTAACTGTACAAAGTTTCAACTGATAAAGAGTTTCAAGCAGCTGTTCGGCGTGACTCCGCATCAATATTTGCTGCTGACAAAGGTTAACCATGCCAAACGATTATTGTCACAAGGACAGAGTTGCCTTGATACGGCATTAGCCTGTGGCTTTTACGACCAGAGTCATTTTAATCGTAACTTTAAAAAGGCCTTTGGGATTACGCCGACTAACTTTCAAATCCTGTAGTTCGAAACGATCAATTTCATACAAGACCCTTAGCGTCACTCTCCTTACCATCATGTCTCTCACACAGTACAAGGTAATGTGCTTAGGACTATAAAGGAGAGAAGTATGAGTCTGTTTGTTGTCTGGGTTGGGGTGATGTTCCCTTTGGTTTTTAGCCCAGGTCCCGCCAATATTGTATTTGCTGCATCTGGCGCCAAGGTGGGTGTTAAGCGCTCGCTTCCATTGATCGCGGGTGTCGATACCGTCTTTTTGCTGAAATCAGTGATGGTGGGCTTTGGGTTGGGTGAGTTGCTATCGCGTTTCCCAAATACGTTGAATGTGATGCAACTGTTAGGGTCGCTGTACTTGGTTTATATGGCGATTCAGTTTGCTAAACCGAATACACAAGACGCACGAGAAACGAGGTCATCGCTAGGGTTTGTCGACGGCGTCATCGTACAGGCCTTGAATAGCAAAGGTTGGCTTATGGTCCTACTCATGTTCACCCTCTTTTCTGAGCAAGCGACAAATGAGTTTGGACAATACGGCATCGTAATGCTCATTGTATGGCTGGCAATATTGAATATTGGTACTCATATCATCTGGGTTGCATTAGGGGATTTGTTGTCCAGAGTGTCTCAAAGCCCACGCTATGAGAAAGGCTTGAACTATGCCTATGCCACGTCACTCTGCTTGGTGAGTGGGTGGCTATTGTATGAAAACCCGTTATTTCAGCATTAACGAGAGAAGTAAATTATTGCCACAGGTTTTCTGTGGTAATAACATCGTTCTAATTATAATTCATTGATTATATTGGACAGAGCTTTCCCTTGTTGTGCTAGAGTGAGTGCGGATGTTTGATGTCTGAAGTAGGAGAGAATATGACTTTAAGCTTTCGAACCGCGAAGTCTAGCGACCTTGACGCACTTGTTTCATTACTGGCCAATGATGTCTTAGGCAAACAGAGAGAAGATATCACTGAGCCTCTTAATGCGCGCTATGTGTCCGCGTTTGAGGCTATTGAGCGCGACCCTAACAATCAGTTGCTTGTTGCCGAAAAAGCGGGCCGCGTTGTTGGTATGTTGCAGCTGACTTATATTCCCTACTTAACGCATATTGGCAGTTGGCGCTGTCTTATCGAAGGGGTGCGTGTTGCTGAAAATGTCCGTGGAGAGGGCGTGGGTGAAGCGCTATTTAAGTACGCGTTTGGCCTCGCTGCGGACAAAGGTTGTCGTCTTGTACAACTAACGAGTGATAAGCAGCGCCCCGATGCGATTCGGTTTTATGAAAAGCTAGGTTTTACAGCAACGCATGAAGGCCTAAAGTATCCACTTGCAATTGAAGAGGAGTAAGCCGTCGAGAGCGTTGTTTTCACAAGCGTTGCGTGACACGGGGATCGGGCTGTCTAAAAAATGTGCGAAAGCGGTAAGATATTCCGGTAAACTCTCGCGAAATGGACATGAAACGATTACCATAGCGGCCCAAATAAACTCGAAGAAGTAGAAGCGTATGTCATTACCTCCTTGTCCTCAGTGCCAGTCTGAATATGTCTATCCTGATCAAAACAACCTTGTTTGTCCTGAGTGTGCGTTCGAGTGGAACCCGGAAGAGCTAGCAGCTGAAAAAGAAGCGAATGCGATTAAAGACGTAAACGGCGCGGTGCTCGAGTCAGGTGATAAGGTCACATTTATCAAAGATCTCAAGGTCAAAGGTAGCTCGCAGGTCCTAAAAATTGGCACGAAAGCGATGATTCGTCGAATTGTTGAAGGCAAGGATCATCAGTTAGATTGTAAGTTAGATGGCGGCGGTGACATGATGGTAACGGCGAAATACGTAAAGAAAGCAAATTAAAGCAATATACTCAAACCACCTCAAGATGCAGGATTCAGAAGCGGCCTAGCGCGTCGAGTTCAAGGCAAAGGTGTGAAGGAATGGCTTCCCCCTTTCAAACACCTTTAACGCAGAAATCGGGGCGCTAGTCGCTTCCCGAAGGGCGAGTTTTCTAGGCTCGCCACCGTCGTCACTGTTTTTTGATTTAGTCCACTAGATCTTCAAAACAGTGTCTTGTTGACAAGCCTAGAAACTCTCGCTGAACAAGCATCTTGAGGTGATTCGAGTATATATTGAATCCATCTCGATATGCAGGATTCAGAAGCGCCTAGCGCGTCGAACTCAAGGCAAAAGGGTGAAGGAAAGGCTTTGCCCTTTCAAGCATCTTGAGGTGGCGTGAGTAAAAAGTGCGAATGAGCGGGTTTGCCGCTTTTTCGTAAAACGCATATACTCAAGCAATCTTAAGTCGCTTGAACTTATCCCGAAACCGCTGTTTTTATTCATTTATCATCATGACCAATGCGCCTTTTCAACCTGAATATATGCCCATCTTGACCTTGGCGGTTAAGCAGATCAATAGTGGTTTATCCTCGGTTATTCATAGTCTCTATCTCAATGGCAGTGTGATGCGGGGAGAAGCCAAACCTGGTCAATCCGATGTTAACATGACCCTGCTGCTAAAGCGGCCGCTCAATGCGCAAGAAGAGAGTGTGCTAAAGTCTATTCAGCTACGCATTGAATCCCGATTCTCATATCTAAAACGGCTCTCATTCAACCATACAACCCTGAATCAAGTGTCTGATATAAAAAATATTTTTTATTGGGGCTTTTGGTTTAAACACTGCTCACTTTGTTTAAGTGGTAGCAACATAGGTGAAGAGTTTGGGAGCTTTGAACCGAGCTGGGAAGTGGCGAAAGCGTTTAATGGTGATGTTGAAGAGTGGATAACAGAGTACAAGGCTAAGATTCAAGCTGCGACGATTACTGGGCCCTACTTAGAGGCGTGTCATGAAATTGCGAAAAAGCTGATTTTCTCTAGTTTTTCGCTCGTGGCACATAGGGATAAATGCTGGGCATTTACCATCGAAGAGTGCTTAGAGCATTTTCTGTTCCGTTATCCAGATAAATACGTCGAGACTGAGCGCCTGTTGATTCTCTATCACCGCAAAAAAGTCCCAAAGCGAGCCGCGTTAGGTCTACTTAACATGTATGGCGATTGGTTGGTCAATGAGTTCAAACGAATAGATAGAAAAATAGGCTAACATTGCTCGCTAGAGTGGCTAACGTTGCAATATTTCTCAGTTGGGTGCGGTCTTTGATTATGTTCGCCAAAATCAACTCAATAGTGATGAAACATGAAGCCATTAGCCGAGGTTGTCACCTTGTATCCAAAAGCGCCGACAGAAACACGTATTGCTTGGCCATTGCTGGTCAAAACCTTCATTGCGTTACTCTTCTTTGCGGGAAACTCGATACTCTGTCGTTGGGCAATCAAAGATGAGATTATCGACCCCTCGTCGTTTAGCGCAATTAGGCTACTTTCTGCCGCCGTCACTCTCGTCATTCTATACCTGTTACGTTTTAAACAGTGGAAACCATTAGTGACAGATAACAGTATTGAGCAATGGCTTGGTGCTGGGTTACTGTTTCTCTATGCTGTTTGTTTCAGTTTTGCCTATCTCAAATTAGATGCCGGTCTAGGGGCATTGATTCTGTTTAGTTGTGTTCAGTTAACCATGCTGGTCTATACCTTTTCACATGAAGGAGGTTTGAACAGTCGACAGTGGGTGGGTTTGATCATCGCCATGGCGGGGTTAGGGTATCTATTGTCGCCTTCAGCCATGCGCCCTGATATTCAGGGGGTACTCTTGATGGCGACTGCTGGAGTGGCGTGGGCAGGTTATACGTTGCTTGGCAAACGCGCGAAGGTCAGTGCAACATTGCTGACCACTAAGCAGTTCTTGCTCACCCTCTGTTTAGTCGTGCCATTTTTTATTCTTAACTTACCTATGATGATGTTATCGCCAAGCGGGGTGGGACTTGCTATCGTCAGTGGCGCTGTCACCTCTGGCGTGGGTTATTTAGTTTGGAATAGTGTGCTACCACAACTGCAGGCTTTGACGGCGGGTGTGATACAGCTGACTGTCCCTGTCATGGCCATGCTATTAGGCGCAATCATGCTGACTGAATGGCCGTCGCTTCACAACTTACTCGCGAGTATCGTGATTATCATTGGGGTGGGCTGTATTGTTTGCGCCAATGTAAGCTTGGGTAAGCGAGCGCAACGCTCTGCTTAAAGGGGCGTAAATTTAGTCAATTACTGCCAGTCTTTGTCAGGAGTGTATCCAGTAACGTAGCGATTGAATCGCGCTCGCGGTAAAATTGGTAGGTTATTACATGATGTTATGGTGCACTTTTGGTACAAGACGGGTTTATTTTATCTCGCCATTTTAGGGATAGAGGGCAGCAAACTGAGCTGGTGTTTTGGGTTAAAACCGATCAAGGTCCAGCTAAGTTAGTCATTGAAGGGGAGCAGCCTGTTTTTTTTGTGTTGCAGAAAGATCTCCCCCAAGTTCGTCCATTGCTGCCAGAAGCGCGCATTGAGTCAATCGCCCTCAAGACGTTTGATGACGAGCCTGTTGCCGCGTGTTATTTCTCGACACTCTCAGCATCACAAGCCGCTATCCAAAAGTTAGAGTTGGCCGAGATTGTCTGCTTTGAAACCGACATTCGACTCGCAGATCGATTTCTCATGGAGAGATTTATTTGTGGGGGGATCACTTTCACTGGTCACCCTCGCCAACAGAAAGATTTCATGTTGGTGCATGGGGCGAAAGCAAAAGCGGCAGACTATCAACCGACCTTGTCTGTTGTATCACTGGATATCGAATGTTCTGAAAAAGGTGTGCTTTATTCTGTCGGCTTGGATGGTGATGGCGAGAGTGTGGTTTACATGGTTGGTGAGCCACAGCCCGATGCGCCAGATTTTATTGAGTGGGTACCGCATGAAAAGGCCTTGCTCCAAGCGCTTGAGCGATGGTTCGAACGCGTTGATCCCGATGTGATCATTGGTTGGAATGTCATCGATTTTGATATGCAGTTGCTCGCCAAGCGAGCGAACGTTCATCGTATGTCACTTCGAATCGGCCGCGGAGGAGAAGCGCTCTATGTTCGCCAATCGCCACAGCAACAAACCTTCGTCACTTTACCCGGTCGCGTGGTATTGGATGGTATTGATAGCCTAAAAACGGCGACTTACGGTTTTCGCTCATGGTCACTGGAAGCGGTATCGCAAGAGTTACTCGGCAAAGGCAAATCCATCGATAATCCTTATGACCGCATGGAAGAGATTAATCGTCAGTTTCGAGAAGACAAGATCGCCTTAGCCACATATAACTTGCAAGACTGCAAGTTAGTGAATGAGATCTTTGATCATACCCATTTGCTCGAGTTCATTATCCAACGCACCCGTCTGACAGGGGTTGAATTAGATCGAATTGGCGGCTCTGTCGCTGCTTTTACCAATCTCTACCTCCCGAAACTGCATCGCGCTGGGTATGTTGCGCCTAATCTGTCGAAAGATGACTGGATTGCCAGCCCCGGCGGCTATGTCATGGATTCAAAGCCGGGACTCTATGAGTCGGTATTGGTGCTAGATTTTAAATCACTTTACCCCTCTATTATCCGCACATTCAAGATTGACCCTATGGGGTTGATAGAAGGCCTTAAGCAAGCGGTTGGCAAAGAAAGCCATGAGGCTATCGCGGGCTTTCGAGGTGGTCAGTTTCATCGTGAACGTCATTTTTTACCCGCGTTAATTGAGCAACTTTGGACGGCCCGCGATGCAGCTAAACGTCAAGGAGAGAAAGCCTTTTCCCAAGCGATTAAAATTATCATGAATTCCTTTTATGGCGTACTGGGCTCTTCCGGGTGTCGATTTTTTGATTTTCGTTTGGCGTCATCGATCACCATGCGAGGGCATGAAATCATGAAGCAGACCAGTGTGTTGATACAAGAGCAAGGTTATGAAGTCATCTATGGTGATACCGATTCGATATTTGTCGCGCTAC
Organism: Thaumasiovibrio subtropicus; assembly: GCF_019703835.1. Taxonomy (NCBI): domain Bacteria; kingdom Pseudomonadati; phylum Pseudomonadota; class Gammaproteobacteria; order Vibrionales; family Vibrionaceae; genus Thaumasiovibrio; species Thaumasiovibrio subtropicus. Next base: position 1,826,836 of record NZ_AP023054.1, on the reverse strand, counting down.
ATAAAACGTGTACTCAACAAGAAGCTGATCTGATTGGCGTTAAACTTATGCAAGATATCAACGCGTGGTGGCAGGCGCATCTCGCTGATGAATATCAAGTGGATTCCGCTTTAGAGCTAGAGTACGAAACCCACTACCATCGATTTTTAATGCCGACCATCCGCGGGCAAGAAACCGGTAGTAAAAAACGTTATGCAGGTTTGCTCGGATTTGGTGAACAAGAAACCTTAGTCTTTAAAGGATTAGAAACGGTGCGTACCGACTGGACACCGTTGGCGCAACACTTCCAAAAACAGCTTTATAGTAAAGTGTTTCATGATGAGCCGGTGCGCGAATTTGTTCGAGAGTATGTCGATAAAACGCGTAATGGTGAGTTAGATGATCAATTAATCTACCGTAAACGACTGCGTAGGAAGCTGGTCGAATACACGAAGAATGTGCCTCCCCATGTACGAGCAGCGCGTTTAGCGGATGAATACAACCGCGCACATGGTCGCCAAGAGCAGTATCAACGAGGCGGATGGATTGAGTATCGTATGACGACGATTGGCCCAGAACCTCTTGAGATAGCGAAGAGCCCTATCGATTACGACCACTATGTTGAAAAGCAGATCAAGCCCATTGCTGATGCAATTTTGCCTTTTATTGGTGAAGACTTTGACAATTTAACCCAGCCGCAGTTAGGCTTATTCTAAAGGTCAGAAATATAGGCAGTATTCTTCATTCCAATTAAACTGACCTGAGGAAGGATGCAGTTTGGAGCAATTGGATTTTTTCGCGGTTCCGAGCCCATGTCGGCGGATCTGTGTAGTGAACAATCGGGGATACTGCAAAGGGTGTTTTCGCAGTCGCGAAGAGCGCTTCGAATGGCTGAACCTGACCAATGAGCAAAAACGCAACGTGATTCGCTTGTGTGAGTTACGCCGTAAACGTGTCGAAAGCCGCCGATATCAGCAAGCCAATGCAACCAATGAACCGACCTTCTCTCAGGGCGATCTTTTTAGCGAGTCAGAAGAGTAGGGTGTCGGACTAAGGAATGCACAAAGACAAAAAAGCGCCATGAAGGCGCTTTTTAGTACAGTCAAGTATCCAGCAATTAGATGCGGATGAAGTCCATGTGCTGAACTTTTGGCTTGTAAGCGTGACGTTGGATGTCTTGTGGCTTAACTTTAACTTCTTGACCGTCGATAACAAGAATGATTTCTTGGTAGAACTCAGGCTTGTCGATTTGGTTGATGATTTCGCTGTGGTTCAGAACGATAGCGACTGGCGCAGCTTCGCCACCGTAAACGATTGCTGGGAACTGTTCAGCGTGACGTAGGCGGCGGCTCGCACCTTTACCTAGATCTGTACGTACAATTGCTTCAAATTTCATAATAGATTCACTCTATAAGTTATGCACTATGCAATGCGACCTTGCACAATGTCGTTTAAATCGAGCGCGGATATTATATTGGCATTGCTTAAAAAGCAAGGGATATTAACGCGTTCGGAACATTTCCAGTGCGCTTGACTGATTTTTCTCCATTTCATTGACTTCAACGGCGAAAATCTTGCTGCGCAGTTGCCAAAAACGGCCATTTTTCTGTGCTACAATAATGGCTGGTGGCTGCAGCCGATGCGCTTGCTTGCTGACTTTCGAGGGAGCAGTATCCGTGAAAGGGCGATGTCTGTCGACTAGCATAGGTTGGATAAACTGATTCAAGAACGTCTCTTTCTGCTTTTTTGTACTTAACTGCCAAACTTCCGTAAGCGGGAAGTTAGCTTCAGTTTCGTAGCTGACTTTGAGTTGTGGTTTGCCGTATTGGTTTTTGCCCGCTTCTAACTGCATATCATGACACAGCAGCATCATCGCGTCTTTGAGGTTGAGGGCATCCCGAAGCTTTTTGTCCGGATCGACAAGTATGTGATCGCATTCGTGACAGCGTCGTGCTGCAATGTCATTGTCAGCGCCACACATTTCACAAAACTTGGCACGAAAGCGATAGCCACAGATTTCTCTTTCACCATCGTCCTCCTCGAAATAGCCTTGGCATTGTCGACCATAGTGTTCAATTAAAAAGCCATTATCATCCAACTTACCCCAAAAATTGTTGTTAAATCCGCATGCAGGGCAGGGAACGGTGACAATCTCACTACTGCTATCGGGTTTAGGATCGCCGACTTCCGGCTGATAAAGGTCGAACTTATTACCTGCATAATCCAGCACTAAGCAATCCGTTTTGCCCTCTGCCAAGCGGAGGCCTCGCCCTACAATTTGTTGATACAAGCTGACGGATTCGGTCGGTCTGAGGATCGCGATGAGATCAACATGGGGTGCATCGAACCCTGTGGTCAATACGGAGACGTTGACGAGGAACTTAATTTCTTGCGCTTTGAAGGCGCGAATTAACCGATCTCGCTCCTCTCCGGGGGTATCGCCAACGATCATGGCCGCACTCTCGTTAGATAGGTAGCCCATGATTTCTTCAGCATGGTGGACGGTTGAGGCAAAGATCATCACGCCTTTGCGTCCTTTTGAACGCTGTATGACTTGGGCGATTATCTGCGGCGTGACCCGCTTGGCTTTGTCGATCACCGTGTCTAACTCGGCTTCTCGATAGTTCCCTGAGGCTGTCGGTGTGAGTGATGAAAAGTCATACCCTTCTACCGCCATATCGAAAAGTTTAGGCTCAGTGAGAAAGCCTTCGTCGAGCAAGTAACGGATGGGCAGTTCAAAAATGCAGTCGCGGAAAAAACGCGGTGTGGTAGAGCGAACTTGACCACGCGTATGATATTGGTAAAGCCAACCGAGCCCAAGACGATAGGGTGTTGCGGTAAGCCCGAGCACTTTTAACCCAGAGTTCACTGATTGAAGGTGGCTGATCACGCGGCGATAGCTACTCTCTTTGTCTTCTGGGACACGGTGGCACTCATCAATCACAAGAAGAGAGAACTGGTTTGCAAACGCGTCAAGATTACGGACAACGGATTGCACTGAGGCGAAGACCACTTTTTGCTCTGACTCTTTACGGCCTAACCCGGCAGAAAAGATGCCACCAGTGAGGCCATAGCCTTCATATTTTGCATGGTTTTGCTCAACGAGCTCTTTTACATGGGCAAGTACCAGCACCCGTCCGCGAGCCAATCGCGCGAGCTCAGCGATGACAAGGCTTTTTCCCGCGCCCGTAGGCAGCACAATAACTGCTGGATCACTACGTTGACGAAAGTAATGGAGAACCGCATCGACGGATTGTTGTTGGTAGTTGCGCAGGGTATACATAGAGGTCGCTAGAATAGAAAAAACGGCAGCAGTGTAACACTGCTGCCGTTTCGGAAATAGGGGCGTTGTTAAGAGACCATATCAAGATCAGGTGATGGAACCGTGATGGTTTTCGCCATGATACAGTGCTGCCTGCGAGGGACATAGCCCATGCGCTCATAAAAACGGCGAGCGCCGGCATTGCCAATGTTCACTTCCATTGACAGTGCGTCGATACCTTCTTCTCGCAAGGCAGCTTCGACGGCAGGAATGACGAGTGTACCGACGCCCTGAGATCGCCAGTCTGGATCGAGATAGAATTGATCGACGATAGCCACTCGGCTTGCTAGCTCTAGGCTGAAACTGTAGCTGAGAGCGATGTGTCCAACAACGGTGTTTTTACCGTCTTTATTGACTTCGATAAGCCAAACCTTGCCCATTGCAGGACTGTTGATTAACAGATCCAACGCCTTTTGAATCTTCGCTGCTTCGTAGGCGAGCACCTCATGCTCAAAGAACTTTTCAACGAGGTTCATTAAAGTAGGGAAGTTGGCAGGGGTGGGAGTCAACAGAGAAACGTTCATTACACTTGACCTTTGATTACGACGTAAAAGCATTACGTATTGAATGCGCCAATATTTCATCATTGAGACAACAGGAACATGAAATTGTTCTACGAAATATCACTGCTTTAAGCTTTAGTTATAGTGCCGATGTCTGCAACGCGCCATCAATTGTAGCGGAAAAATAGGCGAAGACTTGAGAGCTAGTTATAATGCGATGCTTCAATACCTGACATTGATCACTATGAGACTCGATAAGTATCTGACAGAAACCCTAGGGGTGACACGAAAACAGGCAACTAAGTTGCTTAAAGCAGGCGAAGTTACCGTCGATGGCGCGGTAGTTAAACAAGGCGCGACAAAGCTAGCAGACGACAGTGAGGTGGTTTTTCGAGACCGAGAGCTAAACTTAACTGGGCCTCGTTATATTATGCTGAACAAGCCGAGCGGGTTTGTTTGTTCCCACGTTGATGACTATAACCCAACCGTCTTCGTGCTTTTGGACGAGGTAAGTCCAGAGAAGCTACATGTCGCAGGTCGTTTAGATGGCGATACGACAGGCTTGGTTCTAATGACGGACGACGGACAGTGGTCACATCGAATCACCTCACCAAAACATGTCTGTGAAAAGACCTACTTTGTTGAACTCGCAGACCCAGTGCCAGAAGAAACCATTGCGACCTTTGCAGAGGGCGTGATGCTGCGTGGGGAAAAAGAGCTGACGCGTCCAGCAAAGTTAGTGCTGATTTCCGAGACGGAAGCGCGCCTTACGATTACTGAAGGCAAGTATCATCAGGTGAAGCGTATGTTTGCGTCGGTCGGCAATCGCGTGATTGGCCTGCATCGCGAGCGCATTGGGGCTATCGAACTTGATGACGCGCTAGAACCTGGCGATTATCGAGAACTGACCGAAGAAGAAGTCGCCTATTTTCTGTAGCAGGCGCGTGATTTGTTGGCTAAGCACCGATTTTAGCTGATTAGTTTGTTGTTAGGGCTTCCTTATGGGAAGCCCTTTTTCGTTGAGGTCTGCTAAGAAAGCATACCTAAAACTGTTAGTTTGAATGCTATTGATTCATCCAGGATATTCGCAGCGAGTTATCTCCTAATTCTTTGCAAAAAATTGTAATTTTAAGGTGCTATCAAGCCAATACGGGGTATGATGTGTGACTTGCCGCACGCTTTTTGGAATGTTTATATGCGCACCTCTCCGCACTTTATCCTGATTTTTATTTTAGGTGCAATTTCAGCGTTAACACCGCTGGCTATTGATATGTACCTGCCAGCGATGCCAACCATTGCTGACGATCTTGGCGTTACTGCCAGTGCCGTTCAAATTACCCTAACAACCTATACTGCCGGTTTTGCTATCGGACAGATCTTTTTTGGTCCTTTAGCGGATACCTTTGGGCGTAAGCCAGTCCTGATTGGTGGTATCGCCTTTTTTGCGGTAGCGAGTGTCTTTTGTGCCTTCAGTAAAGGGATCGTAGAGCTTACTTGGATTCGAGGCATACAAGGTTTTGCTGGCGCAGCCGCCGCTGTGATCGTTCAGGCATTAGTGAGGGACATGTTTGAGCGGGATGACTTTGCTCGAACCATGTCTTTTATTACCTTAGTAATGACGGTAGCGCCGCTTATTGCGCCGCTTATTGGTGGCTATGTAGCCGTATACCTCGGCTGGCAGGCGATTTTCACAGGTTTGGCGCTCTTTTCTTGTGTCATCATTGTTGCGGTAATTATCAAAATTCCTGAAACATTAAGCGTTGAAAATCGACAGCCCCTGAAAATCTCGACCACATTACGTAACTACTACTATTTGTTGAAGAGCCCGGTGGCTATCGGCTACATCTTTTGTGGGGCGTTCTCCTTTGCGGGTATGTTTACTTTTCTTACCGCAGGCCCGTTCGTTTATATCGACTATTACGGAGTGTCACCAGAGCACTTTGGTTATTTGTTTGGCCTTAATGTGGTTTGCTTAATCATCTTTACCACCTTCAATGGCCGAATGGTCAAGAAGCTCGGCTCACATAACATGCTGCGTATTGCGCTTACGATACAATTCACTGCGGGTGTCTTGCTGATCCTTGGTCAGGTTTTCGAGCTCGGTTTATGGGGTACTGTGATTCCTGTCATGATGTATGTGGGGATCATTTCCATCATAGGTAGTAACACCATGGCGTGTTTGTTGAATGGCTACCCTCAGATGGCAGGCACCGCCTCTGCGATCGCGGGGACATTACGCTTCGGTACGGGAACTGTCGTCGGGGCGATTATTGCGATCATTCCAGATAGCACACCGCTACCAATGGCATTGACAATGGCAATTTGCGCACTAATATCAGCAGGTTTTTATTGGTTATTGGCATTACGATATGAAAAGTGAACCACGCGTGTTTAATCAGCATTTGTTAACCATGGTCGAACTTGGCCTTGGTGAGTTGCAAGATTCTATTGAGAGTGGCAAAACATCGGCAACGCCCGTCAGTGAGACCTATTTCCTGAGTAGTTGGGTAACGAAAGCGATTAAACAGCAACGTTTTCACCCTTGCTTGAAAGCTGTGCTTCTGCAATGGCAACAGCAATCTCGTAGTATGGGTAAAAATGCAGCACTTAAAAAACAATTTGCTGATATTCAGACCGCATACCGCCAGCAGTTAAAAGGGCGCGAGGCGTTTGAGCCACTGAAAGAGGCGCAACTACGTGCTTTATTTGATGAGTTAGTGCAGCTAGATTGGGAAGTCACGCTTGAGTACCCAGTGTTGCGTAAAGTCTCACATTTTACCGAAGGGCAAGCGTCCTTAGTGGTGTGCTGTGAACAACAGACCGCTGCTTTTAAGGACGGAGAGGTGATAAAGCCATTATCGCTCTACGTACGCGGTGATAAGCATCAGTTAATCGATCTCGCTGCGAAACATGATGTATTGTTGCACAAAGTGACCGATTATAAGTCCAAGGTGAAATATCACGGCGAGTACTTGGTGTATCCAACGAATGATGGCCCGATTATCGCCGAGCTTCCTTCGATAGCAGACTAATCAAGAAAAAGCAGCCTCGGCTGCTTTTTTACTCTGCTTGTTAGCATTCCCAATGGATTGCTTTTTCAATGCCCCGATTGCTCGGCGCGCTCACACACCGCCTTCACCATGCCTTTAAAGATAAACAGATGCGCGGGCATCATGGCAAACCAGTAGAGGAGCCCCGGAAACCCCGCAGGATGCCACCAAGCACGGATATCCAAACGTCGTTTATCGCCTTCATCAGAAATCGTAAACTCGAGGCGGCCAAGACCGGGTGCTTTCATACCGAACAGTAGCGATAAGAAACGATTTTCCTCGACAGCAATTACCTTCCAAGAGTCTATGTAGTCTCCGATCGCGAGTTGATTTTTAGCGGTGCGCTGTCTTTTTCGCGCACTACCACCGATGGCATAATCCATCCACTCACGAATGCGCCATAACGCGTTGGCATAGAAGTAGCCCGGTTCCTCGCCGAGCTGATTCACAATGCGCCAAAGCTGTTCTGCGGAGGCATGTGTTGTGTGAGAAAACCCCGCGTTTTTAGGGTAATAGCCATAGCCTTTATGCCAGCGCTGTAGGGCGTCTGGATCAAAGCCCCACACGTCACTGCGTACGACATCTTCTTCCTGTTCTAAGGTTTTTGTGACGGCGTCACGATAAGTGATCAGTGTTTGTGGGAAACGCTCGCGAATCGCTTTGTCATCGGCTGGTAGATGGTAGCGCAAGCCGCTAACAAGGGCCTTGGCGATATTGGATGGAACCGAGGTAATAATGCCGAAGAAGTGCGCGGTCATTTCTGGGGTTAAAAAAGGTAGCTTGATGAGGTGGACTTTCTTACCCATCGCATCACCGAGTTGCATCATTTGCGATTGATAGGTGAGGACTTCAGGGCCAGCAATATCATAGATTGGATTACCCGTTGTCGGGTTATCGACAAGTTGAGTGATGTAATACAGCAGGTTATCCAAAGCTATGGGTGAAGACGTAGAGTTAACCCATCGCGGTGTAAACAGCAAAGGGAGGTGATAGATAAAATCACGCATCACCTCAAATGCCGCTGAACCGGGGCCAACAACGATGCCGGCACGTAGTTCGACAATCGGCACCTTTGATTTACGTAATTCTTCGCCGGTCTTTTGGCGTGCAACGAGGTGCTCACTGGCGGCATCCGTTTGAGGCTGGAGCGCACCAAGATAGATGACTTGCTTTACTTGGCTCCGATCTAACGCCTTGCGCAGTTGCTGGGTAGCGTTGAGTTCATAATCGATAAAGTCATGGCCATGGGCCATACCATGAACAAGGAAGATGACGATATCAATGTCCTCAAGTAAAGGCGTGATATCGTCAGAAATCAGATCCAATTGCTTAAGGGTAATGTTTTCCGCATCACCCCAAGCGCGCTTCTTCAACACGCGCAAAGCGCGTCCCGTCGCCGTAATTTCATGGCCACGTGCAGCGAGGTGGGGAACGAGGTGATTACCAATATAACCAGACGCGCCAACAATGAGAATTCGTTCTGTCATAGCGCAATGCTTCCTTGATTGCGAAAGAGGGGCATATGAAAAGCTTAGAGAAGTATAACGAATTTGTATTGATTTCAAATGGCTTTCATTGATATCTCGATGGCATTGCCTGACGATTGGCGCCCAAAATGATCAATGTTTATGGTGAATAAGTAATTTAATAGAGAGCAAACTAGAATCCTAGCAATTTCCCTGCACGCGTAAAAAGCGCAGAAAGTGGCGCTTTTTGCGTTGAAATAGCGGCTGTTAATTGATTCGTTACATGATTTCCTCAATTCTCTCTGTGTGACCTCTTCCGCAAAAAGTGCGAATAGGGTAAATTGCCTAACTGTCAGAGTGTTACCCGGGCGACGGAACGAACAATGTTAATTATTAATCGGCTTTGTAAAGGGTATCGAGATGGAGATGATTTCCATCCGGTGTTACAGAGCGCTGAGCTACATATAGAGCGCGGAGCGCAAATCGCCTTGATGGGGGAAAGTGGTTCAGGAAAAAGTACGCTGCTTAATCTTATTGCTGGTTTGGATACCCAAGATTCAGGCGAAATTTGGTTCGATGACCTGCCTCTTCACGAGCGAACAGAAAGGGAGCGGACACATATTCGTCGTGAGAAGATAGGGATGATCTTTCAGCAATATAATTTGCTGCCGACGCTAACGATCGCCGATAACATTCGGTTTTGTCGTCAGCTACGTGGTTTGCCCGAAAATGACAAAATCTGGCGCCAAATCCTCTCTAACCTCGATTTAATGTCGCTCCTTTCGCGCTATCCCGAAGAGCTTTCGGGGGGACAACAGCAACGCGTTGCGATCGCCCGTTCACTCTATATGGAACCAAAGTTGCTGCTGGCGGATGAGCCAACGGGCAGTTTGGATGAGAAAAATGAAGCGGCTGTGATGCGCTTGTTGATCAGCTTAGCGAAGGAACTCCGTTGTACCTTGTTGCTCGTCACGCATAGTGCGACAGTCGCGAACTATATGGAAGGTCAAGTTCGACTGCAGGGAGGCTGTCTCGATGTTCGTACCGGTAGCTAATGCTGTCTGGGGACACTATCGAAAGCACAAACTGCAATTAGTGTTAGTCTGGTTTGGTTTGACGTTAGGCATCTCTCTGCTGGTCGGTGTTTTAGCCATCAATTACCAAGCGCGGTTGAGTTACACCCAAAATGCGCAAATGCTAAACAATCCTTTCCCCTATTACGTCGTTAACAAGCAGCTCGGCAAGCGTGTCGAAGACGCGACCTATATTGCGATGCGCCGCGAAGGGTTCTCACAATGTGTGCCGTTGGAACGGACTATAGTGTCGTCTGAGGGGCACGTGCTAGAAATACTCGGCCTAGATCCTGTCGCGCTATTGAACATGCCTTCTGTCAATACCGCCCAGTTTAACCCAGCAGAATTGATTCAATCGCCTTATCCCATTCTTATTAGCCATAGCTATGCCAGTTTTTTGCAGATTGAATCGGGGCAGTATCTTGTCACCAACCGGGGAGAGATAGGCCCATTCCAGATTGTCAGTGATAACCTGCTCGGTGGCGCCCGTCTGATCACCGACATTTCTATGGTGAAGTCGCTCAACCATGCCCGCGGATTATCCGCAGTGGCGTGCGGCGAAATGACCGATGAGCAGCTTGCTAGGCTTAACGCCTTTCTGCCTGATTATCTGCGATTCGAGATACGCACCGGGGATAAGCTGGCACCCTTGACGCGCGCGTTCCACAGTAATTTGTTAGCCATGGGGTTACTGGCCTTCGTGGTGGGTATGTTTATTTTCTTTCAAGCAATGTCGTTGAGCTTTACGCAGCGCCAACCGTTAATAGGTCAACTGCGACAACTTGGTGTAGCAGGGCGTCAGATCTTTGCAGTATTGACGGTTGAAGTGATGACATGGCTAGTCATTGCGGTGATCAGTGGCAATATTTTCGGGTTATTCCTTGCTAATCAATTGATGCCCTCTGTCGCCAACACCTTGAGTGACCTTTATGGTGCATTAGTACAGAGCCGGGTGGAATGGCATTGGCAATGGGGAGTTTCCAGTATTGGTGTCGCCTTTGTGGGGACGATTTGCGCCTGTGGTTGGCCAATGGTTCGCTTGCTCCGCACGCCTCCGGCACGATTGTCTCGTCAGTTGTCTTTGCATCGCTTCAGCGGAAAAGAGTTTCGTTGGCAAGCCTTAATGTCGATTGCGTTAGCCTTGGTTGCGTTGGTGGTTTACCAACAGCCCGCGACTGAGGCATCGGGTTTTGTGCTGATTGGCTTAACCTTGCTTTCGGCTGCGTTAATCATGCCGTATCTCATCTGGTTGCTTTTCTCATCGCTTGCTCTGCTTTTGCCGAGTCCCAAACTGCGCTGGTTTTTCACCGATGCCGCAGCGAGTTTGAGTTATCGTGGTGTGGCTTCGATGGCATTCATGTTGGCGATTGCTGCCAATATTGGTATGGATACCATGGTCGGTAGCTTTAGAGAGGCAACCTCAGACTGGTTGAAGGCACGCATCGTTGCTGACATCTATGTACGCCCAAACCCTTCACAAGCGGAAGAGATCAGCCGTTGGCTACGTCAGCAAAATGGCGTTCAGGATGTATGGTGGCAATGGGTAACAGAAACCAATAGTGAACAGGGTGTGCTGCAGGCGATCAGTGTTGGCACAAGTCGGGCCGAGCGTGAAGCCATTACGATGAAAGTCTCCGCACCCGATTTTTGGTTTGAATTTCACAGTGGCCGTAGCGTCTTGGTCAGCGAATCACTGGCGCTAAAGTGGGACTGGAAGCCGGGGCAAACGGTCCACTTACCCGCGCCATTTGAAGGCCTATGGCACATCGCAGGCATTTATTACGATTACGGTAATCCCTATGGGCAGGTGATGCTACCGCATAAACGCTGGCAAGAAACGTACGGCGCGCAAGGAAGAGTGGGGTTAGCGATTTTATTGAGTGATGATCGCGTCTCTCACCCCATTACACAGTCGCTTAAAGCGCGTTTTAATCTCAATGATGGCCAAACCATCAATCAACATGCGTTACTTGAGCAAGCCATGAAAGTCTTTGAGCACACCTTCAAAGTGACGGATGCACTGGGGGCGCTCACACTGATTATTGCGGTAACGGGACTCTTTTTTGCCACAACCGCAGGCGAGCTGTCGCGAGCCAAGCAGTTTTCACTACTGCGTTGCATGGGGATGTCGGGTAAGGAGTTGGTACTACTCGGGGGTGGGCAGTTGTTAGTCATAGGTTTACTGACCGCTATTATCGCCTTACCGCTAGGGATCACACTGGCTTATCTGTTGATTGAGCGCATCTTAATGCACTCCTTCGGGTGGACTATGGACCTCATTTTATTCCCACTGCAATACGGATTTATATTAGGTATTTCACTGCTCTCGTTGTTGTTGGCTGGGGGATGGCCCGTTGTGAGGTTAGTGAGGCGCTCAGCAATTCGTTCATTCCGGGAGGCTCAATGAAGAAAACCTTGTTGCTATCTACCAGCGTTGTCGCCGCCGTTGGCTTCGGTATTCACTATCGTCTAGAAGAGTCAAAAGCAACAGGGTTTGTTGCCCAGCTTGATAGCGTCGGCACGCAGCAACAAGGGTTTGAGCGTGTCAGTCGAGATAATCCCGTCACATTACCTCGCGATCATGGTGCGCATTTGGGTTTTCGTAATGAATGGTGGTATTTCACTGCCAATCTAAACGACGACAAAGGAAATCAGTGGGGTGTTCAATGGACACTCTTTCGCTATGCCTCATCGTCCAAATCGGATACCGGTTGGGACAGTCCTCAACGCTATATGGCACATTTCGTTTTATCTGGGCGCGAAAATCAAATAGCCCTGCAACGTTTTGCGCGTGGTGGGATTGGGCAAGCAGAGGTGCAAAGTGAGCCCTTTGAAATGTGGATTGACAACTGGCTTTGGCAGGGAACAGATCAATCTCCTTTTCCGGGCCAGCTGACCATTGAAGAAGAGAATGTCTCTGCCCATCTCGATATTGTTGATTTAGGAAAAGCGGTCCCACAAGGGGATCAGGGGTATAGCCAAAAGACCGCCAATGGCGACCTTGCATCGCATTACTTTTCTCATCCACACCTCGCTATCGACGGTAACATTTCGTGGCGTGGTTTTCACTATCAGGTCGAAGGGCAAGGTTGGTATGACAGAGAGTGGAGTTCTGACCAATTAGTACCGGGCGCCGAGCTGGGTTGGGACTGGTTTGCGCTCCACCTATCAGATGACGAAAAACTAATGGTGTCTCGCGTTCGCCAAGGTAAATCACACCATTACATTGGTGCATTGATGACTAAGGAAAAGACGTACCATCTTCAGCATGAAGACATTCGATTGCTGCCAGTGCGCTATCATCGTGTTGATGGGACGTTGTGGCCGATGGTATGGGGAGTTCAGGTCGATAAGCTCGGCATTAAGCTCACGGTTACCGCATCAAAAGCGTATGACTCTTTGCCTTTCGCGATCGCCTATTGGGAAGCGCTAGTGAGTTTTGAAGGTAGCCATAAAGGCCAAGGGTTTATGGAGCTCACGGGGTATAAGTAGCATGTTAAAGGGCGTTCATCATGTCGCGATAATTTGTTCTGATTACGCGAGATCGAAACACTTCTACACGAAAGTTCTCGGATTGGACATCGTTCATGAGGTCTATCGTGAAGCCCGTGATTCCTACAAACTCGACCTTGCATTACCCGATGGCAGTCAAATAGAGCTGTTTTCCTTTCCGCTTGCGCCTTCGCGTCCGAGCTATCCAGAAGCCCAAGGCTTACGCCATCTCGCATTTTGTGTCGAAGATATCGACGCAGTGGTGTCCAAGTTGGTTGCTCGCGGTGTGGCTTGTGAGCCTATTCGGGTGGATGAATATACACAACGCCGTTTTACTTTTTTCGCTGATCCTGATGGCCTGCCGCTAGAGCTCTATGAGTCTTGAACTTCAGTTTCGCCTTGCTGACCCGCCTATTTTTCTAACCACGCCTGCTGTTAAATTTCTGTTAATGTGATCTCGGTGAATATTGCCTCCTGATCAACATCTATACTCAACGTTGAATGTTCGATGACAAGTGGAAGAACAAGGAGTGTTCCATTGGAAAAGCCAGTCATGTCCGCGCCTGAAGCGGTCGAGATGATCAACGACGGTGATGGCGTTTTTTTAGGGGGATTCATCGGGTCCGTTGTCGCGGAAAGCTTGGCGAAAGCGGCAGCAGAACGGTTTGAAAAAAGTGGCCACCCCAGACAACTGACCTTGGTCTTTGCTGCTGGTCAAGGTGATGGCGAAGGCAAAGCAGCAAATCATTTTGCGCTTCCTGGCATGATTAAACGCGTGATTGGCGGTCATTGGGGCTTGGTGCCCAAACTCCAACAACTGGCCTTAGATGAACAGTGCGAGGCCTATAACTTACCGCAGGGTATTATTTCTCATATGCTGCGAGATAGTGCGGCGGGTAAACCCGGCACCTATTCTCATGTTGGCTTAGATACCTTTGTCGACCCCCGCATCGAAGGGGGCAAAATCAATGCCATATCTAAAGACGACTTGGTCAAAGTGATCGAAATAGAAGACCAAGAGTTTCTGTTCTACCACCGCTTAGACCTTAATATCGCGCTTCTTCGCGGCACGACGGCAGATCCTCAAGGCAACATCACCATGGAAGAAGAGTGCTTGGTGGTTGAAAACTTAGCCGCAGCACAAGCAGTAAAAGCCAATGGCGGGAAGGTGATTGTGCAAGTAAAGCGCATGGTAGGCCGGGGGGAGTTGTCGCCGCATACCGTCAAGATCCCCGGTATTCTTGTCGATGCCATCGTGATTGCGCATCAAGCGGAAGAACACATGCAGACATTTGCGGAGTTATACAATGAAGCGTATGTCGGACTTGGAGAGCGTCATTCACATCAACATGTTCATCGAGACTTAGACCCAAAGAAAGTGATTGCCCGTCGAGCTGCGCTATTTTTGCAATCTAATGCCGTTTTAAATCTAGGGATAGGTGCACCAGAGGTGATCTCTAACGTGGCGGAAGAAGAGGGTATCATCGATGACTTTGTACTGACCGTTGAACCCGGAGGCATAGGCGGTGCGCCTTCTGGTGGTTTAAGCTTTGGTGCCAGTGCATTTCCTGATGCCATTATCACTCAAGATCAACAGTTCGATTTCTATGATGGCGGTGGTGTTGATCAGGCATTTCTTGGTCTGGCGCAATGCGATATCCATGGCAACATCAATGTGTCACGCTTTGGTAGCAAAATCGCCGGCTGCGGTGGGTTTATCAACATCACACAGAATGCCAAAGCGGTGTATTTTTGTGGCACTTTTACGGCTGGGAAACAAGATATTCAAGTTCAAGAGGGAAAACTCGTTATCCATCGTGATGGTGAGGCACTCAAGTTTGTTGAGCAAGTCCAACAAATCACCTTCAGCGGCCGTCGCGCGATGAAGCATAATAAGCCAGTTTTCTATATCACAGAGCGTGCGGTATTTCAGTTAACAGAGCTGGGTATGACACTGATTGAAATTGCGCCAGGGGTTGATCTTGAGCGAGATGTATTAGCGAAAATGGCCTTTAAACCGCACTACCAATTACCGCTGAAACTCATGGATGAGCGATTATTCAAAACGATTCCAATGGGGCTCAAGTTGGAACCCACCTCACGCTAGGAAAAGGGGGAACAGGAGTTGTAACAAAATGTTCCCCTGAACCAGCGTCTAATTTACTGAAAATAAAGCGTATTTTACTGATTGTTTGCTCACGTCATAGCCAACTTATTGACGAAACGCTGACGTAATTTAATTAGGCTTGGTAATAACAAATTGTTTTCCAAGGAGAGTTATTTATGTTCCGTTTCGGAAGTGCGCTGAACTCAGCGTTTGTTGTCTCTGCAATCGGCATGTCTGTTTCGGCGTTTGCGAGTTATCCTAATTACAGCGACAGTGCGGTGTATGTGGGTGGGGATCAGGTTGTTTATCAAGGCGATGTTTATCGAGCGAAATGGTGGACACAGTATGAACCACCTGTCAGCGAAAACCCAACGGGTGTCTGGGAGTATGTCGGGGCGAATGTGCCTCCGTCAGAGCCGCCGATTGAGCCACCTATTTATCTACCTCCCGAGAGTGCGCCAGCCTATGACGACAGTAAAGTGTATGTCGCGGGCGATCGTGTCTACTACGAGAGCAGCATTTATGAAGCAAAATGGTGGACGCAAGGTGAAGCGCCTAACGCGGAAAATGGTACAGGGGTTTGGGATCATAAAGGCGATGGCTCTGATGGTGGTGATGGCTCTACACCGCCTCCTGAGGATTCAGATAACGGTATCATAGGCCAGAATCCGGATGGCTCTTACATCATGAGCGCTGAGTTCCTTGCTAACAAAGAAGCGGAGCTGACAGACTCTCCAGAGTTTGACGCGGTGAGAGCATCTATCGCAACGCGTGACAATGCCATTGTTGAAGCGGTGCGTCCCGGAGCGGCAGGAAATCCTGAGAATGTCCGTCGCGTTGAAGAGATGATCGACCAGTCAAAGTGGGACTACTTATTCCCGGAGCGCGATGCTGCTTACACTTACGAGAATTTCCTTAAAGCCATTGCCAAGTTCGAAGGCTTTTGTGCGACTTATACCGATGAACGCGCCGCTGAGTCCGATGCGATTTGTGCTAAATCGC